>NZ_CP042326.1:1996175-2661567 GCF_007904085.1 Euhalothece natronophila Z-M001
GAAATACTTTCAGGGGAAAATTGTCGCACTAACTCCTCTAACGAAATTGATAAAGTCGAAGCAAGAGCAAGCAAGACCTCTAAACGCATTTGTTTAATTTTACCCCGCCTTAAGTGCAAAATTTGTTTTTCCGACACCCCTGCTTGCTGACTAAGTTGCTTAAAATTAGAAATTTTTACCTCTACCATTAATTTTTTCAATGTAGGAGTATAGTCAGAGGTATAAGAATTTAATTCACTCATCAATCACTATGAATTCTGTCTTAATTTTACTGGTCATCATCTACGGTTTAAGCCTCATTGGGTCATTTCTTGGCATTACTCTAGCCCTTCCCATAGAACAACGACAAGAGAGTTTAACGCTTTTAATTACCGTGCAAGCGGTTCTCATCGCTAGTATTTTAGGCTTTTATTTAGGGAAAAAAAGTTAAACATTGTGTTCAAATTGAACAATTTATTCTAGTTCAGGTTCGCTATATTAACCAGAAATCCACTTTGTGGAAGAAAAACTATTTCCAAAGGAAGATTGAAATAAATGTCAAGCATTCTTTATAATTGTTAACAAAGTTAACTGCTTTGCCCTAAACCTGAAAAATTGTGAGGTAAGCTATGGAACTATCTTTAGAACAAGAATTCAACCTACGTTCATTTGAGAGCCAAGTGCAACACATGAGCCGTGAACAAGCCCAAGAGTTCTTAGTCAAGCTCTATGAGCAAATGTTAACGCGAGAAAATATGTATAAGGAGTTTATTAAGCACGAATGGGGAATTGATCAAGGCTATTCTGCGTAGTCTCTACTAGACTCGTATAAAAGCTGATCGACCTCTCTCTCTTGCTTGGTCTCTAAAAGCTGAACAAGCTGGGGAAAACGGGGCGTTTCAGTTAATAGTTATTGATGGAGCAACCATTATCAGATTTCCTATGGTAAAGTTAGGGTAATTGAGCCAGATTAGCAATGAATTTTTCCAGAATTTATTCAAGCCCTTCTTTATGTTTAAGCGTTGTCTGATTTGCACTGATTTTACCGATGGTCTAGATCGTTTTGCTTCTTATGTCTCGAGTCTGAGCGCGTCAGGCTTAAATTATATTGTCTTTCTTCATAGTGTTCCTTATTGGGAAGAAGGAGAAATTCCCCACGTTGATGAAGAAAAAGTAGAAGCCGCTAAAAAAAGGTTACAAGTGGCTTTAGAGAACATTCCAGAAGGCGTAGAGGTAAAAGTAGAAGTTCCCAATGGAAAACCTAGTGATACAATTCCTCGGATTGTTCAGCAGGAAAAAATTGATGTGGTTTTAGCAGGAACACCGATTCGCAGTTTTCTACAAGAAAAAGTATTTGGTAGCACCAGTTTAACTTTAGCTCGTTCTACTTCCGCCCCGTTAATGATTTTCCGCCCTAATCATATTTCAGTTTATACCAAAGAAGAGCTAGAGTTACGATGTCAGCATTTATGGCGATCGCTGTTAATTCCCTACAATGACAGTGCAGCTGCTCAATATTTAGTGAAACAAATTAAGAAATATGTGCAACAGGATGGGACTTCAGCACTTAAAAAATGTTTCCTCTTTTGGGTGATTCAAGAAGGGGGCAGATTACCCCGAGAAACTCTCGAAGCCCGTAAACAGGAAGCAGAAAAGCGGATTACTGAAGTTCAAAAAGACTTAGAAAGTGTGGGCTTAACGGTGGAGACTCGAGTAGAAATAGGGACTCCTTTATTGGAGATTGTGAAAGGTGTCATTAATGAAGATGTAAGCGCGATCGCGGTAGGTTCAGATGATCGGGGAGGCTTACTCCAGTGGACACTTCCCAGTTTTGCTAATGAAGTTCTTCGTAGTAGCTGGTATCCCGTGTTATTTTTCTCCCAAGCGCGATAAGAATTAATCCGTATTAATCACACTATCCTCAGGATTGACAACCCGTAAGAGCTTCTGTTTAATCTGAGTATCAAACACTTCCCACTTTAACTTCGCATATTCAGAATGTTCATTAAAGCCGTATAAAAAGCCTAACGGAACTTCAAATCCCCCCGCCATATAACGTCCACCACCAAAATATCGTCCTTGGGTATCGCGACCAAAAGCCTCTTTAATAAACTCATCCGGATCAAGGGTTAACTTCGTGGTTCGTAGGGATCCAATCACCACCTCTAACTCCTCATGTTCGTTGTGGACAATCCCATAAACCACTGCGGTGTGAACATTCTCCTCTGTCACCAAAAAATCTGCCGCTTGGGGAATGGCATCGCGGTCATCGTAGCGTAAATACCCAACCCCAGCAATAGAAAAATTATTTTTCACAATGCGGTTACGTAAAGAACGCTCAATCACATCCATGACTCGCTTAGAGCGGGACATCTGAAGGACTGCATCTAGTAATTGGGCATCATAAAATCGACTCAGATAAGCGGCTGCTAAAAAATCTTCCTCTTGAGCTTGCATTAATCGATTCGTATCAGATCGCAAACCGTGCATTAAAGCTGTAGCACATTTAACGTGCTTGCTATTACTGGGATTAAATTTTAAGAGCCCCGCTTGAATGTACTGGGTTAAAATCGTTGCTGTTGCCCTAGTATGCCCTCGTACATCCATAAACTCTGCACCAACATCCCCTTGATCACTATGGTGATCAATAATAATTGTAATGGGCAGTTTTTGCTCACGAACTAAAGGCATTAATTGACTGGTTGTTCCTTGAGTATCTAGTAAAACGCAACCCTGATAAACTGATAAATCTCTTTCTTTAAGGGTTTGAATTCCCCATCGTTTGGCAGGTAATCCAGTGAGCTTAACCAGAGCAATATTTTCTTGATGGGAAAGAATCCCCGCATAGACCACATCACACTGAATTTCGTATTGTTGTGCGATCAGTTGATAAGCCCAAGCACTAGATAGAGCATCAGGATCAGGGAAGTCTTGAATAATGACTAGCTGTCTCTCTCCACGATGACGTTCTAGGGTTTTTTGGAATGCTTCTATAACCTCATCAAGGGAGGCATCAGCATCATTGGTATAACTGGATGTGGATTGAGTGACTTGTGCCGAAGAAACATGATTAGCTTCGGAAGCATTTTCTGCTCTTAAACTATTGCCATTGCCTTGGGGATAAATAGAATTGTTCTCTGTAATTAAATTAGATGACATATTACCGCCAGCAAGTTGTTGTTAATTGCTATCTTATCAAGCGCAAATTAACATGATCCGATTCTGACCAAGAGAAGTCAAACGAATTGCTGATGGTCTAATACTTATGTTACTATTAGCCAGTGCTATCTAAGGGAAAGGCTTTAAGGAATGCCAATCACATATTTGCGCCATTCTTGATTACGATTACCTTGAATATGTCTAGCCAGTTCAAAGTGGAGACTACTGTAGGGACGGCGAGGTGGACGAGCTAGGGGCATTTCTGCTTCTTTTGGGGTGCGATTCCCTTTTTTAACATTACAACGGACACAAGCTGCCACCATATTTTCCCAACTATCACCACCACCGCGAGAACGAGGAATCACATGATCAAGGGTTAGTTGCTCTCCCTTATAACCGCAATATTGGCAACGATTGCTATCTCGCTCTAAGATATTACGACGGGTTAAAGGAATTTCTTTGTAAGGGACTCGAACATAGTACCGTAAACGGATTACGGTGGGTAACGGAAAGTTGGTATAAATGAAGGTTCCGTTATATTCAAGCTGTTCAGCTTTCCCTTTGAGCAACAAAACCACCGCCCTTCGCCAGCTGGTAAGGTTGAGCGGTTCGTAAGAGGCGTTTAGCACCAAAACCTTGCTCATTAGCTCAATCTAAAATTAACTTAATATTACTGAAGATGTTAACATAACCACTTTTGAGTTGAGCAAGTTTTGCTTAAATTTAAAATGTAACAGTAATGTTAAATCTCTAACCAGATGCACCGAGTAATTGTCCGCGAATTATTCATTCTACCGTTCCAGAGTTAACCCCCTTAGCGTTAAAAACGTGAATTACCCACAACCAATCACTTCGTGATGTGGTTGGGGCTTCTCAGCAGCACCAGCTTGCGCTTCGGTTCGTAACTGAGCTTTACTACTGGCGTTCATCCCTACCGCCAAATTTCTTATATTTCTAGCTGCGTTTTGATCTCTATCCATTGATAACCCACAATGAGGACAGTTATGGATTCTTTCTGATAGCTTTTTCGGAACTTTCTTGCCACAACCTGAACAATTCTGTGATGTATTTTTGGGGTTAACTTCTATCGTTAACTGTCCAGCATTTTCGGCTTTGACAGCTAATCTACTCAGAAAATTTCCCCAACCAGCATCATAGATTGATTTGCTTAGTCTAGTTTTAGCAAGTCCCTTAATGTTGAGTTTTTCATGGGCAATGACATCTCCTTGATTAAGAATTAATTTAATAGTGTTAAAGTGGAAATCTTTTCTCTGTCTAGCAACTTTTTGATGATGTTTTCCAAGTTGCTTGACTGCTTTTTGATAGCGTTTACTTCCTTTGTGACGACGAGATACCTTCTGCTGTAGCTTTTTGAGTCTTTCTTGTCCTTTTCGATAAAACTGAGGGATTTCTACTTTTTCACCTTCAGAAGTTACCAAAAAATCTTTTAAGCCCATATCAATACCTAGCGTATTCTCTGAGGTGGGAGTTATATCTATAGTTGATTCTGGGACGTTTGTATCTTCGAGAGAAAGTGTCAAGTAATAGCCATCAGCTTTCCTAGTTATTTGTGCTGTTTTAATCTTAAAAACATCAGGAATCGGGCGGTGCTTAATGAACTTAACTGTCCCAAATTTAGGTAAATTAATCTGATTATCTTGGACACAATTAGCTTTAACTTGCGGAAAAAGTATAGTCCGATAACGTCCTTTTCCTTTGAATCTAGGTTTTCCTGATTTCTTCCCACTCTTATCCCCCCTAAGCCAACGTTGAAAAGCCAAATCAACTCTTTTAACACAGTCTTGAAGGACTTGTGACTGGATTTGGCAATACCAAGGTCTATCTTTTTTAAGCTGAGTTAGACTTTGTTTTTGAGAGAAATAGGTGGGACGGTCAGATAATTCTGGAAGATGACAGATTAAAGGACAAGAATTGACAGCCGTTCTATGAGTTTCCCACCAATCAAAGCGTTGACCTAACAGGTAGTTGTATTGACACCTTAATAATTCTAGCCATTTCTCCATCTTGGCTATTTGCTCTTTGTCAGGTTTTAGGCGATACTGATAGGAAAATCGCATTGCGGTATCTGTCTTTTCTGTGATCAATTGATTATAACATAATGCCACCATCTCGACACCACTATGAAAAAAATGACTTTAAGATGTACTGAAGAAGAACATCAACAGCTTCTCTCTTACTGCAAACATAAGGGAAGAAGCCACGCAGGAAGTAATAAGAGAACAGATCAGGAAGTTATCAATCTCAGCCGGAGCTTTAGTGAGGATATTGAACCCCCTCGATTGATGGCGATTCATCCCCACCTAATCGCAGGCGATGTAGATGGGGGATTCTCGCCCATCTTGCTAAAAATTGGTCAAACTATTCCTGATCTAGAGTTTGAACGTTCTAATAATACCACCGCTTGCCGAGTTGTACGGAAACGGGGAAACTTACGAGTTATTATTGAAGCCTACATTAGTCATGACATCCGCGCAGGAAAATATAAATTCGCTTCTTCTCCACTTTGTACCACAATAGTTTCACAAGGAGCATTATCAGTAACATACTTACTGACACTCCCTAAGAAAAATTGTTGCCAAGCCTGTTTGCCATTTGATCCCATAATAATAGCCCTTACTGGAAAATTTTGGGCAGTTCGACAAATCACTGGCCCAGGTGCCCCAGTCAAAGAAATTTGATAATCGGTATTTACTCCTTCAACCCTGGCAATATTACATAAATTGTGTAGCCAAGCATTGAGTCGATTTAAATCATTTTCCACCGCCAATTCATGCTTTTTTTCAATTAATCGGCGACTACTTAACCCTGTTCCCGCATCAATCATTGAGCTTAAATTTTGCCACGTTTTGACCTCAATACAATGCAAGATGCGTAAACTTCCTCTGTTTTCACTTGCTATTTTGAGTGCTTGCTCAAAAACTTTATCACTAAGAGGAGATTCATCAAGGGCGACTAAAAAAGTTGGATATTCAGTTTCCATAATTTGTGATTTCTTATTCGTGATTGATTACCTTGTTTCCCCAACTGATCTATACTAAAAATTGCTCCATTTCATTTGACCTCTGCTATTAGTTGATCTAGTTGAGATTGCATTTGATTTAAAACTAACTGGTAACAATGATCAACATAAGCCAAATCTTGAGCTGCTTTTCTTCCATAATGCTCAAAAATAATCGGTTCGCCAATTCGTAAATGAATTTTTGCGGGTAGAGGGAAATTAATTAGAGGACCAATGGCAATTCCCCAAGGAAGTCCTAAATAAATGGGAAAGACCTCTGGATCAAGATTAAATAACCACGGAAGATTAAATGTTTCAAGAAAGGCTTTCATCGGTTCATAAATATCAGCGAGAACAATTAAAGTTTCATGGGCTCCCCAAGACACTAGGGGGACAATAGGAACATTCTCTCGCAAAGCAAGTTTAATAAACCCTTTCCGCCCATAAAATTTAACTTGATCTCGTTCCCAGTAGGGGCGAAATACCTCTTTTCCCCCACCAGGATAAACTAATACATGAGCCTGCCGTCGCAGAGCAGGAATTGCTATCCGTGGATCAGCTTGAATTGCTCCTAGTTTACTTGCAATTTGTGCTAAGGGCGTATAAGCCTTCCACACATGAGGGTGCATTAGTCCATAAGCTGGTTTTTCTGTCCCAAACCGACAAAACCACTCATAAAGGGTCATCATCATGTCAGGGGTAGCTAACCCACCGTTGTGTGAACCGACAACTAAAGCTGCTTCATTAGCGGAAAGATTCTCCCAGCCCTCACTTTCGGCTTGGAAGTAGTGATCATGAAACCACTGAGCTTGTTTTAACCAGTTTTTTATCGTTTCTGGGTCACGGTCATCAAGTGACCAACCCGAGAGAGGGGGATATTTCACGCTATTACCTTGTTTTTAATTCGTTTGAGTAGGGGCTTGAAATTTTTATTTGAAAAAATCGCTTTACTATATCTTCTTATAATGTATCTAATTGATAAGGGATTGGCTAAAATTAACTTAATTGAATCGAAGAATTAGGAACTTTGATTTTACGAGTAGATTCAATACTCTTGATAACTTCTATGGCGATATCTTTAACAACAGGCGGAACAACTGCATTGCCAAATTGCTTATAGGCTTGGTTATCAGAAACAGGGATTTTAAAATCTTCTGGAAATCCCATTAATCTAGAACATTCTTTTGGTGTTAGTCGCCGAGGATTTTTCTGATCTTGAGGAACTAAAATTTCAGAACCATCTTTATAATATCTAGCACTTAATGTACGAGTAATTCCTTCCAAGTTGACAAGACCATAGCCAAAACCGTTTCCTTTAGATTGATGCTTTTTCGCATAGTTTTTTAAGTATAGCCATAATTTATCGCTTAGAGTATATTTATCTGGAACATTTGGTTCTAGAATATCCTTGATTTTCGGTTTTTGATCTTTAAAATCAGGAAATTGAAACTCTAATGGTAGTTTAAATCCCACAATAAAAACTCTTTGTCTATTTTGTGGAACAACGTAAGAAGCATTAATAACTTGATAGTAAATTTGGTAATTTAATTCATTTGATAATGTATTTTTAATAATCTCAAAAGTTTGCTTTTTATTATGACTTAATAGATTTTTGACGTTTTCTAGAATAAATGCTCGTGGTTGCTTCTCTTTGAGAATTCTGACAATATGAAAGAAAAGATTGCCTTGCGCGGTATGTTGAAAGCCATGTTTAATGTTTAGGGAGTTATTTTTACTCACTCCTGCAATACTAAAGGGCTGACAAGGGAAACCGCCCACTAAAAGATCATGATCTGGGATATCGTTTTCTGCAATTTCGGTAATATCTCCCTGGGGGATTTCGTTAAAGTTAGCGAGATATGTTTGCTGACAAAATTTATCCCATTCAGAAGAAAAAACACATTCACATCCTAACTGTTCAAGGGCAATTCTAAATCCTCCTATTCCTGCAAATAAATCTATGAATTTGTAATCTTTTGAATGATCCATTCACCTATATTTGTCCTTTGTTATTTGTAAACCAATGACTAATGACTAATGAAGAATACAGACTAAGAAACACTATATGTCAGGCTGTCGCTGTTTTTAATGATTTCGCCGCGGTTAAAACTTCTTGTCTTGCGGTTTGATTCACTTCTAAAATCTGTTCAAGAGTGGGATTAGGAGTATTATAACTAGAAGCGCGATCGCAGACAGTTTCAATTAGACGAGGAATATCTAAAAAGCCCACTTTCTCTTCTAAAAATAGAGCAACTGCTTGTTCATTGGCAGCATTTAAAACGGCGGGCATTAAGCCACCTTCTCTTCCCACAGCATAAGCGAGTTGCATACAGGGATATTTTTCGTGATCAGGTTCTTTGAAGGTTAAACTCCCTGCTTTCACTAAGTCTAAGGGTTCCCAGTCAGTATAAAGGCGATCAGGGTAGGATAGGGCATAGAGTAGGGGTAAACGCATATCTGCCCAGCCTAACTGGGCTAACACTGAGGTATCTTGTAACTCAATGAGAGAGTGAATAATACTCTGAGGATGGATGACAATATCAATTTGGTCATAATCAACCCCAAACAGATAATGAGCTTCAATCACTTCTAAGCCTTTATTCATGAGGGTTGCTGAATCAATGGTAATTTTTTGACCCATTGACCAATTAGGATGTTTGAGGGCATCTGCAACGGTAACTTCAGGTAACTGTTCTACAGGTAAATCACGAAAAGCCCCACCAGATGCAGTTAAGAGAATACGACGTAATCCCTTTTCAGGAACACCTTGTAAACATTGGAAAATTGCGGAATGCTCGGAGTCAGCAGGAAGTAATTTCACGCCATATTTTTCCACTAAGGGCAATACCACAGGCGCACCAGCGATGAGGGTTTCTTTATTGGCTAAGGCAATATTTTTTCCCGCTTTTATAGCGGCAATCGTGGGAAGCAAGCCAGCACAACCGACAATTCCTGTAACTACACTTTCCGCATCACCGTATCTGGCGACTTCAGCCACTCCCTCTTCCCCAGCAAGAATAATTGGAGAATAATCGAGATTTTCTAAAGCAGTTTTTAATTCGGGTAAATTATCTTCATAGCAAGTAGCCACAATTTCGGGGCGAAATTCCGCTACCTGTCGCGCTAATAACTCAATGTTACGCCCAGCTGCTAATCCCACAATCCTAAATTCGTCTGGGTATTGGGTGGCAATTTCTAAGGTTTGGGTTCCGATTGAACCTGTTGATCCAATGACGGTAATTGCTTTCACGGTTCTTTACACCTAGCTTACAGTTTGTTTCCTATTTTCTCCTCTCCTCATGATTTTGTCACGGTTAGTTATTATTCATCGGAATTACCCGTACTTGTAGCCCTTCTTCGCGTAGCTTTTGCCCTATTTCTTCAGCGTTTTCCTGACTTTGGAAAATACCCACTTGCATAACAGAACGTCCTTCATAGCGACTTCTAAAAGCATCAGGAACAATCTCTTTTACTTTATCTTGATCGCTGTTTGTGCTAATTTCGACAATTACACGATATTCTCCTCCCACAATGGCGGCGCGCTCTTCGGGAGAAGTTCCGGGGCGAAATTGATCCCCACTGGGAATATTACCGCTAGGAACGGGTAAGGAGTTGGAATTGCGCTGGGGAGGAGGATTATTATTCCTCGAAGTATTAGCCCTTTCTTGAGATGAGTTGGAATGTAAGGAAAGGATATCATCAAGGCTCGCTCTTCCTCCATTGCTAGGTTGAGAATCACGAGACGCTGGAGGCTGACTAGGAGTATTATTATTATCTTGAGAGCTACTAGAAGCTGGAGAGTTATTAGGAGAATTATTGCTCGTTCTATTATTTTCAGTGGAACGATTGGGGGGAGCCGTTAATTGAATCTCTCCTCTCACAGCATTACCACTAGAACCATTATCTTGAGGGGGAAGTAGTTCCGAGGAACTCACTGGGGTGGGAATATCCCCATCAAGGCGTAAAGGGGGATTATTTCGATCAGTAGATAAAGACGAGGAAGACTCAGGAGTGGGAGCTGTCCAAATTTGTTCTGTGCTAGAAGAGGGGGTAGGACGAGGACTTCGCTGTTGTCTAGTGATTTGCAAACGTGGAGGAGAGGGTTCTTCTGGCATGGGGTTGGCAACTGTTCCTGTGAGATCAATTTCCCCTTCTGTGCTGCCAGCAATTTCATTGCCATGGGCTGGAATAACAAAGTTTTTAGCACTATTTTTAATCGCCCCTTGACCATTTTGGCGAAACACGTTGCCTCCGGGTTCTTGATCTGTTCCTAAGTCGGGACGAGAATTGCTAATAGCCACTAATCCTTGTTGGCGAGAGAGGGTAATAGTGTTATTTCTGAGAATGGGTTGGGCGTTTCCTTCGATGACAATTCCAATACGATTATTTTTGATTTCGTTATCGAGGAGTTGTGGTTTTGTGTGCTGGGTCATGCTAATGCCAAAACCAGTGCTGTCAAAGGTGTTATTTTCGATAATGGGTTCACTACGCCCATAAATCACTATGCCATTACCAGCATTCTGATTAAAGTAGTTGTCACTAATTCTGGGTTTACCAAAGCCATTGACAGAAAGACCAGTGCTATCATTGCCACGGAAGCTACTATGAGTGACAGTGGGACTTGCTCCTTCTACCCAAACACCATGACCGCGATCGCGCTGATTCGTTACACTAACTCCAGTCAACGTGGCATCTGCTAATAGGGCAATCCCAACCTGTTGACCGGCTCCTGTCGGGCTGCGAAATAAGCCACCCCCTTTAATTTGGACATCATTTCCCTGATTGTTAGGAGTCCCACGAATTTCTACATTTCTTCTCACTACTATGGGAAATTGTTCTCCTGTTTCCTCACTATAGGTTCCTGGGGCAAGTTTAATTACCGCATTTCTTTGGGCGGCGGCAAGAGCTTCTGTTAAAGTTTGATAAGGCTGTTCTTTGCTACCATCGGCACTGTCATCGTTACCACTGTCAGGGTTAACGTGGATAATCGTTTCTGTTTCTTGAGCCTGTACTGATGGCGCGATCGCAGAAACCATTATCGTTGGCATGAAACTCGCTAAAGCCAGTCCTAAATAAAGTTTAGTAGAAAATGATACTCCTAAATTCACCGTCTTTCTCTCCTCAATACAGTTAATGTGTCCGATCTCCTACCGCCGTTAATTCTTGTCCGCCAAAAATTGCTTCGGGATAAGAATAATGCTTAAATTCTAGAAGATTATAAAAGGGGTCTTGTAAAAAGAAGGTACGATGTTCAGTTAGTTCCCCTGGGAAACGATGTTTTGCATTTTGGTAAAATTGCAGTTGTTTGCTAGTGGCTCGTTGCCAAATTGTTTCCCATTCTTTTTGGGTGGGAAAAATCATCCCAAAGTGACGGGGATAAATTCCTTTTTGAGGAATTAATTCTTCGTTGGTAACATGAGCTACCACTTGATGACCATAGAAGTTGAGAATAACTGCTTGCTCAGTTTCTCGTCCTACCTCACAACCGAGTCCATTCACATAAAAGGCTTTAGCATCGGTGATGTTTTTAATGGGAATGGCAAGATGAAAAATTGGCTGTTTCATAGCTACTAACAGTAAACGTGATCAGATAGTCACTCGTTATTATTAAAGATATCTTAAAATCTGATGGGTTAAGGAGAGCAAAACTAAATGTATAATCCTGAAAGTGCAATTGAAGCGATTCAAGCGCGAGAAATTCTTGATTCCCGAGGCAGACCAACTGTCGAGGCACAGGTACAACTAGCGAGTGGGGCAATGGGGCTAGCACAAGTGCCCAGTGGAGCTTCCACAGGAACATTTGAAGCCCATGAACTGCGAGATGGAGACACTCGCTATGGGGGAAAAGGAGTCTTAAAAGCGGTAGAAAATATCCATGAGACATTAGTTCCAGCTTTAATTGACTTTGATGCCTTGGATCAAATGTTGATTGACAAAACCATGAGAGAGGAAGATGGCTCTGATAATAAATCGAACCTTGGGGCTAATGCCATTCTTGCTGTCTCCCTTGCCACCGCTAAAGCGGCTGCGGATCATCTCATGTTACCTCTCTATCGCTACTTAGGGGGGCCCACGGCAAATGTTTTACCTGTTCCCTTTATGAATGTCATTAACGGGGGTGAACACGCTTCTAATAATGTTGACTTCCAAGAATTTATGATTGTTCCTATTGGCGCACCTACGTTTAGTGAGGCGCTGCGTTGGGGAGCAGAAATTTTTAGTGCGCTGAGTAAAGTTTTAGACGCTCAAGGGTTATTAACGGGCGTTGGTGATGAGGGAGGATTTGCCCCCAATCTAGAATCCAATCAGGCAGCGTTAGATATTCTCATGCTTGCCATTGAAAAAGCAGGATATCTCCCCGGAGAACAAGTTGCCTTAGCCCTAGATGTGGCGGCTAATGAGTTTTATCAAAATGGCTCGTATGTTTATGAGGAGAAATCACACTCTTCTCAAGAATTAATTAATGATCTTACCGATTTAGCCCGAGATTATCCCATTCTCTCCATTGAAGATGGGTTACAAGAGGAAGACTGGGACAACTGGCGAGGCTTAACTGAGAAAATTGGCGAACATAAGCAGTTAGTAGGCGATGATTTGTTTGTTACGAATCCCACACGCTTACAAAAAGGAATTGAAACCAATTCTGGGAATGCCATTTTAATTAAACTGAACCAAATTGGAACCTTAACGGAAACCTTAGAAACCATTGATCTCGCTCATCGCAATCGCTATGGTTGCATGATTAGCCATCGTTCTGGCGAAACGGAAGATACAACGATCGCGGATTTAGCCGTTGCCACTCGTGCTGGGCAAATTAAGACTGGTTCTCTCTCTCGTAGTGAACGAATTGCCAAGTACAATCAGTTATTGCGAATTGAACAAGAACTCGGCGATCGCGCCGTTTATGCGCCTACAGTTGGGTTAGGACCTCGCTATCAATTCTAATTTCAGTGATTACTGAGACAGGGAAAAAGGAAGCATTAAGAATTAATAATGATGAATTGATTGTTCCTAAAAAATTCATTACTCTAACCTTAACTGCTTCTTGATCCCTCCCTACTTAGTAGCAGGTAACAATAAATATTTCACCCCTGTTGAGCAACGCTTATGGATATTACCCCTGATTCAGTAGCAACCCTTTTAAACTCAGAGGATTATGGTGATCGCCTTACTGGGATTAACCAATTGCGCCAATTAGACCCCAAAGACGCTTTTCCCCTCATTGAACCCCTAGTTAATGATACCAATGTGAGAGTGCGCTATGCGGCGGTTAGTCAATTGAGTAGTTTGGGCGAAGTGAATCGGGAAAAATCCTTGGCGTTACTGCGCGATCGATTGCACAATGAGCCAGAAGCAGATGTACAAGCGGCGGCAGCAGATGCCCTTGGAGGGTTAAAACTAACTGAAACCCTCGATGATCTAATTCAACTCTATCGCCAAACTGAAGAATGGTTAGTTGAATTTAGTATTATTGCTTGTTTAGGGGAAATGGGCGACCCTAAGGCTTATGATGTCTTAATTGAAGCCCTCAATTCTGAGAATAATTTAGTGAAAACTGTTGCCATTGGCTCATTAGGAGAATTAGGAGAACCGCAAGCGGTAGAAGCCCTGAAACCGTTTATTAATGATCCAGACTGGCAAGTCCGATCGCGCTTAGTACAAGCCTTTAGTCGTCTCGGTGGCGAACAAGCCCAAGCCCTTTTACAACAGTTAAGCAACGATGAAGCCGAACAAGTTGCCGAAGAAGCGAAAAAAGCTCTGAATTAATGATTTCCTCTCCAGAGCCAGCAAAGATTAAGTTAAAGTAGAAGGTTAGTGGTTAATAAAAATTTAGAATAAACATTAAATATGACTGTTACTGCCGAAACGCCTCCTCTCACTCAAAAAAATCGTCGTCGCGTGGTCTTCCCTTTTACCGCAATTATTGGTCAAGACGATATGAAATTGGCATTATTGCTCAATGTCATTGATCCGAAAATTGGTGGCGTGATGATTATGGGCGATCGCGGCACAGGAAAATCCACCACTATTCGGGCTTTAGCCGATCTTCTCCCCGAAATTGACGTAGTAGAAGGGGATCCTTTCAATAGCCATCCCGATGATCCCGATTTAATGAGTGAAGAAGTGCGGCAAAAATGGGAACAGGAAATGCCTCTCAATACCGTTAAGCATAAAGTTCCCATGATTGACCTGCCCTTAGGAGCAACCGAAGACCGCGTTTGTGGGACGATTGACATTGAAAAAGCCCTTGCAGAAGGGATTAAAGCCTTTGAACCCGGGTTATTAGCCAAAGCTAATCGGGGGTTACTGTATGTGGATGAGGTGAACTTACTCGATGATCACCTTGTGGATGTTTTATTAGACTCCGCTGCCAGTGGCTGGAATACAGTAGAACGGGAAGGAATTTCCATTCGTCACCCCGCGCGTTTTGTTTTAGTCGGTTCAGGAAACCCTGAAGAAGGGGAACTCCGTCCACAATTATTAGACCGCTTTGGGATGAATGTCGAAGTGCGAACAGTGCGCGATCCTGAATTGCGAGTTAAAATCGTTGAACAGCGATCGCAGTTTGATCAAACCCCGCAAGAGTTTAGTCAGCAATACGAAGAAGAACAAACGAAACTCCAGCAAACCATTGTTAAAGCTCAAGAACTATTATCACAAGTGCAAATGGACTATGATTTGCGAGTTAAAGTCTCTCAAGTTTGCGGTGAATTAGATGTAGATGGCTTGCGAGGGGATATTGTTACCAATCGGGCAGCGAAAGCTCTAGCTGCGTTAGAAGAGCGCACAGAAGTTAATGTGGAAGATATTCGTCGAGTGATGCCCTTATGTCTCCGTCATCGCCTACGGAAAGATCCCTTAGAATCAGTTGATTCTGGTTATAAAGTGGAAAAAGCGATCGCGCAGGTGTTTGGTTTGGAATTAGACGAGGAAGAATCATCATCCTAAATCCCTCGATTGAGTTTGCCACTTTTGTAGCCTTCTAAATCAAGGGTGACAAACAAAAATCCTAACTCCTGAAACTTCTCTGTTAACACCTCTAAATTAATTTCGTTAACAAAGTGTTTAATCTGGTGGGGAGAAACTTCAATGCGAGCTGTCTCACCTTGTGATCGCACACGGATATTTGTCCATCCCAACTGGCGGAGATAAACTTCGGCTCTCCCCACCCGTTGTAATTTTGCCACTGTAATTTCTTCTCCATAGGGAAAACGGGAACTTAAACAGGGTTGAGATGGCTTATCCCACCAAGGCAGATGGAGTTGTTGGGAGATTTCTCTAACTTCTGCCTTGGTAATTCCTACTTCAGCTAACAGCGATCGCGCTCCCCGTTCTTTTGCCGCTTGAATGCCAGGACGATAATCTTGTAAATCATCAGCATTGACTCCATCCACCACATAAGGATATCCTTTTGCTATCGCGAGCGGTTTGAGAGTATCGTGCAATTCACTTTTACAAAAGTAGCAACGATTAACAGGATTTGAGGTATAGTTGGGATTATCCATTTCATGGGTAGAAATCAGTTCATGGGGAATGCCGATTGTCTTCGCTTGTTCTTGGGCTTCGTCTAATTCTTCAGGAAGCAGAGAAGGAGAAACCGCAGTAACAGCTAACGCCTTATCTCCTAAAACATCATAGGCAACTTTTGCTATGAGCGTGCTATCAATGCCCCCAGAATAGGCAATCAAGGCTTTCTCCATTTCTTGAAATAGCGTTTTTAATTGACTAAGTTTCTCCATGATTTATTTTTTGTCTCCTGAAAATAGTAAGCTGAATCCTTAACCTGCCTTTTCTGTGACAGAAGGTGTAATCTCTGACCTAATTTAACTTAGTTAACCCTACTTCTGAAGAACTCAAAAACGCAATATCAAAAAGTTTCAGCTATGTCTTATGATTTGGCGCGATCGCCGCAAAAACTGCTCACCCCCGCCTTGATCTTTAATATCTATCTCCCCTTAATATTTATTAGCTTTGTCATTCTTTTCATGCCCCTAGAAGCAGTATTTCAATATGATACTGATGAAGGGATCCAATTAGCCAAAGCAATGCTCTATCAAGAGGGATTTCAACTCTACAGCGAGGTCTGGAATGATCAACCGCCTCTCTCTACTGTGGTTTTAGCAGGATGGTTACAAGTCTTTGGACATTCCATTATCGCCGCTCGATTGCTCACTTTGGTTTGGGCAACGGTGTTAATTTGGACGGTGGGACAGTTAGTTCGCCATAGCGCAGGTACAATTCCAGCTTTACTGGCAGTTGTCTGGTTAACATTATCTTCTAATTTTCTGCAACTTAGTGTCTCAGTGATGATTGGTTTACCCGCGATCGCGCTAGCCCTTCTCTCTCTCTTTTTCATTAATCACTACCTACAGGGAGGGCATTGGGCTTACTTATTAGTTGCAGGGGCGAGTTTTGCCCTATCTTTGCAAACGAAAGCCTTTACTGCGTTTTTATTGCCCCTTTTCGTGCTGCCCATTTTTCTACCCCAATTGCAGTTTCCCTCTTATAAGGGGAGAAAACTCACGCTTACCCAACGCTGGCAAGCCGTTTTAATCACATTACTCTCCTTTGCGGTGGTTTTATTCCTAACTTGGTTGCTGCTTCCCTCGCCAACCCTAGAACAAATTATAGGCGCTCACTTTAATTCGGAATTACGGGAAGAACTATCAGAACATCGGGGACAGGTTTTAGTGTTCTTGAGTTGGGATTATGAGTATTTAGGACTTTTATTGATTGGGTTAGGAATCTCTTTGTGGCGCGATCGCGGACTTTATCTCCCCTCTCTTTGGTGGGTAACGGCTCTAATTTTACTGTTGAATCATCACCCTGTCTGGTATCATCATTACCTTCTTCTCACTATTCCTATGGCATTTATCATGGCCGAAGCTGCTAAAACCGTTATTGTTCACTTCCGCAAAACGCCTTGGCGAGAACGAAGCTGGTTTTCACAGGGCATCCTTGCTTTCGCGCTTGTTCTGGTCTTCTTCCCGATTGTGGGAATTCCGATCCGCGCCAATATTCTCAACGATTATTATCACAGATTTGTTCAGCAATCTCAACGTGACTTTGAAATGCTAGAGCAAGTTCTCGCTTATCAAGAGGAAACGGAATGGTTATTTACTGACTTTCCGATCTATTCCTTCTATGCTAACTTACAGGTTCCTCCTGAAATTGCTGTATTTTCTCGCAAGCGTTTAGAATCAGAAAATATCACAGAGAATGAGTTGCAAGCAGTAGTTGAAAATTATCAACCCAAACAAATTCTTATGGGACGCTTTGGGCAATTACCATCAATTTTAGAAGATCATTTAAACGAGAATTATACAAAAGCCTATGAACATGAAGAGCTGGCCCAATATTTGCGTGATTCCTAACAACTGTCAATTCATTATTTAAAACACTTAGTATCAATGTTCGATCTCTATATTTCTTGGTCAGAATACTATCAAGCCATTGAAGAACTTGCCATCAAAATTTATCAATCTGGTTGGGAATTTAATCAAATTGTTTGTATTGCTAAGGGGGGATTACGAGTGGGAGATATTCTTTCTCGAATCTTTGAAAAACCTTTGGCAATTATTTCAGCAACTTCTTATGGGGGTAAAAATAACCAAGTTCGAGGAGAAATTAAACTATCTCAATACCTTTCAATGACCACTCCCCAATTAGGTGATAAAGTTTTACTGGTTGATGATTTAGTTGATTCTGGAAATAGCTTAAAAGCAACTTTAGAGTGGTTAAAACAACATAATAAAGGCGAAATTAACGAAATAAGAACTGCTGTTTTATGGCGGAAACAATGTTCTGTAATTATTCCTGATTATTATGTTCATTATTTACCCGAAAATCCTTGGATTCATCAGCCATTTGAAATATATGAGCAACTAAATATTGTTGATTTAAGTGAAAGAAAACATAATAGGTAATAAAAATGATAATCCTTTATCCCTCTTCTGGCTGATACAGGAGGAAATGTTGGAGCGCAATCTTCGACTGTGGTGATTCGAGGATTTAGCACTGATGAAATTCGCTCTATAGGGGCAGTTAAAGTAATTCTTCGAGAGGCTTTGGCTGGAGCTTTACTGGGATTGATGTTAGGCGTAGTCGCTACCGTTTGGGCTTTTTGGTTACAGAATGACTTACAAGTGGCTATGACGGTAGGACTCAGCTTATTTGCAATTTCTATTTTATCTACCGTTGCTGGCTCAGGTTTACCCTTCTTATTCCGTTTTCTGGGTCGTGATCCAGCTTTAATGTCTGCTCCCTTTATTATGACAATTGTCTTCTATATTGCGCGATTAGCCCTCTTTTGTCATTTTCCGAGATAAAATGATAAGAAAGGAAAAGTAAGAATAAAGAGGGAAGCGACTGCTCATGATGGATGTAGCTTTACAGATTCGTCAACACCTACCGCGAGACCCAGAACCTACTAGCGCGATCGTAGACAACTATTGTGGTTACTATCAAGACCTGTTTCAAGATGTGAGAAATTATGAATGCTTTAAATTTTTACATTTAGGACTCATCGCACCGATTAAACGAAAATCTCTACCAGAAATTGCCAAAGTCGTCGGGATTACTTCTGCACAATCTCTACATCACTTCCTTGCTAACTCACCTTGGTCAGTAGAACAATTAAGAGAAAGAAGATTACAAAAAACTAAAGAAGCCTTAAAGGGAAAAGCAATCACCGTCATTATTGATGAAACTGGAGATAGAAAGAAGGGAAATCGTACCGATTATGTCGCTAGACAATACTTAGGAAGTTTGGGCAAAATTGACCAAGGAATCGTCTCGGTCAATGCTTATGGAGTGTATCAAGATATCACTTTCCCCTTAAAGTTTAAGGTATTTAAGCCCAAAGGAACTCTCAAACCAGGGGATAAATACCAAACCAAGATTGAATTAGCCATAGAACTGATTCAAGAGTTAATTGATTTTGGCTTTAACATTGACCTAGTTTTAGCAGATAGCTTGTATGGAGAAAGTAGCAATTTCATCAATACTTTAACTCACTATCAGCTCTCCTATGTAGTAGCAATTAGAAGTAATCATAGTGTCCTACTGCCCCCAGGACAAAGGGTAAGAGCCAATAAATGGTGTCAATTTACTCGCACCTTTAGTGATAACAGTTCCGAAACCAGATACATTCGAGAAATTGTTTATGGCAAGAGACGAAAAATCACTTATTGGGATCTCACCACTGACCCAGAAACTTTGCCCAGTAATGGGACCTCTTTTGTTATGACCAATCTTCAAGGGAAGGTCAAGAAAAAACTAGGAGACCTTTACGGTTTAAGAACTTGGGTGGAATATGGATTTCGCCAATGTAAGCAAGAATTGGGTTGGAAAGATTATCGTTTCACCAAGTTTTCTGAGATCGAGAAGTGGTGGGAAATCATTTACTGTGTTTATTTAATGGTGAGCTTACAAACGCCAGGTTTTAGCTCTTTTGAGCAAGATGAAGACAGTGATGATAAGACACAACCATCAACAAGTAATAATTCTCCTCAACATCCCAATTGGAGGAAGGGAAATAGCTGGAAAGATGCCTTACATAACCTACGTTTAGTTATGGAACCATGGTTCTTATTTTGGTTAGTTGTCCCTTGGCTAGAGATGTTTAATAATGACCACTTATTATTGGGGTTTCAGCATTTATTTTCTTCTGTTCATCAAGTTAAAATAGGTTTTTAAGAGTTGATTAGAACTCATTATTTTTTACTTCTTGCTTCGGAAAGTGACAAAAGAGGGTTAGGGACTTGCAAGAAAAAAGAATACCCATCAGAACGAACCAACAGTAACTGACCATTTGGGCAGAGATTCTGAAGGATACCAATCAACCCGATAGTCTGCTAAAGACTCAGGGTCAACTTTGACACCAGTTTGATAAAGCTTAGTGACATGGTGAACCACAGGCTGAGAACCTTTCCAACTCATCTTACTTGCCCATCTCAGAGCCGTGTCAATAGAGTCCAGAATCGCTCCGTTCCAGAATTGTTCAAGGGCAGCCCAACAACGCTCAATGGGATTGTATTTACTATGATAGGGAGGATAGTAAATTAAGCGAATCTGGAGCTGGTAATGACGAGAAAATTCTACAATCCTTTTGATGAACTGAGTGCGATTGGAACGGGTAGCACTGCCGCCATCCAAGTTAATGGCTAAGGTGTTAACCTCGGGAAAGTTTCCTTGATTGCTTTTCCACCAGTGCTCTAGACAATCAACAATGAAATCTGAGGTTTCAGGGGACTCACTCATGTAAAGAGCTAAGTTGTCTGTACGGAGGTTAAGAATCCCAAAGGGAAGTAGAGTCGTGTGCCATTGAGTATCATGGTCATCGGCTTGAGGGGGAGCTTGGCGACGGTCTTTCCCACCCCGTGAGAGGTTTCCTAGTTTGACTTTGGCTTTCGAGTCAATTGAGATGCGTAAGACGGTTGGGTCATCATCGGCCGCTTGATTAGCTGTTGCCACTTGTTCAAAAATAGCATCAGTTTCAGGGATTTTCTTCAATGGCTTGGTTTTTAAGGTTTTTTTAAACGGTAGCCGAGGCGATTTAACATTGCTCCAATTGTTTGTCGGGTTGGTAATTGTTCATCGCTGTATCCTTTTTCCCTAATCAGAGCATTTCTCACCGCTTGAGCACTCATGCGGCTATACTGAAATGTGGTTTGGAATTTTGGGTCGGCTTGAGATTGTTCCTCTACTAGGTCGCGAATCTCCTTTCCTAAATTGGGCAAGTTTTCTTCGCTTTTTTTCCGACCCCGCTCCTGATACTTGTCCTGATAGGAGATTCCCCTTTCCAGATGGTCAAGACCTCTTTGAACACACACTCTCCCCCAACCCATTTGCCTTTCTGTCCGACGGGCTGAACCTTGAAAGTAGTCAAGGCACACCTGAGCGACAAACACTCGTTTTTTCTCTCCTGTTAATTTTCTCGCTGCATCTTTAAGAGTTCTTTTGAACTGTTCGTTTAACTCTTGCATCCTCTTTTTACCAATATCATCTCTTCTAGTTTCCTGGGTAATTCATTTTTTCGCAAGTCCCTTACTTTTATAGTGATTCCAAATAAAAAACAGCAACCTAAAAGTAGTGGGAGCATCTTGCTCCCTAGTAGCAGCCAAGATGGCTGCCCTACGGAACTGAATTGGAACGACTATAGATTTAGCTTAAGGGTTTCATCTAATCAAGATAAGTGATGGCTTCTTCAGTGGAGACTTGAGAAAACTTCTTATAGAATCGCCCAACATTGAAAAAGGGATCAGGGGTTTCGAGAATAATGGCGCGATCGCTGTTTTGCTCAATTTTTTCCTTCATTTCTGGCGGTGCTACCGGAGCCGCCACCCAAATTTGGGCAGGTTCTTGTTTTCGGAGGGCTTTAATTGCGGTCATCATTGTCATTCCCGTAGCAATGCCATCATCAACAATAATGACAATGGTATTTTCCACTGCTAACTGAAGACAATGGGGGTTAAACTGTTCTTGAAGCGCGATCGCGCTCTGATAAGCCTCTTCTCTAGCTTGTTCTAGTTCTTGAGAGTTCTTTCTCTTGCTAAAAGAAGATTTCGCCCAAGCCGTCGTACCATCTGGGGTAATTGCCCCTAAAGCCAACTCAGGATTATTAGGAAGAGCAATTTTTTTCGCTGCCAACACCTCTAACGGGCAATGGAGACGTTGGGCAATAGGAAATGCCACAGGAATCCCCCCTCGGGGAAGAGCATAAACCCTAATCGGCAACTCTACCCCCTCTAAACCAATAGCCACCTCTGTAGCTAATAACTCTCCCGCTTGTAAGCGATCTTCATACAACACAGTTATTCTCGAGGACTAATGAGTTCTGTTGGAGACTTCTCTGAAAAGAGTCCCTCACCTGTTTGTTTTAGCAAACCATATTCAATTCCTTCTACCACTGCTTGATAAGAGGCATCCAAAATATTGGGAGAAACTCCAATCGTCGTCCAACGATCTTTTCCATCACTAGATTCCACTAATACTCTAGTGGTAGCATCGGTTCCCGAAGTACTATCTAAAATCCTTACCTTATAGTCAGTTAAATGGAAATCAGAAATTTCAGGATAAAACTTCGCTAGCGCCTTCCGTAATGCAGCATCTAATGCCGAAACCGGCCCATTGCCTTCTGCTGCTTCTAAAATGCCCTCTCCATTGACACTCACCTTAATCGTCGCCACCGCATCACTGAGTAAGGAGTCTCCTCCTCGCAACATATCGCAGTTTACTTGAAAGCCCTTTAATTGGAAAAATTCCTGACGATGGTGAAGCATTTCATAAATTAATAACTCAAAGCTCGCTTCAGCAACTTCAAACTGATAACCTTGATTTTCCAATTCTTTAGTGCGCTGTAGGATATCCTTACAGATCGAGTCGCTCTTATCAAGATTCATGCCAAAGGAACGAGCTTTTGCCACGATATTACTGAGTCCAGCTTGATCAGAAATTACGATGCGCCGTTGATTGCCAATAACCGTGGGATCAATATGTTCATAGGTTAAAGGATTCTTTTCTACTGCCGAAACATGAATCCCGCCTTTATGGGCAAAGGAAGATAATCCCACAAAGGGGGCATGAGGATTAGGGGCAAAATTAACAATCTCGTTAATCAGATGGCTAGTAGGGGTTAGTTTCGCTAATTGTTCCGACTCTAGACAATGGTAGTTAAGTTTTAACTGTAAATTAGGAATCACAGAACATAAGTTGGCATTACCGCAGCGTTCCCCATAGCCATTCATCGTGCCTTGCACCATGGTTGCCCCCTGTTCTACCGCCACGAGAGAACTTGCCACGGCAGTATCAGAATCATTATGGGTGTGAATGCCTAACTTAGGCGTAGAATCATCATGGGGATTAATGCCAAAATGCTGCACCACATCTTGAATAATACTGCTAATTTGGTGGGGTAATGTTCCGCCATTGGTATCGCATAGAACTAACCATTCGGCACCAGCTTCCACAGCCGTTTCTAGGGTTTTTAGGGCATAGTCACGGTTATTTAAGTAGCCATCAAACCAATGTTCTGCATCATAAATAACGCGGCGATTTTGAGAACGTAAAAGCGCGATCGTATCCCGAATCATCGCACAGTTTTCTTCTAACGTGGTTTTTAAGCCTTCTTTAACGTGCAAATCCCACGATTTTCCAAAAATAGTTACCCATCGCGTTCCTGCTGCTAAAATCGCCTGTAACATCGGATCATTTTCCGCAGATTTATGAGGGCGACGAGTGGAACAAAATGTCACTATCTCTGCTTGCGACAATGGTTCTTCTTTCAATTGCCAGAAAAACTGCACATCTTTGGGGTTTGCACCGGGCCATCCCCCTTCAATAAAGGGAACACCTAATTGATCTAACTTATGGGCAATTTTTAGCTTATCTTCCAAAGACAGAGAAATGCCTTCTTGCTGAGAACCATCTCGCAGGGTCGTATCATAAATCCAGACGCGATTATTTGAGGGTAAATTCATTCCTAAAAATATTTAAAACTTCACCTTGAGCAATCGTGATTAATCCGACTAGACTCATTTTACCTTATGGCTCAAGCAAAGCCTCTCGAAATTGGTTAGGAAAGGGAAAACGTTGTCGCGTTTGAGGATTAATACAAACATGCTTAGTTTGCCCCTTCGCTAAAACTTTCTCCCTGTTTGTTTCCGTCACCAGTTCATAACTAATCACTAACTCAGTTTCCGAGGAAAATTGGGGAGTCAAAGTAATTGTTACTAAGTCCCCCCAATAGATCGGACGCAAGCAATCTATCTCTCCATGAAGAATCGGAATAGCAATTGTTCCTTCTTTCACCCATTCTTGTAGATTAATCCCACGAGTAATCAGTGTTTCCTCATACGCAAAGTGGCAGATGCTCATTAAATTAGCAAAGTAAACGACTCCTGCGGCATCCGTATCTGTAAGCCGCACGCGATACCGATAAGTTAGCTTCTGATTCATCATCACTTACGGTTTATAAATAGTGGCGGAAATGCCTTGCTCCTCTAACCTTTGTAATAGTTCTTCAGCGCGAGCTTCGGTATCAAAGGCTCCCACTTGTAAAACTTCACCTACTTCTGGAAACTCTCGCATATAACCATCACCAGTGATTTGTAAAGTTTGATTATATTCGCTTTCACTGGGATTCTCAATCATGACACAGTAAAAATTTGCTCCACAGCTTGGCGTTTCAACTGGTGCAGCATCTGGTGAGGATTCTGCTTCCACTAAATTATCAGTATTAAGTTCAGCAAAGTGATCATTGGCTAAGTTAGGACGATCAGCAATCTCTGGGGGGGATGATGATTCGGCAGTTGATTCTTGTTCTTCAGTAGAGGGAGAAAGAGACTCATCGTCAGCAGTTTCTGTTGGAGTAGAGGCTTGACGAGATGTAATTTCCCCGACGTTAATGAAAATTAGACTTAAAAGCGTTCCTGAAAGGATAAAAATTAGAATCCCTGCGATACCTAAGGGGGTTAGTAAATAAGTGCGCCAAGAACTTTCTGTTTTTTCAGGTGATTCTTCCACGGTTGATTCAATGTTATAGTTTCCTGAGTTATTGAGCTCTCGCAATAATTCCTCAGAAGATTGAAGATAATCTTGAGGAGTTTCCTCTTGTGAGTGATCTTCAACATGATTATCGCTCGCGATCGCAGATTTTTCTAAATCAGAGCTGGTCACTGCTGAAGCATCATCTTCACCTTCTACCTTCGAGATAGTACTATGATTTTTCGGTTTTTGCGATTGCTCAAAGCGAGTTAGTTCTTCTTCTAAATCAATATTGAGGCTTGTTAAGGCAGCTTGTAGCTTAGGATGCAACATTTCGTCCTCTTTTTGGGAAGAATTTGGATTCATATACCTTAATTGAACTGAATTATTGACGATTTTCGAGTATCCCAATTTTTAGGGGGCTAGAGAATTATATTTTTATTTTTCAAAATTAGCAATGATTTTTATCAACTATAAATTAATATAACGACAATTTAGTTAGTTTTAACAAGAAAATTTGAAACATCAACTAATTAAATAGTAATTTATAATCAATTTTTTTTGGTATCAGGAATAGTTTTTAATGGTGAGTATAAATGCGAAAGCAATTGTACTTAATCACCCAATGAGTAATTATATTCAGAGTTTTTTTTGTAATTATTTATATTCATTAAGCAAATATAAAGAAAAAATAAAATAAACTAATCTTAGCTAAATCACCAAGAGAAGACAGAGCAAGACTTTGAGGGGATCAATGAAAAAAACAGAGAAATGGATAATAAAAGCATAAGATTTAAAATAAAAATAGATTCGATTTAGGAAAAGGCTATGAGAACCACAAATAATTTTCCTTCGGCTTGCAGATACTGTCGCCATTATGCCCCTCAAGGCCACAGAGGCGGTATGTGCCAAAAACTAAGTGCCCCCGTCAGGGGGGATTGGCAAGCCTGTTCGTTAGCTCATTCACCATTTATGCCCACCTGGGAGACTTGGGAAACGATCACGCTATTGGAAAGCTCAAGCTTTAAGGCGGTAAAAGTGGCAGAAACCAAAGACTCTGAAACAACGGTAAATTCAGAAATTGAAAAGAAGTCAAAGACAGTTCTGAGTGCCTAATCTGAGAATTAAATATTTCTTCTTTTATTTAAGAATCACGTTTTAGATCCAATTTTTAATGATCAAGCACGACCTCTCTTTACGAAGCTTAATGAAAAGTACAGCTCTTACTTTATCCTTATAAAAAAAGATTTTAATGACAGCTGTTTAATTTTCTAATTGAATTTTAGAGAGGTTGTGCAGTTTTTATACCCACTTAAAGCAGCGTTCTGTCTTTAGCTACTTTTATCTAAGCCTGCTTCATAAGTCCAAAATACACTCATAAATCCGACTGTTTTGGAACTATAACTGGGTAATCTATTATTTAGAGAGACTTCCGTTTCATAAACAGTGAATAACAAGTAATTATGTTGTCGTGTTGAAACATTGATTGCTTGCTTGAAATAAGGCTTTCCTTCTTTTACAAGATCACTACATTGCTCATGTAAGAAACCACTCAAAGTGTCTGGTAGTTTAGTGCAAGCATTATTTTGAAGGTAAGATATAGTTTGTCGTGCCGCATAAGTCTGATAGTCTTGGCGAGAAGGATTGGTAATTGCCATAATATTCCCCATGCCAAAAACGCTGATTACGCCAATGATGCCACTAATTTGCCAGGGTTTAAGTTTAGTACTCATCTTTCACAGTAAATAGCTGATTGCTCTCGACTTTAACTGTATTTTACAGTGCCGTTGCTGAATAGAAGGCTTATTGCTCAAGTTGATCAATAACAGGGCGCAGTTTTAGTGAGAATCCTCTCATCACATTAAGATAAAATGTAGTAGTTGCTGTAACATTGTTCTTACATTTGTGCTTAAGATAAAAGTAGAGCATAACTGCTTAAGTTGTTAGATATAGCTAATCTTCAAATTACAATGTCTAGTGTAGAATCCCCCGTAAGCCAAGAAAAATCAGAAGCCATTCATCTGCCAAAAACCAGTGAATCAGAAAAACTAAAGCGCATTCGTCATACTGCATCTCACGTTATGGCGATGGCTGTGCAACGGCTATTTCCAGAAGCACAAGTGACAATTGGCCCTTGGACAGAAACTGGATTTTACTATGACTTTGATAAGCCAGAACCCTTTACAGACGAGGATTTAAAAGCCATCAAAAAAGAGATGGTGAAAATTATTAAGAAAAAATTACCAGTAATTCGAGAAGAAGTCAGCCGTGAAGAAGCCAAGCAACGGATTGAAGAATTACAAGAACCCTACAAACTAGAAATTTTAGACGATATAGAAGGGGGCCCCATTAGCATTTATCATCTAGGGGAACAATGGTGGGATTTATGTGCTGGCCCTCATGTGGAAACGACAGGAGATTTAAACCCCAAGGCGATTGATGTAGAAAGTGTTGCTGGAGCGTATTGGCGCGGTGATGAAAATAACCCCCAACTACAACGGATTTATGGGACAGCTTGGGAAACCCCGGAACAGTTAGCAGAATATAAACGTCGTAAAGAGGAAGCCTTAAAACGAGATCACCGCCGTCTCGGAAAAGAGTTAGGATTATTTTTATTTACAGATCCAGTGGGCCCAGGTTTACCTTTATGGACTCCCAAAGGAACGATGTTACGGAGTCTTTTAGAGGATTTTCTCAAGCAAGAACAACTTAAACGCGGCTATTCCCCTGTGGTAACGCCTCATATTGCGCGAGTGGATTTATTTAAGACTTCTGGACATTGGCAGAATTATCAAGAGGATATGTTTCCCTTGATGGCGGAAGATGAAAAAGCGGCGGCGGAAGAACAAGGGTTTGTGATGAAACCCATGAATTGTCCGTTCCATATTCAAATTTATAAGAATGAGTTACATTCCTATCGCGATTTACCTATTCGCTTGGCGGAGTTTGGCACAGTTTATCGTTATGAACAGTCGGGAGAATTAGGGGGATTAACCCGTGTCCGTGGATTTACAGTGGATGATTCCCATTTATTTGTCACGCCTGATCAACTTGATGATGAATTTCTCAGTGTTGTGGATTTAATTCTGTCAGTGTTCAGAAGTCTCCATTTGGATAATTTTCGGGCGCGGTTAAGTTTTCGGGATCCTGAGTCGGATAAGTATATTGGTTCGGAGGAGGCTTGGAATAAGTCTGAAAATGCCATTCGTCGTGCAGTTGAGAAACTGGGGATGGATTATTTTGAAGGCATTGGTGAGGCGGCATTCTATGGTCCAAAATTAGATTTCATCTTTGAGGATGTGTTAGGACGAGAATGGCAATTGGGAACGGTACAGGTGGATTATAATTTACCTGAACGGTTTGATCTCACCTATACGGCTGAAGATGGCACTCGCAAGCGTCCTGTGATGATTCACCGAGCGCCATTTGGTTCGCTGGAACGGTTGATTGGGATTCTGATTGAACAGTATGCTGGTGATTTTCCTTTATGGTTAGCCCCTGAACAAGTGCGCTTGTTACCTGTCACTAATGAACAGTATGAGTTTACCCAAAAGGTAGCCAGTCAAATGCAACAAGCCGGGATTCGGGCAAAAGCGGATCTCAGTGGGGAACGGTTAGGCAAACTGATTCGCAATGCCGAGAAACAGAAAGTGCCTGTCATGGCAGTTGTGGGGGCAAAAGAAGTAGAAGCAAATAGCCTCAGTGTGAGAACTCGTGCTTCTGGTGAGTTGGGTGCAATGGAAGTGTCGCAGGTGATAGAGAAGCTAAAAAGCGCGATCGCGCAGTATGAAGATTTCTAGCTTCTTTGATTAGGTTGCGGGCAATTTCAGTAATTGTCGATAAAACTCTTTGGGGAAATCAATTACCCCTTCCCGCTGGTAGTTCCTAATCACTTCGATAAGGTAGCCAATAAAGTCCTCGTTTTTGAGGACTACTTCATAATTGAGGTCGGGACTACCATCAAATTGTAACCGACACCGAGTTTGTTCAAGCGGAAGAGAGGAAACCGTCCAAGTAGCAATAAAGGGAATGGCTTTCCCCCCTTCAATGGGGCGTTGCCCTTCTAGTTTTCCTTCTCGATAAAGGCTAATTGCTAAAGGTAGCCAACTACGTTTTGCCCCTGGATAATAAGGATTATAAGGGATAATGTCTTGTTGATTAACGGGTTTGAGATTATCAATTGGCATTGTTGTTAGTTAAGTTATTATTGATTTTTTATGGTTTCTACTGACCTTGTTAAGTCACCACCAACTTTTGATTATGCCACAGGGAATCCTCTCAGTGTTGCGCCAATGATGGATCGCACGGATCGTCATTTTCGCTATTTAATGCGATTGATTACCCGTAAGACTTTACTTTATACAGAAATGGTAACTATTCCAGCGATTATTAACGGCGATCGCGCGAAACTTTTAGATTTCTCTCCTGAAGAACATCCCTTAGCGTTACAAATTGGTGGCGATGATCCTGAAAAAGCAGCGGAATGCGCTCGCATTGCAGCCGATTGGGGGTATGATGAGATTAATCTTAATGTGGGGTGTCCCAGTGATCGCGTTAAAAGTGGCAATTTTGGGGCTTGTCTCATGGCGCAACCTGAAATTGTGGCAAAGGTGGTAGAAGCGATGCAGGAAGCAGTTAATATTCCTGTAACGGTTAAACATCGCATTGGTATTGATGAGCGCGATCGTTATGAGGATATGGTAGAGTTTGTGCGAGTAGTGTCGGAGGCAGGATGTCAACGGTTTACAGTTCATGCACGGAAAGCATGGTTAAAGGGGTTAAGCCCAAAAGAAAACCGCAATGTTCCTCCTTTACGTTATGAGGATATTTATCGTCTCAAACAAGATTTTCCCCATCTCTTTATTGAAATAAATGGGGGGATTAAAACCCTCAGTGAAATTAAAGAACATTTATCCCATGTGGATGCGGTAATGATTGGACGGGCTGCCTATGATAATCCTGCTTTATTTGCCACAGTTGATCAAGAAATTTATGGGAAAGAATCTACATCAATTACGATGAAAGAAGTCGTAAGAAAAATGTTTCCTTATATTGAT
Source organism: Euhalothece natronophila Z-M001 (assembly GCF_007904085.1). Lineage (GTDB taxonomy): Bacteria > Cyanobacteriota > Cyanobacteriia > Cyanobacteriales > Rubidibacteraceae > Halothece > Halothece natronophila. The sequence goes on from NZ_CP042326.1 coordinate 2,025,876, forward strand.
TATTGGGTTAGTCGAGGGGTGAAGTTGAATCGGATTACCCGCCATTTAATTCATTTATTTAATGGGCAACCAGGGGCAAGATTATGGCGACAATATTTGACCGAAAAAGGTTGTGGTGTTGATGTTGGGGTAGAAGTTGTGGAAGAAGCATTAAAGTTAGTTGAAGAGCGAGTTTAAGCCTTGTTTAGGAGTCCATTGAATCGCTCCATTTTTAGAGGTACTATAAAAGTTAATATTGGTTTGATTCATGTTTCTTTCTAGTTCCTCTGTAGATTGATTAGTAATCGTGATCGCGCTTTCTGGGGTTAATTGATTAAGCCAATTTTGATTAATTTCTGTTCCTTCCCATAAAAGAATATCTGCATTAGTCTCTGGATTTAAACTCGGTAAATTTTGAGTGGGATGGCTGAGAATTAACCATTGTTGATTCCCCATCGTAATTGTGATTAAATTTTCCTCAGTTCGTTTAATTTGTAATCCTGTCTCATTAATAATTGTGTTACCTGTAGAGATGGCTTGAGTATTGACATTAGAAAGATTTTCTACTGTATTTTCTAACTGCGGCTTAAACCATAAGTGTTGGACATTAAATTGATCATGTAAGTTTCGCCATTGATTATTGGAATGAAGCGCGATCGCGTGATTAATCCTTTGAATCCCCTCAGCTTCTAAAAACGGAGAAAGAACATAACTAATAGTATTGTCATTACCGCAATTAATTAATGTAATATTTCCCCGATTTTGGATTAAAATAGTTGCTGGAGGAGGGGTGGCAAAAACGGTTATTTGTCTTTGGGTTAATTGTTGATAAGTGATGGGAACAATTAAAAGCGCGATCGCGCCGAAAGTAGCATATTTCCAATACTGTTGAACAAGGGCTGATTTCCAGATAAAAATCATTAATGTATAGGTTGCTAAAACTTGCCATAATGCAATTTGACCGAATAATAGATAAAAACCTGGTAATTGATTAACCAGTTTCACCACTGCTATTAAAAGTTGTACAAAGGGAGAGAGAAAAAGCGCGATCGTACTGCCTAAGGGAACAAATATTAACCCAACTCCTGCACTGAGCATTCCGCCAAAAATAATGAATACCACAAATGGCATCAATAAAATATTGAGGATAATACTATAAGTTGCGACTGTGCCAAAATGAAATAACTGTAACGGAAATATCCACGGAAAAACTGCAACAGGAACAGCAATGAGAGAAGCAATAGTTGGCGGAATAAACTCTAGCTGACGAATGATAATAGGAGTAGTAATAATTAACCCTAATGTGGCAAGAAAACTAAACTGAAAGCCCAAATCAATAACCCATAAGGGATTAATTAGGAGTAAAATTGTGGCAATTACTAACAGCGATCGTAGTGAATTTACTTTGCGTTCAGTTAATATTCCTAATAAAACAGCCACTCCCATTAAACTTGCTCTTAAAATAGATGGCTGTAACCCAGTTAACCCGATATAAAGAATTAAAATCAGGATTCCCACCCCAAACCGAGTTAATTTTTGAAAACGTTGCGTAACCGCTAAAACTACTCCCAATAATAAAGAAACATGAAACCCAGAAGCAGCTAAAATATGCGCTAATCCTGCTCTTAAAAACTGTTCTTGTAGATCAAAGGGCAAACTAACAACTCGCCTTCCCAAAACCATAGCACTTACTAAAGTTCCTTGAGGACTTCCTAACCCCTCAAAGTGAACCTTAATAATGCGTTCCCGTAACCACCACAATCCCCAATTATTTTCTTCAATTACAGTTACTTGTTGCCCACTAATTCCTGCAAATGCCCCATGACGTTGAAGATAATCTTTAAAGTTAAATTGTCCGGGATTATTAGGACTTTTAGGCTGATAAACATAGCCTCTAATTTCTACAACTGACCCTGGGGTTAAAGTGTTTTCTAACTCTCTTGGAAGAGTAACATAGAGTTTTCCTGTAACATGAGATTGCTTCTCTGCGTCTTGAACTGATAACCAGAATCTTAACCTTTCCTCACGGTTTAGTGTAGGGGAGTTTAAAACTTTTCCCACAACCGTTATTTGAATTCCATTTGCATCTGAAGGAATGATATGGCTAACATCATGAGTCGTGGCTGTAGGGAAGCGAAAATTAAAAGAAATAACTCCAATTAGAGCAATTATAATAATAAGAAAAGTAGAGCGCGATCGGAATTTCCATTGATAGTCAGGAAGTAAAAACTTCCAACTAATTCCCCCAAGGATGCCCCCAAAAATAAGAATAGTCAGCCAGTATTGCTCTATTCCTGCTGCAATTAAAAGACCTGCAATATAAGCTAAACAAAAAAGTGAAACCTCTTTGCCATACATCTGGTTTATGGGTTATTGATTAACCACTTAGTTTAGCATGACTTAATTAGCTTTTCTGCTGAACTTCCTCAGTATCAGGATCAAAGAACCAGCGATCGCCGTTTACTTGAAAGAGTAATCTACCGTTGCGCCACCCTACAGCCTCATAGATCTGTTCAGTGGGGGGCTGCGCTTCATGATTAGGAGTACGCACTGGCATCGCGCTTTCCTCTACAGTTTCCCCAAGTTGCTTGCGATCAACAACAGTCAGTGTGCGATCACCTGCGGGGCCTTTTTCTACAAAAACAACGTATTGTGAATCTTCACTCCAAGGTCCAATGGTAATATTTCCCCCATACTGGAAGGTAGCAGGTTGGAGTTGCTGGGTATGTGGTTTGACTAGCCAGCCAGCACTATGGGCGGCTCCCGAAGTTACCAGTGCTAGCCAGCTATTATTAGGAGCAACTGATCCCTCCGAAAAACGCTCGGAAGCCCCAAACTGGGTATCTCTATCAACAGGAATTTGGTTGGGAATCTCGTCTATTTCCAAGATTATGGCTTCGTCCCCTGAACGGATTTCCTGATCAGTGACATTGAGGGGTGAAAGATTTTCCTCAGACTGAGAATTATCAGGAGTTTCAGGGGAAGATTCCTCGATTTCTGTTGATCGACAACTACTAAGGAAAAAGGCAACTGTAGCGATTGCAATGAGAGACAATCTAGTTTTTTTAGGCATCATCAAATCTCTTAAGTGAGATGATTCTAAGTACAGGATAAAAATTGTAAAAACTCAAGAAAATGACGGTGTTTGAGATCTACATCATTAATAACCGAACGGAGATAATCAAGACCATAGCGAAAAAGACTGTTTTCTCTTCGTCCATGTTTTCTAACCTTAACAGGCGTGTGAGAATGTAACCACTCCCAGCGTACAGCGAAAGCGACGAGAGTTAACAGTGTAGCTATTAGCATCGGCAGCTAAAGCGTCTTTTCCCAAGATGAGGTTAAATGCTCTACCACCGACTAAGTTGAGAGAAGACAAATGTTTGTTGACCCAGTTGGTAAAATATTCTTAGTTAGTTATTGAGAAATTATTATGGAAAATACGATCGCGCTTTCTCCAGAATTTACCATTGCTGGACAAATTACTCCTGAACAGCTACAAGCTGCAAAAGCAGAAGGCTATCAAGCGGTGATTAATTTACGAGTGCCAGGAGAAGAGGGCTTTTTGGATACTGAACAGTCAGAAGCGGAAAAAGCTGGACTCAATTACGTTAATATTCCAGTCTCTCCCCAAGAACTTAACCAAGTCGCTGATCAGGTGGTCTCTCAATTAGATCAGTTGCCAAAACCAGTTCTTGTTCATTGTGGGAGTGCTTTAAGAGCAGGCGTTATGGTCTTAGCTTACTTAGGAACACGGGAAGGAAAGAGTGCAGAAGAAGTCTTAGAACAAGGAAGACAAGCAGGGTTTACAGTGATTGATAGCAAACCCCCGCTCAAGCAATTTGTTGAGGATTATATTAAGAGCCATTCGTAAAGGCTTGACATTTGGCACAGAGTCCGAAAAATTCTAAGCTGTGGTAAAAGACTTGAAACTTATGAGAGGTCTCTAGCTGTTCTTCTAGCTGATGTACAGGACATTCCTTAATAGGAACCGATGCACCACAGTTAAGACAGGTTAAATAATGTTGATCTCGTTCAATAGACTCATATAATGATTCTCCTGTAGGAAGAGTGCGGGCTTGCACTGCCCCTTCTAATTTTAGGCTGTCGAGGGCGCGATAAACTGTGGCAAGTCCCAGTGCTTGGTTGCGCTGGCGTAGTTCCATATAAATTTCTTGTGCCGATAAAGGTTTGTTAACCTCATAAAGCAGTTTAATAATGCGCTGTTGAGAACGATTCCGTTGCGCTTTCATTATTATGGTCAGTAATTATATTTGGTGTCAGTTAAACAATATCAAGTACAATGTTGTACTCTAGGAATGCCAACGGTTGTTAAAAAAGAAAACAGTGAGTCAGCAAACCTATAAAGCTCAAGTCTATGTTACCTTACGTCCTTCAGTTTTAGATCCTGCTGGGACAGCAGTTGCTTCAGGATTACAACAGTTAGGTTATACGGGCGTAGAGGATGTGAGAATTGGTAAATATATTCAATTAACCCTTACCACCGATAGTGAGGAAAAAGCGCGAGAACAAGTGCATCAAATGTGTGACCAATTATTGGCTAATCCCGTAATTGAAGATTATTCTTTTGACTTAGAACAGTTAGCAACCATTGTGGGAGGGTAAAGGATGAAGTTTGGTGTGGTTGTTTTCCCTGGATCAAACTGCGATCGCGATGTTGCTTATGTTACGGCTGATATTTTAGGGCAACCGACTCGTTTGGTTTGGCATCAAGAAACGGAAATTACTGATCTAGATGTCATTGTGATTCCAGGGGGATTTAGTTATGGGGATTATTTAAGATGTGGCGCGATCGCGCAATTTTCCCCCATTATGAAAGCCGTCAAAGAACACGCAACCAAGGGAAAGTTTGTCTTAGGCATCTGTAATGGGTTTCAAGTTTTAACAGAAGTCGGTTTATTAGACGGTGCATTAATTCGCAATCGGGATTTACATTTTATCTGCGATCGCGTTTTTTTAAGAGTCGAAAATAGTCAACTGACTTGGACAAATAACTATCAAGAGAAATCAGTTATTACCCTACCGATTGCCCATGGCGAGGGGCGATATTTTGCTGATGCTGATACCTTAAAATCCTTAGAAGATCACGGACAAATTCTCTTCCGTTACTGTAATTTCAAAGGAGAAATAACTGAAGAAAGTAACCCCAATGGTTCATTAAAAAATATTGCAGGAATTACCAATAAAAAAGGCAATGTGCTAGGAATGATGCCTCATCCAGAACGTGCCTCTGATGACGTTTTAGGAGCGAGTGATGGCTTAAAGTTATTTCAAGGATTATTAAAAGGAACAATTGCAGTTTAAATGTGGTTATTTGTCCTCTGTCCTCTGTCCTTCGTAAACCAATGACTAATGACCAATGACCAATGACTAATGACTAATGACTAATAACTAATAACCAATGACAGTTATCTTTTCTGCACTAGATGAAATGTAGAAAGGTAATGAGTGTTGAGACTATCTCCAACATGATGCTGTAATGACTCCTTTAAAGCTGTTAATAGATTGTTTCTCTGGGTTTCTTCTAATCTCATATAAGGAGATAACGTGCTTAAAAGCATTATGTACTCATCAACTGAGTAACTTAATTCCTTTACGAATTGCCCAGTGGATAAATTTTCAAAATCCCCTGAATTAATTAACTGTTCTCCAAATTGATCTAAATGTTCTTGATAGCGACTTAACTCTTCATATCCAATTAAATTGGGCGCGTAAGTTTGATAAATTTCTTTTAAAAAAGAATCATAAATCTCCTTACTCGGTTGTGGTGGCGTATTCCAAAGGAGAATTAAAAATCCATTTGCTTTGAGAGCGGCAGCCGATTTTGAAGTGGCTAAATTGCGATCTAGCCAGTGAAAAGATGTAGTAGCAACAACAGCATCAAATGTTTCTGGCTGTAATTTCCACTCTTCAAAGGTCGTATTAAGTATCTCAACCTGAGAATAGTTTTGACACCTAGCTTTGGCTAAATCTGCTGATTCTGCACTGGGTTCAATGCTGACAATAGAAAACCCCCGTTCTGCTAACTGCGTAGTGGCAATTCCTGGACCGCAGCCAATTTCAAGAATAAAGGAATTGGGCTTTAATTGTGCTTTCTTAATAATCTCATCAATGACTTGAGAGGGATAACGGGGTCTGCTTTTATCATACGCGATCGCGACTTGAGAATACCAATTTTTTTTACTTTCTAAACTCTGAGATTGGATCTGTTGAAGTTGTTGCTGAAATTGATTCATTTTGTATTTCTTTTAAGTAGGACGAGTCAATTCAACAGCATCTCGTCCATCGTAACTTTTGAGATAGACAGTTACTCTCTCTTGGGTAGCGGTGGGTAAAGTTTTTCCCACTAAGTCAGGATGAATGGGAAGTTGGCGATGACCACGATCAACTAAAACTACTAACCAGATAGTTTCTGGTCGTCCATATTCAGTAACGGCATTGAGGGCAGCGCGGGCAGTGCGTCCCTTATAGATGACATCATCTACTAAAATTACTACTTTATCGGTTAAATCAAAGGGAATATCGGTTTCAGCAGGAGTACGAGTTTTAATTTGGTCTAAATCATCGCGATAAAAGGTAATATCGATCGCGCCTACTGGAATCGCAACCCCTTCTAAGGCTTCTACTTGTTGGGCTAAGAACTGGGCTAAAGGAACGCCTCGGCTTTGAATCCCTAAAAATACTAACTGCGATAAGTCATCCGCTTTTTCAATAATTTGGCAAGCCAGCCGCGTAATCGCCCGTCTGATTTCTTCTGCTGAGAGAATTTCAACCACTTGTGAAGACATTTTTCTTGCTGATTAATTATTCCTTAGCTGAGTAATTTCTGATACGGGGAATTAGCCATAGTCCGAGAAAATAACTTAAAATACCAGCGATCGCGCCGACAACGAAACATCCGAATATGAGGGTAATACCAAACTCCCATCCTGCTTTGAGAAGTTGTTGGGTAGAAGTCCAATCGATATCACTGGAGGCCTCATCAGTGCCAAGAATCAACTGTCCCACATTAAAATTAAAGATATAAATGGGAACATAGGTGAGAGGATTACTAATCCAAGTACCAACCGCAGCCGTTAACTTATTACCTCGTACTGCCATGGCAAGCACTAACCCGAGAATGGTTTGCGCTCCAAAAAAAGGAAATAAGCCAGCAAACACCCCCACTGCTAACCCACGGGCAATTGCTGGGGTGGTACTACGTAACCGAATTAAACGGAGATAGAGATAGCGTAGTTGTCGTTTCCACAAAGATGGTTTTCTCTTATTGATAAAAGATGTGGGTTGCATGAATTGATGTTAACTTATCCGAAAGATTGCAATGAATGCTAGTTTTATCTTAACTTGTGATTCTTGTCTTGGGAGGATTGCAGTGAAATGGACGATAATGAGATCATTAATTTAGCACACCCACTGCTTTGGAGGAACATTGATCATGCGGATTTTAATTATGGGAGGCACTCGCTTTATTGGCGTTGCCCTAACCGAACTTTTAGTAGAACAAGGGCATGAAGTCACGTTATTTAATCGGGGGAATAAACCCTCTCCTATAAAAGAAGTCAGAGAAATTCATGGAGATCGTAAAGATGCTAACCAACTGAAAGACAAGCTCGCTTCTGAACATTTTGATGCTATTTTTGATAATAATGGTCGGGAATTAAGCGATACCCAACCCTTAGTGGAAATATTTAAAGATCAATTACAACATTTTGTTTATGTCAGTTCCGCTGGTGTTTACCAGAAATCGGATCAAATGCCCCATTATGAAACTGATGCCATTGATCCCAAGAGCCGTCATAAAGGCAAACATGATACCGAAAAATACTTAAATGAAATGGGAATGCCTTGGACTTCTGTGCGCCCTGTGTATATTTATGGAGCAGGAAATTATAATGATTTAGAAGCCTGGTTCTTTGATCGAATTGTGCGCGATCGCGCTCTCCCTATTCCTGATCATGGAGAGTATATCACCCAATTGGGTCATGTGCAAGACTTAGCCCGAGCCATGGCTAGCATTTTAGGCAATCAAAACGCGATCGGACAAGTTTATAATATTTCAGGAGAACGGTATATTACTTTTAATGGAATTGCCCGAGCTTGTGCGAAAGCCATTGGAAAATCTCCCGATCAATTAAACTTAGTTCACTATAACCCTAAGAATTTTGATTTTGGAAAACGGAAGGCGTTTCCTCTAAGAGCGCAGCATTTCTTTGCTGATATTCATAAAGCCAAAGCTGACTTAAATTGGCTTCCTCAATATGATTTAATTAGTGGCTTAAAAGACTCTTTTGAAAAGGATTATTTAGCCAAAGATCGCCAAAATGCAGACATTGATTTCTCCATTGACGATCAAATTATTAAAGGATAGAGAAAACTTAAAAAATTAAAGGTTCTAGTTTTGCCATTACCTCTTCTATGACAGCTGATGGAGCATCTTCAATGTATTGCACATTTCTTGCTTTCCAGTCGATACTTTTGAGGTGGTGAACTAAGACAACTCCATAAACTCTCCCAGGGTTATCTCTAATTTTCACTTCTAAAGAAAAACCTTTACTTTTTGTGGTAATTGGGCAGGTAAAAGCTAAGGAAGAAATTTTATTGAACTTTTGAGGCGAAATAATAAGCCCAAAACGCTCCCCGCATTGCTCTCGTCCAGTGCGGGGGTTGAGGTTTAGATGAACAAAATCTCCACGAGCTGGAATATACATTAAACCCTACCAGACCTCTTTACCAACTGGTTCTCCCCATTCTGTCTCTCCTTCAAAATGTTCTGGGGAAACCCCTTCGAGTAATTCATCCAAAGTATATTTGGGCTTGGGACTCAGAATAATTGATCCTTCCTCAGAAACAGTAAAAGATACATTAACGCCTTCTTTTAAATTAGCCTGTTCCGCGATCGGTTGCGGAATCCGAACTGCTAAACTATTGCCCCATTTTCTTACTGAGGTTGTCATAATCCAGTTCCTTCATCATTACTTGTATATTCTATGTAGATACTAATTTAAAAAATATCAAACGTCAAATACAAAAATTCCCCCCTCACAGATTAAGGGGGGAGCAGCTTAGATTAGAGATTAGTAATCAAAATCATCACCAGCACCAGCGCCAGCTTTATCTTTCTCAGCCTTGTCCGCTACGATACATTCGGTCGTTAAGACCATCGAAGCAATAGAAGCTGCATTTTGTAGTGCTGAACGAGTTACCTTCGCAGGGTCAACAATGCCCGCTTCTAACATATCCGTAAAGGTGTCATCCGCAGCATTATAGCCAATATTGAAGTCTTTTTCTTTCACTCGTTCCGCAATAACAGCCCCGTTTGCACCAGCATTTTCAGCAATGCGTTTTAGGGGTGCTGTTAAGGAGCGCATTACCAGCATTGCACCAGTAAGGGCTTCTCCTGTGAGGTTGTCTTTTGCCCATTTTTCTAAGTCTGGGGCTAAGTGGGCTAAGGTTGTCCCACCACCAGGAACAATGCCTTCTTCTACCGCCGCTTTGGTAGCGTTGATCGCGTCTTCTAAGCGGAGTTTGCGATCTTTCATTTCGGTTTCAGTGGCAGCACCCACTTTGATTACTGCAACCCCACCAGAGAGCTTACCGAGACGCTCTTGTAATTTTTCTTTGTCGTAGCTGGACTCGCTTTCTTCAATTTGACGGCGAATTTGGTCGCAACGGGTTTTAACCGCTTGTTCGTTTCCTTCTGCAACTAAGGTGGTGTTGTCTTTAGTAATAGTTGCGCGACGGGCAACACCGAGCATATCTTGGGTGGCGTTTTCGAGTTTTAGCCCAGCGTCTTCAGTGATAACTTGACCGCCTGTTAGCACTGCAATGTCTTCTAACATTTGCTTACGGCGATCACCAAAGCCAGGCGCTTTTACAGCTGCTACGTTTAATACGCCACGGAGACGGTTAACAACGAGGGTAGCTAGGGCTTCTTTCTCGATGTCTTCAGCAATGATTAATAAGGGCTTACCAGAGCGAGAGACTTGTTCTAAGATGGGAACAATGTCTTGAATAACCGTAATTTTCTTATCAGTGAGAAGGATATAGGGATCATCTAATACCGCTTCCATCCGCTCGGTATCAGTGGCGAAATACGGGGAAATATAGCCTTTATCAAAGCGCATTCCCTCGGTAATTTCTAATTCAGTGGTCATGGATTTCCCTTCTTCTAGGGAGATGACCCCTTCTTTGCCCACTTTTTCCATTGCTTGGGCAATCATGTCTCCCACTTCTGAGTCATTACCAGCGGAGATAGTTCCCACTTGGGCAATGGATTTGGGATCGCTAATGTCAGTAGAATGCTGTTGAATTTGTTCTACTAAGAAGCCCACTGCTTTGTCGATGCCGCGTTTGAGCGCGATCGCGTTTGCACCAGCAGCAACGTTTTTCAGCCCTTCTTTAACTAAAGCATGAGCTAAGATAATGGAAGTGGTTGTCCCGTCACCAGCGGCATCATTAGTTTTAGATGCAGCCTGACGAATGAGAGACACACCCGTATTCTCAATGTGATCTTCTAATTCGATTTCTTTGGCAATGGTGACACCATCATTAATAATCTGTGGTGCGCCATATTTTTTTTCGAGAACGACGTTGCGTCCTTTTGGTCCCAAAGTAACTGCAACGGATTCGGTAAGGAGGTCAATACCACGTTCTAAAGCGCGACGGGCTTGATCGTTGTAAATGATTGATTTAGCCATAATAATTTCCCTTTTCTGAGTCGAAGTCAGATAGTTTTAGTTAACAACTGCAAGAATGTCTTTTTCGGATAAAAGAACGTAGTCTTCGTTACCGAGTTTGATATCAGTTCCAGCGTATTTAGAATAGAGAACTTTATCACCGACTTTTACTTCTGGTTCGGTACGGCTACCATCGTCATTACGTTTTCCAGGTCCGACAGCAACAATTTCACCGACTTGTGGTTTTTCTTTGGCGGTGTCAGGAAGAAGAATACCGCCTGCGGTTTTTTCCTCTTGAGGACTGATTTTTACGAATACGCGGTCTGCTAAGGGTTTGACTGTAGAGACACTAAGGGATACAGTTGCCATAAGTTAATTTCCTTTTTTTTAGCACTCTCTTGTTCTGAGTGCTAATTTATCCGAATTAACCAGTGCTTGGCAACTAAGAAATAAGTGTGGGTTTCCGTACCTGCTTTTCTGGTGCAGACGGATCAGCTATTCTAGTGCTTAGATAGTTTTGGCAAAATCACGTGATGTCAGAAGTTAGTAGGTTACAAGAAACCGTTAATAATCTCGCATTACAGAAAATTCAACGTCATATTTTTCTGTGCGCGGATCAAACCAAGCCCAAATGTTGTTCCCATGAAGCAGGAGTAGAGTCTTGGAACTACTTGAAACGACGTTTAAGTGAATTAAAGCTGGATCAGCCTAACAGTGATCCCAGTTGCTTAGTCTTTCGCACAAAAGCCAATTGTCTGCGCGTTTGTTGTTCTGGACCTATTTTGTTGATTTATCCTGAGGGGGTATGGTACCAAAAAGCAACACCAGAGGTAATTGAACGGATTATCCAAGAACATTTATTAAATAACTGTTTAGTGGAGGAATATTTATTCTTACACCGTTGTTTACCCAATTCTGAATTACAAACAGATCAAGTGCCATGATAAGGTATTATAGTTCGCGATATAATACTTAGGTACAACTAATTTCTTAAGATAGCTTTATCGTGCTACTGGGAATAATAACAAATGAAAGAAACTGTGGAACAAGAAGCCCCAAAATTACTCTTAATTGATGATGACCCGAATTTAATTCTGCTGGTACAAGACTATTTAGAATTTCAAGGATATCAAGTTACAACCGTCGATAATGGTAAAGAAGCCCTCGAAACGTTAGAGGAAGAAATTCCTGACTTAATTATTTGTGACATCATGATGCCAGAAATGGATGGCTACGAATTAGTGGAGCGCATTCGTGAAGATAGTCGCATTAGTTGGATTCCAGTTATCTTTTTATCAGCTAAAGGACAGCCTAATGATCGCGTTAAAGGCTTAAATACTGGTGCAGATGTTTATTTAATTAAACCCTTTGAACCTGAAGAATTAGTCGCACAAGTGGAATCTTCTTTGAGACAAGCCAATCGCTTTTTAGAGAGAAGTCAATCTAATGGTGGCTTTGCAGAAGAAGGAGAGAAAATAGAAGTTCCTGAAGGAGTCACTTTAACGCGCACTGAAACCAAAGTGGTGCAGTTTGTTGCCCAAGGATTAGCGAATCGCGAGATTGCTGAGAAACTCGATGTCAGTCAGCGCACTGTGGAATCTCATGTCTCTAATATGTTGAATAAAACTCGCCTCCATAATCGGACAGAGTTAGCACGTTGGGCAATTCAAAGCCATTTAGCTCACTAGTTTTTTTCCGAGAATTAAATGGCGGTAGTTATGGCTAACCCCATGAATCATGGCAAAGAGTAGCCATCCCAGAAGGTTAAGCCTGAGATCAAAGAGGGTAACATCAGCAAAATTAAAAATTGTCAGGGCTAAAAACGCAACAATAAAGGTGAAAAAAATCAGCTTGTCTTGTTGCCATTGCTGTGCACCCGGAGTTGGTGTTAATTCTGACCAAATAGTTAATAAAACTATAGATCGCGCGATCGCGCTGCCCACTAAGATCAGGAAAAATAATAGTCCGGGAATCCCAATTTCAGTGCTGAGCATCAAGGGAAGACTATGAGGATGCCCTAGCCAAGTCCCTGCTGCTTGCTCATAAATGGGAGTAAAATTTCGTAATCCCCAACCAAACAGAGGACGCTGTTGAGTTAACTCCCAAGCAAATTGCCAGATTGTAGTGCGGAGTCTTTCAAAATCGCGATTGTATATTTCACCATTAACACGCCCCCAAATATAATAGGGAATAATCCAACGTAACCAATGATTCAAGGGAGACGGAGCAAACGCAGCACCAAGAATAGTGATTACTACAGTACTTCCGAAAGCAATTAACCAGTACCAGCGTAGATAAAAAACAAACGTTGTTATTACTAATAGAAGTCCGATCCAACCATTACGAGAACCCGTTAAAAATAAAGCCCCTGCTAGTAAAAAAACAATTGCTGTTAAGCCCAACCATTCCCATAATTGCTTTTTTCGCCAACGATAGGCTTCTACCCATAATCCTAAAGCAAGGGTAAACATGACTAATAAATAGGCAGCAGCGGTATTGGCGTTGAGTAAAATACTTTCCAATCTATTTGAGGGAGCGATATGCCACCCTAACATCGGTTGTAAACCCTCTGGTGTTGTCCAATTTGCTGTAATTTGTCCAATCCCTAAAATCGCGATCGGAATTGCCGCTGCTACCCCTAGCCAAGCCAAACGTCTTAACTGTGCGGGCGTTTCCACCAGCACACTCATTCCCATCAAAACAATAAAAAAGGGAACAAAATTAGCAATTCCTAACCAAGCCTCCTGTGGATATGCTGCGGTGGTTGAAGTTACGCATAGCCAAAGCGTAAAAGCCAATAATCCCCACACTAAAGGTCGTTTCAGGAGTTCCTGTTTTTCTTTTATCACCACCACACTGGCAATGATTAGTAAACCGATAGAGCCAAACGTGGGCAAAAAAGGGAAAATCAAAAACATCCCTTGTCCCCAACGCCATAACCGAGGTAAACGTTCTGAAGTTAGCATTTAAGCAAATTGCCAGTCAGCCTCATCTGCACGGATTAGGCGAATTTGGGCTAATGCAAAAACCGTTGGGATAATCCGCCCATAATTGGTCGCAATTGTTTTCCAGCCTAAATCTGCCACCAAGCAACCCCATAAAATAGGCCCTAAAAAAGAAAATACTGTACGAGTCGCCCCATAACGCGCTGCATTTAAAGCCATTCCTTGTTGAGCCGCTTTCAGGGTAAGATGACTTTGGAATTGAGCAGCGGCTGCTGTTCCGCCACGAATTACAGCATTTTTGGCTACTTGATAACGAGCAAAATGAAAAGCAAACTGACGGGCAATTTGTTGCAAGAGCCAAGGACGTAGAATAGAACTAACTGCAACGACACTCCCTCCTTTAAGAAGGAAATTAATCGGATTGTGTTGAATTTGAGGGGGTAAAGGTTCTGGGGCTTTTGCCTCGGTTAGAGACTCTTGAATTTTAGCGTTAAGGGAGGCTTTCTCCTGAGCAGGTAGTTGCTTCCAAGCCCGACTCATCAAGTGGAGAAAAATCTCAGCTTCAAGATCAGTGGTAGAAAGTTGATTAGAAAAAGAGATTTTTAGGTAGCTACATACCCGAATTAAAACTTGGCGATAACTTAGTTGTTGACTGCGCTGACGTAACACGGTAAACCCATCTGCTGCTAAAAACCGAAATCGATGCTCGATCGCGTCTAGCCATGCTGAATGCTCTTTACTTTGAATATCTGCTGGTTCTGGTGTCCCAAAATAATCAAGGGGATTAAATCGACGACAAAAAAGGATTTCCGTAATCTGTTTTAATTCTTCTTCTGTGGCTAATTCCAAAGCCATTCTTAATTCATCCAAGGATCCAACCCTCCGCACAAGCAAGCTCGTTCCCATTTAATTCTAATTCATCTCACAAAAAAAACATTGTTATCTTCTGAAGTTCTGCTTTTTAGCAAGAGTGAAAAAGATTGAGCTAATCGGGGGGATTGCTTGTTAATCTAGGGATACTTAGGATCTCCTAAAAATGGATTAAACATTATGGAATATCGTCAGCTTGGAAAGAGTAATATCGAAGTCAGTCTCATCTGTTTAGGAACAATGACTTGGGGAGAACAAAACACTCCCGAAGAAGCATTTGAACAGATGGATTATGCCCTCGAACAGGGGATTAATTTTTTTGATACGGCGGAAATGTATGCAGTTCCCCCAAGGGCGGAAACTTATGGGCGCACTGAAGAAATTATTGGTGACTGGTTTCAAAGTCGGAAAACGCGCGATCGCGTCATTCTTGCCAGTAAAGTTGCTGGAAAAACCAGCATGGATTGGATTAGAGGCGGAAAAAACCAGCTTGATCGCCCGAACATTACAGAAGCCCTCGATAATAGTCTCAAACGCCTCAAAACAGACTATATTGACCTTTATCAACTCCATTGGCCAGATCGCCCGAATAATCGCTTTGGGAAACTCGGCTTTAACCTGTCTCAGGATGAACTTCCCCCCGATGAAGTCGAAAAAATGCACGAAATCTTAACAGTTTTAGGAGAATTTGTAGAAGCAGGAAAAATTCGTACCATTGGGTTATCTAATGAAAGCCCTTGGGGAGTAATGACCTATTTATATCTAGCAGAAAAATATAATTTACCGCGTATGGTGAGTGTTCAAAATGCGTATAACCTTATCAACCGTAAATTTGAGATCGGCTTATCAGAAGTGGCGGTTTGGGAAGACTGTGGCTTGCTTGCTTATTCTCCCCTTGGTGGCGGCACCTTAACTGGAAAATATCTTGGCGGCAATATTCCCCCTGGAAGTCGGCGCAGTCTGGATTCTCGTTCCTCTCGCTATGATAATCCTCGTACCGAAAGTGCCACTAAAGCCTATGTGGAGGTGGCAAAACGTCATAATCTAGATCCTGCACAGATGGCGCTTGCATTTGTCAATCAACAACCCTTTGTAACTTCAAACATTATTGGAGCGACTACAATGGAACAATTAGAAACGAACATTGGGGCAATTAACTTAAAATTATCAGAGGAGGCTTTAAAAGATATTGAAGCTGTCCATAATGATAATCCTAATCCTGCCCCCTAAATTGCATGATAGAAACTAAAGAACATTCTCCCTCTCTAATTAGTGATCGTAATGATGAATCCAACTTAAATCCTCAACAACCTATTACTCCCCCCACTCGTCAGTCTCACCCGGCTGTGTCTTTTCTCAAAATATTGGTCTTACTGAGTCTGGGGGGAATTGGCATGGTAACCCTATTAATTCTCTATAGCATCTGGCGCACCGGCGATCGCGCTTTTACCTTAGTTGAAAACTTTTTAACCGCCCCCCCTCCAGAACCAGAAGTGTCTGTTCCCACCATGATTGTGAGTCAAGTGCAAGAAGTCAGTGAGTTAACCACCTCTGTTTTTACCATGGAATCCATTGTTCCCACCCAACAAGATCGCAAAGTGGGGAATTTAACGGTGGGAACCACTCGCCTTCTCTATATTGCCCAAGGAGAAGTTCGCGCAGGTGTCGATTTAAGCCAGATGAGTACCGATGATGTGGTAGTCAATGAAGACAGTGTGACTGTTACCTTGCCGCCAGCCAAAATTCTTGATCATAAACTGGATGTTTCAGAATCTAAGGTTTATGACTACGATCGCGGTTTTCTGAATTTAGGGCCTGATGTTGCCCCCGAATTACAAACCTTAGCCCAACAAAAAACTTTAGACAAAGTCGTTACCGCCGCCTGTGAAGAAGGGATTTTAGATCAAGCGCGCGATCGCGCTGAAATAACCGTGACTGAGTTATTAAAAGCCAGTAGCAAAAACCATGAGGCTTACAGTAATATACAAGTTGTTTCTGAATCCTCTCCCAGTTCTACTTGCACGGTAAAATAGCATTAATTTATTGTTTTAAGAGAATTATGACCAACTCAGAAACTCAACTCTCTTCCGAAGCCTATAAACAGAAAATGCAACGGCGGAAGGAAGTGCAAGAACAAAGACTGCAAGCCCGATCCAAAGAAAAGGGCTTAGTTATCATTAATACTGGCCCGGGAAAAGGCAAAACCAGTGCCGCATTAGGAATGGTAGTACGTTCCCTTGGGCATGGCTTTAAAGTTGCCATCATTCAGTTTATCAAAGGGGCTTGGGAACCCGCAGAAAGAAGAGTCTTTGAACAGTGGCAAGATCAACTTGTCTTTCACGCCATGGGAGAAGGCTTTACTTGGGAAACTCAAGATCGAGAAAGAGATACCGAAAAAGCCCAAGAAGCATGGAATACCAGCTTAACTTATATCCATGATCCCAACTATCGCCTAGTATTACTGGATGAAATTAATGTTGCCCTGAAATTAGGCTATCTTGATGTGCAAAGTGTCATAGAAGGCTTAGAAGGCAAACCAGAAGACTCTCATGTTATCTTAACGGGTCGAGGGGCAAAAGATGAGTTAATTGAAGCTGCGGATTTAGTCACAGAAATGAACTTAATTAAACATCCTTTTCGGGAACAAGGGGTTAAAGCCCAAGCTGGAATTGAGTTTTAATAAGGAGGAAATAATATGATTAAACTGTACGGTGGAAAAAGAAGTCGGGCCGCGATCGCGCAATGGTACTTAGAAGAACTGCAAGTTCCCTATGAATTTATTACCCTTGATATGGAAAATGGGGAACACCGCAAGCCCGAATTTCTGGCGATTAATCCCATGGGAAAAGTGCCAGCAATTGAGGATAATGGCTTTTATTTGTGGGAATCTGGAGCAATTTTATCTTATTTATCGGATCAATACGCTAAAGAACAATCCACTCCACAAAAACGCGCTGAAATTAATCAATGGATTCTATTTGCTAATGCTACTCTTGGCCCAGGAATTTTCATCGAAAGCAGTCGCGAAACAGAAAAATCTAAACTTTTTCCTCCGTTAAATGATCATCTCAGCAAGCATGATTATTTAGTTGATAATCAATTTACCGCAGCCGATGTTGCTGTGGGCGCTTATTTAGCCTATATGCCAATGATGCTACAATTAGACTTTTCTGATTATCCTGCCATTGCTAATTATGTTAAAAGATTATCAGAACGGGATGGTTTTAAGGCCAGTCTTGGTAGTCGTAGCAATTAGGAATTAATCTTTTTTTTCAATGAACTATTCCTTAAGAATTGCTGACTTACCCCCAACCGAAAGACCCCGTGAACGACTATTACAAATGGGGGCAAAGCATCTTAGTGCAGCCGAACTTATTGCCATTTTACTCGGAACAGGACAAGGTGCTGGTAAACTTTCTGCTGTGGGGTTAGGTCAATATATTTTACAACAATTAGGGGAAGATCAACGAGAACCCTTAGAAGTTTTAAGAGAAATTACTCCCCAAGAATTAATGCAAATTTCGGGAGTGGGGCCAGCAAAAGCAACCACGATTTCCGCTGCAGTAGAATTAGGAAAACGTGCCTTTCAAATCCGCCCTAATGATAGAACCGTTATTGATAGCCCTGAAGCTGCTGTTGCTGCCTTAAGTCAAGATTTAATGTGGCAAAGTGCCGAACGGTTTGCAGTTTTATTATTAGATGTCAAAAATCAATTATTAGGCTTAAAAGTCATTACCATAGGCACAGCAACTGAAACCATTGCCCATCCCCGAGACATTTTTCGGGAGGTCATTCGCCACGGGGCGACTCGCGCCATTATTGCCCATAATCATCCCACTGGCAATGTCGAGCCAAGTAAAGAAGATATTAACTTAACTGAACAAATATTACAAGGTGGGCAAATGTTGAATTTACCGATTGTTGATCATTTAATTTTAGGGAATGGCAAATACCAAAGTTTAAGAAAAATTACTAAAATTTGGGAGGAGTTTCCTCAAGGAGATTAAATTAATGAATGTGGCAAACATTGCTGTAATTGTCTATGGTGTCCTTGCAATTGTTGGCGGTGTGATGGGTTATAAAAGCGCAGGGAGTAAAGTTTCTTTAATTTCTGGTAGTATTAGTGGCGTTATTCTGTTACTAGCAGGAATTGCCAGTTTACTAGAACAAGATTGGGGATTAATCCTTGGTAGTATTGTTAGTGCTGTTCTAATTATCGTCTTTCTCTCTCGCCTCTGGAAAACCCGAAAATTTATGCCTGCAGGGTTAATGATTATTGCAGGAGCAGTGGTTTTAGTGCTAACTGTGCCAGCAGTTATTTAGGGAAAAATGCAGGGGTTTCCCTTGCCCTTGCCACTCTTAAACATTCTTAATGAAAATTATCCTCAATTTCGTTTAACGTATTGTAATTAAGACCTTTTTTAATACTTTTAGAAACGTTAAAAGTAATCCTGTCGTTTACACAAGCCAAGCGTCTTTAATATGAGCGTAGAATTAGCCACAATGTTAAAAGAGGGGACAAAGAAGTCCCACACAATGGCAGAAAATGTTGGGTTTGTCAAGTGTTTCTTGAAAGGAGTAGTCGAAAAGAACTCCTATCGCAACTTAGTTGCCAATCTCTACTTTGTCTATTCGGCAATGGAAGAGGAAATGGCAAAACACACCAACCATCCCATTGTTTCTAAAATTTACTTCCCTGAATTAAACCGTAAAGAAAGCCTAGAGGAAGATTTACAATACTACTTTGGCAACAACTGGCAAGAAACCGTTACCCCTTCTCCCGCTGGAGAAAAATATATTCAGCGCATTCGGGAAGTGTCTGAACAATCCCCAGAATTATTAGTAGCGCATTCTTATACCCGTTATTTAGGGGACTTGTCTGGGGGACAAATTCTTAAAGGAATTGCCCAGCGAGCCATGAATTTAGAAGACGGTGAAGGAACTTCCTTCTATGAGTTTGATGCGATTTCTGATGAGAAAGCATTTAAGGATAAATATCGGACAGCCTTAAATAATTTACCCATTGAACAAGAAACCGCAGATCGCATTGTGGATGAAGCCAATGATGCTTTTGGCTTAAATATGAAGCTGTTTAAGGAACTAGAAGGGAACTTAATCAAAGGTATTGGGGTTATGCTATTTAATAGCCTCACTCGTCGCAATCGTTCCGGTAAAAACAAAACTAATGAAGGATTTGCCACTGCCGAGTCAACGAATTAGGGTTTGATTCTGGTATAGCGAATGCTGATTAAGACAACCCAGTTGGTAGGGTGACATTGGTTATCTTACGGACTGGGTTGTTGTAATTACGGGCTTAAGAAATGATACAGTTAAAACCTTGGCAATGGCTGGTTTTGGGAGCGCCTTTCCTCTCAATTATTTTATTTATTTTAATTGCGGCAGGATTACAAATTCATGCTTGGGGCATTAGTTGGATTTGGGGCATATTTATCCTAATCTTTCTGGGTTGGCGTTGGCTATTGGCAAAATGGACAAAGCCAGTTTTTGAGGAAGAACTAGAAGCAATTACCTCTGAGGTAAATCAGGAATTAGAAGCGAGTGCAGAAGAAGACATCTCTGACGATGAGACTCTCAATCAGCAAGTAGAAGAGATTTTAGACAAAATTTTAACTCAGGCTCAAAATGATCCACCGATTTGGGAAGATTGGCAATTATTTTGGGAACGCTGTCAAGAAGTAGTTAGCGCGATCGCGCTCATTTATAATCCTGACACCAAATATCCCCTACTCAATATTTATATTCCCCAAGTTTATAGCTTAATTCGGGGAACTGTAGATGATGTGGATGAGTGGATACAAAAACTGTCTCCTGTTCTCAATCAGGTAACAGTGGGGCAAGCCTATCGTGCTTATGAAGTATATCAAAAAGTGCAACCTTCGGCTAAAACTGCTCTAAAAGTATGGAGTTTGGCACAATGGGTGATTAATCCTGTGGCAGCAGCAGCAAAACAAGTGAGTAAAAAATCTAATCAACAAGCTAATCAACAATTAATCGGTAATTTATCTAAAATCTTACGGCAAGTGGCTCTGAGACAGCTAGCTAAACGAGCAATTGCGCTTTATCGGGGCAAAAAAGTAGCAACCCCTTCTCTAGTAGAACAACCGAAACCATCGGAGTTTCCTGAAGCTAAAACCGAAACCATTCAAGCAATTCTTGAACAAGCTGAACCGCAAGCAGAAGTAGAACAAAAGCCCGTTAATCTTCTACTGGTGGGGCGCACAGGAGGCGGAAAAAGTAGTGTCATTAATACCTTATTTCAGTCCCATCAAGCTGCTGTGGATGTTTTACCGAGTACTGATGAAATTATCAATTATCACTGGGAAAGTATTACTGGCGATGCGTTAACTCTTTGGGATACTCCCGGCTATGAACAGGTAAGTGGAGGAAATTTAAGAGATTTAGTGTTAGATTATGCCAGCACTGCCGATTTATTGTTATTAGTTACTCCTGCCACTGATCCCGCTTTGGCAATGGATTCGGAGTTTTTAGCAGATTTGCAAACGGTAGTTAGTGATTTACCAACGATTGCCGTAGTTACCCAAGTAGATCGCCTACGCCCGATTAGAGAATGGAATCCTCCCTATGATTGGGAAAATGGTACGCAACCGAAAGAAAAAAGTATTCGAGAGGCAACTGCTTATCGACAGGAAGAATTAGGAAAATTTTGCCAACAGGTATTTCCGTTAGTGACGTGGGAACAAGATAGTAACCGTCAGCCTTGGAATGAGCAACAATTATCTCAAGCCCTTGTTAATACCATTTCCCCTGCTAAGGAGTTACGCTTAGCGAGATTTTTGCGCGATCGCGAAACCCGAAGTGTGGCGGCTGCCAAAATTATTGATCGCTATACGAAACAGATGACTACGACTCAGGGCTTAACTAATTTGGTAAAAACTCCTATTTTGGAGTATCTTTCTACCTTTTCTACGGGTTCCCCCATGTTAGGAAAACTACTGATGGAGCAAATTCCTGTGGAACAATTGCCCCTTGTTGTGGGTAAATTACAAATGGCATATGATCTATTTAATCTTTTAAGCGATGATAGAAATGGTCAAGAATTTGATCTGCGATCGCTGTGGTCATTATTATTAAATAATTCCGCATCCCCAGAAAAAAATGCTTTTGCCTTTGGTCATGCTTTAGTTACCTATTGGACACAAGGTTTAAGTATCAGTCAACTACGGGAAAAATTTGAAGAATATCTAGACTAATCTAAGGAATCATCTTAAGTCTTGGTCAGGTAAGTTAAGATAGGTTTACAGAAAACCAGTGAAATAGCCCTTTTTTGTCATAATAAGATGAACGCACCAATTCGAGGAATGCAAGCACCCTATTATGGAGGTGGTAATATGCGTACTCCGCCTCCAGACTTACCCTCTTTGCTTTTAAATGAACGCATCATTTATTTAGGTTTACCTCTGGTTTCTCCAGATGAGTATAAAGAACAAATTGGGCTTGATGTTACAGAACTAATTATTGCTCAACTGTTGTACTTACAGTTTGAAGATCGCGAAAAGCCAATTTACATGTACATCAACTCCACAGGAACATCTTGGTATGGTGGAGAAGCTATTGGTTTTGAAACGGAAGCCTTTGCTATTTGCGATACCATCAATTATATTGAGCCTCCTGTGAATACCATCTGCATTGGTCAAGCCATGGGAACAGCAGCTATGATTTTGTCTTCAGGGACAAAAGGATATCGTGCTAGTCTTCCTCATGCCACCATTATTTTGAACCAGCCTCGTCAAGGGGCGCAAGGACAAGCTACTGACATTCAAATTCGGGCAAAAGAAGTTTTGGCTAATAAAGATGCCATGTTAAACATTTTGGCGCGAAATACTGGTCAGTCGAAGGAAAAAATTGCCAAAGACTCAGATCGAATGTTCTATCTGAGTCCCCAAGAAGCCAAAGAATATGGGCTGATTGATCGCGTTTTGGAAAGTACTAAAGAACTACCTTCTACTGCCGGTATTGTTTAGTCAAGCCTTGTTAGGCAATTTCATAATAAATACAGTTGTTAGCGTAAGCAAAGGAAAAATTTTATGCCCATTGGTGTACCAAGAGTTCCGTATCAGTTACCCGGTCAGCCTTACAGTGATTGGGTGAATATTTATGATCGTCTTTATCGTGAGCGAATCATTTTTCTCGGTCGAGGAATTAATGACAGTTTAGCCAACCAAGTAATTGCAGTAATGCTGTACCTCGACTCAGAAGATCCCAGTAAGCCGATCTCTCTTTACATTAACTCTCCTGGGGGATCTGTGAGTGCAGGGATGGCAATTTATGATACGATGCAGCACATTAAATCTGAGGTAACGACGATTTGTGTGGGAATTGCAGCTTCGATGGGTGCTTTCTTATTATCCGCAGGGACGAAAGGAAAGCGCGTTGCCCTCCCCCATTCCCGAATTATGATTCACCAACCCCTAGGAGGAACCCAAGGGAGAAGACAGGCGACGGATATCGAAATTGAAGCCCGAGAAATTCTCCGTATTCGTAACGAGCTAGATAAAATTATGGCAGAGAATACGGGTCAAACTGTCGAGAAAATCAAAAAAGATACTGACCGCGATTATTTTATGTCTGCTCAAGAAGCGCAAGAGTACGGCATTGTTGATCGGGTTATTGAAGAGAAACATCTCTAGTTTTGAAGGTGGGCTTTGTCCCACCCTATTATTCGAGTAATTGAAAAGAATCTACTTCTAAAACTTCACCAATCATGGTAAGTGTCATGACATCACTCCTAATATTCCCCTTTACTTCTACTCGCTGCTGAGGCTTACGGAGGGCTTGAGGGGGATTTTTTAATTCATAAGTTTTTCCCTCATCACTCACTAACGCCCAAGCACCGATTCCCACGTCTCGCTTTTCAATTTTTCCTGTTACTTTAATCATGAAAAATAAAGCCCGCTCTGGTAGCAGGCTTGTTAAAATTGGCTAAAAAATTACACTTGATTTACCACTTGAATTCTACTTCGCCTTCAACAGGGTCACCCGAATAGGGCTGAACTCCTACGTTAGGATAAGCGTCGTCGCTGGGAGAGAAAATTCGCGCGATCGCTTCTGCAAAGAAAGAGTTTATGTTATCTATAATTTTCATAATTTTCATGGCTTTACTCCTACGTTTTATAAGTATTATTTCTCAGAGAAAGCAATAGGCAACTCAATTAGCTTTACCATGACTAACTAAATCCTTTATTCCTTTATCCTTACTTTTAGTGTACTTAATTCTGAGAAAAACTGTGGAGATTATTAAGGAGTTCTCAATATTTTTTTATAGATATTTGCAATTTATCCCTTTTCTCAAAGTTTCCCTAAACTTAATGCTCTTCATTAATTCCCCTTTGCTGGCAAAGAAAAAATTGACTATCTGTCCACATAGCAACCTAATTTAAGTTGTAAAAAGTTACAATTAATTTAAGATTGCTATGTTCTGAGAAGAAAATATTAGTTACCTGTTTTAGGTTTAGCAACATCGCCAACTTCAGGTAAACTTCCTGAAATGAGTTCCCCCATACTAGAGCGAGCATCAACATCGGTAAGTTTCACTGTGGCAACTTCTTCAGTTAATTGCCGAAGCACTTCTCCTGTTTCTGGATCAGTAACTTCTTCTGTTACCTTTTCAATGGAAACAGTCATTCCTTCACGATAGCGGTCATTACTGCCTTTATTTAAAACCACTGTGTTTCCAGAAACACTCGCTACAACAGCATCCACTTGAGGCAGTACATCCTGCAAATTGGCAATCGTCTCCGCTTGTTCCACCATACTCTTTGTAATTTCTTTAACGGCTTGTTCTGTTGCTAGAGTAAGTAGTTTTCCTTCATTGCTAGTACTAGCACCAGCCGTTGCACCAAAAATACTCACCTCAGAGTCAGATTGATTTTGATTGCCTTTTCCTGCTGTACTGTACAGAATTTCTGCTGTATTGGTGTCAACCACACGAACATTAAGTCCGACATCGGCATCTGTTCTTTTAGCACTTCCTCCAACTCCAAGAAAGCCACCGCCACCGCCTCTTTCTTGGATATCAAACTGGATAACTGAACCAATAATAACAGCATCAACTCCTAAAATTCGACCCACTTCCGCTGCTGTTGAAGGATCAATGCGCCCGGAGGTTCCAAAGTTTTGTTCCCTTAAAACACTTTCAATTTCTCTACGTTCGACAACTGTGTATTCTCCACTTTGAACTAGACCTGTCACCAGAATATCTGCTACTCCGTCAGCACCGTTAGGAATGAGGGATAGTAAATCTGGGCTACCGACATTACTAAATTCAAAGTTAATAACGGCAACCCGAGGTTTTTCTGCATTATTTTCAGCTAGTAAAAGGTTATGTTTAGGAAAGTTGGCGTTAAATTGTCCAAGTTCTTCCGAAAAGGCAGCACGGGTTTCTATGAAGGCGAGGGAACAAGCAACTAAACTGACTGGAATGACTATCTTTTTTAGCATTGAATAATTGACTCCTTATTTTGCTATAAATTCCTAAAAATCATGATTTTTATATTACCATAAATTGATTGGAAGATCCGTAATCGGAAAATATTTTTTTATTTTATCTTTTGATTTTACCGTTAAGGAAATTAATCCTAGAAAGACCGATCGCGCTTATGAAAAATTTAGACCCCCTTGAGCGAGTAGATTAAAATAGAGACAAGGTTAGCTCATCATTGCTAAAAGTGGAAAAAAGTCAAGGAGTTAAATATAACTAAGCCTAAAGTATTACAGCCAATGAGTTGCTCAAGGCGATATCTTGTTCTGTTTAATGTTTGGACGATGGGAGTTTTATTAATTGCCCTGCTCATTACAACTCCTATCTTATTGATCTGTGCTAGTGTTTTCGTGAATACTGGAGAACTCTGGCAACATTTGGCAAAAACAGTGCTGTCTGAGTATATTACCAATGCTTCAATTCTGATGATTGGAGTGGGGTTAGGGGTTTTTTTAACGGGAGTAGGAACCGCTTGGTTAGTTACGCGATGCCAGTTTTATGGCAGCAATTTTCTAGAATGGGCGCTATTACTTCCTTTAGCAACTCCAGCTTATATTCTCGCTTATACTTATACTCATCTTTTAGATTTTTTTGGACCAATTCAAACTACATTAAGATCTCTGTTTGGTTGGACGAATATTAATGATTACTGGTTCCCGGATATTCGCAATATTTGGGGAGCGATTATTATGTTGACTTTGGCGTTATATCCTTATGTCTATCTGCTGGTACGAGTGGCTTTTATGGAACAAGCAGGGAGGCTAGTAGAAGCAAGTCGTAGTTTGGGTTATGATCCTTGGTCAAGTTTTTTTAAGGTGGCGTTACCATTAGCCCGTCCCGCGATCGCGTCAGGAGTAATATTAGTATTAATGGAAACATTAGGGGATTTTGGTACTGTCGAGTACTTTGGTGTAACAACTTTTACCACTGGGATTTATCGTACTTGGTTTGGAATGGGAGATCGCCTTGCTGCTACCCAATTATCAGTGGTGTTGTTGTTATTTATTGCTGTATTGATTGTTTTAGAACGATTGTCTCGCCGTCAAGCCCAGTATTATGAGTTAGTAAGTAGTAGTGAACCTCCTCCTCGATATCAACTGTCAGGTATACGGGCAATAGTTGCCTTTTTAATTTGCATTCTTCCTTTGATCTTAGGATTTATAATTCCTGTAAGTTATTTAAGTTATTTAACAGGGACTAATGCGGAATATACCTTAACTGAAAGTTTTTGGGAAATTGCCCAAAATAGCTTAATTTTAGGGGGGATAAGTGCAATTTTAGCCTGCGCGATCGCGCTTTTTCTAGGTTATGGACAAAGACAAAGTAAATCTCTTTTACTTAATATAGGGGTTCGGGTTGCCTCTATGGGATATGCAATTCCAGGAACAGTTATTGCTGTTGGGATTCTCATTCCACTCACCCAACTTGATCAACATATTGATCACTGGATGCGTTCAACGTTTGGCATTCCTATAGGCTTAGTTATGAGTGGAACAATCACTGCTCTAATTTTTGCTTACTTAGTACGTTTTCTTGCAGTGTCTTTTAATAGTATTGAGTCTAGTTTAATTAAAATTAAACCCAGTTTAGATGAAGCTGCCAGAAGTCTTGGAAATAATTTATTTAGTACACTTTTACGAGTTCACCTTCCTTTAATATGGGGAGGAAGCTTAACTGGAATTATGCTAGTATTTGTGGATGTAATAAAAGAACTTCCTGCAACTTTAATTATTCGTCCTTTTAATTTTGATACTCTTGCTATCAAAACCTATGAGTATGCTTCTGATGAGCGATTTATTCAAGCTACCACCCCAGCTTTAACGATCATTTTGGTAGGCATAATTCCAGTTATTTTTCTCAGTTGGAGGATTAAAGTTAGTAGAGATTATTAATGTCTCTTTTAATTGAAATATCGTATAACGAAACCCACAAAATCTACTCACAAATATTTACTTTATGACCTTAAAATAAAAAATGTATTAGCAAGTTATTGTATTTAAATCTAAAAAAGCTACTTTTGGAATTTCATATAAACAATAAAAAAGAATGAATACGCCCCTAGTCGATGCTTTAAAAAACTGTGCAAATAATCCTCATGCAACCTTTTATGTTCCCGGACATAAACAGGGAAAAGGAATCTCAGAACAATTATCAGCATTATTCGGAGAAACGGTCTTTCGCTATGACTTACCAGAATTACCTGAGTTTGGGGGCTTATTTCCTCCAGAAGGGGTGATGAAAACTGCTCAAGAATTAGCGGCTCAGGCGTTTGGTGCAGAGAAAACTTGGTTTTTAGCCAATGGTTCTACTTCTGGGGTAATGGCAGCAATTTTAGCCACTTGTGGGGAAGGTGACAAAATTATTTTACCGCGTAATGTTCATCAAAGCGCGATCGCGGCTCTGATTTTTTCTGGGGCAATTCCCATTTTTATTAATCCTATTTATGATCTAAACTTCGACCTTCCCTACACCATCACTGTAGAAGCTGTAAAACAAACCCTTTCCCAACATCAGGATGCAAAAGCGATTTTTATAGTTTCCCCTACCTATCAAGGCGTATGTGCTGATATACCCCCCTTAGCCACACTCGCACATTCCTATAATCTCCCATTAATTGTTGATGCTGCCCATGGCGCACATTTTGGCTTTCATCCACAACTTCCTGTATCTCCCCTCACCCAAGGTGCAGATATTGTCATCCAGTCTTTACATAAAACCCTAGGGGCGCTCACTCAGGCTTCCTTATTACATTTACAGGACAAACGAGTTAATCCTAGCCGTCTTAGTACCGCCCTACAATGCTTACAATCGAGTAGCCCAAGTCATCTTCTACTGGCTTCTCTAGATGCAGCCCGTGAGCAAGTAGAGACCCAAGGCAAGCATTTATTTGATTATACCCTTGACTTAGCCAGTAGGGGAAAAGCAGAGATAGAAAAAATTTCTGATCTGAGTTTATTTAATCCTTCCTTACCGCAGGCTGGTTGCTATGATCTGGATGCAACTAGAATTACTATTAATGTTGAACAGTTAGGATTAACTGGCTTTGCTGCTGATGAAATTTTGCATAATGAATTAGGCGTAACCGCCGAGTTACCCACTGCAAAAACCCTAACTTTTGTCGTTACCTTTGGGAATACAGTGGCTGATATAGAAGCCCTAATCACAGGATTAACTCAATTAAGACAATATCAACCTGAAACTAGCCTTGTTCCTCTCAAATTATCAGGTTTGCCACCACTAGCTGAATGTATTTCCCCACGAAAAGCGTTTTTTCAGGAGAAAACTGTTTTACCCCTAGCAGATACTGTAGGAAAAATCAGTGCGGAATTAGTATGTCCATATCCCCCTGGGATTCCTGTTTTAATTCCTGGCGAAAGGATTACCATTGAAGCGTTAAATTATTTACAACAGGTGTTTCAACTGGGGCGTAACATCACCATTACAGGCTGTAGCGATGTTACCTTAAAACAACTGCAAGTCATAGCAAGTTGAACAAGTAGAGGCAAAATTGGTTAACCTAGAAAACAAGTAAAATTAAGATAGCCATGACAGTTGTGAAACAGAATCTAATTGGACTGAAAGCCAACGAATTTCGCCATCCTCTTGATTTAGAAGCAACCCAGTCTCTGCAACAGTTTCCAGGTTGGGATATTGCGGTGAGAAGTGTATTAGGGGGAGTCGCAGAACAATTTTTTTATCTCGATAATGTGGCAGCGAGTGTCCAAGTGAATGAAAACCAACTTCCTCATATCCATAAACTATTATTAGAAGCCTGTCAGCGTCTAGATTTAGAAGTTCCTGAATTATACATTAAACAAAACCCTGCACCTAATGCTTATACTTTTGCTATGCGGGGAAAACAGCCCTTTATTGTCCTTCATACCTCATTAATAGAACTGCTAACCCCAGAAGAGATACAAGCAGTTATTGCCCATGAATTAGGACATCTCAAATGTGAACATGGAGTCTATTTAACGCTCGTTAATTTAGTCATTTTAGCAACAAACTTACTTCCGAGTTGGGGCGTAATTCTAGCCCAGTCTTTACAAGATCAAATGCTAGAATGGATACGCTGTGCCGAATTTAGCTGCGATCGCGCTGCCCTTTTAGCGGTACAAGAACCCAAGGTGGTCATGTCAGTGTTAATGAAACTCGCTGGCGGTTCTCCCACTCTTGCACCTCAACTGAATCTGGAAGCCTTTATCGAACAAGCAAGGGCTTATGATCAAATGAGTACCTCCCAGCTTGGAGAACTCTTGAAAAATGCTCAAAATCAGCAATTAAGCCATCCTGTTCCTGTGATTCGCGCCCAAGCTATCGACCGTTGGGCAAGTTCCCCTGAATATCAAACCTTGCTAGAAAGACATCAAAGCAGTTATAATAATGAGGCTGAGGGCAAGTGGCGGAATTGGTAGACGCACCACACTCAAAATGTGGCGGCCACTGGTCGTGAGAGTTCGAGTCTCTCCTTGCCCATTTCAAATAGAAGGGGAAATCAGGAACTTGATCAAAGTGAGGTTAACGTCTTCTACCACCCCCAGTAGAGCGACGACGACTACCCGAGCCAAAGCCACTACTGCGAGAGCGGCGATTAGAAGAGCCACTGCGATCATTGTTTCTCAAGGTACTACTACCCACCCCAGAACCAGTACTACGGCTAGAGTCTCGGGTGCGAACCCGTGGGTTACTACTGGTGGAGCGATTAGCACTTCCAGTGGTTCTTACCTGTGCTTGTCGGTTTTGTTCTACTGGTGGCGCAGATTGATTACGATCTTGGTAGTCATTAACGGCTTGGGAATAGCTAGTTCCAGCACCGCCATAACCAGTCATCACAGAGCGTCCTGACTCATAAGCTGGGGGAACATAATGTCGGGGTTGAAAGAGCATACTCCCTACTGCTTGTCCTGCTAAAGCCCCAGCAAATGGACTCCAAAAGCTGGACTCGCGGCGCACAATAACTCGCTCTTGTTGTCCTTGAGAATTAGTTTGAGTTTCCGCAACGCCATGAAAATACTCAATGCGGAAATCCTCATCAATATGTAGCGAGTATTCCCCATCTTGCACAGAAAGATAACTACTTTGCCCCTGTTCTTCCTCTTCAGGGGTTAACCGCGCCATTTTAATTCCTTCTCGCTCTAAAATTGGCGGATTAGCATCGAGTAGAAAAATACGATATTCACCTGTCACATCATCATAACTTGCCTGCTGCACTTCATATTTACCATCAGGGAGACTACTTTGGGTTCTAGTTTGTTCAGAGCGGTTACGATTATCTACAGAGCGTTGAGACTGCTGTTGAGAGGAAGTGCCACAAGCCACCGTTGTCCAGGACAGAGATAATATTATTAGCAGCGCTAAACTACGTCGAAAAATAGGATTAATCATAGTTATAAAGGAATTAATTCAGGAAAGTTCGCTATAAGCTGGTCATCAGTGAGTTCTTCACCAAAACGAGCAGGAGAAAAGTGAATTTGAATGGCTCGTAGGCGATTTTGGTAATGGAGGTTAATTAAATCTTTTAAGGCGTATTCAAGAGCCTCGATATCAGATAAGTCTGTTTCTAAAGACTCCATTTCTCCAGTATAGGCAACTGTAATCATTAGAACCACATTTCGAGTGACAGAAGCCGATAAAGATTCATCCGTATCAACTTGATTATCCGCGACTACATCACTAAGATAACGCTGACCAGAATCAGTAAACAGTTCATTAACATAGTCTCCCGCATCGCCTTCTTGCCAAAACACATCCCCCTCATTTGCAGCTGCTTGCCAACTACTAGGAGTGCTTAAAAGAGACTCACAAATCTCCACTAAGCCTTCTCCCATGACCTCTAAATCTCCCTCTGCTTCTATTGCCTTTTGCGCCACTCGATTAAATAAGCCCAGTTGAGGAGGGGCATCAGCTCCTGATAAATGAAGCATTAAACGGAAAACAACATAGCGAGTTCGTCCTCTTAACTTTTCTACGCGATCGCGCCATCCACTCATTACACTTACTTTTTAAAGCACCATTGCCTCTATTTTATTACTTCTTAGCCATCAAAACTTTCTCCGCCGCTAGCTTCAGCCTTGGAAAAGTTCGAGAAACGATCATCTGACTCCCTCGAAACTGCTGAATTTCATACTCTCCATCCACTAGTGTACAAATAGAAAGGGTCGGTTGTTTAGGCTTCCCAATGTGTCGGCTCCCCCCTAACCCAGCATAGTCAGCAATCCAATATTCTGGAATACCTAAAGCTGCGTAGTCTTCAACCTTGCGAGCATAATCATTTTGCCAGTTGCTACTTACAACTTCTGCCACAAATTTAATCGAGTTACCTAGAGTTAGAATTGACTGCTCAGACCAAAATGGTTCTTTAGTCAACTCATCTCGATCAATAACTGCAACATCAGGTCGAAACGCCGTCATACCAGCATTAAAAGGGCGCAATAGTCCTCGTTGAAGTACAAACCAAGGTAAGCCAGTCTCCTCAATCTGAACACACATTTTTGTGGTTATGAACGCTACAACTTCTTCATGCTGACCTGTAGGTTCCAAGTCGAATACCTCTCCATCAATCAGTTCATAGTGATTATCGTCACCATAATTGGCAAGGAACTCGTCAAAGCTGAGCGGGTTTTGTTGAGTTAGCGGCTTGATCGCAAGAGCCATAGGTCAACTTAGCTTAATCAATAGCTTCAGTCTAGCAAATAAGAATTACTGCATAACTGACCCAAAAATTGGACTTCAGTTTTAACCAGTGGTGCATATTGGTCAATGCTTGATCAAAAGCGGTTTTATCAATTTCTACATCAGGATCATAAATACATTAATAGAATGACAGTGTCTAAATATCATTTTGAGTTTGCAACATCCTGATGTTGACGACGAATGGCATTTGTTTGCTAATTAAGCACCACCGCCGCCACCACCACCTCCCCCTCCTCCTGCACCGCCACCACCGCCACCACCACCAAATCCGCCACCGCCACTCCCGCCTGAAAAGAGAAAAAACAAGCTGATAATAATAATCAGAAAAAGTAATTCTTCTAGAAAACTGACAACAGCATAATATAAACTTTCTAAAAACCCAGGACGCTCAACATAGCCACTAGGAAAATCAACAATAATACTTAACCCCTCTTGTGGCGCTAGCGTGCGAGTCGTAGCAAAAGTTGGATTCCCTCCTCCATCCAATTGAGCTTCATAACTCTCTCCTTTTGCCCCCTCTGTGCCTGTAAAAGCGTCTAACTGAATCTCTTCTTCAGGAATTTCATTCGGGAGAAATACTTTAGTCCGAACTTGATCAATGGGAAAAGTCCAGTTTTGTCCTGTAACATTCCAATAGAGGCGGTCGGTATCCCCCTGAGAAAAGTCTAACTGACGCTCAGTTTCATATTGAATCGTATAAGTGTAATTTCCGGGATCAATTTCCACATCAGGATCATAAATATTGATGCGTTTTTTATTGTCAAGATTTTCTAGCCAATAGTGAGTAGAATCACCATTACGCAAAACATCTACTACTTCATAAGAGGCTTTCCCTGGTTGAAAGGGCGCTTGTAATTGCACATCGCGGTAAATTCCTCGCTGAATCTCATCTCCTGTGGCGTTAACTGCAATCGTTTCTACAACCTTTAAACTGGCATCTTCATTAACAACCATCTCACTTTGATAACTTAAGATGCGCTCTTCTTGAACATTACTCTCATTACTGTTAGTTTGAGCCTGACTAGGGGGAGATAGTCTCTGATTTAATCCAATAACAGCTAAAAAGCTCACTAGAACTAAAACAGTTGGGAATAACCAAGAACGGAGATTTTTCAGGAAGGAAGATTGAAAATACATTAATACAATGACAGTGTCTAAATATCATGTTGAGTTTGCAAAATCCTGATGTTGACGACGAATGGCATTTGTTTGCTAATTAAGCACCACCGCCACCACAACCACCTCCCCCTCCGCCACTGCCACCACCACCGCCACCGCCGCCAAAACCGCCACTGCCACCACCAGTTCCTCCTATCCCAGAAGCTGAAGAACCCGAACTCTTTCCTGAAAGCATAACAGCTGTGAAGATTAACAAAAAAAAAGTAACAAAAAAAATCAATGTAGCAACTAATGCTCTGATAAAAGTGACAAAAGCATAATATAAACTTTCTAAAAACCCAGGACGCTCAACATAGCCACTAGGAAAATCAACAATAATACTTAACCCCTCTTGTGGCGCTAGCGTGTGAGTCGTAGCAAAAGTTGGATTCCCTCCTCCATCCAATTGAGCTTCATAACTCTCTCCTTTTGCCCCCTCTGTGCCTGTAAAAGCGTCTAACTGAATCTCTTCTTCAGGAATTTCATTCGGAAGAAATACTTTAGTCCGAACTTGATCAATGGGAAAAGTCCAGTTTTGTCCTGTAACATTCCAATAGAGGCGGTCGGTATCCCCCTGAGAAAAGTCTAACTGACGCTCAGTTTCATATTGAATCGTATAAGTGTAATTTCCGGGATCAATTTCCACATCAGGATCATAAATATTGATCCGTTTTTTATTGTCAAGATTTTCTAGCCAATAGTGAGTAGAATCACCATTACGCAAAACATCTACTACTTCATAAGAGGCTTGCCCTGGTTGAAAAGGCGCTTCTAATTGCACATCGCGGTAAATTCCTCGCTGAATTTCATCCCCTGTGGCTTTAACTGTAATCGTTTCTACAACGTCTAAACTGGCATCTTCATTAACAACCATCTCACTTTGATAACTTAAGATACGCTCTTCTGGCAGATTACTCTGATTCGTAGTTTCAGCCTGACTAGGGGGCGATAGTGTCTGATTTAATCCAATGACTACTGAAAAGGTGAAAAGAGCTAAGATAGCGGAAATTAGGGGATTAAGGGATTTCTTGGAAAGAGGCATCAGTCTCTTTAGTTAACGCTCCTATAAATTTAAACCAATTTTTCAGTGAGAATCAAAAAAGATTAATAAATTGACACATTACTACTTATGTGGTAGGAAAATACTGGTAGTTTGGACTTTTGAGAAAATTCCTCATTGACAATTTTCTTACTCTGCCGCTTTCCGATAAGATATAGAATGCCAAGGACAATTATTAAAATAGGACTAAACTTGTTAAGGAAAAAAAATGAATCAGGAAATTTTTAACAAAGTTCAAAGCATTGTTGCCGAACAACTAGAAATTCAAGACAAAGAAACCATTAAGCCAGAATCAAAGTTTGCTGAGGACTTAGGGGCAGACTCCCTTGATGTGGTAGAACTTGTGATGGCGCTCGAAGAAGAGTTTGATCTTGAAATTCCAGATGAAGATGCGGAACAAATTGCCACAGTTCAAGCAGCTGTAGATTATATCGATCAAAAAGCCGCTACTCCTTCTTCTTAGCTCTCACCAAGGAAACCACCTGAGTTAAGTACATTCCCTGACTAAATTGAACATTATGGCAAATTTGCAAAAGCAACGAGTGGTGGTGACGGGGCTTGGAGTCGTAGCCCCGGTCGGAAACACCCTAGAGACTTATTGGGAAGCCCTATTAGCGGGTAAAAATGGCATTAATCACATTACTCGCTTCGATCCTAGCCGTCATGATAGTCAAATTGCTGGCGAAGTTAAGGATTTTGATCCTCATCAATACCTAGAACGCAAGCAAGCCAAACGCATGGATCGCTTTGCCCAGTTTGGGCTAGTAGCAAGTATCCAAGCCCTTAATGATGCCCAACTCGAAATCACTGAATTAAATGCTGATCAAATTGGGGTCATGATTGGCACGGGCATTGGGGGAATTAAGGTTTTAGAAGATCAACAAGAAATCTATCTTAATCGGGGACCAAGTCGGTGCAGTCCCTTTATGGTTCCCATGATGATTGCCAATATGGCAGCTGGACTAACTGCCATTCACGTGGGGGCAAAAGGTCCCAACTCTTGCCCAGTAACTGCTTGTGCCGCTGGATCAAATGCTGTGGGGGATGCGTTCCGAATTATCCAACGGGGGGATGCTCAAGCAATGATTTGTGGAGGAACTGAAGCGGCAATTACCCCTTTAACGTTAGCTGGCTTTGCAGCAGCGAAAGCTCTCTCTACCCGTAATGATGATCCAGAACATGCTTGTCGTCCCTTCGATAAAGATCGCAATGGGTTTATCATTGGGGAAGGAGCTGGCATTCTTATCCTAGAATCTCTTGAACACGCCCAAGCCCGAGGAGCAAAAATTTATGGAGAAATGGTGGGCTATGGGATGACCTGTGATGCTTATCATATGACTTCGCCAACTCCCGAGGGAACAGGTGCCGCTGGCGCGATCGCGCTGGCTCTCGAAGATGGGGAGCTTGCCCCCGAAGAAGTAAGCTATGTTAATGCTCATGGTACCAGCACTAGTGCCAATGATGTTACCGAAACTAAAGCCCTGAAAAAAGTCCTCGGCAAGTCCGCTTATGATGTTGCCATTAGTTCAACTAAATCCATGACTGGCCATCTCTTAGGAGGTTCAGGAGGCATTGAAGCAGTTGCCACCATAATGGCTCTAGCTAATGACAAAATTCCACCTACTATTAATTTACAAAATCCAGATCCTGAATGTGATTTAGATTACGTTCCTAATCATTCGCGCGATTTAGTAGTTAATAGTGCCCTATCCAACTCCTTTGGTTTTGGCGGGCATAACATCACACTCGCCTTTAAAAAATATCAGTGATCCCAATGGAGCAAGGGATCAAAACTAACTTGCCTATCCATCCCACTTTCTGCAAAGATGGAGGTAAATTGTGCGCCTTGCTCCAATTCATGGGATGGGAAAACCCCATTAAAAATTATTTTCCAGTCCACTGTAGATGAAAAAATATTATGGTCGCTACTACTCAATCAATTGAAAAACTTTGCATCAACTCTATACGCTTTTTAGCTATTGATGCAGTTGAAAAAGCTAACTCTGGACACCCAGGGCTACCAATGGGCGCAGCTCCCATGGCATTTGTTCTCTGGGATAAGTTTCTTCGCTTTAATCCCAAAAATCCGCAATGGTTTAATCGCGATCGCTTTGTCCTCTCAGCAGGACATGGCTGTATGCTACACTATGCTTTACTTTATCTCACTGGCTACGATAGTGTCAGTTTAGATGATATTAAGCAATTCCGTCAGTGGGAATCCAAAACCCCCGGTCACCCTGAAAACTTTATGACTGAAGGGGTAGAAGTAACAACTGGTCCCCTTGGACAGGGAATTTCTAATGCGGTTGGTTTAGCTACTGCTGAAGCCCATTTAGCAGCTCGCTTCAATAAGCCAGATTGTAAAATCGTTGATCACTATACCTATGTCATCGCTAGTGATGGTGACTTGATGGAAGGGGTTTCTAATGAAGCCTCCTCTACCGCAGGTCACCTTGGACTCGGCAAACTGATTGTCCTTTATGATGATAACCATATCTCCATTGACGGGGAAACAGAATTAGCCTTTACTGAAGATGTGCTTAAACGCTACGAAGGCTTAGGCTGGCATATTCAGAGCGTTGAAGATGGGAACACTGATCTCGATAGCATTGAAAAAGCCATTGCTAACGCCAAAGAAGTAACGGATAAGCCTTCTATCATTCGTGTTACCACCACCATTGGTTATGGTTCTCCCAATAAAGCCAATAGCCACGACTCGCACGGAGCAGCATTAGGAAAAGATGAAGTCGCTGCTACTCGTCAGCAACTCGGTTGGGAATACAGTGAATTTGAAATTCCACAAGATGCTCTCAACCACTTTCGTAAAGCTATTGATCGTGGGGCTCAAGCTGAGCAAGAATGGAATCAGCTTTTTGCTGAATATAAAGCGAAATATGCTGAAGATGGCAAAAACTTTGAGCAACTGATTAATGGTGAATTGCCAGCAGGTTGGGAAGAGGCACTCCCGAAATATACCCCTGATGATAAAGCTGATGCCACGCGGAATCAGTCTGGTGAAGTCTTAAATGCTCTCTCTCCTGCCTTACCCGGATTACTCGGTGGTTCCGCTGACTTAGCTCCCTCTAATAAAACCTATGTTAAATCGAGCGGGGACTTCCAAAAAGACGAATACCATAACCGTAACTTCCGTTTTGGGGTACGTGAACATGGTATGGGAGCAATTTGTAATGGCATAGCTCACCATAACTCAGGCTTGATCCCCTATGGTGCAACTTTCCTCATCTTTACCGATTATATGCGGGGGGCAATTCGTCTCTCTGCATTATCTCGGGCTGGTGTCATTTGGGTAATGACTCATGACTCTATTGGCTTAGGGGAAGATGGCCCCACTCACCAACCCATTGAGCATATTGCTTCTTTGCGAGCTATCCCCAACCTCGCTGTGTTCCGTCCTGCAGATGGTAATGAAACCTCTGGGGCTTATAAAGTGGCAGTGGAACGGGCTGTAGGAACTCCTCATGCCCCCACTTTACTTTCCTTATCTCGTCAAAAACTCCCGAACTTAGCTGGAAGCTCCATTGAGAAAGCTGCTAAAGGTGGCTATGTGCTATCTGATAGTGAGGGGACTCCTGAGCTAATTCTCATTGGAACTGGTAGTGAAGTAGAACTTTGTGTTAATGCTGCTGAGCAACTCCGTCAAGAGGGTAAAAAAGTACGGGTTGTTTCTATGCCGAGTTGGGAACTATTTGAAGCTCAAGACGAAGGTTATAAAGAGTCTGTGTTACCACAAGTTGTCACTAAACGAGTTGCCGTAGAAGCGGGAACTACCTTTGGCTGGTGTCGTTATGTCGGTGCAGAAGGCGCTGTGATTGGAATTGATCACTTTGGCGTTTCTGCCCCCGGTGGAGAAGCTATGGAGAAATTTGGCTTTAATACTGAGAATGTTCTTGCAACGGCGAAGAAGGTCTTAGGTTAATAAGGTAACACTTTAAAGAGTCACAGGTGTGTTTGCATCTGTGGCTTTTTTTTTGTGTTACGTCCTACGTCCTGACTACTTGACAATTTGCACCGACTTGTAAAAAGTTCAGAGGATATCACTTTCAATTTTTACGCCGAGAATGAAACCACTCTGCTTTCTTAAGGGGGGCGAAACGGGAATAGACTATAACCATCGTTATCAGATTTGGTATTACCTAAAGGAATTCCTCTAGTGAACAGAGATGATTATTAGTGATTTTTAATGAACTTATGTAATTTTAGATCAAATCAGATCACTTTTACCTGTTGTCATTCCTGACAAATTGAGGTACTGTAAGACATAACAATTCAGAGCTTACGGAGATCAAAGGATGGGGAATTTTGTAGGGATTGATTTAGGTACAACGAACTCCGTTGCTGCATTTAGTTTTGCAAAGGTAGAGGTAGTCACCGCAGATGATAACACTCCTCCAGATCGTTGCTTAACTCGGTCAGTTGTCGCGTCAAAAAATAATGATCTGATTGTTGGTGAAGAAGCCTATTATCAGCTCAAGGCAGACCCAGAAAACGTGATTATTTCCATCAAACGCTTAATGGGGCGAGGGTTTGGTGATGAAGTCGTACAAAAACAGTTATCTAGATATGGCTATAAAATTATTCAGCCTAGTCAAGGAACGGAAAATAGTATTGCAGTTCAGCTAGGAGAAAAAGAATATTTTCCTGAAGAAATTTCAGCGAAGATTCTCGCAAAAGTTGTCAATAATGCTCAACTTTACCAAAAAGAAATACACCAAAACAATGATCAAATTATCAGAGCGGTAATCACGGTTCCAGCTTACTTTAATGATAAGCAACGTTATGCTACTGAAAGTGCGGCGACGAAAGCTGGTTTAGCTAAACCCAAACTCCTCCCAGAACCAACGGCAGCAGCGATTTCTTATGGCTTTAATCCTGATTCGGAAGAGGTAAAAACCATTCTTGTTTATGATTTTGGTGGTGGAACATTTGATTCTTCTTTAATTACAGCTAGTGGAAACCAGTTTATTGAGTCGGGAAAAGCTGGAGACTTATGGCTAGGAGGAGATGATATTGAGTATCAAATCATTGAATTGGTTAAACAAAAAGTTGCCGAGGAAGAAGATTTAGAATCTGTTGATTCTCTCATTCAAGCTATGCCCTATTATCAACAGGTGCGCTTTTCAGGGGAGTTAAAGCTAGCTGTAGAACAAGCCAAAATTGATCTCAGTCGTTACGACAAAGCACAAATTGCGCTTTCAACTCCCCTATTAGATGATCTGGGAATGGCGATTAATGTTGATGTAGAAATCCACCGTGAAGAATTTGAAGCCATGATTCTACCAATGGTAGAACGAACGATTAAAATTGCACGGGATGCGCTGAAGTATTCAGATTGGCTAGAAGAGGATGTTGATGCAGTTTTAATGGTGGGAGGTTCATCTCAGATTCCCTTAGTTCAAGAGAAAGTGCGAGAAGCCTTTGGAGAAGAGAAAGTAGTGGTTCATCCTCGTCCTATGTATGCTGTAGCTGAGGGAGCAGCTATTGTTTCTAAAGGCTTGACGGACAATGTTGGTAGTGTCTCAAGAGATTATCGCATTCAATTAGTAGATGATCCACGCTATACCCTCATCAATCGTGGAGATGTGTTACCAGTTACCAAGTCTCATACCTTTCGCACAGAAGCAGATGGACAACGGTTAATTCACTTTAAATTTTCTAGTCCTGATGAAGAAAATCAGCAAGAAGAGTACATTGGGGGGATGTGGTTAGCATTAGAACAATCTTATCCCAAAGGAACAGAAGTGGAACTTATAGCGGAGTTAGATGAGGAAAATAGTTCCCTCCAGATTACCGCTGCCTTGAAAAATGATCCATCGCAAAAAGTGAGTCGTTCTTTTTCGCGAGGAAAACAGGATGAAAAGATTTCCCAGCGTGTTGAAGAACTTATTAACCAGTTAAACGAAGAAGCTAGCTTAACGCTAAAAGGTGTAGAGTTGGTGAATCAGTTAGCAGGAAATGCGGTAATTGCGGCTAATAGTATTTTTGATGAAAATGGGGAAGAACGCCCAGATCGTTTAGCTGTTGCAGAGCAGAAACTGCAAGAGTTGGAGGCTTTTGCTTCTGAGGATTATGATACTGCTAAATTCTATCGTAGTGAATTTCAGTTTGTTTTAGACTATTGCTCGCAAATGCTTCCTGTGGAACAAAAACAACGCATTGAAACGTTAAGCAGTAAACTGAATGATGCGATTGAAAATTATAATCTCTCAGGTTTGCAATATCTAAATGGAGAAGCGAAATCTGAGTATGATAACCTGTCTGATTCTGTGCAACTGGTTTTAGCAAGTAAAAGCGCCGTTTCTAGAGCCAATCAAATTAACCCTTCCCAAGGCAAGGTGATGACAGATCGGTTTAGTCGTATGGTTGATGCGATGAATCAAGGGAATGGGGCTGAAGCAGAACGTTGTTTCCGAGAATTACAACCTGATCTCGAAACTTATCTTGACCAAGATTTACCTAGCGGAAGCGTGGCAACAGGAATTACCCGATAATGGTTACTCAATCTCTCTCTTGTCCTGTTTGTGGACATCCTGATGTTCAGGAAAGCAAATGTAGCAACTGCGGAACAGATTTATCTGTGTATCGGATGCTGGCGGAACTACCTTCCCAAGAAGCTAATGCTGTAGAAACCCAAAAATTACCTTGGCGTTGGATTACGGTTGCTTTAGGGTTAATCTTAGTGGTGGGAATCACAAGCCCTGTTTTATGGGCATACGGGCGGGAATTGCTAATTTCTCAACTCAATTCCCGCGTGGCGGAACAGCAACAAGAAATCACAGGGAAATTAAGCCGTATTTCGCAACAACAACAGGAACTTTCGGAAATGTTAGAAGAGGTCGCTCGTGAGCAAAATTTAATTAGCACTTTACAAGGGGATTTTGAAGGTTGTGGGGGATTTTACTACACAATTGAGCGTGGAGACACCTTAACAGGAATTGCTCGCCGTTTTTATGGAGACACAGGCAGTTTGGAGTTAATTACTAGCAAGAATCCGCAATTGGAAGGGCAATTAAATGAGCTGGAAATAGGAGAAGTGATATTTATTCCTAATGAAGAAAGTAATTGTCCGTAACTAAATATAGAAAGGGGGATAAAAAAACACATCATTAATGAGGAATCACCATGAACTTTATTGAACGCTCTTTTTGGTCTCACGATGAAGCAGATCACGCTCAACAACTTGCTAAAAATAAACAATTACCGAGAGCGATTGAAACGGCAAAAAAAGTCGTTGATGCTTGGTCAGATTCTCCCGGTTTTTGGGAACGTCAAATGCGAAAGGTATCTATTAATTCGTTATTAGCGGATTTAAAAGATCACATTAAAACTTGGGAAAAGAACCTTGAAAAATCTAAACATTTAGTGCAACAGGGAAATGAAAATTTTGCTCGTAATGATCGTGACCCTTGGAATACTGAAGCTCTAGAAAAGGCTTTAAGTTATTATCGCAAGAGTCTGGATATTAATCAAGATGCGGAGTGTAAAACGAATCAATATCTCTGTCAGCATAAACTCCAAGAAAAAAAGAATTTTCAAGAACTATTTAAGGTCGGTAAACAACAAGTCGAGAAAAGGTATTATAATAAAGCCCTGAAAACTTATCAAAAGGCACAGTCCTTATTTGTGACGACAGAGTTAACGGCAGAAATTTTAACCTGTAGCCGAAAACTTAAACAAGAAAGTGAATATGAAACAGTCTATAACCAAGCTAAAGAGTTAACCAAACAAGGAGAATTTCAAAGCGCGATCGCGCAACTACAACCAGCCTATGCCCGTTTCCCTCGGGAAGATGGAAAAGTCTTTATAGACAAATTACAAACCATTATTCAAGCCAAGGAAGCCTATCAACAAGGCTTAAAAGCAGAACAACAAGAAAAATGGCAAGAAGCAGAACAATACTATCGTCAAGCCCAAGAACAGCTTCCAGACTTAACTCAAAACTGTTCCACTCGACTCACGCTAATTGCGATTAAAACACAACAGTGGTCAGTTGCACTCAAAGAAGTAAATGTTTTAGAAGAAAAACAAGCGCAATATTTCCGAGGTTATATTTATCTTCAACAGGGTGATTATCAAGCTGCTTATCGAGAATGGAAACATTTATCAGCTCCTCAGATTGCGCCAGAAATTGAAAAACTTAAAACCCTAATTCGGCGGAAAAAATTAGCCTTAAGACAGCAAATTGAAACCGCAGCTAACGAAGAGCAATTAGAAGAAGCTAAAGTTTTATCTCAAGAATTTTTAAGCCAGTTTGGTAATGATTTGTCCGTGGAAGAAAATCTTCATGAGAATATAGAGCCACGCTTTCAACAATTAACTTGGCAAACTCAACCTTGGCAAAAATTAGCACAATATACTAAAGATAGATTCTTAGAGCAAAAAGATATAACCTCTCTTCACAACTGGGCTGTTGCCAGTTATTATCATGCCCAAGCTGATCCTGAAAAAATAGAAAATTGGATTACCGTGTGGTGTAGCGCGATCGCGAATTTATCAAAAGATCCAGCACTCACAGATGTTCCTTGGCTAGGAAATGAAGATATTAACTATAGCCAAGTGCAGGAAGATTTACAAAATCTGTTAGGGAATACTATTGATAGTCTTAAAGAAGAAGATTTGAATCAGTATTTTAGTTTGCGAGATCAATATAGGACTGATGTTGTGGCTTTAAAGGCTTCTTCCATTGAATTTAATGGTTTAAAAATTATGCCTAGTTGTTATCAGCAGTATCAAGACTATTTCCCGAAAACTAATTTTCCTGCTAATCTAGCTGGCGCACTTTATACTAATTGGGGTAAAGCAGTAGCTGCCTGTTTTGAGGGAGACTATAAACGAAGTTTTACTTTATCCCCCTCCTCAACCCCTACAACACCTGCTGAGAGTTTTGGCAAAACGTATGTTAGCTATTATCAAGGCATTTACTATTTACAAAATCAGGAATGGCGCAAGGCAAAATCATATGTAGGCCTTCCTCAGGATACTATTCGTAAAACACCTGAGTGGAAAGAAGAAATTGATCGCCTGTGCGAAAAAATAAGACGTGAAATTTCACAAGGAGAAGCACTAGAGTTTGCTGAATTTTGGTACGATTTATTAAATAGTAGTAATAGTCGCAGTTACTATGTAGAAATGAGAGCAGAAACAATTCAAGATCAACTAGCTGATAAAAAAATAAGTTTGTCTAAAGGAAAAAAAGAACTAAAAGAGTTAAGAAAAATTGATCAAGATAATATCACGGTTTCAGACCTCTTAAAAAGAATTAATCAGATTGAAGAAGGACAAGAAATTGATCGCTTATTAAAAAATAAAGATTTAGAAGGAGCAGTGAGAAAAGCGCGATCGTCCCAAGATGAAACAATTCGCTATGATGTAGCATCAATCTGTATTGAAATTCTTTTAGAGGGAATAAAAAATAGAAGTCTATACCGAGAAGAAATTATGCAATTAGCTCGTTGGGCTTATAGCTTATGCCCCAATGAACCTCAGTTTAGAGAAATCTATCGAGAATTAGGAATTCGTTAATAAAGCAATTGTATTTAAAGAACTCTTATAAGAATTGACCACCATCAAAAATATCAGATATAAATATGAACCAAAATACAACTCCCAATCCTTATGATGTTTTAGAAGTTTCTCCAGCCGCTTCTAAAGCAGAAATTACCAAAGCGTTTACGCAAGCCATGAAAAAGCGTAAATATTCTACAAATGTAATTGCTCAAGCTAGAAAAAGTTTAACTAATCCCCAACAAAGAATTAAAGCTGACTACTTACGCCCGATTCTCCCAACCCCCAAGCGTTTTAAGCGTCAAGACTATTCTGAGTTACAAGAACCGCCCCCAGAGTTTCACGTATTACCAGACTATGATAATTTAGAAGAGATGCTTCAAGAAAGCCAATCCACCTCTTCTTTAGATCAAAAAATTGGAACTGACTTAGTTAATTTTCTCCTCAGCCAAGACTTATGATTGATA
This sequence comes from Euhalothece natronophila Z-M001, assembly GCF_007904085.1. Lineage (GTDB taxonomy): Bacteria > Cyanobacteriota > Cyanobacteriia > Cyanobacteriales > Rubidibacteraceae > Halothece > Halothece natronophila. The sequence continues at coordinate 2,069,786 of NZ_CP042326.1, forward strand.
ACTCTAATCAACCTTCTAGTAATTTAGAATATTGCCTCACACCCGAACAACGAGAGGAATTACTATCACAAGTAGGAAATCTTCTTAAAGAAAAATTAGAGCTTAAGCAGGAGTTACAAAAACAAGTTAATACTGCTAACTCTGAAAAAGAACAGTTATTTCTAGAAGTTTTAGAATTATTTGATGGGTTAGAATCTTTAATTACTTACTTGAATGAAAATCCTGATCCTGATCCTCGCTTTATTAAACGACTGCCCAAATCTTTAGGAACTTTACAAAAGAAACTTCTCACTATTCTTAAACGTCGGGAAGTTACCCCGATTGATCATTCTTCTTCTGTTCCCGATTATCAAGTGTGCCAAGTAGTCGATCGTGAACCTAGAGACGATTTAGAGGACAACACAATAACTAAAGTAGTTCGTCAAGGTTTCTGGTTAAATAGCAAAGTTCTGCGCCCTCTAGAAGTAATTACTTCTAAAGCAGAATAATAATAAGAATATTAGTTATGCGGTTTAGTTCTTTATAAGTTTTTATAAAATATCTTCGTAAAACTCGCTGTTGAGTTCTCTATTGATTAAAATTGCATTGAAAGATCTATTGCTCATGCCAAAAAGGGAACAATGATCTAAACTAAAGGCTTAATGATCAATCAATAACTAAGTTTTATGGAACTGAGGCTAGGCTGGCTTTATCCCACTTTAATGAGTACCTACGGCGATCGCGGTAATGTAATTTGCTTACAACAGAGAAGCCATTGGCGAGAGATCCCAGTCAAAATCATCCGTTTAGACTTAAACGCCACAGCAAAGGATTTTGAGGATGTTGATTTATTTGTGGGAGGTGGGGCGCAAGATCGCCAGCAAGAGATCGTCATGCGGAACTTAAAAGGGGAAAAAGCCCAACTCATGCGCCAAAAAATTGAAGCAGGAACCCCTGGGGTTTTTACTTGTGGTTCACCGCAATTATTAGGACATTATTATGAACCTGGAGATGGGGAACGCATTGAAGGCTTAGGAATTTTTGATTTAGTCAGTAAACATCCCGGGAAAAATAGCAAGCGTTGCATCGGAAATATTGTTTATCGGTTAAGTGCCTCTCCGTTAGCCAAAATGATAGAAGCTAGAATTGGGGAATCTCCGATTGTAATTGGCTTTGAAAATCACGGTGGACGAACCTATCTCGGAAAAGTACAACCCTTAGGACGTGTTATTGTGGGCAATGGTAATAATGGCGAAGATGGGTACGAAGGTGCTTTTTATGGTAACGCGATCGCGACTTACGCCCATGGGCCTCTCTTACCGAAAAATCCCTTTATTGCCGACTGGTTAATTAAAACTGCTTTAGAATTAAAATATCAAAAAACTATTCAATTATCACCGCTAGATGATGAATTAGCCCAAAAAGCTCGTCAAGCCATGTTTAAACGCTTAGAGGTTAAGAATATGGCTGAAGCTAGAAGAACCTAACATCCGCTAGCTTTTGGGTTAAAACAAATCTAAGCAATAATATAATCAAGAAATTAATGTCCCGTAATCTCGAACAAGAAATCAAAGACTTTTACGACGCATCTAGTTCTCTCTGGGAAACTATCTGGGGAGAACATATGCACCATGGCTATTACGGAAACCATGGCACCGATAAAGTTCCCCGCCGACAAGCCCAAATTGATCTCATTGAAGAATTACTCCGTTGGGGAAATCTTGATCAAAAAACAAGCCCCCCGCAAGCAATTTTAGACGTAGGATGTGGAATTGGCGGAAGTAGCCTCTATCTTGCCCAAAAATTTAATGCTACTGTCCACGGAGTGACACTTTCCCCTGAACAAGCTAAACGCGGACAAGAACGGGCGGCAGAGGCAAATTTAGCCGAAAGAGTGCATTTACAAGTAGGAAATGCCTTAGATCTCCCATTTGAGGATAACTCTTTTGATCTCGTCTGGTCATTAGAAAGTGGGGAACACTTCCCTGATAAAGCCAAATTTTTACAAGAAGCCTACCGCGTTTTGCAACCTGGGGGAATGCTATTAATGGCAACTTGGTGTCATCGCCCCACTGATTCCCTTGCCGGGGAGTTAACAAGGGATGAAAAACACCATTTACAAGAGATTTATCGGGTTTATTGTTTACCCTATGTAATTTCTTTACCTGAGTATCGCGCGATCGCGCAACAGACTGGTTTTCAAAACATCAAGACTAATGATTGGTCACAAGCGGTTGCCCCGTTTTGGGAGATTGTTATTGACTCTGCCTTTACCCCAGATGCAATAATTGGACTTATCAACAGTGGTTGGAAAACTATAGAAGGAGCATTATCCTTAGGCTTAATGAGTCGGGGTTATCGTCGCGGATTAATTCGCTTTGGTGTGTTACAAGGAAGCAAGTAGGCTAGTTTTGAGAGATTTTCTCCTTCGTCCTTTGTAAAGCAATAATGAGTAAGAAGTCAGAAGTGAACGAATAACAAATAACGAATAACTAATGACCAATGAATCAAATTTAGAACGGCATTTTTTTAACGACCCCAGTAGCTGGTTACAGAGTTTCTGGAAATTCTCTCGCCCTCATACCGTTATTGGGACAACTTTAAGTGTTTTTGCCTTATATTTTATCGCGATCGCGCTTAATCCTCTTCCCTTAAATGTGAATACAATTGTCCCCTTAATCACTGCTTGGTTAGCCTGTTTCAATGGCAATATTTATATTGTTGGCTTAAATCAACTCCAAGATGTTTCCATTGATCAAATCAATAAGCCTAGTTTACCCGTAGCCTCAGGAGAGTTTTCCTACCGTCAAGGACAATGGATTGTTGGAACCACAGGTGTTTTAGCCCTTATTATTGCGTGGTTTTCTAACCCTTGGCTACTGTTTACCATTGGAGTAAGTTTAATCATTGGAACCGCTTACTCACTACCCCCAATTCGCCTAAAGCGATTTCCCTTCTTTGCTGCATTGTGTATCTTTACCGTTCGAGGGGTCATTGTTAATTTAGGCTTATTTTTGCACTTTCGTGAGAGTTTAACCCAAGAACAGATAATTCCCCCTGCTATTTGGGCTTTAACCGTATTTATTTTAGTCTTTACGATCGCGATCGCGATTTTTAAAGATGTTCCCGACTTAGAAGGCGATAAAAAATATAACATTACCACCTTTACCTTACTACTAGGCAAATCTGCAATCTTCAATATCACACGAGGCATTATCAGCGTTTGCTATTTAGGAGTGATTCTTGCTTCCTTTCTTTGGCTACCAGATGTAAATCCTATCTTTGTAGGGATGACACATGGGGGATTATTACTTGTACTGTGGTGGCGTAGCCAGAAAGTTGATTTAGACAATAAAACCCTTATTGCTGAATTTTATCAATTTATCTGGAAATTATTTTATCTTGAATATTTACTATTTCCTGTCGCTTGTTTCTTAGCTTAAAATGTCAGAATTAAACTTAACCACTATAATTGCTCTTGTATCAGTTTTTGGGATTTTACTAGGCGTAGCTATCGTTTTAGGAAAAAGTTTCCTAAGATCTCGTCATTTTCAAAAAGCTCTTCAATTATATCAAGAAGAGAAATATCAAGAAGCAATCCCAATTTTTCAAAACATTATTGCTCGCCAAAAAAGTAATGATTTAGCTCAATTATTATTAGGAAAGTCTTTTGTGCAAAAAGGCAACTTAAAAGAAGCAATTTCCACCTTTGAAACTTTAATCGAAACTTCTCCTAAAAATGTTGATGGTTATATAGAATTAGGAAAAGTTTATATGGAACAAGGAAAAATTGATAGCGCGATCGCGCAGTTTCAAAAAGCAACCAAGATTAAACCCAATAAATTTGCAGAACCCCATCGCGTTTTAGGATTAGCTCTCAAGGAAAAAGGCAATGAAAAAGAGGCACTTAATGCCCTCAAAAAAGCTAAACAACTTTATTCTAATCAAAAATCTTACCCCATGGTCAAAACGATTGATGAGGAAATTGAAACCATCAGCACAGAAAATAAAAAGTAGAATTACGCATGGTATAACTCCCCTATAGAAACCTCTCATCAAAATGAGTAAGGGTTTACCAAGTTTACTCTAAATTTCTATAGCAAACCAATCATAAATCATCAATTGAAAATTCTATGGGTATTGAGTGGATTATCTTAGTTGCCAGTTTAATTATCTTATTTCTTGTAGTAAAAGCGATTTTACGAGTAGCCATTGTCACCTTAACTACTGCCTTTCAAATTTTAATCATTTTAATTATCCTCAGAGTATTCTTTCTCGTGATGCCTAAAGATGTAATCCAGCAAATTCAAGAATTACCGAATACTATTAGTAATTTGCTATTGCCATCATAACTCCTTTTTTGGAAAATATTGTTATTTAGATGAATGAACGATCCCATTAAACAACTTTTAGACCGTTATCATTCTTTTATTGATAATGCCAAGGCATTTGAACATTTCATGGTGAAACCCACTCCCACTTGTTTAACGGTTAACCCCTTGAAAACCACATCAAATGCAGTTGCCGAATTTTTACAGAAACAAAATCTCTCCTTTCAACCAGTATCTTGGTATCCTAATAGCTTTCGCATAGAACAGTGGGAAAAACCAGGTTTAACCCTACCCTTTGTTACAGGCTGGTATAACCTACAAGAAGAAATTTCTCTCAGTGCAGTTCAGACACTAGATCCTCAGCCTCAGGAAAACATTTTAGACTTGTGCGCCGCCCCAGGGGGAAAAACCGTACAAATTGCCATGCGCTTAAAAGGAACGGGTAGCGTTATTGCTAATGAAATTCAATTTTCTCGACTATCTTCTTTACGAGCTATGCTAGACCGCATGGGGTTATCTAATGTTTTAACCACCAATTATGATGGTTGTACGATTCCCTTAAGATACCATTCCTTTGATCGCATTCTCGTTGATGCCCCCTGTTCTGCGGAAGGAGTGATGCGTAAAGCAAAAAGTACCCTCAAACCTAAAAATTTCAGCTATAGCTTAAAAATTGCCAAAAAACAGCGAAAACTCCTTGATCACGCTTTAGATTTAGTTAAACCAGGAGGCATTATTGTTTATAGTACCTGTACCTTTGCCCCAGAAGAAAATGAAGCAGTTATTGATGCTGTATTAAACAACCGGGGAGAATTAGAATCAGCAAAAATTTCTAACCTAAAAGGAATGCCAGGGTTGCGTCACTGGGAAGGAAAACAGTTTCGTCAAGATTTAGGACACGCCCAACGCTATCTCCCTCATTTTAATAATACAGGCGGTTTTTTTGTGGCGCGGATTCGACGTAGTCATGCTGACTTAAAGCAGAGAACCTCATCTCAAGAAAATACTCAAGCAACCCTACTACAACCCTTACCAAATAATTCTCCTCTCAACTGGTTTACCAATTATTTTGGTATTGATGCGAAAGTTCTCTCTGCCTACCAACTATGGATAAAAGGAAAAGATAAAATTTGGTTGGGAGAAAAGCAATGTCAACCCCCATCACAAATTCTGATTCAAACCTTGGGAATGCCGTTGATAAGAACGACTTATAAACCCACCACTGCCGCCTTGCAACGATTTGGTTCTGAGATTACTTGTAATGTCATTGAATTAGAAGATTGGGAAAAGCTACAGTGTTTTTTACAAGGAAAATCCCAACCCTTAACTAACTCTACTTCAGCATCAGGTTATGTTCATGTCCGTTATGGTCAGTACGAACTAGGGTGTGGATTATATAAAAATGGGATGCTTCATTCTCAACTGCCAAAATTCTTAAGATTAAGCCTTAACTGAGTAAACTGGGATCATCTAATAAAGTTTGTAATCCCAACTTCATTTCAGCAATATTAGTGGTTGCTGTCCCAAATTGGCGAACAACAATACTAGCAGCGAGATTACCTAAAACCGTAGCTTCCCAAGGGGTTGCGCCAGCACATAAACTAATCGTCAAAGCCGCCACAACTGTATCCCCAGCCCCCGTAACATCAAAAACATCGGTCCGATTAAAAGGAGGAATATGATGAGTCTCTCCACTGCGCGTAAAAAGACTCATTCCCTCTTCTCCTCTAGTGATCAAAATATACTCAGCTTTAGTTAATAGAAGTAAGTCTTCTCCTGCTTTTTGTAACAACTCTTCATTGCTAATGCTATATCCCACAGCCTGTTCGGCTTCTGGAAGGTTCGGAGTAAAGAGAGTGGCTTGCTGATATCGAGCAAGATGACTTTGGGTATCAATAATGGTGCGAGGATGGGATAGGCTTGCTTCAATCACAGGGGAACTTAGTACCCCATCCCCATAGTCAGAACAAACCACTGCATTCACTTGGGGAGCATTTTTCTTGACATATTGAGCAAGTTGTGGTACAGAAAGAGGATCAGGAGTAGATTCAGATTTGCGATCAAGTCTTACAATTTGCTGAGTCACAGACTGACGGGCATGACCAGAGATACGACTTTTAGTCACAGTCGCGCGATCGCGCACCGCAATAATTCCTTCTGTATCAACGCCAGCCTCTTGAAAAATCTTGGTTAAGGCTTCTCCTTGGGGATCCTCTCCCACTAATCCTGCTACCTTAACCTGCGCCCCTAGTTTTGCTAAATTATAAACCGCATTGCCTCCACCTCCGGGAATTTGGACTGTTTCTTCATGGCGTAAAATTAAAACTGGCGCTTCTCTAGAAAGACGTTCTACCTCACCAGTAATGAATTCATCTAGAGCTAGATCGCCAACTACTAAAATTTTTGGCTCTTGAAAAGAGTCTAGAAGATGAAACAGCCGTTGCGAATTGGCTTCTAACTTTTGATAAAAAGAATTATTCTCACTCATAAATTAACATCATTTTTCTAATCCGGGAGGGAGAGCTTCACCACACTGTTCATGAATTTCTGCCACTCGTTGAAACAGCCAAGGGTAATTATCTTTGTAATCGGGAATCAATGCAAGAGGGCTTAACAAAGCTGCTGCTGCGAGATCAGCAACTGAGAGAGAATCCCCTACTAAAAAAGGCTTTTCTTTCCAAGGTGAAAGCACCTCCATGGCATTTTCTAAGCGTTTTTTGGCTAATTCCACCGCAGCAGGAGTGATTCCATACTGACGACGAACAATGTTAATTACTAACTGACTAGAAAGACTAGGATTAACCGATTTTCCCTCATTAGATCGCCAATGATAATAAACAAATCGAGTAGCCGTGCCAATGCTTTCATCTAGCCAGTCTTCCAATAACCAAGCATAACGGTTTTGCTCCCTTGCCGCTAAAGTATAACTTGGTTCAGGAAAATGAGATTCTAAATAATGAAAAATACGTGTAGAATCCCCAATACCACTCTTGACATTGTTAGGAGTTGGTAGTAAAACAGGTACTGTAGTAAGCCCTGTAATGGGTCTAACCTTTAAAATGTGGAGTCCTGGGGTTAAGTTGGCGACCTCGTAATTAATTTTTTTATAGCCTAAAGCAAGTCTTGCCTTACGACAATAATGAGAAGTACTGAATTGTAGTAGTAGCATTTAGTTTTTTCTGGCATTCTTGTCAACAACGAGAAGTTCTAATGTTAGGATAAGAGCAATTTATACGTTTGGGTAAATTCATCATGTTTGCTGTATCAGAGTCAGAAAAACCAGCTCCTGTTAAGTCTTCCCGGACAACTCATCCTAGGGTAGATTCATCATCTCTTCCTCCCCAATGGAAATGTTATCGAAACACAAAAAAAAAGAAGGTTCCGTTATTTCTGCGGGCTTTACTATTTCTTCAATATACCTCAGCATTATTAACTGTGGGAACCATTGGGGCAAGTTTAGTGGTCTATGGGCTATCTTATTATACCCAACAACAGTGGAATGAGAGCTATGAACAATTAATGACACTCCAGCGTCACGAACGCAATTTAACAGTTATTAATGAATCTCTTCAAGATCAAATTACTCGCGAGGGTAACCGTCAAAATGATCAGTGGATCCCTTTAACCCCTGATAAAAATATTTATTTAGAACCAACACCTGCTGATAATCTTCCAGAAACATCTCAAGTTAATCGTGAACCAGAAGAAGCATCAGAAAGTCCCAGTACGGAGCGTCCTTTAGGCTACTAAAATGATTGAGAGAATAAGTCCTTATACGAAAAGGCTATTATTAGTTTGGCTCTTTCTGTTTCTTGTCTCCATTGCTTTAGGATGGAGAATTTATCATCTTCAATTCATTGAAGCAGAAAGACTACAAATACGAGCAAGAGGTCAACAACATTTAGCAATTAATCCTTATATTCCCCGTCGTTCAATTGTTGATGCTAAAGGGAAAGTCTTAGCAGCTGATCGTTTAGTTTATGAACTTTATGCCCATCCTGATGTATTTAAGGAATCTGGTGAATCTTTTGACGATGTAACGAAACAACTAGAACCAGTGTTAGAGAATACGAGTCAGTCAGAGTTATTACAGCGCTTTCAACAGCAAGCCTCAGGAATTAAGCTAGCGGATAATTTAACAGAAGAATTAGCCACAGAAATTAAAAGTTGGGGTTGGGATGGGCTAGAGTTAGTCGAAAGTTATGCTCGTTATTATCCCTATGCAGAATTAGGTTCTAATGTAGTGGGATATGTGCAGCAAGATGATCATGAAGGCAAAACAGGAGTGGAATTTACTCAACAAGAATTATTAACTCGTGTCGGTGAAAGTTTATCAGTGCAACGAACGGCGAGAGGACAGGTTTTACCAACCTCTTTCCCTGAAAATTCCCTCGGTTTTGATGAGAAAAAAGTCCAGCTAACCCTTGATCTTGATATTCAACGATTAAGCCACCAAGCCTTAAAAGAACAAATGCAGGAATTTAATGCTAAACGTGGCACGGTGGTGGTAATGGATGTAGAAACAGGAGAATTAGTTTCTTTAGTCACTGAACCCAGTTATAACCCAAATCGTTATTTTGAGCATGATTTGGAGGATATGAGAAATTGGGCGGTAACTGATTTATATGAACCCGGATCTACGTTTAAGCCCATTAATGTCGCGATCGCGCTAGAAGCGGGAGCAGTTAATCCTAACACTATAATTTATGATGATGGCAGGATGGAGATAGGAGGATGGACAGTCCGCAACCATGATTATTTTAGTAATGGTGGTCATGGTAGAGTTGGGCTCGATGAAATTTTACAAGTTTCTAGTAACGTGGGGATGATGAAAATTATTGAACGAATGTCTCCCCAGCATTATTATGACCAATTACAAAATTTAGGAATTGAGGAACCTGTTGGTATTGATTTAATGGGAGAAACCCCTGGTAGCTTAAAATCAGAGTTTGATTTTACTAATTACCCCATTGAACCGGCTGTCGCCTCTTTTGGCCAAGGCTTTTCCTTGACTCCTATTAAATTAGCACAATTAACAGGCGCGATCGCGAATGGGGGACGATTAGTGACTCCTCATGTGGTCAAAGGATTAGTGGATCAAGATGGCGCGATCATAGAACAAGATCCACGCCCAGAAAAACAAGTTTTCTCCCCCGAAACCAGTCAACAAGTCTTACAAATGATGGAAACGGTTGTGAGTGAAGGAAGTGGAAAAGCAGCCCACATTCCAGGTTATCGTTCTGCTGGAAAAACGGGAACGGCTCAAAAAGCAAATATGGGGACTTATAGTGGTAACGGCAGGATTACCAGCTATGTGAGTATTTTTCCAGTGGAAACCCCTCGTTATGTGGTGTTAGCGGTAGTTGATGAACCGAGAGCCCCCCTCGCTTATGGCTCAACGGTAGCAGCTCCCATTGTCAGAGATGTTATGGAAGGGATTATTGCGATTGAAGGAATTCCCCCCAGCCATCCTGAAGAATTTGAGGAAGAGGACGATTAAAAATGGAGATAGATAGTATTGAACATGAGAAGACAGCGTAATCGCGCTAAAAAGAAAAAAGGGAATTTATTACAGTTAATTTTTCCTGTTCTGTTAGTGTTAACTATCTTCATTACTGTTCGCAATCATCAAGAATCTGATGATGAGATCAACTGGGAAAATATTGAGCCCATCCCTCGTGAAAGAGAAGCCTCTTTGTCTTTAACAGAAATTCGGGAAAAAGCATTACATTTAGCAAATCGCGATCGCGCTAATCATGGGCTTTCTACCCTTAAAGAGCATCCCGAATTATCGCAAGCTGCCCAAGACTACGCCGAAGAATTACTAGCAAGGGATTTTTATGATCATGTTACTCCAGAAGGGCAAACCCCTAAAGATCGTGTGGAACACATCAGTGGAATGAGAGGAGTGGGAGAGAACCTAGTGCAACAAAAAGGAAACTTCCGAGTAGAAGTTAATGAAGATCTGCTAAATAAATTCCAACAGGGGTGGATGGATAGCCCTGGGCATCGCGAGAACCTTCTTCAATCGAACTTCACTTATTTTGGTTACGGGCTTGCTTATGATGATGAAAAAGGAGAATTGTATGCCGTACAGAAATTTTTGATCAAGTAAAACCGAAAGCTCAGATTACCCTGTTCCTACGGATAATGATCACAAAATTTTACAGAAAAGGACAAATGCTTACTCACATCTGCCATCATTTTGGGAGCAAGTGCTGTTCTACAAAATTGGTATAAACATCTCCCTCTAAAAAAGCAGGGGTTTCTAGAATCTTCTGATGAAAACTAATAGTCGTCGTTACCCCTGTCACAGCACATTCTCTTAATGCTCGTTTCATACGCTTAATTGCCGCTTCTCGGGTGGGTGCCCAAACAATTAACTTTCCAATAAGGGAATCATAATAAGGGGGAATTTCATAGTCTGTATAAACATGAGAGTCCATTCTTACCCCAGGTCCTCCTGGTGGGAGATAACCACTGATGCGACCGGGTTGAGGACGAAACTCGTGTGCTGGATCTTCCGCATTAATCCGACATTCAATGGCGTGCCCTCTGATATCTACATCTTTTTGTCGCAGACTCAAGGGTTCTCCTTGGGCAATACGAATTTGCTCGGCAATTAAATCTAATCCTGTTACCATCTCTGTAACCGGATGTTCTACTTGGATGCGTGTGTTCATTTCCATAAAGTAAAAATCACCATGAGCATCTAAAAGAAATTCCACCGTCCCTGCACCAACATAATTGATAGACTGGGCTGCTTTAATGGCAGCTTTTCCCATTTTTTGTCGCAAGTGAGGATCTAAAGCAGGACTTGGCGACTCTTCTAGGAGTTTCTGATGACGACGTTGGATGGAACAATCTCTTTCCCCTAAATGAATCACATTACCATAACTATCAGCGAGGATTTGAAACTCAATATGACGAGGACGCTCAATAAATTTTTCCAAATAAACGCCACTATTACCAAACGCAGCTTCTGATTCTCCTTTTGCTGCTTGAAAAAGTTTACTCAGTTCTCTCTCACTATGCACCAGACGCATTCCTCGCCCGCCGCCTCCTGCAGTTGCTTTTAACATTACAGGATAGCCAATATTTCGTGCTACGCGATAGGCAGCTTGATCATCAGCGAGTAAGCCATCACTCCCCGGAACAACTGGAACTCCTGCTTTTTGCATTGTCTCTTTTGCGGTTGATTTGTCTCCCATGGAGCGAATCGCCTCTGGCGTTGGCCCAATAAAGTGAATTTTATGATCAGCGCAAATTTCAGCAAAACGGGCATTCTCCGCTAAAAAGCCATACCCAGGATGAATAGCTGTAGCATTACGAGTCAGAGCAGCTGCTATCAGATTGGGAATATTGAGATAACTTTTACTTGCAGGGGGTTCGCCAATGCAAACACTTTCATCAGCAAGTTGCACATGAAGCGCATTCCGATCAATCGTGGAATGTACCGCAACGGTAGGAATCCCAAGTTCTTCACAACTGTGTAAAATTCGCAGGGCAATTTCCCCACGATTAGCAATTAAAATTTTGGAAAAAGACATTTGTATGAGTCATTAGTCATTAGTCATTGGTCATTGGTCATTGGTTATCGGTTATTAAAACAAACAACCAATAACTAATTATTAATTCGTTATTATAAATTATTCCTGATAAATTGTTTCATCCTCTTCTCGCCAAGCAGGATCGACCATGCAAACAAAAACTAACGGTTCGTTTCCACAATTATGAACATATTGACGAGCATTAGGAGGAATATAAACGGCATCTCCTGGTTCAATAATTTCTGTTTCGTTATCAATGTGCATTTCTCCTTTCCCTTGAATAATATAATAAACTTCTGAGGTAGTAAGGGAATGGGGAATGGAAGTTTGACCGACAGGAACAATGGCATGAGCAAGACTATAACGCAGGGCTAGAGGTTGCTTATCAGGATGTAATAGTTCCCTTAGGATGGTGCCATCTCCAGCAGTAAATTCTTCACATTCTTGCAACTTTCTCACTAACATAGTTTATTTTGTTTAGTTATCTAGGACAGTAATCTTGACAATTAATTGCTTCTTCAGTGTTGGCAACTAGTGGCTTAATTGTACATTTAAGACGGTAATCGTTGGTAAAAAATTGGCAATTAGGACAAGGGACTTTATGCATGCTTTGACTTCGTTTAATGACATAATAAATAGTATTGAACAAAGTTAAACCTAAAGCAATAATAAATCCCCAAGCGATTACAAAGCACACAGGCACAAGCAAAGGTTCAATGAGGTTTAACAGGGATTTGAAAAAGGGAAACATAATAAATTCCTGATTCCTCCGAAATTGAAGAGCCATTCATTACCAACCCACCATGATATCATAAGACAAGGGTTAATGAGCCAAGGTTTTTGGGATGAGTTTTAAACGCCTATTTTTTCTTTTAATTCTGATAGCTGTTGTTGATTAAAAATGCGTTTGAGTAATTCAGCGGCCGCTTCGGGTTCAGCAGGGATTAAAACTTGCGGAGTAGGACTTTGTGCAAGATTGTTGAGAGTAGATGTGATTTGAATATTATCAGGCTCTCCTAATTCTAAACAATCACTGGCTTGCTTAAGTTCTTGAATGATAACGGGAGCAAGGGTGGTGTAAGAATGTTTCGGATTCGCGATCGCGCTTTTAGCGGTATTTAACAAGTTATGCCAATTTTCTTCTTCAGAAGTTACTTTTTGAGCGCGATCGCAGATCTGTATTAAATTTTGACGACTCTGTGGAGTATCCTCTGCTTGAAATACTTTTAACATTTCTCGCAACAGAGGACGCATTTGCTCTAAGGGGCTTTCTGTAACAGCTTCTGCTTCTCCCTCTACTTCTTCTGGTTGAGTAGCACCTTTCTCCACCTCTCCCAAATCTGCAATAACTGCTTTAATATCAGCACATTGATCTAGATGTTGTTGTAATTCAATAAATTGTGGTTCTGCACTTTTAACCAGTTCTTTTCCTTGTTCTTCGCTTAACCCTTGGGCAGATTCAAGACGGGAAATTAAATCCTTTAAAATATCAAAGGCATTAAGAAAGAGAGATTCCAACTTTTCATCAACATTAACCGTGCCATCTCGAAACACCTTAAAGGCATCTTCAAGACGGTGAGCTGTTTTTTGAATACTCCCATACCCTAGCATGGCACCGCCCCCCTTAATTGAGTGAGCAGCTCGAAATAACTCATCAATCTGTTCCGAATCACCGCTAGCTTCACTAAGGTTTAGTAACCCTTGTTCTAAAGTTCCTAGATGCTCTTTTGCCTCTTCAATAAAGTAGCCTAGAATTCGTTGTTGATTATCACTCATGATTTCTTTTTATTGAACCCCAATACCTCTATCCTACCCTCTTACTAAAATTTCTAGAAGGAATACAACTTAGGTTCTGTCATAAATAAAAAAAGACCAGCCAAGGAGGCTGGTTTGTCTAGCTTGCTGCGTTGGGAGGAGAAAACCTAAGTTGCACCAAGACCGCCTGACGCTGCTGTTTAACTCAGTTCAGGTAATGGGACAAGTTGGTTTACTAAGTTTAGTTTAACAATGATAGTAAACTTTTGCAAACTTTTTTTACAAATTACATAAAAATGTAGCAATGTACACCAAAACAAGGTATGCAAATTAGTGATTAAACACAGCGTTCCTCATTACCTCAACAGGAATCGGCTGTTGTAACCAAATTTCAAGGGCTGTTGCCCCTTGTTGAATTAGCATTTCTAGCCCATCAAAAGTCATCGCCCCTCCTTTGTTTTTAGCTAATTGTAAAAAACGAGTGGGGCGTGGGTTATAAATTAAATCATACGCGATCGCGCTTTCAGGCAATTTTTCTAACACCGTTTCTTCTACAGGTGAGGCTTCTTGTTTGGGCGACATCCCCACAGGAGTCGTATTAACCAATAACTGAGTTTTCGGAACTAATGACGACAAATCTTCCCAGAAATAAAATTTAATTTGTGCGGTTAACCCAGTATTCTCCCAACTTTGCTTAAACTGTTCTAATTTCTCGCGATTACGCCCGACAATAGCAATTTCTTGGCATCCTAGCTTAGCGCATCCTGCAACCACTGCTCTAGCTGCGCCCCCATTTCCTAAAATAACAGGGGTGATATTAAACCAATTGCGATCAAGAGACTTTAAAGGGGCAATAAAACCATCAACATCCGTATTTGTCGCTTCCCAACCTTTGTCAGTACGCCATACTGTATTAATCGCCCCCACCTGTTGCGCTTCTGGGGTAATGTGATCCACTAAAGGGATCAAATCCTGCTTGTGTGGAATTGTTGCATTAAACCCCACCAAATCAATCGCATCAAACCCAGCTAACGCTCTTTCTAAATCCCCTTTTTTCACGGGGAAAGGCACATAAACGTAATCTAAGCCCAAATGGTTTAAAGCGGCATTGTGCATCACAGGAGATAACGAATGCTCAATTGGATCGCCGATAACTCCCAGTAACTTAGTTTTCCCTGTAATCATATAAGATAACTCACTCCCTAATCATTTCTTGATCTTAGACTAAAATCAAAAAAGACTTAAATCCCCAAGTATTTATCAATGTTAATTAGTGATATCATTCTTCTAGAATATAAACGTTGTAATCGTCGCCCCTTCTTAGATTTTTATGGTGATCCTGATGAACGGGATATGCAACGAGAATTTTTATTAAAGTTACGAGAAGAAAATCATAAACAAGTATTAGAAGTAGTTGCCAACCAATCTTATTCTGAACCCGAAGCACCGATAACAGATTGGGAAGCAAGGGGAAAAGAAACTCTGGAACTGATGGAGAAAGGGGTTGATCAGATTTTATACGGGGTACTTTGGCAAACTGGTTTAAGCGGTTGGAATATTCCATTTTTTATTAAAAATACTATTACTTTTTTAGCTAATCCAACGTTATTAATTAAAGAGCCAGGCTATTCTATTTTTGGAGATTGGCAATATAGAGCAGTTAGTATTAAATTGGGTCGTCGTCCCAAGCCTGAATATAAATTAGTAGCGGCTTTTCAAGCAAAACTTTTAGCTTTGATCCAAGGAAGTGAATTAACGAATCCGCATTTAATTGTTAGATTTAACCAAAAATATCAAGTTAATATGTGGACTTGGCTATCTCGTATGGAAGAAGTTTTAGCAGGCGTTTTAGCGATGTTAGTCTCTCGTCAAGAGCCAGAGGTTTTTATTTCTAGACAACGATGTAATCTCTGTCATTGGCAAAGTTTTTGTTATCAAGTGGCACAAAATACGGAACATCTTTCGTTATTGCCAGGGGTTACTCAAAGTCGTTATGACACCTTAAAAAATGCTGGAATTACTAGCTTAGAAGATTTAGTAAAAGCTGATTTATCTTGGTTAAAAAAACAATTTGGTCATGAAATTGCGGTTAATCTTAATCAACAGGCTAGGGCAACGTTAGGAGAAAAACCAATATTAAACTCGGTTTCTACTCACTCAATTTTGAAGAAAATTCCCACCGCTTCTAGAGAAATCTATTTTGATATTGAAGCCGAGCCAGAACGTAATTTAGATTACTTATTAGGGGCTTTAATTATTGATTATGAGCAAGGAACAGAAACTTTTTATCCCTTAGTTGCGGAATCTCCAGAAGAAGAGAAGGAAATTTGGCAACAATTTTTAGAGTTAGTAAATCGCGATCCTGATGCGCCTATTTTCCATTATTCTAAGTATGAAGTGGAGACAATTAGACGGTTATCGTCTCTGTATCAAACACCGAAAAAAGAAGAACAGTTAATTCTCAAAAGACTGGTGGATCTTCATGACATTGTGACTAAGTTTTTAGTTCTCCCCACGGAAAATTATTCTTTGAAGAAAATCGCCCAATGGTTAGGCTTTCAATGGCGAGAAGAAGGGGTAAGTGGGGAACAATGTGTTTGCTGGTATGATCAATGGCTAAAAACGCGCGATCGCGCTTTCCTAGATCCGATCATTAATTATAATGAGGACGACTGTCGAGCTACTTATTATCTCAAAACGTGGCTAGTGGAGTTTCTAAGTAGTAGTAATCAGCCCAAAAAAAATCAGAGATGAGGGGAGAATTATCCACAACATCTCTGACTAATTGTTTTTTCTTGAAACAGTTTAGGTATCTTCGCTACTCCGAGTTTGGAGATAGAGAATGAGTAGAAACACTGTCGGAACCAGCACAAACAAAATGCTGGCAACGAATCCAAGTTGATTAACTTCCATCGTTATTAGTTTTTTATCACATCATCTCAAAGGACATTTTCAGGATATCACCTATTGGGGAACTGACAACAACTCTTAACGAGCTTGTGGTTTTGTTCCAATAGTAACATTCCCACCATTAACAATCGTTTGACAAGATAAACGATAGCTATCAGGCTTTTTTTTCAGTTTTTTCTCTTCGGCAGCAGTACGTTCTGATAAATTTTCCATCCCTTCTAGAACTTCTACAATGCAAGTTCCACATTGACCATAGCCACCGCAATTGAGCATTTTGCCCTTGAAGGTGTAAATATCAATTTTATTTTCTAGAGCTTTTTCTCGAAGGTTTGCCCCATCAGCGGCAACTACTTCTTTATCTTCTTGGATGAATTTAATATTAGCCATTTATAACTTTATCTTTAACCTCTTCTCTTCTATTGTATTAAGAAAATGTAATAAATTCAGGCTATAGATCAGACTCTGTCATGGCTAGGGCGTATCAAAGACTCGGCTATCAGGAAGATTACTAACTGCTCTCTCCAATCCAGCTAAGGAGCGATTATAATCAATGATAGCGGTTAAAAGATTCCCTCTAGCCCGACTCAATTCACTTTGAGCATTAATCACATCTGTTTGTGTTCCTACTCCTGCTTGGAAGCGTAAACGGGCTAAACGCAGGCTCTCTTCCGCCTGTTCCACGGCTAGCTCTGCGGTTTGGATATTTTGCTCATTTGACTCTAAATTAAAAAAGGCTTGTTCCACTTCCGTGCGAATTTCGTTTCGGGTTTGTTGAAACCGATTTTCCGCGATCGCGACATCTTCTTCTGCTTGTCTGGCTCTTGCTCTGGCACTTCCCCCATCATACAGTGTCCAATTTAACTGCGCCCCCATTTGCAAAGTATCTGTCGGGGAATCGTCGAAATCACTAGTAACTTCATAACTGGTAAATAAACTAATTTGAGGTCTGGTGTCAGATAGTGCAATAGTTTGACTTTCTTCTCCAATCTTTCTTTCCTCTAAATGTTGTTCTAACTCGGCTCGATTTTGATAGGCTAATAGAATGCTATCTTCTAAAGATAAATCCCAATCGCCAGCCTGTTCAGGAGGAGTCGCTGCCGTTACTTCTACTTGTTGCCCTACACCTAAAACTTGGCCTAATTCTCGTCTGCTAATTCGTTGTTGAGATCTCGCACGAGTTAGTTCTTGCTCTTCGTTAGCTAATTGTACTTCTGCTTGTAGCACATCAAAGCGAGTCCCCAATCCTGCTTCTTCCAGTAATTGAGCATCTCGTAAACTTTGCTCGGCATCAGCTACTGATGCTTCTGTAATAGCAACTTGCGAGTCTGTCTGCTGAACCGCATAATAAGCATCAGTGACATTAAATCGTAACTGTTCTTCTACTTGTTCAAGAGCTAACTGTTGAGTTCGTAACTGCGATTCTGCAACCCGAATTTGCGCGGGGCGTTGTCCTCCTGTATAAACATTGTAATTGAGTTGCAGTCCCGTTCGGAGTAGAGTCGTCGCTTCTGTAGCGTCTGGAAAATCAGGATCTAACGGATCATCAGGTTGATTATTATTACCTCCAGGAGAACTGCTACGCTGTAATTGACTATCTAAACTTAAAGAAGGAAGTTGTGCTGCTTGAGCTTCATTTAACTGTTCTCGGGCTTGACGAACATTGAGGCGAGCTTCTTGAAAATCTTGATTATTGCGACGGGCTAACTCAAGGGCTTGTTCAAGGGTAATGGGGACAACGTCATCAACACTGACTTCCTCTTCTTGGGTGGGAAGTTGTAAGGGATTAGAACTAGGATCTAGGGGTTCTGTTTCTTCTACTGGTTCTAATGGCTCTACTTCTTCAAAGGTATCCACATCTGGATCAAGGTCTTCTGTGTCTTCTAGCGGGATATCATCTGTTTCTCTTTCTTCTAAAGGGAGGTCTTCTAATGCTTCAGGAGACTGGGACAAAATTAGTTCTCTAGAGTTTTCAATATTCTTGAGGAAGGACGTGTTATCCGTTGCAGAAGTTGGAGAAATTAAATTTTCGGCGATCGCGATTTCTCCCAAACCCAGAGCAAATAATGTCCCCACACTCACACCACACACATAACGAAAAGATAGCATAATTATTGGCTTCCGCTGTAATTTAACTTCGAGTTGAACTGCTTAACCAGTGGCTACAAGGCAGTTAATTTAACATAAATTTTTCAAATTGGGATAGTTCATCAAGTTAAAACTGGTTTAATTTAATTCCCACCAGCCAAATGCAGGACCAATTACCCGTATCGTTGCCCAAAATAGAGCCAAGAAGGCGATGCCAATCCAAGCACCACGAGTAGTCCAGCGAACAAAGCGATCTGCATCTTTTTTAGTTATCCCTAACCAAGGAAAGATCTTTTTATCCTGACCGTATTTATCCCCTAAATTTTCTTTGCGTCGTTTTGATTCACCCATGATCAAATGGTTATAAATGCTTCCTCGTTGATTGTATCGCAGTGAGGATAACATTTAGCGATAGTTTGTCATTTGTAAGGGAACAGGATAATTCTCTTCTTTTAGGGCTTGCATGACAGCTTGCAGGTCATCTTTGGATTTACTAGAGACTCGAACACTATCCCCCTGAATTGAGGGTTGGACTTTTTTAAACTCGTCTTTAATTTTTTTCGTAATCTTTTTAGCTAACTCTTTATCAATTCCTCGCTTGAGGGTGATCACTTGACGCACTCGATTACCACTGGATTTTTCCACTTTGCCATATTCAAAAATTTTTTGGGAAAGTTTGCGTTTGGCGACTTTGTTACGAAGAATATCGTGGATGGTTTCTAGGGTAAATTCGCTGTCTGTTTCGACGGTTAGAGTATCCTCTGTAAGTTCAAGACTGGTTTGAGAGTCTTTAAGGTCGTAACGATTTTCAATTTCTCGTCGGGCTTGATCGACGGCATTAACCATCTCCTGATGGTCAAAGTCGCTGACGATATCAAAACTATAGTTAGAAGCCATAAACCAAGCAATTAACGCTTACAATAGAGTACCACGGTATGATCATCGTAACTTAATTTGGTAAGGGTAGTTATATGGATATTATTCCTGCTATTGATTTATTAGACGGGAAATGTGTTCGGCTGTATCAGGGCGATTATAATCAAGCCGAAGTATTCAGCGATCGCGCTGTGGAGATGGCGCAAAAATGGGAAAGTCAAGGGGCAACTCGTCTCCATTTAGTGGATTTAGATGGGGCAAAAGCAGGGAAACCCATGAATCAAAGCACCATTGCTGAAATTGTAGAAACGGTTTCGATTCCTGTGCAGGTAGGAGGAGGATTGCGCGATCGCGCTAGTATTGCGGAACTGTTTAATTTAGGGGTAAGTAATGCGATTGTTGGAACGATTGCTGTAGAACAACCCCAATTAGTTCAATCCCTGTGTCAAGAATTTCCCCAACAAATTACCATTGGCATTGATGCCCGCAATGGCAAAGTTGCCACCCGAGGCTGGTTAGAAACCTCCGAAATTTTAGCAAAAGACCTAGCCCAACAAATGGCAAACCAAGGCGCAGCTGCAATTATTTATACTGATATTTATCGGGATGGCACTTTAACTGGCCCCAATTTAGAAGCCCTGCGCGATCTCGCAAAATCTCTTAGTATCCCTGTAATTGCGTCAGGGGGCATTAGTTCTATCACTGATCTGCTGAGTTTACTTGCCCTCGAACCCCAAGGCGTAACAGGGGCCATTTTAGGGCGTTCTCTTTATGCGAACAAAATTAGTCTAACTGAGGCGGTGCAAGCAGTGGGAAATGGACGTTTACAAGATGTTCCTCCTCAGTCTGATTTTTCAACATTTGCTTAGAATCGCGATCATTTTTTCAACTGATAATTTTTTCAATGGTTTCTATTCAGAAAATGATGAATTGATTGCTTCATAAATTGATAAAATAAATATGCAAAGCATTATAAAATTGAATTAATTATGGCAACTATTGTTGATGTCGCTGTCAATAATGATTCCTTTAAAACCTTAGTGGAAGCAGTCAAGGTTGCTGACCTAGTTGATACTTTAGCCAGTGGAGGCCCATTTACCGTTTTTGCCCCAACTGATGAGGCTTTTGCCAAACTTCCGCCTGGCACGATTCAAACCCTTGTACAAAATCCCCCGCAATTAGCAAGAATTTTAACCTATCATGTGGTATCGGGGGCTTATAAGCAAGCAGATTTAGCCTCATTAGAAAACCTAAATTCTGTGGAAGGATCACCCCTAAACTTCCATTATTCTGATGAATTTGAGGTAAAAAATGCCAAAGTAATTAACTCCGATATTGAGGCAGACAATGGCATTATTCACGTCATTGATCATGTTTTATTAATGGGTTAAAAAAAGTTTCGTTGTTGCGATCGAGCCACTAAATCATCGAGAGAAGTCTGCATTGCTTGATAGACTTGCTGATAACAAGCATCAACATAAGCGCGATCGCGCGCTGCTTCTCGACCAGAACGCTCAAAACGAATGGGAGAACAAACTTTGGTATAGATTTTAGCGGGTAAAGGAAGATTAGGAGCAAAACCAATTCCAATGCCCCAAGGTAAGCCCAAATAAATCGGGAAAATTTGAGTTAGAGGTGTACTGGCATCCACAAGATCAAATTGACGTAAAAAAGACATTAACTCTTTACAATCAGTTAAAACCACTAACGTTTCATGGGCACCCACGGAAACAAGGGGAATAATCGGCACATTTTCCCTTAAAGCCAGTTTAATAAATCCCTTACGTCCTGCTAACTCAATTTCATTTCGCCTACTGTAGGGACGGAACAGATCCTCAGCTCCTCCCGGATAAACGAGAACAGGTGATTCTCGCTTAAAAGCAGCGGTTGCCATCCTAACAGTTGCAGGAACCGCCCCCGCTCTTGCCACAGAACGCAGCATTCTAGCAGAGGTAAAGGCTTCTTGTTGCATTAAACCATAAACTGGTCGCTCGGCACCAAAACGACGCACCCAGTCGAAGAAAAACATAGAAAGATCAGGGGATGCTAACCCACCGTTATGGGAACTTACCAGTAGAAAACTTCCTTGCTGAGGAATATGATGCCAACCCTCAGTTTCAACCCGAAAATACCAGTCATAGAGAAATTGCCAAATCGGTAACAAGGATTGCAGGAGTTTTGGATCGCGCTGATCTAGAACTTCATCGGGTGAGTAACCCCAAAAATTCATCTGATATAGCCTTTAGTTATCAATGAGTTTTGTGTCTGTTAAGAATTATAACGAGTCTAAGGATGAAATTGTAATGAAGCAAGATTCAGCTACCTAGCTATCTTGATGGTAGTTGAATGAGATCATATTGCTATAGCCCTCCCAGAATATCATCTGAGAGGACTGCTGCTAAAAGAAA
The DNA here is from genome assembly GCF_007904085.1 of Euhalothece natronophila Z-M001. Lineage (GTDB taxonomy): Bacteria > Cyanobacteriota > Cyanobacteriia > Cyanobacteriales > Rubidibacteraceae > Halothece > Halothece natronophila. The sequence goes on from NZ_CP042326.1 coordinate 2,091,680, forward strand.
CTCAACTAACGATACCCTTGAGACTGAATATCCCTTAATCGTGCTTCTGGACGCTTAAAGCGATCGAGTTGCGATTCAAAAAACTCTCGATTTGCTTGCAGATGCTTCGGGTTAGGATCATCAAGGGGATAAAGTAAGGCTTGGCGTAAAGCCTGAATTACTGCTGAGGTGACACAATACATAGAACGTTGGAAAGTAATCCCTAATTGAATTAATTTATCGTCATCTCCCCGACAATACTGGTGATAATAGTTGTCTAGGTAGGAAGGAAGGAAATGCAACAGATCCTGCATTAACAGGGTTGGGGGAATACCAGCTGTTCCTACTGGGAAAACATCAGCATAGAGAATCCCATAATGGAAATCTTTTTGTTCCTTGGGAACTTCATGGGCTTGGGCATTATAAGATTTTGTCCCCCGAAATGGAGAAGTGCGATAGAAAATTGCCTCGACATAAGGTAAAGCGGCTTCATATAACCATGTGAATCCTTTACTTTTGGGGATAATTTCATAAGTTTCCCCGTCAATGTGAACATGATGATAAATAGGACGACCTGCGATCGCGAAAATGCCATTAACTAAGAAATCCATGGCTTCGGGAACAGAGGTAATCTTCCCTTCGTCATACTGATCCGACATTTCTAAAAATACTGGTGCCATGACTTCCCAAAATAGTCCTAAATTGGCATAGTAAGAAAGTTCTCGCACCTTTTCTAAGAACATTTCTGGGAACAGTTTATATAGTCCCAGCATGACAGGATTATTTTTAAAGTAAGCCTTAATCGCGCGATCGGCATTAGCCCGATATTCTTCACTGTCGAGATAAGCATCAAACTTACCATGACCCATGTCTCGACCATGCCAAAACATAGATCTCATGCAAATTTCAGCAAATTCCATGTTAATGCGATCATGCCAGAGATGATGCAAGAGACGAGGAATCTTTTTCGTTTCTCCCTTCTCCATAAATTCTAAAAGTTCGGGATGGGCTGTTCCTTGTCCGCGCCAAATTCTTAAGTCAGCATTATCCCCAGCATAGTGATTTTCCCGATCTAAATATTCTTGAGGAAGAAAGTATTTAAAAGCTGGAATGGGGTTTAAAAAGACTCGTTCTGCAATATAAAGTAAATTCCGCCAGTAGAAATCCATGGGAATCGCATAAGCCTTATAAATCCCAATAATTTGCATTAAGTTTTCTTCTGTATCAGGAAGCATTGCGCCTCCTGCTTCTAGGCGGTGAATAATATCGGCAAATTCGTGTTGGGAAGGGGGAAGTTTAGTTTGCGTTTTCATAGTTATTGCTAATTTGGTAACTGGTAACAGAAACGACCTGATTAGTTGTGGGTTCAATCCAATTCACTAACCAGTTGGGTTGAATGCCAAAGGCAAAAATAATCAGGGTTAAAATTAAAGCAGGGAGTCGTTCTGACCACAAAACTTTAGGATAGTAAGCAAGAGAATTATCTAGCTTGCCAAAACAAGTTCGGTTGAGAAGAATGACAAAATAAACAGCAGTTAACCCAGAAGCAATAATGCACAAAATGGTGGCGAGAGGGAAGCGAGAAAAACTGCCTTGGAAGACAATATATTCAGCAATAAATCCTACTAATCCAGGGATTCCTGCACTTGCCATTCCGGCTGCGATAAGTAAACCACTGGTTAAAGGTAAACCACGAATGGGGTTCATTAAACCACTGAGAATATCGCGATCGCGCGTTCCTACTTTGGCTTCTACGGTTCCAATTAATTGGAATAACAAAGCAAGAATTAAACCATGACTAATCATTTGGGCAACTGCCCCTAAAACACTTAAAGAATTGGCGGCAGCGGCTGCCACTAAAATATAGCCCATGTGACCAATAGAACTATAAGCCACCATCCGTTTAATATCGAGTTGGGCAATGGCACTTAACGCCCCATAAACCACACTGACAACTCCAATAATGGCAAGTCCAGGCGCAGTTAAATTCCAGGTTTCAGGAAACAACTGTAAGCAAAAGCGAATAATGCCATAAGTCCCTAATTTGGCAAGGATTCCCCCTAATAAAATCGCAACAGGGGGCGAGGCTTCTACATAAGCATCAGGTTGCCAAGTATGAAGAGGAACTAATGGGGTTTTCATGGCAAACCCGACTAAAAGAATCGTTAATAAAATTAATTGCGTTTGCAGAGAAAGTCCTGCTGTGGTAATCGCTTCATATTCAAAATTACCACTGCCATTGAGAAAGGCAAGCCCTAGAAATCCAATTAAAATCAGTAACCCTGAAACCGCCGTATAGAGAATAAATTTTGTCGCTGCATAGCCTCGTTTTTCACCTCCCCAAATATTAATGAGAAGATAAAAGGGAATTAACTCCACTTCGTAAAAGAGGAAAAAGAACAGGAGATTTTGCGCCATTAACGCCCCAGCTACGCCAAAATTCACCAGTAAAATCAGGATGTAATAAAGACGAGGACGTTCAATTTTTAGAGAAGTGCTATAAATCGCGATCGCGCTAAGAAAGCTATTTAAAGCAACTAACGGCAAGGAAATTCCATCGACACTCAGATGATAATTTAAGCCAATGGGTTCAAGCCAAGGGAAAAAATCATTAAATTGAAATCCCCCAACATTCAAATCAAACTGAGAGAATAAATACATTGTCCAAGCAAAAGAGGCAATGCTGATAACTAAGCTAATTTGACGTAAACGATTGGAACTAATCGTCTTTGGTAAAATTCCAAGGAATAAAACTCCTAGAATTGGCAAAACCAGTAAAACAGTAAGCATTTTTTAATAATGGTAAATAGTAGAACAATTAGAGAGTAATCTTAAACTAAAAATGGAAAACAAACGACAAAGCCAAATAACATGACTCCTGCAATAATCGAAAGGAAATAGGATTGAGCAACTCCAGAATTATTGTATTTCAAACCTTGACCACTCAAAACCGTTGTTAACCCAATTAAATTAACCAAGCCATCGACAATATACTGGTCAAACCAAGCAATTAATCTGGAGATAATGTTAACAGTAAAAACAACAGTGACTTGATAAGCCTTTAGCGTATAGCAATCGTAGGCAAAGAAGTTTTTAATACTTTGGGGAATAAGTTTCAACTGGGGTTGACCCTTACCATAGAGTAAAACAGCACTAATAATTCCTAAAAAGCTAGATGAAATTAACCCTAAACTAGGCAAGGAAAAAACAGCTTCTAGTTCAGGAAATAATTCCCAATTCGTTAGAAAAAGAGGTAAGTGTAATACAAAACCAGCACTAATTGTCGTGGGTAAAACCATTAACCATAATTGTTCTTGAGAACGCACGGTCATGGCTTTGGTTTCTCCGAGAAAAACAAGGCAGAATAATCGCAACAGACTAAAGGCAGTTAAACCATTGACCGCTAAAACGACCCCTGCTAACCAAGGTTGAGTTGCCCATAACGTATCAAGGAGATTAAATAACGACCAAAACTCCCCTAGTGGTGGAACAGCAATTAACGCGACCACGCCTGCTAAGTAGGATAAACCAGTAATGGGACGACGCGACCATAATCCTCCGAACATGGTGACATTTTGAGTAATGTTACTCAGGATAATATTCCCGACAGCCATCACTAAAACTGCCATGGCTAAGGAATAAGTGAGAAGTAATCCTAAAGCAGTGTCCGTTTCTCCCATGCCAACGGCAATAAACACTAACCCTAAATAAGCGCTCACGGCATAGGATAAAATTCGTTTAATATCGGTTTGGGCAATAGCAATCAAACTTGCCCCAATAGCGGTAATGGTGCCAATGGCAATGGTAACGGTTAACCCAATTGGCGAAATCGCAATAATGGGCTGCAGTGAAATCAGAACCCAAGCGCCTGTACATACCACCACAGCGTTCCGTAAAATCGTTGCTGGAAGGGGCCCCTCCATAGCTTCATCTAGCCACAAATGGAGAGGGAATTGAGCGCATTTCCCCACTGGGCCAGCAATTAGTGCCAAACTAAGGAGAGTGGCTGTTGTGGGATTTAAATCGGCAGTTTGCGCCCAAGCAGCCAGTTCTTGATAATTCCAAGTTCCAGCTAGAGGATAAAGGGCAACAACCCCCATTAAGAGAAATAAGTCCCCAACCCGTTTGGTGAGAAAGGCATCTCTTGCCCCTGTAATCACTAAAGTCTGGTTAAACCAATAGCCAATGATGAGATAAGTTCCCAAGGTGAGAATCTCTAACATGACATAGCCAAAGAAGAGAGAATTGGTGAGGATAAGGGTACAAATTCCCGCTTCAAAAAAGGCAAGTAAGGAATAGAACCGCGCCCATCCCCAATCATTTTCTAAGTAGCCCATGGCATAGATTTGGGCAAATAGATTTAAGCCAGTAACGACCATTAAAGCAATGAGTTTCGTTTGGGAAACTGACCATTCAAAGTCAATGTGAAGACTCGCTGCATTGAGCCAAGTTACGCTAAAGTATTGAGATGATTGCGCCGAAAAGGTCAAAAAAGTAAGTAAACTATGTAATAAGGCGAAAAAAGTCATTAATGTGTTGATATACCCTGATGGCCTAGGGCCAGTGCGACTAATCATCCCCGGAGACCATAAAATACTTAATCCCATCCCTAACAGGGGATACAAGGGAATTAGCCAAATCGTATTTGAGAGGTTCATTAATTTTTGTTGTTATGGAAATTGTTTCCAAGACAGTATCATAACAACTAATGACCTATAATGTAAAATTGATGTTGAAGATATAAATCATAGTTATTAATCTATAATGAAAAACGCAACGCTTCACCAACTGCGCGTCTTTGTGGTTGCCGCCAAACATCTCAGTTTTACTAAAGCAGCAGAAGAGTTATTTTTAACCCAGCCTACGGTGTCTATGCAGATGAAGCAACTCACCAAAGCAGTAGGGCTTCCTCTATTTGAACAAATTGGAAAACGGTTATATTTAACGGAAGCAGGGGAGATTTTATACGGGAGTTGTCAGCGTATATTTAGCGAATTGGGGGAATTTGAAAGCGCGATCGCGGATATGAAGGGATTAAAACAGGGACAGTTGCGCTTAAGTGCTGTCTCTACCACTAAATACTTTTTACCGCGTATTATTGGCCCCTTTTGCCAAAAGTATCCAGGGGTAGAACTGTCGATGCGTTTTACGAATCATGAGCGCATTTTGCAGTATCTCAATGAAAATCAAGATGATGTTTATATTCTAAGTCAACTTCCCTCAACCATGGATGTCAACGCCCATCGCATTTTAGAAAATCCCCTTGTTCCCATTGCACCCGCCGATCACCCTTTAGCGTCAGAGAGTCAGATTCCTTTTACTCGCTTTGCTGAAGAAGCCTTTATTATGCGCGAACCTGGATCAGGAACTCGTCAGGCGTTAGAAGAGTTATTTTATAAACACGAATCAGAATTAAACGTGCGAATGGAATTGGGAAGTAATGAAGCGATTAAGCAAGCGATTTTAGGTGGGTTAGGGGTCTCGGTGTTATCTCAACATACCCTCACTCTCGAAAAAGATACGGGGTTATTTGCTATTTTAGACGTGGAAGATCTACCCATTTACCGCAACTGGTACGCCATCTATCCTGTGGGAAAACAACCCTCTGTGGTCGCTCGTACCTTTTTAGACTACCTTGAAGCTGATCCAGAATTGACAAGAAATAATAGACAATTGACAATGGAGAATTAGGGTTAGTTTGTCCTTTGTCCTTTGTCCTTCGAAAGGCTCAGAAACACCTTCGTTCTTTGTAAACCAGTAACTAATGACCAATGACCAATGACTAATGACTAATGACTAATAACCAATGACTAATGACTAATGACTAATAACCAATGACTAATGACTAATGACTAATGACCAATGACCAATGACTAATAACCAATGACTAGAGATATTAAAACGGCACTTGCCGAAAGCCTAGAACCAGCTAATTGGGAATTTTTAAAACCCCATGCCCAACGAGATGCTTTAATTATTGTTTCCCCCAGTTTAGACTTAGTTGAAGTGGGAAGCGCGATCGCGCAAGATGAGACAGACTCAGTGCAACAGTGGATTCAACAGCAACAGTTACAGAAGCCCTCTGCGGATCAATTATCGTTGTGGAATGTCCAACCCGATAAAACTTTTAATGCCCTAATTGTTCAGCCCTATGTTCTAATTCAGGAACTTCCGACGAGTGAAACCTCCGAGGCAAATGATCCCTAAAACTTGACCCTGTGCGTCCTGTTGTTAACCATAACAGCGATCGCGCTCCATCTCGCACTGATTTCTGCCAAGATTCATCAGGAAACTCCGTAGGAACAGCTATTGGCTTCAGGGTAATTCCTCGACTGCCAAAAACAATTTCCCCAATCACGCGGGCGCGAGTCATGTGGTTTTCCGATGTCACCAAATAGACACTATCAATCTCTTGGGCTTTTAAGTCATCCACTAAAGTAGTGAAATTAGTCACTGTATCTTGGGCGCGATAATCTAAATAAACGCGATCGCGCTCAATTCCCTCTTGCTCAAAAATTTTCTTAGCATACCACTCTGGACTTCCCGAAGACACGACCACATTAACATCAGGTTCCTGTTTAGCTAGTTTCGCGGCATAGTGTTCCCGTTCTTCTGCCCCTCCTAACACCAATACCGTCTCAGGTTGAACCAGCCAGCTTCTTAATTGCTTGTAGCTTCCCCAACCTGCAAAAAACAAAAGTAAAAGCAGAACTAACCAACGTTTTTGTTTTCTTCTTTTCACAATGTTTCACTACCACACCCGTCACTGAGATTACTTTTACACCAAGAAGGCAAAAAAGACAAGATTCAGTGATCACATAGCGCGAGGACGCTTTTCTGGTACGGTGGAGAGGAAAAGCCTATTATTACTGATTCAATGGCAGAAACATCTTACATTCAAACCGAAGCAGAATTTGATGAAATCATAAACAGCGACTCAATCACGGTGGTGGACTTTACCGCCACTTGGTGTGGTCCTTGTAAATTAGTTTCCCCCTTAATTGACCAATTAAATGAAGAATACAGCGATCGCGCTCAAATCTATAAGCTAGACTTAGATAATCACAAACCTATTGCTAAACGTTTTTCTATCAAAAGCATTCCTGCAGTAATGTTCTTCAAGGGAGGAGAAGCTTTAGAAACTGTAGTTGGCGCAAAAACCTACGACGATTATCGTCAAGAATTGGAAAAACACCTTTAATAATTAATTAAAATTATTATTAGCGAGTGAGAGAAATCAAATTTCTCCGCTCCTAAGACTTAACAATTAAAAAAAGATCCATCATTTGGATAATTTTTGTAAGATAAGTTAGAAAAGAAATTGGGAGAGAGAAAATCATGTACGGTCCCACCCCGTCAGCCAATACAATTAGAAATGCAGAATATGCAAACCGCTTCTTTATCTATGAAGTGGAAGGCTTAAAACAAAACGAAGTCACTGATCAATCAGAATCCCCCATTCGTAAAAGTGGCAGCGTTTATATCACGGTTCCCTATAACCGCATGAACCAGGAAATGCAACGCATTACCCGCATGGGTGGGAAAATAAAAAGTATCAAACCCCTCAACGGTAGCAATAATCACTCAGAACAGGCTGGGACAAAAACCGCATCTAAATCAAAAACAGCCATGAGTGATACCAAATCCAAGAAGAAATCAGACGTTCCTGTTAACACCTATAAACCGAAAAATCCCTTAATCGGTAAATGTGTGGAAAACCGAGAACTGGTTAAAGAAGGAGGAATTGGTCGCGTTCGTCATCTCACCTTTGATGTTTCTGACAGCGAATTACGATATCTAGAAGGTCAAAGTATTGGCATTATTCCCCCCGGCAAAGATGACAAAGGTAAGCCCCATAAATTGCGCTTATATTCCATTGCTTCTACCCGTCATGGGGATTATGGGGATGATAACACCGTTTCTCTCTGCGTTCGCGAGTTAGTCTATCAACATCCTGAAACCAACGAAACCATTTATGGCGTTTGTTCTAGCTATCTCTGTAACTTAGAGGAAGGCGCAGATGTTACCATTACCGGCCCAGTAGGGAAAGAAATGTTACTTCCTGAAGACCCCAACGCCACTATTATTATGATGGCAACGGGAACAGGAATTGCACCTTATCGGGCTTACTTACGTCGCATGTTTAAGGAAAAGCATGACGACTATAAGTTTAATGGGTTTGCATGGCTAATTTTTGGCGTTCCTTATACCGCAAATATTCTCTATCAGGAAGAATTAGAGGAAATGCAAAAAGAATTTCCTGATAACTTCCGTCTCACTTATGCCCTCAGTCGGGAACAAAAAACCGCCGACGGTAAGAAAATGTACATTCAAAACCGTGTCGCTGAACAAGTTTCCGAAATTTGGGACTTAATTCAACACGAAAATACTCACACCTATATTTGTGGTTTGAAAGGCATGGAAGATGGCATTGATGAAGCCCTCTCCGCCGAAGCCGAAAAACATGGCAAAGACTGGTCTGAATTCCAAAAAAGTATGAAGAAAGCAGGACGTTGGCACGTAGAAACTTACTAAATTCTCTGCTCTAAAAAGTCATTGCATCCCCCGTTAGGGGGATTTTTTAATGTAAATGCGACGAGAAGACTCTCACCTGGAAACGTGGCAAGTATTTCTGTGTGGTGGATGCGAGAGGATCAAGTCAAACTTGTCCCAATTTTAGTGACAGACCCGCTGCAATGTTATAATTTGTAACAGACTTAACAAAAAACTGACGTTATTATCTAAAGTTAAAAGCTCACTACGTTAGAGTATTGTTTCCAGAAGAAAGGAGAAAACACTCTTAAAATTAAAGATGATACCCTTAATCTTTACAATCATAATTGCACTCATTGCTGTTTACTTTTATCTGAACACGAAAGAAGAAATGTTAAGGATTGCAGCGGGATTCGTTGCTATTATGTGTGTTCTATCAGGGCTGTGGTTTGCTCCCTTAGCGGTAAAAGTCCTTGTAGTTGCGACTCCTTTTATCGGAGAGAAGTTGTTGCACTGGTAAACACTGACCTCTCATTATTCAATTGCTGAGTTAGCCAGTTGATTTCGTCTTCAATGACGGCTAAGTAGCGGTTGCAAGCAGTCGCTAAATAATAATCATCTGGCTGGGGTTCGCCCTTGTGTTCTTTTAGGCGAGCTTTGCAAACGGCTAAACGCTCCTCCATTAGCTTAATTCGCTTTTGGGGGGAGATATGGCTAAAAAAGATGAACTTAATCATAAAGCGCGATCGCGCATTGACCCAGCTTTCTTTCGGGGATTCCTGCATCTTTTCCTGAAAACGCTCTCTCCCTGCTTCGGTAATGGCATAAATTTTCTTATTCCCCCCAGCTTCTCCTTCGGTAATGGAGAGATCTAAATATCCCTTTTGTTCTAACCGCTTCAGCAAGGGATAAATTGCCCCGTAATTAACACTAATACAGCCACTAATAAATTGTTCTAACTGTTGCTTTAGTTTATAACCGTGCAAAGGTTCTTTTTGTAGCAATCCGAGGGTTGCTAGTTCTAACATAGATATATCAGTCTGTTATACTACTCAATAGACTAAAAGTTTAATTTTGTTTTAACAGTATTAAAAACCATCATAACCTCCTTCTGTCTTCAGAAAGAAGCCAGAGGGGGTTTAGAAAAGTAACAATAGCATCATTAATTCTAAGTTGCTGACTATGTCTCATTCTCCACCTTCCGATCCCAATCAAAATCCAGAAAATTCAACTCCCCCAGAGCATCAAAACACAGAAATCCAATTATCAGAGCAACCACAATCTCCAAAAGAAAAAGAAAAATCAGGAGTGTGGCGTAAAGGCGCGATCGCGCTTGGGATTCTTGCGGTTTTAGGAGGAGGAATTTGGGGAGGTCGTCAGTTTTTAATTTCCCGTTCTGATCCCCCAGCATCAGCGCAACAAGGGCAACCAGGCTCTCAACCCACTCCTGTTACCTTAGAAGAATTACAACCAGAAACCCTCATTGACAGTTCCCAATTTGTCGGCGGACTAGAGGCCCAAGAACGAGTCGTAGTTCGTCCTGAAGCGCAAGGACGAGTTAGAGAAGTCTTAGTGGAATCAGGAGATGAAGTAGAAGCAGGAACCCCCCTAGTGCAACTCCGTCCTGAAAGAAGTGAAGCGGAACTTAGAAGCGCCCAATCCGATGTGGAAGGTGCTCAATCCTCCCTACGCACTGCCGAATCAGAATTAGAATCCCGTCGCGCTCAAGTTAGAGAAGCTGAATCAGAAGTAGAACTTCAAAATGAAGAATATCAGCGCACAGAATTTTTAGTCGAACAAGGAGCGCAATCGCAACAACAGTTAGATCAAGCCAAGCGCGATCGCGATGCTGCCCTCTCCCAACTAGAAACCAGACAAAGACAAGTTGAATCTGCTGAATCTCAACTAGAAGAAGCGCGATCGGCTCTAAATCGTGCTGAATCACAAGTTGAAGTCATCCAAGAAGACTTAGAAGATAGGCGAATTGTCGCTCCAATTGCAGGTAGCGTTGGAAATGTCAATGTTAAAGTTGGTGACGTATTACAAAGTGGAGATGAAATAACCAGTATCAGTAAAAATGAGGTTCTAGAGCTTAATCTTCGCATTCCCACCGAACAAGCCCAACGACTCCAACAAGGCTTACCGGTTCAAATTCAAGGGTCTGACACAGATGAATCCTTACCAACAGGACAAATCAGCTTCATTTCCCCCCAAGTGGATAGCGGTGCTCAATCAGTGCTAGCAAAAGCCTCGTTTCCGAATCCAGAAGGGCGATTAAGAGATGACCAAGTGGTTAGAGCCAGAATCATTTGGGAAGAGCGCACCGGCACTCTTGTTCCCACTACTGCTATTTCTCGTCTGGGAGGACAAACATTTGTCTTTACTGCCGACGAAGAAGACGGGGAAATGGTTGCCAGACAAAGACCTGTGGAATTAGGGGATATTCAAGGGAATAAGTACCAAGTTATTTCTGGGGTAGAACCCGGAGAAACCATTATTACCTCTGGCATTATGGAACTTCGCGACGGCGCTCCCATTGTCCCTGAATCAGAAATGGAAGACATGGAAGGGCCCCCTCAAATGTAAGGGAATTAGAATAACCAATAATTAATAAAATGTTTGTCAATTACTTTATTAAACGCCCTGTATTTACCACTGTCGCCTCTTTAATGATTTTATTAATCGGGGCAATTAGTATTCCTACCCTGCCTGTAGCGCAATTTCCCGATATCAGCCCCAAACAAGTTAGCGTCAGAGCTACCTATACAGGAGCAGATGCGGAAACCGTAGAAGAAACGGTCACCAATATTCTCGAACGAGAAATTACTGGGGTGGATGGGATGCGTTACATGACTTCTAGTAGCAGTAATAATGGGACAAGTTCCATTACTGTTACTTTTGATGCCGACAGAGATCAAGATATTGCCGCCGTTGATGTTCAAAATCGCGTCTCCCAAGCCGAACCTTTTTTACCGCAAGAGGTAATTAATAGCGGAATCGAAGTGAGTAAAGAAGAAGATAACCTCCTGATGGGGTTTGGTCTTTTTTCCGAAAACGATGAATATGACGACCTCTTTTTAAGTAACTATGCTGATTTATACATGGTTGATGCCCTAGAACGAATCGAAGGGGTCGGTAATGTTCAAATTTTTGGGGAAAGACAGTATGCCATGCGAATTTGGCTTGATCCCAATCGGTTAGCCAGTCGTAATTTAGTGGCTCAAGATGTGGTTCGCGCCCTAGAAGAACAAAACTTGGAAGTGGGAGCCGGACAAATTGGACAACCCCCGATGCCAGAAGACCAAGAATTCCAAATTGGGGTGCGAGCGGATACTCGTCTTGAAAGTGTTTCTGAATTTGAGGATGTGGTGGTTTCGAGAGGAGATGATGGCACACTAACAAAAATTAAAGATGTGGGGCGTGTCGAGTTAGGCGCGCAAGACTATAGTTCTATTTTGCGGTTTCGAGGCAACACCGCCGTAGGATTAGGCATTAACCAAGTTCCTGGGAGTAATGCCCTAGAAGTGGCTCAGGCAGTGAGAGCAGAAATGGAAGAGCTTGCTCAAGACTTCCCCCCAGGCATGGTTTATGATGTGGGTTTTGACACCACCGAGTTTGTGGAAGAGTCGATTATTAGTGTGGTGCAAACCCTGATACAGGCAGTGATTTTAGTGGTGCTAGTGATCTTTGTTTTCCTACAAGATTGGCGAACCACGGTTATTCCTGCAATTACAGTACCCTTATCCTTAGTAGGAACGTTTATTTTTGTTAATATCTTTGATTTTTCCATTAATACGCTCACGCTTTTTGGTCTTACCCTTGCCACAGGGATGGTAGTTGATGATGCGATTATTGTTGTTGAAGATATTGCTCGCAAAATTCAAGATGATGGGTTACGTCCGCGACAAGCTGCCATTGTTGCCATGCGAGAGTTAAGTGGGGCGGTAATTGCTACTTCCTTAGTATTAATGGCAGTATTTGTTCCTGTGGCGTTTTTCCCGGGGACAACTGGAGCGTTATATCGTCAATTCGCCCTCACCATTGCGTTTGCTATTGGGGTTTCTACCTTTAATGCCCTGACCATCACCCCCACTCTTTCTGGCTTGCTCTTGCGACAAAAAATGCCCAGTCGAGGGATTTTAGCTTTTGCCTTTGGTTGGTTTAATAACTTTTTACGCTGGCTAGAGAGAAGCTATAGAGGGATTATTGTTTTCTTTACCCGTATTAAAACCGTTATTATAGCGGTATTTGTTGCCCTCTTGGTTCTCACGGGTTGGGTTTATAATCAAGTTCCGGAAGCGTTTTTACCTGATGAAGATCAGGGATTCTTTATTACCATTATTCAAGCTCCCGATGGGGTTGCTCTCCCTTACACCAGCGATGTCATAGAACAAATTGAAGACATTTATCTCGATATTCCAGAAGTGCGTTCTACCTTTGCTATTGGTGGTTTCAGTCTCGGGGGAGGGGGAACTGCCAATAGTGGGGCAATTTTTACCTCTTTACAGCCTTGGGAAGAACGGACTCATCCTGCACAGTCATTGGAGGTGATTCTGAATCGCATACGAGGTCAAGTGATGACAATGCCAGAGGCAACAGTAATTCCTGTTAATCCTCCTGCTATCCCGGGTTTAGGGGCGTTTGGGGGCTTTGAGTTTCAATTACAAGATCGACGAGGCGAGCTGGAAATTACAGAGTTTACTCAAAGTATGCAGCAGTTGTTGGGAGCTGCCAATCAGCATCCTGATATTGCAGGGGCATTTAGCCAATTTTCTGCTGATAGTAACATCTTAGAATTAGATGTCGATCGCGATCGCGCTCAAGCCTTACAAGTGGATATGAGTGAAATTTTCAGCACTCTACAAACTTACTTAGGCTCACAATATGTGAACGACTTTACCCTCAACCGTCGTAACTATCGGGTTTATGTACAAGCTGATGAGGAATTTCGTCGTAATCCCCAACAAATTAACGAAATTTATGTTCGCTCTAACAATAACGAAATGATCCCCCTTGGAAACTTAGTTAGTATTAATTCCACCACAGGGGCGCAAACCATTAACCATTACAATACCTTCCGTTCCATTGAAATTAACGGAGAAGCAGCCCCCGGTTCCAGTTCAGGAGAAGCGATCGCCGCTATGGAAGCAGTCGCGGAAGAAACCCTTGCTCCGGGTTTAGGGTTTGAGTGGTCAGGAATTTCCCTAGAAGAAATTGAAGCCGCTGGACAAGCCCCCCTCATTTTCGGACTGGGATTAGCCTTTGTTTTCCTCGTTCTCGCCGCTCAATATGAAAGCTACATTGACCCCATTATTATCATGCTCTCTGTTCCCTTAGCCGTTTTAGGGGCTTTAACAGCGCAATCATTACGGGGATTAGAGAATGATGTTTATACCCAAGTGGGGTTAGTGATGCTGATTGGGTTAGCTAGTAAAAACTCGATTTTAATTGTGGAGTTTGCCAACCAATTACGAGAAGAAGGGGTCAAAATTACCAAAGCTGCCATTGAAGCCGCCCAAAAACGGATGCGTCCAATTATTATGACAGCTATTTCCACACTGAGTAGTATCTTTCCCCTTGTGATTGCCACCGGTGCAGGGGCTGCCAGTCGTCAGTCTTTAGGAACTGCGGTTTTTGGGGGAATGTTTGTTGCCACCTTCCTCAGTTTATTTATTGTTCCCATCTTATACATTGTCATTAAAAATCTCGGGGAACTAGTGTTTGGCCCCCGTTACCCCGAACCAACAACGGCGGAAACAGCTACTGTTGATCAAGGAGAAGAAGTCACTTCCTCAGAACAGTAAGCATCTTCACTGTTAAAAAACTGTCCAAAATGATGTAACATTTTTACCGCCCTCCCAAACGTTGGGGGGGTTAATTATGGAGGGATTTAATGGATCATCAGTTTCGAGAGACAATGGAAGAATTTTTACAATATGAAATTTTCAATAATTTAGTATCTGAATACTTATTAGCCTTAGTTATTTTAGTCGTTGGTTTCATTATTATTAAATTTATTCTTAGAAACCTGATCCTAAAACGCTTAAAAGGTTGGATTGTTAAATCTAGTATTCCCTTTAATAATCGGTTGCTCAAGATATTTGAAGCCGTAATTCTCCCTCTGCTTTATTTAGGCGTTCTTTATATTAGTATTCGTAACTTAGAACTCCATCCCATTATTAATCAAGCCATTGATGCAGTTATCTTGATTTTTGCCACCTTTATTGGCGTTCGCTTCATTGGCAAAATGATCGAATACATTTTAACCACTTACTGGTTAAAAGGAGAGGATGACGAAACTCGACAGCAAAGTGTTGCGATTCTGTCTCCAGCACTGAGAATTGTTACTTGGACAATTGGTCTGATCTTTTTATTAGGAAACCTTGGTTTTAATATCTCGGCATTGATTGCGAGTTTAGGGGTTGGGGGGATTGCGATTGCTTTAGCCGCTCAAGGTGTGTTTCAAGAATTATTTAGTTATTTTGCTATTCTTCTTGATAAACCCGTTAAAATTGGTGACTTTATTATTGTTGGTGATTTAATAGGAACCGTAGAACATATTGGGGTTAAAACAACTCGCCTCCGAAGCCTGAGTGGGGAAGAATTAATTTTATCCAATAGTGATTTAACAAGTTCTCGGATTCGCAATTATAAACGCATGAAAGAGCGTCGCATTGTATTTAGTATTGGTGTAGCTTATGAGACAACTTTAGAGCAATTGAAAGCGATTCCGGGTTATATTGAAGAGATTATAAAACAGACAGAAAACACTCGTTTTGATCGCTGTCATTTTCATGATTATGGCGATTTCAGCCTTAATTTTGAAATTGTCTATTATATGACGACTCCAGACTACACCGCTTATATGAATGCCCAACAAAAAATTAATTGGGAAATTAAAGAAATTTTTGAAGCCCAAGGGATCGAAATTGCTTATCCCACCCAAGTTTTGTATGTCAATCAAAGTGAACCAGTTACTAAGACTAATTTATTATGATTTGTTCTTTGTCATTTGTCATTTGTCATTTGTCCTTTGTAAACCAATAACGATAGCCATCCTAAATTAGTTTTAAAGTTTCACCAAACTATAATCTATAAAGGATTACGTAATATCAATTCTGATCGTTGAACTGAAACTGTTTATGGTTTAGTATATTTAATTAAGGTCATTAAGATGAAAAATAGTTTAAATACCTTATTATGCCAAGTTTAGAACTTACACTAGAACAAGTTATAGACCTAGTCAAACAACTATCACCGAAAAAAAAACAAGTAGTTTTCTCTGCACTTTATAAAGATTTAGTAGCAGATTGTTCAAACTTAAAGCTAGACTGGGAGACTAAAGAATGGTTAGAAGCAAACTTAATTGATGAACTGCCACCTTATGAGTGGGAAGAGGAGATTCCTCCAGAAGGAAAACCAGTGCGTTATGATCCTAATATTGGTCTAATTGTTGATGAGGATTAACGATTGTCAAAAAAACTGCAAGCAGGCGATTTAATTCTTGTTAGCTTGCCTGACCATCAACCTAAAGGACGTGAACAAGAAGGTAGAAGACCAGCAATTATTGTTGGTTTGCCAAAAGGAAAAGTGCGCTATCCTGTAATTTTAATTGCTCCTCTAACCACTCAGTTTGGTTTTTGGGTAGAAAATAATCCGACTCTTTATCCTAAACTTAATGCTGGTACAGGTGGACTATCTAAAAATTCTGTTGTATTACTTGATCAAATTCGGGCTGTTGATGTTAAGCGTGTTATTTCCTACTTAGGAAGTTTATCTCCTAGAGAGTTCCAGAAAATTTTAGAGGGCTTACAGTCAATATTTAACCTTTAAGCCTAAAAAAGGATCATTTATAGGTTTTTCTTGCTTCTGCATTGACTCGAAGTTAGGGCAATTTAGCCTGATTGGTTGATCTATTCGAGGGGTAACATAAAGGAATGATCTGATTTGCTTTTGCCAAAAACTATAGCAATCAGCAAGGATTCATGAGAAACTTTTGTTGCCTAATTGTCTATTAACTTAAACCAAAATTCCTGTCTCACAACTGATTCGGATACTGCTAATCACCTATGACTCAATCCCCCACCGATATTCAAGCCATTTTTAATCGCATTGCTCCAGTATATGATCAACTCAATGATGCCCTTAGTTTAGGACAACATCGCATCTGGAAGCGTATGACCGTAAAATGGGCGCAACCGCAAGCAGGAGATACCGCCCTTGATTTATGCTGTGGTAGTGGCGATTTGGCGTTCTTATTAGCGAAAATGGTAGGGAAAAGAGGCACTGTGATTGGGGCAGATTTTTCGCCACAACAGTTGGAAGTTGCCCGTCAGCGTCAGCAAAGTTCTCTCTATCCGATACAGTGGGTAGAAGCTGATGCCCTTAATCTTCCTTTCTCGGATAATAAATTTGATTGTGCGACAGTGGGGTATGGCTTGCGGAATGTAATTGATATTTCTCGCTGTTTAGAGGAGTTGTATCGCGTTTTAAAGCCTGAAGCGACGGTTGCGATTCTTGACTTTCATCGCCCCTACAATGAGACAATTCGGGGGTTTCAGCAATGGTTTTTAGAGCAGTTAGTTGTTCCCACAGCAGAAGGGTTAGGATTTAAAGAAGATTATGCTTATATTAATCCCAGTTTAGAACGGTTTCCCCAAGGACGAGAACAAGTGAAACTAGCGCAAGCAGCGGGGTTTACTCAGGTTAAACATTACGCGATCGCGCTGGAGTTGATGGGGATTTTAGTAATGACCAAACCTAGAATTGATTAAAAAGATTCAAATAGGATTGCCACTATAGCCACGATTGTTGCATGATAACGCGATCGCAATAACCAATAAAACAGGGTTGGCCAGGTTCGAACTGGCGACCTAGCGCTTAGGAGGCGCTTGCTCTATCCAACTGAGCTACAACCCCTTATTGATTCATTAACAATTTAGCATTTTCAATAGCAATTTTAACTTGCTCAAAACCAGTTCCACCTTCACTATTTCTTGCAGAAACTACTTGTTTTGGCGTAATAGCATGATAGATATCTTGCTCAAAAGCAGGGTGAATTTGTTGCCATTCTTCTAGGGTTAAGTCTTTTAAGAGTTTACTTTTTTCCAGACAAGTTCTGACCACTTTTCCCACTAGATTATAGGCTTCTCGAAAAGGAACCCCTTTTGTTACTAAATAGTCCGCAACATCGGTGGCATTAGAAAAGTCTTCGGTCACTGCTTCACTAAGACGTTGTTTTCTAAATTCTAATCCTTCTGTTAATAAGATCGTCATTGCTTCTAAACAGGCTCCGGTAGTTTTTACTGCATCAAATAATCCCTCTTTATCTTCTTGTAAGTCTTTGTTATAAGCTAAAGGAAGCCCTTTCATTAACATCAACATTCCTTGTAAACTTCCACAAACGCGCCCTGTTTTCCCACGGATTAATTCGGGAATATCAGGATTCTTTTTTTGCGGCATAATACTAGAACCCGTGGCGCAACTATCTTTAAGAGTGACAAAATTAAATTCTTGGGAAGCCCAAAGGATAATCTCTTCACTAAAACGCGAAAGATGTACCATAATTAAACTCGCAGCGTTGAGAAATTCAATGGCAAAATCGCGATCGCTGACTCCATCTAAACTATTACGATAAATCCTCTCAAACCCTAATTCTTGGGCAGTATAATTACGATCAATGGGGAAAGTGGTTCCAGCTAAAGCGCCACACCCTAAAGGAGAAATATTGGTTCGTTTTGCGACATCTCCTAAACGTTCCCAATCCCGTTGTGCCATTTCCCAGTAAGCTAAAAGATGATGGGCGAGACTAATGGGTTGCGCCCGTTGTAAGTGGGTATAACCTGGGATGAGGGTTTCTAGATTGTTTTCCGCTAACTCAAGTAAGGCTTGTTGATAATCACGGAGATGGTTGCGAATGTGGCTGATTTTTTCTCGTAAATAAAGGCGAATATCAGTTCCCACCTGATCATTGCGCGATCGCGCGGTGTGTAATTTTTTCCCCACATCCCCGACTATCTCTGTTAAGCGATGTTCCACCGCAAAATGGACATCTTCTTCCTCAACTCCAGGTTGAAACTCTCCTTGCTGGTATTCTGCTAAAATCTGTTGCAATCCCTGCACTAAGGTTTCTGCTTCTGTCTCAGAAATAATCCCCGTTTTTGCCAACATTTGGGCGTGGGCGATTGAACCTTGGATATCGTAGGGGAGAAGTTCAATATCAAATAAAATACTGGCGTTAAATTGCGCGATCGCGGGATTTAATGACGACTCAAAGCGATCACTCCAAGTAGAACCTGATTGTTTCACGATTTTGACCTATTTCAACGAAGCTAGTTACCAGATTGTAACTGTTTGAGCTTTTCTAAGCGACGATTAAAATAATAATCATCAAGGCGACTATAGTCAAAATAAAGGGCACGGTTAAGATGAATCCCCCATCCCCAAATAAAGGCAGCTATACTCAGGGCTTGTAAAGCGTCCAATTCTATAGGAGTAAGCGGAATAATACTCTCATAACCGTCTAAAAAGGCTTCTCGAATAGTATGACTACAACCAGCTTGTAAAGAAACCTGGCGGAATTTAGCCACATCAAAAGCTCGCCAGCCGTACCCACATTGATCAAAATCAAAAAGCATTAGTTGATCATCATGGGTAAAATGAGCATTACCACTATGAGGATCTCCCCAGCAAACTGTCCAATAGGGAGGAGTCATGGGGAGATGTTCTAATTCGTCTTTTACCTTACCAGCAATGCTAAGGAGAGTCCGTAAATGGTCTGTCTGTTTCTCTAAAAATGGCGCAATAATCCTGATCGACTCATCAACAATCAAAGATGGGGTAAGCGGAGAACGTTCACTGCTAGAGGAGAAATTTCGGCTTACTTGATGGATTTTAGCGACTGTTTCTCCGAGTTTATGACTTTGAGTGTAATTACAGTCTCCTAGTGGGACTGATCCCTCAGCGTATTCAAACAGTGCGCCATAGCGAGTTCCTTCTGGGGCTTCTATTTCTAAACAAAGCTCCCCTGTTTTCGTGTGAAGGGGAGAGGCTACGGGTAGCTGATGATAGCGGAGAAAGGTAAGAAATTCTAATTCAAACAGGATTTCAGAGCGCGATCGCCAATGATGATGAGAAATCCGAAAAATATAGCGATTAATGCTAGTCTCAATCAAATAGATATCGCTAAGTCCGTGATACCAAAAGCGACAGTTTTTTACGACCCCAATATCATAGTGTTGGGCAACTGCAGCTGTAACGGCTTCAAGTGCTACAGTTGAGTAAGTAACCTGACACTGGATGCTCGTTCGACAAGCTGATTTAATCGATGTTTGGTTATACAAGAGACTAGCAAGGTTTTCGATTCAACTCAACATTACCTTAAAATTATCTCGGAAACATTAACATCAGTTTGTATGGAAGACTACAAAATTAAAAATTTCTCTAAGTAAAGATCCTTGCATCTGACTGGGTACAGCTTCAGTTTACCTCTAATAACCCTTGTGCTAAAGCAACATTAAAATAACTTGATTGAATAACTTGTTTTGAGTGAAAAACTTTAAACGGTTGATCAGGTTCTCCTAACTGATCAATCACCAAGATAGCGTTAGAAAAGTTTTGGTTTAGGGTATAACGGTTAACTGTAATCACCGTTTTTAAACCAGCCGCCATAGAAGCACTCAACCCCTGTTGAGAGTCTTCAAACACTAGGCACTCTTCTGGAGTTACCTTCATTTTGTCTAATACATAATTATAAACATCAGGGTAAGGCTTTTTATTTTCAACCATATCTCCGGTTGCAATCACTTCAAAGTAATAATCTCCTTGCAGATAAGTGTTGAGTAATGCCATGGTATTTTCAAGGGAACTCGTTGTCGCCACTGCCAAACGAATTCCTGATACTTTTGCTTCCTCTAGAAGTCGTTTTACTCCTGAACGGAGCGGAATTTTTCCATTCTCTAAGAGTTGACGGTAATATTGACTTTTAGCATGGTGTAGTTGTCGAATTAACTGATCTCCTTGAGAAGGATGCTGAGACTCAGGAAGATAATGGGTAATGTAGTGGCGAATTCTCTCTTTCCCACCAGAAATAGCTAACAGTTTGCCATAGAGAGACTCTGACCAATGCCAATCTAAGCCAGCATCAGCAAACGCTTGATTAAAAGCTACCCGATGACCATGACGTTCAGTGTCTGCTAAAGTGCCATCAACATCAAAAATGAAAAGCATATTATCTTGTTCATTGACATTCTCTCCCGTCAAACGCTACGCGCTATGACGGGAGATTCCTAGCCTCACGACTAAGTTTCCTGTCTCAGGCTCTTGACTAGACGAAGTTGCCTCCACCCCCGTCAGATCGCCTCTACAGGCAATTTGTTTATTCTCTAACCCCTGCCCGAGGTCGGAGAGTCCTCTATCTCTAATCACTTCAGCACTTACTACATCCCTTGAGCCTATGTAACCGCATTCAGGACAATGGTGAACTCTGACATCCAGAGTTTTCTTCCCTGTATGCGCTCCACACTGACTGCATTCTTGAGATGTACCATCTTTGTCAACTTTGGCAAAGTAAACATCACGTTTCCAACACACCCACTCCAAGATGTTCACAAACTGACCAAAGCCAGCATCCGCAGCGTGTTTAGATAACATTCCTCGTTGCCACGAACGGAAATTGATGTCTTCGACAAAGATCATTCCAGCCCCGTCGCACAAACGATGAGCAAGTTTGAAGTGCCAGTCTTTACGAGCGTCAGATATACGTTGGTGAACTCTTGCTATCTTTATATTTAGTTTATGGCGGTTATTCGACCCTTTCTTTTTGTTCTTGAGCCTACGTTGGAGCAATTTCAGCTTCCTTTGTAGAGACTTCAAAAACCTCGGTCGTTTAACTTCTAAACCATCAGAAGTCGCAACAAATTTGTCAAAGCCCAAGTCTAACCCTCTTGGATGACCATGAGGGAAAGGTTGAGGAAAATCTACATCCAACTGAAGGGAAAGCATGACAAGGTAACCAGAGGCTTTTCTAATCACTCTTGCCTGCTTCACCTTAAATCCTTCTGGGATGTCTCTAGACTTTCTGAACCTAACCCAACCTAATTGAGGTAGTTTAATTTGATTTCCTTTTAATACTTCTCCCCTGATCTGAGGAATCAGATAAGACCTTAAACGATACTTGTTCTTAAATCTAGGAAAACCGAACCCTCTAGATTTCATGTCAGAGAAAGCACGATCTAAAGCTCTCAAAACTTGTTGAAGCACTTGAGCATTAACTGATTTAAGGCGTTCGCTATTTTTCTTTGCCTCGGTTAAGGCTTTTGCTTGCCTTGAATAACTCGGATAAAGTTCATCGGGAGGAATCAGATATTCCTTTTCAATGGAACAAGCGTTAACAGGACATTTTCGAGAGTTGATCCAATCCTTCCTTTCCCTAAGAGCATAATTCCAAACCGTTCGGCAAACACCGAGCGTCTGCTCGATCAGGTCGATTTGGAGTTGGTTTGGTTCTAACTTATACTCGTAGGAAAGGGTAAACATTGGATTTTGAACTTTAGTAATTCCAGTTTAACCGTTTCTACACGATTTAACAACTAATGTACGGATGTCCTAACGGACTTTTTTCTTTTGGTCACGATTCATGAGGGGCTGTGTGCGGAGGTCTCCTCCGCACCTTGTGAGGGCTTAGTTTGGAGGTTTCCTCCAAACGTAAGAAGCCCGAACCGAAGGAAAGCCCCGTCTACCCGTTAAGCTCCTTTCGTCGCTATAACGGGAGTCCTCTCGTGACATATCTGATAGCAGGCAAAACTATCTACCTGTTAGATAATCATGGACTGATTGATGTTTTCTGGAGAGTTTTTCTCTTCCTGTCGTCTTTCTCGTTGCTTACGATCAGATTTAATAACATCTTCTAAAACCGATCGCGCTTGTTCCATTTTTTCTAAATTACTGCGATAAAGGTCTAAATCTTTATCAACCTTTTCTTTCGGTAAATTCAGGGCTTGACAACACTTTTCTAATATTTCTTGCCGTACTTTATCATCATTGGTCAAACTAGGATTAGCAGTTTCTAAGATCGTATAAAGCCCAATCATAAATAAACGGCTATACTTAAACCGAGGATTATCTTTAATTCCCTGTAATAAATTATCTAAATCTCCTGCCCCCGGTAAAGGCTTTAACTCACATAACCAAGCTGTTACCGCTTCAACCGAGTTATTTTCTGCCAAAGATTTTACCCGTTCAGCATCTTGTCGATACTGTTGGGGATCTCCTTCTACTGCTTTACAAATAGCATTGAAAATTGATTCTTTATCCTGTTCTGGCTGATATCCTTGCATAAAGGTATCAAATACCGTTACCACCCCTAAGGCATAAATGGGGTCATACTTAAAATCCACATTGACGGTTAGCAGGTGCATCTCCACCAATAATTCCTCAATCACTCGCCGATAGATGGAGTTAAGAGGACGAGTATGGAGACTATAAAAGGTGCGCTTGGTTTCAGAAAGAGTGCGAAGGGTATCCACAGGTTTTATCTAATTTTATTATCTTTAGAGAATTTGTCTATATTCTCTTATTGTCTCGTTTCTATAAAAATTTGCCAAGTATCTCTCGGATGATAAAACAGCAAAGCTGATATGATAGGGGAAATCGTGATCCCCATGCATGGATAAAAACATTGAAATTCGACCAGAAATTCCTCACGATTATCTGGCTGTTAGCAAGGTACATCAATTAGCTTTTGGACAAGAGGCGGAAGCAAACTTAGTCGATCAATTACGTTTAGTTGTCAATCCTTACCTGTCCTTGGTTGCGATCAAACAAGATCAAATTATTGGACATATTTTTTTTACCCCTGTTGATCTTGCTTCTGAATTGCCTATGACAACAGGAGTTATGGGACTAGCGCCAATGGCGGTTCTTTCACTATATCAGCGACAAGGAGTCGGAACAGCATTGATTAGAGAAGGACTGCGATTATGTCAACAAATGGGAAGTAAAGCAGTGGTTGTACTTGGTCATCCTGAATATTATCCACGCTTCGGCTTTAAACCATCCATAGAATATGGACTTTACAGCGAATATGATGTTCCTCCAGAAGCATTCATGGCAATGGAATTAACTCCAAAAGGACTGGATGGGAAATCAGGTCTAGTTAAGTATCATCCAGTCTTTAAGCAAATTACGGAATAACTATCATTAACCTTGATGTTGCCAATTTACCCAATCTTGCGGCTTAAGAAAAGTCTCATATAGTTCCGCCTCTGGGGTATTGGGTTCAGGATGATAGCAGTATTCCCAACGCACTAAAGGGGGTAGCGACATTAAAATGGATTCAATACGCCCATTGGTTTGTAAGCCGAAAATCGTACCGCGATCATAGACAAGATTAAATTCGACATAGCGTCCGCGTCGATAGAGTTGAAAATTTCGTTCTCGCTCCCCATAATCAATTTTACGGCGTTCTTTAGCAATGGGAGTATAAGCAGGGAGAAAAGATTGACCACAGTCTTGAACAAAGGCAAATAACTGTTCCCAACTGCGAGGTTCAAGTTTCCCAACTTGATTGCTATATTGGGCTGCTACCCCTTCTGGATCAGGCCCTTTATATAATTGTCCTTGACCATCTTGGTAGTCGAAAAATACACCGCCAATTCCTCGGTTCTCCTGACGGTGTTTAATATAAAAATACTCATCACACCAACGCTTAAATGCTGGATAATACTCTGGATGATGACGATCGCAGTGAGTTTTAACGGTTTGATGAAAATGAACCGCATCTTCAGCAAAAGGATAATAAGGGGTTAAGTCAACGCCACCACCAAACCACCAAACCGGACCCGCTTCAAAGTAGCGATAATTGAGGTGAACTGTGGGAACATAGGGATGACGAGGGTGTAACACCATTGACGTTCCCGTGGCATAAAAGCTATGTCCTTCAGCTTCTGGGCGTTGTTTCAAGATAGAAGAAGGTAGTTTGTCGCCAAAGACTTCAGAAAAATTTACACCCCCTTGTTCAAAAAGATCACCATTTTTAATCACGCGCGATCGGCCGCCCCCTCCTTCCTCACGCTTCCACGTATCTTCCTGAAATTTTTGACCACTGCCATCAAGGGCTTCTAAGTTGCCACAAATGTCATCTTGAAGCGTCAACATAAATTGACTTACGCGACGTTTGGCATCTTCAGGTGGAACAAACTCGCTTTTTGTGGATTTTAAATCAGTATCTTTAACACTCATGGATTAAATGGTTAATAAATTTTGCAAACTATTCTTGAGAAACTGCCCTTAAAGGGATTTAATTTTCCTACAATAGGATACTTGCCTGGGCGTAATGGATCAGGAGATATGTTGTGATTCTTAATTTTTCGTTCAAGTTCATTGCGAGAAAAGAAAAAATTTGCTGTCAGTTTTCCCTCTATAAGACTTATCGTGTCTTAAGTAACGCACCTGTGGATGTGCTTTGGGAGAAACTGATTAACTTAGGGGATGTGTCTTGGAATCCCTTGCTCGATCATACCAATGCCCCACGAGGATTGCAGGCTAAACCGGGGATTATTTATCAAGCTGTAACCCGACTAACCCCCATTCCCATTCGGGTATTTGTGGAAAAAGTTAGTCCTGGAGAATTGATTAGCCTGCGAGTGCTTGCCATTCCCGGTATTCAGAATCGAGTCACTTATCAAGTAGAATCAACCTTGATTGGCACTTATGTCTCTTGTTCAATTACTTTAAGAGGTTGGTTATCGCCGTTTTTATGGTGGATTATTCGCCCTTATGCTTCGCGAGTGGTACGAGAATTAGCTCAGTCTGCCGAATCTACAGAACAAGTGAGTTAAAGAGGGAGTCATTGCTTCTTAGTTTTCTAATCACAAAGGATTCTCTTTTAGCGGTTATAGACTTGTAACCGATACCAACGGTTAATATGTCAAAATAGAAGCGTAACTCGGAATCAATTTGATCCGTAAGGTATCTTGATCAACAATCCTAGAAATCTACCCTTGGCTCAGGAGAGAACAATGCTACACCGCAAGATTCATAAATTTTGTAACGAAGGTCGTGAAGTCTGCATTTTCTTGCGGGATCAACAACGCTGGATAGAGGAAGCACGAATTGTCAGTTTAGAAGGCGACCTAGTAACAGTTCGTTATGAAGTCGATGAAGAGGAGGAAATTAGTTCGTGGGAGGAAATTATCCGTATTGAAAGTATTGCTTCTATCACTCATCGTCTCGCGTCAGTGATCCGCTCTAATGCTGACCCTTTGGTTTCTGATGATTGTCCTGAAGCTGAGCAAATTTATCCCAATCACCCCAATAACAATCCTGATTATCCTCAAGATTCATCTTCTTGATTGTCTAGTAAGGGTTCAAACACAGGACAATACCCTTGTGGAGTTACTTGAAATCCATAAAGGGGAGAAGCAGGGTTACGACAATGCTGACGTTTTCGGTGGCGGCAGTTGCCACAACTTGCGACATCGCGGGGGAGCTTCTCATCACTGGTTTCAGTGATAATTTCTTTTTGGGATAAGCCTCGTAGGACAAGTTCTTCTCCTTGCCAACGGGCTTTCACTAAGCCAGTATCCGAAAAATTGTGCCAACGGGGATCATTAACAATGCTACTAGGAAGCTGAATATTGATAGTTTTTTCCGCTTCTTTGACTTCTCCTTCATAGTTAGTTTCTGGGGGAGCAGCAGGTTGAATAAATTGATTCCCAATATGAAGTTCGACTTGTTTTTTGGCTTGAGGAAGATGGAGATGATAACGATTTTGTAATTCTTCAAGACTGGTGAGATCACTAAGATAGTTTCTGGGACCGTGAATAAAGATTACGTGCTGAGGGCGTAGGTTATGAATTAGTTGGGTTGTCCCTAAACCATCGCTGTGCTGCGCTAGGAGATAGCTTTGGATGGCGCTGGAAAACTGTTTTTCCCCAAGGGCTGGGGTGGTAAAATAATCCGGTTGAAAAATGACCCAGTGCTGGTTAGTCTCATAAAAATAATCTTGCCACTGGGAGGTTTCTTCGACAAGGATAATGGCAGGATGTTGATCAAGGGGAGAGTCGGGAGTAAGGGGTTGAACTCGCGGGCGTACGCGATCATCCCAAAATAAAGGTTGATGCTTGGCAAAGTTTTGCACAGATGCGGGAAGATGAGGCAAAATTTCTAAGTAGGCTTCACAGGCTTTACTAATGGTTTCATCTACCCAAATATCAAGTTCTCGTCCTGTAAATTGATGATGAGAGCGTAGTAGGACTAAAATTTCTTGGGCAAGTCCAAAAAATGGCACGGGTAAAATAATGTTATACCCTTGATCTAAGGCTTCACTCAATCGCCCCATTAATTGATTTTCTTGTTGGCGACGATGAGGATGGCGAGCTGTGCCATAACTACCTTCTACAATTAGAATATCAGGGAAAAAACTCCGTAATTCTTCTAGAGATAATCCTTCTGCTAACCTAGAATTGGAAAGGAAAAAGTCTCCTGTATAAAGAATGCGATAAGATTGTTGGTGACTGGTATAAGTTAGCGCGATCGCGCAAGCTCCTGGTAAATGACCCGCAGGATATAATTCCACCACTAAATTATCTGCTAAAGCAACACGCGATCGCGTTGGAAGAGCTTGGGCTAAAGCTGGAATATGAGGCTCTTCTAGCCAATTGAGGGGAAGTAATTGCACTGTTACTTCACTAGCATAAATCGGGATATCAGGAAAATGACGATGGAGCGGGAGTAATCCCCGAGCATGATCCCAATGAGCATGGCTACACAACACCCAATCCACAGGAGGAGAATCAGTTTCCACTAAATCTTTAACATTAGCGAGACCACAATCAAGGAGTAAGCGATGTTCTCCTATTTGCAGTAAAAAACAAACCCCTTCCCCCTGATTTCCCACTGCATAGGGGTAGCAAAACAGTGGAATTTCGTCATTATTAAAGGAAGAAGGTGGTTGACTCATGCTTCATCCCCCAAAAATATCTTTAATTAATGAGCCGAGCCGTTGCCATGATAATTTTCGGAATCATAGAAACCGTTTTTTGTCCCAAAAAAGAGAGTAGAAACAATAAATAAACCGGATAGAACGACTAAAATTAACTTAATATCCATAGGAATGACAACTTCTGGTTAAACTAAAACTATTCATCTTAGAAACCATTGTATCTTGAAGCGATTTCATTGGAGAAAAGAACATTGAGACATTTAAAGGAGTTATTCGCCCTACTCAAAGAAACCTTTACCCAGTGGTTAGGGCATAAAGCTCCTCGTTTAGCAGCTGCGCTTGCCTATTATATGGTTTTTTCTCTTTCTCCTATGATCATTATTGCAATTGCTATTGCTGGGGCAATTTTCGGTGAAGATGCAGCACGGGGTCAAATTGTTGCCCAAATGAGTGATGTAGTGGGAGAAGAAGCAGCTAATATTATGGAGAGAGCAATTGCTAATGCTAGCCGACCGGATTTAAGTAATTTTGCTTCTCTTATTAGCTTGGGAGTTTTATTTTTTGCAGCTTCAGGTGTATTTGCTCAACTTCAAGATGCTCTGAATACCATTTGGGGAGTACAGCCTAAACCGGGACTAGTCGTAAGACAATTTATCGTCAAACGCATTATTTCCTTTGCGATTGTTGTGGGTATTGGCTTTTTAGTCATTTTATCGCTATTTTTTAGTGCTGCGATAACAACGCTCATTCAACTGGAATTAATTCCAGGATTGTCTGAATTATGGCAATATATTTCTACTGTCATTTCTTTTGTCTTAACAACAATTTTATTTGCCCTGATTTTTAGATTTCTTCCTGATGCTAAAGTATCTTGGAGTGATGTTTGGATTGGCGCAATTATTACTTCCGTTTTGTTTGGAATTGGTCGTTGGTTATTAGAGTGGTATTTTGCTAGAACAGGCTTTGGTTCGACTTATGGGGCAGCTGGCTCTTTAATCGTCCTTTTAGCTTGGGTTTATTATTCAGCACAAATTCTGTTTTTGGGAGCAGAATTTACCGAAGTTTATGCCCGTAAATATGGATCGCGGATTACTCCAAATCGTTATTCTGTGAAAGTAACCACAACTCCGATTGAATATCCTGAAGAGGACGAACAATAATTGTCATTAGTCATTGGTCATTGGTTTACAAACAACAAAGGACGAATTTTTTCAATATTCGATAAGATAGAGGGTGCTATCGCAACAGTTTAAGGAAAGCAAGTGACAGTATCCTCAGTTCCATTTCAATCTCAATATCCTGATGCAAAAGGGCGCTTTGGTGAATTTGGCGGTAAATATGTTCCTGAAACCCTAATTTGCGCTCTTAGTGAATTAGAAAGTGCTTACCAAGAAATTCGCAATAATCGCGATTTTCAGCAACAGTTAAAACAATTATTACACGATTATGTGGGACGACCGAGTCCTTTGTATTTTGCCGAACGTCTGAGTGAATACTATCAGCAACCCGATGGCACTTCCCCTCAAATTTATCTGAAGCGAGAAGACTTAAATCATACTGGGGCGCATAAAATTAATAACGCGATCGCGCAGGTGCTACTTGCCCGTAAAATGGGAAAAAAGCGTATTATTGCTGAAACAGGAGCCGGTCAGCATGGGGTCGCCACTGCCACAGTTTGCGCTCGCTTTGGCTTGGAGTGCGTAATTTATATGGGGGTTCAAGATATGGAACGGCAAGCCCTCAATGTCTTTCGGATGGAACTGATGGGGGCAAAAGTTGAACCCGTAGAAGCTGGCAATGGAACCCTGAAAGATGCCACTTCCCAAGCAATTCGAGACTGGGTCACCAATGTAGAAACCACTCACTATATTTTAGGCTCTGTGGCGGGTCCTCATCCCTATCCCATGATAGTCCGTGATTTTCATGCGGTTATTGGGGAAGAAACACGCTATCAATGTCAAGAAAAGTGGGGGGGACTTCCTGATATTCTCTTAGCTTGTGTGGGCGGCGGCTCTAATGCCATGGGATTATTTTCTGAGTTTGTCTCGGAATCCTCAGTTCGCCTCATTGGTGTAGAAGCAGCCGGAGAAGGGGTTAATGGTAGTAAACACGCTGCTACCTTAACTAAAGGAACACCGGGGGTTCTTCATGGAGCCATGAGCTATTTACTGCAAGATGAAGATGGACAGGTAACGGAAGCCCATTCGATTAGTGCAGGGCTAGACTACCCAGGCGTGGGCCCTGAACATAGTTATATGAAAGATAATGGTCG
The DNA here is from genome assembly GCF_007904085.1 of Euhalothece natronophila Z-M001. Lineage (GTDB taxonomy): Bacteria > Cyanobacteriota > Cyanobacteriia > Cyanobacteriales > Rubidibacteraceae > Halothece > Halothece natronophila. Next base: position 2,121,367 of record NZ_CP042326.1, read on the forward strand.
TGCTGAATACTATAGTGTCACTGATGCAGAAGCAGTAGAAGCCTTTCAAAGAGTCTCTCGTTTAGAAGGAATTATTCCCGCTTTAGAAACAGCTCATGCTTTTGCCTATCTAGAAAAGCTTTGTCCTCAGTTATCAGGATCGCCCAAAATTGTGATTAATTGTTCAGGGCGTGGGGATAAAGATGTGCAAACGGTAGCAAAATATTTAGAGGAGCAGGGTTAGAGGAGAAAAAATGGATTTATCGAAATTACAGGTTTGTGATCAAGACTTATCAGAAGATTCCTTAAAGCAATATTTAGCCAGTGAAGCGATTGCCGTCGATACCGAAACGATGGGGCTAAAACCGAAGCGCGATCGGCTTTGCTTGGTACAACTGTGTGATGTTGATGGCAATGTCACCATGATTAGAATTGCTAAAGGACAAACTCAAGCCGAGAACCTCAAAAAATTAATGGCAGCCTCGAATGTATTAAAGGTATTTCACTTTGCTCGGTTTGATGTTGCCCAGCTTTATCATACCTTTGGGGTGATGACCGATCCCATTTTTTGTACAAAAATTGCCAGTAAAATGGCGCGAACATATACCTCTAGTCACGGCTTAAAAACTTTAGTACAAGAGTTAGAAAAAATAGAGTTAGATAAAAGCTCTCAAAGCTCTGACTGGGGAAATGCCCACAATTTATCTCGAGAACAGTTGAGTTATGCCGCTAATGATGTTCGGTATTTAATTAGCATGAAAGCGAAACTACAGCAAATGCTAGAAAGAGAAGAGCGTTGGGAGTTGGCACAAGAGTGTTTTAAATGCATTCCCACATTTGTAAAGCTAGATTTGCGACAATTTGACGGCATTTTTGAGCATTAAGCTCGTAACCTTTCCCTCTCAGAATACTAGATAAATTTCCAGAAGATTAAAGAATTGTAACTAGACCGTGATATGATTGCTCGTGGCTCGTTTAAGTAACGTCATAACCCGAACCAAGGATTCAAGTGTGAGTTCACCGATGTCAGCACCTGAAACAACCGACAGCCCTACTTCTGAGGCGAGTGAAGAGACAAACTCTGATCGCGCCATGACTGAGTTTTACCAACTCCAACGTAATCTTTATTTGGTTATGTTGGGGTTAACAGTGGTAATTTTTGTCTCCGTGTGGGTCGCTTATTCAGGAAATACCGCACTCAATTACTTATTGGGCGCTTGTGCTGGCTTATTATACTTTCGTCGCTTGGCACGGGATATTGAAGGGCTAGGCGTTTCTAAACAAGGAGTTGGATTTGGTAGCGTCCGTCTCGCGATTTTTATCGCTGTGATGGTTGTAGCCGCTCAACTCGAACGTCTAGCTATTTTGCCCGTATTTTTGGGATTTATGACTTATAAAGCAGCCATTATTGTTTACGTGGTGCAAACCACCCTTTTCCCAAAGGGGAAATAAGCCAAACTTGGCGTAAACTGACTGTTTGATTAACCACGGGGAAACTTGCTCCATGACAACCTTGTTAGATGCAATTAAAATTACCCCTACTTTTCCCCTCGCTGAATTAGAAGTTGGGGAACACTTCTACTGGGAAATCGGTAACTTTACCATTCACGGCCAAGTTTTTTTAACCTCTTGGTTTGTGATTGCTTTACTGTTAATCTTTAGTTTTCTGGGGACTCGTAACTTACAGCGAGTGCCCAGTGGACTGCAAAATTTCCTAGAATATGCCCTCGACTTCATTCGCGACATTGCGAAAACTCAAATCGGTGAGAAAGAATATCGCCCGTGGGTGCCGTTTATTGGAACTTTGTTTTTATTTATCTTTGTTTCCAATTGGTCAGGAGCACTCTTTCCTTGGAAAGTGATTGAAATTCCACATAGTGAATTAGCAGCTCCGACTAATGATATTAATACAACGGTGGCTCTGGCGTTATTAACTTCTCTCGCTTACTTCTACGCGGGGATTAGTAAACGGGGAATCGGTTACTTTAAAAAGTACATTGAACCTACTCCCATTCTCTTACCGATTAATATTCTGGAAGAGTTTAGCAAACCTATCTCCCTTAGTTTCCGACTTTTTGGTAATATTCTTGCGGATGAGTTGGTGGTTGCGGTATTAGTTCTACTAGTGCCACTATTTGTTCCCTTACCAGTAATGGCGTTGGGACTCTTTACCAGTGCCATTCAGGCGTTGATTTTTGCAACCCTGGCTGGGGCTTACATTGGTGAGTCTCTAGAACATGGTGAGGAAGAATAAAAAAAAACTTGGTCAGACTACTTGCTTAATTTGCCATTTCATGACCATGCTGTTAGTATCCGTTTTTACGGATTCGATTTACCTTTGAGTACACCCAAATCAAATTAATTAACGAGGAAAAAAATTATGGATTCTTTAACTGCTGCTGCTTCTGTTATTGCTGCTGCTCTCGCTGTTGGTTTAGCGGCGATTGGTCCTGGTTTAGGACAAGGAAACGCTTCTGGTCAGGCTTTAGAAGGAATTGCTCGTCAACCTGAAGCAGAAGGTAAAATTCGTGGAACCTTACTCCTTTCCTTAGCGTTCATGGAAGCGTTAACCATTTACGGGCTTGTGGTTGCACTAGTATTACTCTTTGCTAACCCCTTCTCGTAAGGTTTAGAAGCGGTGAGGGTGGGCAACTCCCATCCTCATTTTTGTTGACATAAGCGTACATAACAATCACCATCTGAGAAATGACAAACTGGATGATTTTACTGGCAGCTGAAGCGGTAGAAACCACAAAAGAGGGGGGATTGTTTGATTTTGATGCCACTCTCCCTTTAATGGCAGTGCAATTCTTGGTTTTGGTGGCCCTCTTGAATGTCTTATTTTATAAGCCTTTAACACGCGTGTTAGATGAACGGGATGACTATGTTCGCAAAAACCTTAATCAAGCGAAGGAAAATGCGAAAAAGTCAGAAGAACTAGCGCAAAAGTTTGAGGAGCAATTAAAGGACGCACGGCGAGAGTCGCAAGAGATCATTGCCAAAGCACAGGCGGAGGCTCAAGAAGAAGCGTCAAAAAATATTGCTCAAGCTCAACAAGAGGTACAAGCCCAACGAGAAAAAGCAACTGCTGAAATTGAAGCCCAAAAGAGAGAGGCTCTGCAATCCCTAGAATCACAGGTGGATACTCTTAGCCATCAAGTTTTGGACAAATTAGTGGGGAGAGATCTAGTCAAACGCTAGGGTATGCTCTCCTATAAAAACAGACGATTAATGTAAATTAAAGGATAAAGTGCGATGATGGGGATGTTTTCTTACTTCCTCGCAACCGAAGCTGCAGAGGAAGGCTTTGGACTGAATTTTGATATTCTTGAGACCAATATAATTAACTTGGCGATTATTATCGCAGTTTTATTTTACTTTGGTCGTAAATTTTTGGGTAATAATCTTTCTCGGCGTCGTTCTCAAATTGAAGAGGAAATTACTGATGTCGAAAAACGAGCAGAAAAAGCCACTGCCGATTTAAAAGAGGCAGAACGGAAATTAGCTGAAGCCCAAAAAGAAATTGAGAATATCCGCAACTCAGCCCAAGAAAGTGCGAAAAAAGCAAAAGAGCGGATTTTAGCGGAAAATGCTAAAGAGGTAGAGCGGATTAAAGAGGCGGCTATTCAAGATTTGGATGCGGAAAGAGAACGGGCGGTAGCTGAAATTAAGCAGTATATTGCTCGTTTGGCTTTGGAAAAAGTGGAATCTGAATTGCGAAACCGCTTAGATCAATCTGCTCAAGAGAAGTTAATTGACCGCTCTCTAGCTCAATTAGGAGGAGGGAGATGAGAGAAAATACACTCATGAGCGCAGAAGTGGTTGAACCTTATGCTGAGGCCTTAATGTCCTTGGCAGATTCTCAAAATCTAGTAGAACGGTTTGGGAATGAGGCAAAAGAACTACTGTCTGCCCTAAAAGGATCACAGGAGTTACAACAGTTTTTGGCCAGTCCTGTAATTAAAATTGAGGATAAGAAAGCTGTTTTAAAACAGGTGGCTGGCGAGGGATTACATCACTATTTGTTGAACTTCTTGCAGTTGGTCATTGATAAAAAACGAACTGCTTTTTTAACAAGCATTCTGGAGCAGTTTTTAGCTCGCGTACGCGAACGCACTTCTACGGTTTTGGCACAGGTCACTTCGGTGACTGAGTTAAACCAACAACAGCGCGATCGCGTTAAAGAACAAGTAAAAGCCATGACCAATGCTCGGGATGTGGAATTAGAAACTTCTCTGGATCCTGATTTAATTGGTGGGGTTGTGATTAAAGTTGGCTCACAAGTGCTTGATGCTAGCTTGAAAGGACAACTCCGTCGTATCGGCTTAAGTTTAGAAGTTACGGCTTCATAACAACAAACAACAAAGATTAGATGACATCATAAGGGATAATTCACCATGGTTAGTATCAAACCAGACGAAATTAGTAGCATTATTCGCCAACAAATTGAACAGTATGACCAAAGCGTTCAGGTTTCCAATGTGGGAACGGTTCTGCAAATTGGTGACGGGATTGCCCGTATTTATGGCTTGGATAAAGTCATGGCGGGAGAACTGGTGGAATTTGAAGATGGTACGGTTGGCATCGCACTGAACTTAGAAGAAGATAATGTCGGTGCGGTTTTAATGGGCAGTGGTCGTGGCATTCAAGAAGGGAGCTCTGTTAAAGCCACGGGGAAAATTGCCTCGATTCCTGTGGGCGAAGGCTTAAAGGGTCGTATTGTTGACTCTCTAGCCCGTCCTGTGGATGGAAAAGGCGAAATTCAAACGGATTCTAATCGCTTATTGGAATCCATGGCGCCTGGGATTATTGAACGGAAGTCGGTTTATGAACCGATGCAAACAGGGATTACTGCTATTGACAGTATGATTCCCATTGGTCGCGGACAACGGGAGCTAATTATTGGTGACCGTCAAACGGGTAAAACTGCTGTTGCCATTGACACCATTATTAACCAAAAAGATGAAGATGTAATTTGTGTTTATGTCGCGATCGGACAAAAAGCCTCTACCGTGGCTCAGGTAGCAGCAACCCTAGAAGAACGCGGCGCATTAGATTACACCGTGATTGTGGCAGCAAATGCCAGTGATCCTGCAACATTGCAATATCTTGCTCCCTATGCTGGAGCCGCGATCGCGGAACACTTTATGTATCAAGGCAAAGCAACCTTGGTGGTATATGATGACTTAACTAAGCAAGCCCAAGCCTACCGTCAACTTTCACTCCTTCTCCGTCGTCCTCCCGGTCGTGAAGCCTATCCTGGAGACGTTTTCTATCTTCACTCTCGCCTCTTAGAACGGGCTGCTAAGCTCAATGAAGAGTTAGGGGAAGGCAGCATGACCGCCCTGCCAATTATTGAAACTCAAGCAGGAGACGTTTCTGCTTATATTCCCACTAACGTAATTTCCATTACCGATGGACAGATTTTCTTGTCTTCGGACTTGTTTAACTCTGGTTTCCGTCCAGCGATTAACGTCGGGATTTCCGTTTCCCGTGTGGGATCATCAGCACAAATTAAAGCAATGAAGCAAGTGGCTGGAAAATTAAAGCTAGAACTTGCCCAGTTCTCAGAATTAGAAGCCTTTGCTCAATTTGCCTCAGACTTAGACCCTGCTACCCAGAAACAGTTAGCTCGCGGTCAACGTTTACGGGAGATGCTCAAACAGCCTCAAAACTCTCCCCTCTCCGTGAGTGAACAAATTGCCGTGGTTTACTCTGGAATTAATGGCTACCTTGATGATCTGCCCTTAGAAAAAGCCAATGACTTTGTTCAAGGGTTGAGAGAGTATATCACCAATAATAAGCCAGAGTTTGCTGAGGTAATTAAGTCTGAGAAGAAATTGGTTGAGAAAGCAGAAAACTTACTCAAGGAAGCCATTTCTGAATACAAAGAAACCTTCAAAGCCTCTATGTAAGTTTTTCAGTGACCAGTAATCAGTCGCCAGTAACCAGTCATCGGTAATAAGTGGTAATTAACTTTTTCCATTTAACCGAATTTAACCTGTCCTGGTAACTGGTAACTGGTAACTGGTAACTGAGAAGTGATCACTGATAACTAAAAATTATTAACGATACAAAGCTATGGCAAACTTAAAAGAAATCCGCGATCGCATTGATTCGGTTAAAAATACTCGAAAAATTACTGAGGCAATGCGTCTGGTTGCCGCTGCAAAAGTCCGACGCGCCCAAGAACAAGTTAGTTCCACTCGCCCGTTTGCAGATCGCCTAGCACAAGTTCTATATAATCTACAAGGTCGTCTGCAATTTGAAGATGTGGATCTCCCTCTTTTAGAAAAGCGGGAAGTAAACACCGTAGGCTTGCTGGTTGTCTCTGGTGATCGTGGCTTGTGTGGTGCTTATAATGCCAATGTAATTAAACGGGCTCGTCAGCGGGCGCAAGAATTAGAAGCTGAAGGCATTAACTATAAATATATCGTTGTCGGTAGCAAAGCCGATCAGTTTTTAAAGCGTCGTGAAGCCCCCATTGAAGCAAGCTACACTAACCTGAATCAAATTCCTACCGCTGAGGAAGCCTCGAATATTGCAGATGAACTCTTATCGTTATTCTTGTCAGAAACAGTGGATCGAATAGAACTAGTTTATACTAAGTTTGTCTCTTTAATTAGTTCTCGTCCTGTGATTCAAACTTTACTCCCCCTTGATCCTCAGGGTTTAGAAGTGTCTGATGATGAGATTTTCCGCTTAACCACTAAAGGGGGAGACTTTGAGGTGGAACGGGAGCGAGTAGATAGCGACACTCGCACTCAAACCTTCCCAAAAGATATGATTTTTGAGCAAGATCCAGTGCAGATTCTCGATGCTCTTCTCCCTTTATATCTCAATAATCAGTTACTACGCGCTTTACAAGAATCTGCTGCTAGTGAGTTAGCCTCGCGGATGACAGCGATGAATAACGCTAGTGATAATGCTACCGAACTGATTAAAACCCTTACCCTTTCTTATAACAAAGCACGTCAAGCAGCCATTACTCAAGAGATTCTAGAAGTGGTTGCTGGTGCAGAAGCGCTGGGATCTTAATTAAGATCATCATCTTTGTTTTTGCCTCTCTCTTCAATTTTAGAGAGGGGTTTTTTTATTATTCTTGCATTAATGTCAATTACCCACCCTTAAACTCGTTATAACGGAGGCTTGTAGTGCGATTCGTTTCCTGTGAAAGGGAAACATACGGCAGGAATTGACGGCTATAAAAGCCTCTCTTCCAAACAACGCCTAACTCTTGCTGAAAACCTAACTCTTAACGAGAAGGGTAGTCCGTTAAGAAGAGTTTGGATTCCTAAACCCAGACGCACTGAAAAGCGGGGTCTGGGCATTCCTACCATGGTAGGGCAAGGCAGAGTCTTTTAACCCACATTCCGCACCCTCAACTGTCACATTGTCCGTTTGGCGACCGTATCAAGGGGAATTGATTGATTCTAGCATCAAACTTAGGGGGAGAATCAGGGTGAATTCTTCTTATTCTCATTAACCAAGAGTAATTGAGAATTTATAAGCCTGAAATTACAGCAGCTCTTAACTGACTTCAGCTTTGATTTTCACTCCTTCGGGGAAACTTCCCTTACACTAATCAATAATATTGTTGGCAAGGTTTGGGAAACAATTCTAGTAAATTTAATCTCTCTTCGGTGAGATTAGAAACTTCGTTTTCTCCTCTAACTTTTAACAAGTGAACCGCTTGAAATTGTTGAAAAATCCAACGTAAAGTAGGAGAATTCGTTTCTTTCCCTAATTGATTTTTAACCATTTCTCCTCGTCTCACTAAAGCCGAACGCAGTTCTCTTTGCCCCAAATTATAAATGAGCAGACACAAGCCCAGAATTAAGACCATCGCCTGAATTCGTTCCGGAGATTTAATGAAAATGCTGTCTGCTAAAAACATGGGGTCTTTTAAGAACCTAAATCCCCTTTCCGTTGACTGTTGCTCTTTATATTCAATGAGCATTTGATTAGGAGAGAGTTCCCCTTCATCTACAATATTAGTGGCGAGAAGAAACCGTCCAGCTAGTTGTTTTTCTTCCTGAATCAGGGCTAAATTTTCTTCTAAACCGGCTCGAACTCTAACCTTAGCTTGGTCAGGATTTTTGTCTTTTTCTTCACGAGTTTCAATCTGGCTGATTTGATGGTACTTAAATTTCTTTTCTAGTTTTTTGGCAGCTTTGATGGCATCAGGAACACAAGCATAAGTTTGTCGAGATAACTCTCGTAATTCTTTTTCGGCTTCGAGTCTATCTTTCTTTATTTTTTTCTCAAGACGTTTTTGGTCGGATTCTTTTCTTTCTTCACTTTCTACCACTAACCATCGTTGTTCAATTCCCCCATAAGTTGTCTGGTGAATCGAGTAACTGTATCCATCAAGAGAACTGGAACTCATTTGAGAGGATTTAATTTGTCTAGCAAGAGCTTGAGCCGGTTTAAGACGGAAGGGAACTCGGGTCAGCCATTTCAACTCTTCCATTTGTTTCAAATTTTCTGCGGTGTATAGTGCCCTATCTGCTACCATCAATGAATCGAAATCTACTTGAGAACGAAATTGCTTAAAAAGTTCAGGAAATACTTTTTGGTCAGATTCATTGCCACTTCCGGCTCTTAAGAAAACGGGAATATCTCCATCGCTACTACTAATTAAATCGACCATGAATTGCTTTAAGTCGGGACGTTTATCCCGAGAATAACCATAGGTAATTTCAATTCGTTGAGGTGGATTTCGTTTTTCTCCTGGTTCTGAATCCACTTCCAAATTGACTTCTTCGATTAAAGGATTTTCGTATTCTCCTTCCACACTGAAAGAGCTGGAATCGAGATGAACACTCTCGACATCAATTGAGAATTGTTTGATGGCTTTTAAGGCGATGCTAAGAAATATGTCTTCTAATCCGGTTAAATATAATTTGTCTAAGACTCGTCCTAACCGGTCATCATTTAAGTGTTTGGCTTCAATCCCTTCTCCAATTAAATGTGAGGTGGGTTTTCCTTCAAAGAACTTGGGAAATAGGTATAACGGAGATGAAAACAGTCCTAATCCATTGAGAATCATTGCTTTCACTGCATGACCAGGACTGACTTTTTCCCGGGGTTGTTCCACTACTAATTCATTAATTTGTTCTACCAGCCCGATTTCATCAATTAATCCAGCTACTATTCCTAAATGGTCTAAATTGGTGACTTCAATTGATGAGAAGTTGTTGGAGATAGTCGCCATCACTCATTTTAATTAAGAAAGGATTGATTCCTCAGTTTACCTTTCTTTTTTCCTTAAATCGACCCCTCAAGCTGATTCCTTACTCTTTCTTCAGAGTTTTCGGAATTAGTCACTTTGTAGCTGTGACAATTCTCGGCAAAAAGTCCCACTTTTCTCATTTCAGTTGATCTGAAGGGACAATGTGACAGTTGGGGTGCGGAATGTGGGATTAAAAAATGCCGTTATAAAAATCACCTTGCTTCTGCCAATTTTGTGGCTAGCAAGGTGATAAAAATAACTACAATTTAAGTGAAATAAGTTATTTTATTTTGTGTTTTACTTCAAAAGAGAAGCCGTTAAAGAAACAAGAGAAGAATCAACTTGTGCTACTTCTGAAGGCTTGACTAAGCTAGGAACTGCATCCCGTAAGCGATTGGTATAAGCAACCGTTGTAGAATCATAGACTTGCGTTAACATTTTGGGATACAAGCCAATGCCAATAATTGGCACTAATAAGCAAGCAATAATAAAGACTTCTCTGGGTTCAGCATCCACTAAAACTTCATGAGAAACTAACTCTTGATTTTCCTTTCCGTAGAAAATTTCTCTTAACATGGAAAGGAGATAAATGGGAGTTAAAATCACCCCAACAGCCGCTAAAAACACCACAATTACCTTAAAAGTTGTGTTATAAGCATCACTGGTAGAAAAGCCAATAAAGACCATTACCTCAGCAACAAAACCACTCATTCCAGGTAATGCTAGAGACGCAAGCGAACAAGTGGTAAACATGGCAAAAATCTTTTGCATACGCTGTCCGACACCGCCCATTTCATCTAACATTAGGGTGTGGGTACGGTCATAGGTTGCCCCAACTAAGAAGAAGAGACTCGCCCCAATTAAGCCATGAGACACCATCTGTAATACAGCCCCACTTAAGCCCAAATTGGTAAAAGAGGCAATTCCAATTAGCACAAACCCCATGTGAGAAATCGAAGAATAGGCAATTTTCCGTTTGAGGTTCCGTTGGGCAAAGGAGGTTAAGGCAGCATAAATAATATTCACCACCCCTAAAATCACCAGTGCTGGGGCAAAATAAGCATGGGCATCTGGAAGCATTCCTGCATTCATACGAATTAAGGCATAGCCACCCATTTTTAAGAGAATCCCAGCTAATAGCATATGTACTGGGGCAGTTGCTTCGCCATGGGCATCAGGAAGCCAAGTGTGTAGGGGAAAAATTGGTAATTTAACTGCATAGGCAATTAAGAAAGCAGCATAAAGCCAGAGTTGGACATTAACCGCAATATCCTTTGCCGCCAAACCCCGCATATCAAAGGTGACAGTATCGCCATAGAAAGCCATGGCTAAAGCCGCAACTAAGATAAATAATGATCCGCCTGCGGTATAGAGGATGAACTTAGTGGCAGCATAGAGACGTTTTTTACCACCCCAAATTGATAGCAGAAGATAAACTGGAATTAACTCTAACTCCCACACTAAGAAGAATAACAACATATCCTGCACAGCAAAGACAGCAATTTGTCCGCCGTACATGGCAAGCAAGAGGAAGTAAAAGAGTTTCGGTTTGAGACTCACTGGCCAAGCAGCTAAAGTGGCAAGGGTGGTAATAAACCCTGTCAGAATAATTAAGGGCATGGAAATGCCATCGGCACCCACTGACCAATTGAGATCAAGTTGCGGAATCCAACTATAACTTTCTACCAGTTGTAAGTCAGGGTTAGAAAAGTCATAGTCCAAATAAAAGCCCGCTACAATGAGGGCAAAGTTAATTAATCCGATTACAAGGGCATACCAGCGCACTTGCTTCCCATCTTTATCTGGGATTAAAGGAATAAAAAATGATGCAATTAAGGGAAAAAGAATAACGGTTGTTAACCAGGGAAAATTTGTCATAGTTGGATCAAGGGTGATATAACGTTACTCTCATTAAGTGTCAGACAATTGTTATGAGCGGGGGAATATAACGTCCCCCGTTAGGTATTTTAATTGCCTTAAGCAATGCTGAAAACAATCACAAACCCTAAAACAGCCCCAAAGACAATCAAGGCATAAAATTGGGCGCGACCATTTTCAAAGTATTTCAAGCCTTCGCCACTGATGATGGCAGCTAAACCAGTTAGGTTGACAACTCCATCCACGACGCGATAGTCCACTTCTAGCACTTGTCGGGCAATGCGACGACTTCCTTTGACAAAGAGGCGATCATAGAGTTCGTCAAAGTACCATTTGTTAAGGGAGAAGCGGTAAAGGAAGGGGAATTTCTGCGCGATCGCGCTTGGATCAATTTTACGACTTGCATACATCAAAGACGCTACAGTAATCCCAATTAAAGCAATTCCCACTGAGTTCCCTGCCATAATCAAAAATTCTGACCATTCAAACTCAGCGCTAGCTTCCAACACTTCCTCTAAGGTTTCTCCAGGGGCATAAATAAACTGCTCAAAGAAGTTTTCCCAAGGTTTCCCAAGATAACCAATGGCAATAGAGGGAATGGCTAAAATAATTAAAGGCACTGTCATGCTCAAAGGCGATTCATGAGGGGTTTCACTATGATGATGGTCGTGTGCGTCCTGTTCAGATTCTAATTCTTGAGTATCCATTGCCCCTGGCCCAAAAGCGGGTTTAAAGGAAGCAAGAATCGACTCATCATTGCCCCGAAATTCTCCTTCAAAGGTCATAAAATACATTCGGAACATATAGAAAGCAGTTAACCCTGCTGTTAACCAACCCACAAACCATAAAGCAGGGTTAGTATGAAACGCCTCACTTAAAATTTCATCTTTTGACCAAAACCCAGCAAAGGGAGGAATCCCACAAATGGCTATCGTTCCGACCAAAAAGGTTAATGAGGTAATGGGCATATATTTGCGTAAGCCTCCCATCAGGCGCATATCTTGGGCAAGTGCAGGGTTATGACCCACTACTTCTTCCATGCCATGAATCACTGAACCTGAACACAGGAATAACATCGCCTTAAAGAAAGCATGAGTGGTCAGATGGAAAAGCCCTGCGGTATAGCCACCGACTCCCATCGCCATAACCATATACCCTAATTGGGAAATCGTTGAATAGGCTAACCCTTTCTTAATGTCATTTTGAGTGAGCGCAATAGTTGCCCCTAAAAAGGCAGTAAATGCACCTGTCCAAGCAATAACAGTCATGACTGAGGGTAAATTTTCAAAGACAGGATACATTCGGGCAATGAGAAAAACCCCAGCAGCAACCATTGTAGCAGCGTGAATGAGTGCTGAAATGGGAGTAGGGCCTTCCATCGCATCAGGTAGCCAGACATGGAGGGGGAATTGGGCGGACTTTGCTACAGGGCCCAAGAAGACTAAAAATCCAAATAAACTGGCAAGACTTGCGCCAATAATTCCAGACTGGACAAGGGTTTCCAGTTGTACACCCATCTCTGAAAATTCAAACGTGCCAGTTGCCCAATAAAGCCCTAACATTCCCAATAAGAAGCCAAAGTCACCCACACGGTTAACCACAAAGGCTTTTTGACAAGCATCTGCTGCGGCTTTTCGGTCATACCAGAAGCCAATGAGAAGGTAAGAAGCCATTCCCACTAACTCCCAAAAAATATACACTTGCACCAAATTGGGACTCATCACTAAGCCCAACATGGAAGAAGCAAATAAACTGAGATAGGCATAAAAGCGGACATAACCGGGGTCATGTTCCATATAACCATCGGTGTAGATCATCACCAAAAAGGCAACGGTGGTGACTACTGCCAACATCAGGGTCGTTAAATGGTCAATGGTATAACCCATCGTTAATTTAAAGTCTCCTGCTGCTGCCCATTCAAAAGTCTGAAGAAAGGCTTCATGACCATTGAGTTGACTCCATAGCAGGGCATAAGATAAAACCATTGTCGCTCCAGCAAGGAAAACAATAAAAATTGCTGTCGGTTGACGGAGACGACTAACAGTTTGATTAAATGAAATCAGCCCTAAGCCGACGAGCATTGCACCCGCCAAGGGAAGGACTGGTATTAGCCAAGCATACTGATATAGCTGTTCCATAAAATTTAAACAAGCGTGATCTGGCGGTTATACTCTCATTGATGCTTAAGAACTCAAGCCTCTTCCACTGTCTTCAGTGAGAGAGAGTAGAAATACCGTTAACAATTGTGACACATCTAGGAAGATAGTCAGTGCTGATTATTCTGTCTAAAGTTAGGGATTTTCCCCTCTGGTCACAATTTGATTAATAAAATAATATTTAATTTTGATTAAGATTCTATCAATTTTGCAACAATGGAGGGTATGGGCAAGCGGTAGCGAAACAGCGGATTCATCTGTCAGGGTAATAAGAAGATCACAAATAAGGAGTCCAATTCATGGAAAAGGAAGACAGTTCTAACCCAATTTGGGAATATAAGGTCATTCATCTGAATATTAAAAACAATGAAGCCCCCAGTGCTGAAGCAGCCAGTTCAGCCACTAAGGGAACATTTAGCCCGCAATTTCTAAAACAGGAGTTTCCTGATATTTATAGTGATAAAAGTAATGCTAATCACCCTGCTCGTCAACTACAGGAAGCTCTCAACCGTCTAGGAAAAGAAGGTTGGGAGTTATTAGAAATTTCTCAAATTGGTTCGCTAACAATGATGTTTTTTAAGCGTTTGAAACCAAAAGGCAACACGGATTAACCGGCATTAAATTGCAAGGCTTTTCCTCGAATTTCTGAATTAACTTTTCCTTGATGATAGACGACTTGTCCGCCGACAATTGTAGTTTGCGCCCATCCCGTCAAACTCCACCCTTCAAAGGGACTCCAGCCACATTTACTTAAAATATCTTCTCGTCGCACTGGGGAATAAGTATTGAGATCGACTAAAACTAAATCCGCATCATAGTTAAGCGCGATCGCGCCTTTATTGGGGATATTATAAGCCTTTGCTGGCGCAGTTGACATCCAATAACTCACTTGAGACACGCTACACCGTCCTGCTTTGGCTTGGGTTAACATAAGTGCTAAAGACGTTTCTACTCCTGGCATCCCTGAAGGGGCATGAGGGTAGCCTTTTCCTTTTTCTTCTAGGGTATGGGGGGCATGATCGGTAGCAATAAAATCAATGACTCCATCTAAGAGGGCTTTCCAGAGGGTTTCATTATCCCAGCGCGATCGAAGTGGAGGATTCATTTGCGCCAATGTACCAATGTTTTCATAGGCTTCACTATTTAAAAGTAAATGTTGGGGAGTCACTTCAGTCGTTACCCAACTAGGCTTATCTTCCCGTAATAATTCCGCTTCATCCCCTGTGGAAAGATGAAGAATATGTAATCGCCGTTGATAGCGTTTAGAGAGTTTTAGGGCTAATTTTGTGGCATTTAACGCAGCTTGATTATCTTGAATTTGAGAATGAGTAGCAGGATCCGTTGCCCCCTGAAATTGTTTCTTTCGCTGAACAATGCGAGCTTGATCTTCGGCGTGAACTGCAATTAAACGTTTTCCGTTAGCAAAAATGGGTTCTAAGGTTTCTTCCTCTGAGACTAATAAAGCTCCATGGGCTGATCCCATAAAAATTTTAATGCCACAAGCGGGATTAACCGATTCTAACGCCTCTAAATTATCTCCAGTTGCGCCGACAAAAAAGCCATAGTTAACTAAACATTTCTCAGAAGCTCGTTTTAGCTTATCATCCATTGCCGCTTGATCAATGGTGGGCGGACGAGTGTTAGGCATTTCCAAGAAAGAAGTAACGCCCCCTCTGGCACAAGCGCAAGTAGCGGTAAATAAGTCTTCTTTATGTTCTAACCCGGGTTCACGAAAATGCACTTGCGGATCAATGACTCCCGGTAATAAAGTTAATCCAGTCCCATCAATTTCTTCTTCCCCTTGATCTGGGATTTGAGAAGTGATGGCTTTAATTTTTCCCTCAGCAATTCCCACATCCCCTTTTTCGATGTGACCATCAGGGTGTAAAACTTCAGCATTGCGAATAATGAGTTTCATGGTATCTGACATAAAAGGATTTAAAGTTCTAGAATAAAAGATGAGATGACACAATTAATTGTATTCGGAACTAGGTTATTACCCAATGCCTGAAAATCATAATGAAAATCCATGGGTCGAAACACTAAAAACCCTCGCTATCAGTGCTGTTTTGGCTTTTGGAGTTCGGACTTTTGTGGCAGAAGCCCGTTATATTCCCTCTACTTCCATGTTGCCAACATTAGAAGTCAATGATCGGCTATTAGTGGAAAAAGTAGGCTATCGATTTGGCTCTCCTGAGCGTGGTGAAATTGTGGTTTTTGAGGCAACTGAGGAATTACAACGCCAAGGTTACAATGATGCGTTTATTAAGCGCATTATTGGCTTACCCGGGGAAACGATTGAGGTGAGTGGGGGAGTTGTTTATATTGATGGTGAACCGCTCGCTGAGGATTATATTGCTGATCAACCAGAGTATCAATTTGGCCCTGTGACGATTCCTGATGACCAATATATTGTGTTAGGGGATAATCGTAATAATAGTTTAGATTCCCATGCTTGGGGCTTTGTTCCAGCAGACAATATTATTGGTCGCGCTACAATTAGGTTTTGGCCCTTCGATCGTATTGGAACTATTGAAGAGCCATCTTACCCCGAATAATTTGTGCTCAATAATCATTACGCTGTTTCTAGCCATTCGTAAATCCGATCTAACTGCTCTAATGTTACTAAGCCATACTGCCAAAGTAACATGGGGAGTGGGTCGGTATGACGTTGAGAATACCGTTGCGCGATCGCGATGGAATCATTGGAAATCGCCAGTTCTTCTCTTAAAAAGCGTATAAATTTTGCATAAGTATTGGGCATCATTTTCTTAAACCTCCTGACTATTATTTAGGAGTACGTTAATTTTTAAATTGAATAGGGGATAAGTCAAGCTACAAGGAACTCTGAACTCTTCTCTAATGTCCTGCAGGAGAATTATTGCTACTAAAATGTGATATTGTAGTAGATGCGCTTTATTGCCTGACTTTTCTTCGTTTTATTTTAAGGTTATCGGTTTTATATTGAATCACCTACGAAGATTGCTTTTTGAGTCATCCCACCTGCAAGACATAAGGTGGATAACCATTAAAGAGAGTTTATTAAACTAATTACTAACTAAGTTTAGGCTAAACTAGATGTCGGCAGGCTCTATCTGGTGAGTGATTCTATAAATTAATGGGATCACCTAAGCGATAGAGAAATGATAGCCAGCTTCTAGTTAAATTTAGGTGGAACTTAGAATTATACTTATAGTAGTTCAAATGTGCTACTTTTGCCGTTAAGTTTCATCAACTTTTTTCCACTTGTCACTTCAGCGCAGATGATTGATAATAGAGAATTGGTTATTTAATATTCATTTTTGATTGATGCGCTTAAATCAGCACCAAGTCGCTAAACGTCCAGTTCTCTCTCTACTTATTGCGCTAATTATGGCAGTGGGATTAATTTTTAGTCCGAGCGCGATCGCGGCGTTAGAGGATGATCATTATGATGGCAATATTTTTGCCCTCTACGCTGGTAATGGCTCTTTAGTTCCTCCGCAAGTCAGTCTCGCTGAATCCCTTAAAGGAGGGAAACCTAGTCTGCTTGTATTTTACTTAGAGGATAGCAAAGACTGTAAAGCCTTTTCTGTGGTGGTTTCAGAACTACAACGCTATTATGGTCGTGCTGCCAGTTTTATTCCTATTAATGTGGATATGCTAGCAGACAGACAAGACTTTTCTCCTCAAGAAGCTGGCTATTATTATCGGGGGCTAGTTCCGCAAACCGTTATTATTGATCAAGAGGGAAAGGTTGCATTTGACGAAGTTGGACAAGTTCCCTTTGAAAAAGTAGATAGTGCTTTTCGAGAAGTGTTTGATTTGCTACCGCGTTCGGAATCTAAAGAACTAAAACGTCGCCCTCTCAATAATATTAATGTTGGCTTAGACGAATAGCAGTCTCTA
Source organism: Euhalothece natronophila Z-M001 (assembly GCF_007904085.1). Taxonomy (GTDB): domain Bacteria; phylum Cyanobacteriota; class Cyanobacteriia; order Cyanobacteriales; family Rubidibacteraceae; genus Halothece; species Halothece natronophila. The sequence continues at coordinate 2,138,503 of NZ_CP042326.1, forward strand.
GAAGCGTCAATCACTGAAATCCTGAAATAGTTGGGCAATAATACTGTTAGAAAAGAGGAATCCTTCTGGATCACTCAGTTTTAATTGTCCCCACTCCTTCCCATTAGGTTTAGTTAGTTGCACCCATTGTTTGTCTATATAGGGTTGGAGACTAACCAGAATCTGCTTCACAGCTTGCGAGCCAAATTGTTCCGCGATCGCGCTAAGGTTAACGCCTTCTTTTAATCTTAACCCTAGCATGAGAGTTTCTAATAACTGATCAATGGGCTCAATGGAGGGAGTGGAAGTCAGATCATTAGGAGTCTTGGTTAACGTTTCTAGCCAAGCATAGTATTCCCGACGAGTGCGCGATCGCGCATAACGCTTTCCCCCTAAATAACTGGTTGCCCCCATTCCAAAGCCATAAAAGGGTAAATTTTGCCAGTAAATGCGATTGTGACAACATTGATAGCCAGCTAGCGCATAGTTACTAATTTCGTAGTGATCATAACCCGCATCAGTCAGCCGTTGTTGGGTAATCCGATACATTTCAGCAGCAGTTTCATCAGGTGGTAAGGGGAGTTTTCCTTTTTCTAACTGTCGCTCAAATGCGGTTTCGGGTTCGATGATGAGATCATAACAAGAGAGATGGGCTGGGGAAACCTCAATTGCTTTTTCTAGCGTTTCCTCCCATTGGGAAACAGTTTGCTGGGGTAAGCCAGAAATTAAATCTAGACTAAAATTAGTAATGCCGAGTTGTTCAAACTGCGCGATCGCGCGCTTGATATCTTCCAGACGATGGGTACGCCCCATACTAGCTAATAACTCATCTTGAAAGGCTTGTACCCCTAAACTGTAGCGATTAATTCCTAAATTTTGATAGGCTTGAAGTTGAGGAAAATCAAACGTTCCCGGATCGATTTCTAGGGAAATTTCAGCGTCTTTGCTAATGCCAAATGTTTCCTCTAGAGTCATTAAAATTCTTTCTAATTCTGTCGTAGGGAGGAGAGAGGGCGTTCCACCCCCAAAGAACACTGTCTCTAAATTAGAGGTGGGATAGAGAGTTGCTGTGAGACAAATTTCTTGACACAAGGCTTTAACATAGGCTTTCATCAACTGAGTGCGATCAAACTTTTCCGAAGCGCGATCGCCGATTACCGTAATGGGAAAATCGCAGTAATAGCAACGACGACGACAAAAAGGAACATGGATATAAGCAGCCTTTGTATTAGCAATCATGAAAACCGAACGATGCAAAAGAGTTAGAAAGATATATTGACATCCTCTCCCGTCAAACGCTACGCACTATGACGGGAGATTCCTAGCCTTGCGACTAGGTTTCCTGTCTCAGGCTCTTGACTAGACGAAGTTGCCTCCATCCCCGTCAGATCGCCTCCACAGGCAATTTGTTTTATGTCCAACCCCTGTCCGAGGTCAGACAACCCTCGATTTCTAATCACTTCGGCACTCACCACGTCTCTTGAACCAATGTAACCGCATTCAGGACAATGATGAACTCTAACATCTAATGTTTTCTTCCCTGTATGCGCTCCACACTGGCTACATTCTTGGGAAGTGCCATCTTTGTCAACTTTGGCAAAGTAAACATCACGTTTCCAACACACCCACTCCAAGATGTTTACAAACTGACCAAAGCCAGCATCCGCAGCCTGCTTAGACAGCATCCCTCTTTGCCACGAACGAAAGTTAATATCTTCGACAAAGATCATCCCTGCTTCATCGCACAATTGATTAGCAAGTTTGAAGTGCCAATCTTTACGAGCATCAGAGATACGTTGGTGAACTCTTGCTATCTTTCTGTTTAGTTTCTGGCGGTTATTCGACCCTTTCTTTTTGTTCTTAAGCCTTCGTTGCAGTAATTTTAACTTGCGTTGAAGGGACTTCAAGAACCGAGGTCGTTTCACTTCTAAACCATCAGAAGTCGCAACAAATTTGTCAAAGCCCAAGTCTAACCCTCTTGGGTGTCCATGAGGAAAGGGTTGAGGAACATCCACATTTAGTTGAAGGGATAACATGACGAAATAACCAGAGGCTTTTCGGATCACTCTTGCCTGTTTAAACTGAAAGCCGTCTGGGATGTCTCTAGATTTTCTGAATCTAACCCAACCTAATTGAGGTAATTTAATCTGATTTCCTTTTAATACCTCTCCCTTGAGCTGAGGAATCAGATAAGACCTTAAACGATACTTGTTCTTAAATCTAGGAAAACCGAACCCTCTAGATTTCATATCAGAGAAAGCCCTGTCCAAAGTTCTCAAAACTTGTTGAAGGACTTGAGCATTAACTGACTTCAACCGTTCGCTCTCTTTTTTAGCATCCGTTAAGGCTTTTGCTTGCCTTGAATAACTCGGATAAGGTTCATCAGCAGGGATAATATATTCCTGTTCAATGGAACAAGCGTTAACAGGAGATTTTCGAGAGTTGATCCAATCCTTTCTTTCTCTAAGAGCATAATTCCAAACCGTTCGGCAAACACCGAGGGTCTGCTCGATTATACTAATTTGAAGTTGATTTGGTTCTAACTTATACTCGTAAGAAAGGGTAAGCATTGGATTTGGAACTTTAACTAATTCCAGTTTAACTGTTTCTACACGATTTAACAATTCGTGTAACGATCTCCTGACGGAGTTTTTTGGCGCAATTCATCTACCCGTTAAGCCTGACGGCTATAATAGGAGTCCTGTTGCGCTACTTAGATAGAAACTTAATCGAGATCATCTCAATTGATCGTGATTCTGCCATCGGACAAAACCCATGATTGATGTCATTATTGTTATTTTATTCGTTTTTGCCGTAGCAGGGCTAGGATTCGGTAGTGTTGACTTATTGCCAGACTCAGCCCTAGCAACCGTTACTAATATAGAAGCTCTACGCTGGATTATTGGCAGTTTTGGAGCGCTCATTGGTCTAGTAGTAGGGTTAACAGCTCAAAACCTCTATCGGCGACTAGAAGAAAAAATTAGGCAAACTGCGATTGAGGTCATTTTAACGCGTTCTGTGGGACTCGCGATCGGGCTTTTAATTGCAAATTTAATGCTTGCTCCGATCTTTCTCTTTCCCATTCCCGAACAGTTAGATTTTATCAAACCTCTCACCGCCATTTTAGGAAGCCTTATTTTTGGGTTCTTAGGAGTTACCCTTGCTGATACTCATGGACGTACCTTTTTGCGCTTAATTAACCCCAATAGCATTGAATCTATTTTAGTTGCCGAAGGAACACTTAAACCAGCAACAACAAAAGTTTTAGATACCAGCGCAATCATTGATGGGCGAATTGAGGAACTTCTCAGCACTGGCTTTATTGAAGGACAAATTATTATCCCCCAATTTGTCTTACAAGAATTACAATACCTAGCTGATACTGCTAATGATCAAAAGCGAGTCCGTGGGCGTAGAGGGTTAGATATTCTTAAACGGATGCAGGAAGAGTATCCTGAGCAAATTGTTATCAATAATTATGATTATGATGATGTTTATACAGTCGATGCAAAATTAGTCCGTTTTACTCAAGAAATTAATGGGGTACTCCTCACCAATGACTATAACCTCAATAAAGTGGCTGATTTGCAGAAAGTTTTAGTGCTAAATGTCAATGATCTTGCCAGAGCCGTCCGTCCCATTTATTTACCGGGGGATACCCTAGAGTTAAAAATTATAAAACAGGGAAAAGAGCCTGAACAAGGAGTTGGCTATCTAGAAGATGGGACAATGGTTGTGGTAGAAGAAGGACAAGAATATGTGGGAGGAGAATTAGCCGTCATTGTTACCTCTGCCTTACAAACATCCGCAGGGCGAATGATTTTTGCCAAACCCCAGACTTCAGTATTAGCTTAATTAAGTTACTTACTAAGTTCGTGAAAAATTCAAATTTAATGATTAGCCTCAAAAGCAACTTATTACTCTCCTAATTTGAAGTAGATGTCCTTTATGCTTCTATTGACTGTTTTGATACTCGCCAATTCCATTATTTCCTCTACTCAGAAATGGATTCATTTGCGAGATAATTACAGGCGAAATAATAGGAAGCTAGGGGGATCATGATTCATTTATACGCCATGGCGAGTCTAGGATCAATGCTACAACTGTAACAAGACAAGTTATTAAAGTAGCTAACCAAGGAGGAGTTGCAGGAGTATTTTCTAAGACACTTAAAGTCGCCATTAAAGTAGGTAGATAAAAACTTAGAAGAGATACTGGAATTAAATAACTTGCCCAAATTTGATCTTGACGGCGAAATGGTATCAAAATTAAGGTTAAAGTAAAAATTCCCAGCGCTATCCATCCCCCACCAGCAACTGTCATCAGCGCTAAAATTAATGTCTGTACTCTTCCATCAACATCTTCCCAAGGCGTTCCCAAAGCCTCCTGATGATAGGGCATAAACTCATTACTAAATAGATAAATGCCACCAAGAATTAAACTAGCAATAGCAATAGTCCCATAAAGAATAGAGGCAATTTTTTTTCTCTGAGACATAAAAAAGTCAATTTAAGTTGTCACGTTCAAATTATACGGAAAACGGGTTTAGGGAGGAGCGCGATCGCGCCTAGTATAATTTTCTCAGCAACTGATATAGCAATCCTAAATGATTTGTAAACATTTACATAATTATATAAAATTGCTAATAGGGCATCTAGCAGATTGTTTTCTTTGAGGGAGATTACCGTGACGCTCTCTCAAGAGCTTTCTATTGAAACAGCCAAATGGAGAGATTGAGAAAAATGAGTGATGAGTTTTCAAGCAATAGTTTAGAAAAGCTAGACCAATTTATTAACAGCAATCCCGAACCGAGAGAACTAAAAAGAGCTTTGGCAGTACAGATGCTGACTCAAGGGGTAAAAAGGAAAAAAATCCAAGAAATCTTAGGAGTTTCTGCTCCTTTTATTAGTAAATGGAAAGTTCGATATGCGTGGGAAGGCTTGGAGGGATTGAAACTTAAACATCGAGGTTCGAGGGGGTATCTATCAAAGCGCGATCGAATCTTCGATTCGGTGAGCGGAGCTCAATCGCGCTGAAGTAATCCGCTGGTTAGAACAAAAGACTCAAGTACATTTTAGTGAGTTAAAGGCTCATCTAGAAGATGGTTACGGGGTGGAGTTTAAGTCAAAGCAAAGTTACTATGACTTGTTTAAAGAAGCCAGAATGAGTTGGAAGAAAACTCAAAAAAAAATCCCAAACGAAATGAGGCTTTGGTGGAAAATAGACACAAAGAAATCTGCAATTTGTTAGAAACCCATCGCGAGGAGATAGAGAGGGAAAGGCTGATTATCTATATAATTGATGAATGTCATCTCCTGTGGGGAGATATTTGTGGATATGGGTGGGGAACGACATAAGAAAGGTTAGAAGTTCCCATGACGAATGAGCGAGCTCGTGCCACCTACTATGGAGCATTAAATTATCAAACCAAAGAGTTTGTTATCCAAGAATATGATCAGGGAAATGCCAAGAATACCGTTTTATTTTTACAGTCATTAAGAGCCCTCAATCCCGAGAAAAGACTGTTAATCATTTGGGATGGAGCAAGTTACCACAAATATAAAGAAATGAAAGACTATTTAAGTGAAATTAATGACGGTTTAGAGATGTCAGAAAGACCAATTCACTGTGAAATTTTAGCCCCAAATGCTCCCGAGCAAAATCCAGTTGAAGATATCTGGTTAAAAGCCAAAAACTTTCTGAGGCAGTTTTGGTATAAGCTAAATTCATTTGGTTTGGTCAAGTGGTTATTTGAGTTATTTCTTCAGAAGGAAGTCTTTGATTTTCCGAAACTACATAAGTATGGTATTTTTTCTAAAGAGGAAGAAATGGTTGCTTATTCTACTTAATATATTTTACAAATGAATTAGGATTGCTATAGCAGACAGCATTTTCATTAAATCTCCTGAACGAATTCAGGCGATGGTCTTAATTCTGGGCTTGTGTCTGCTCATTTATAATTTGGGACAAAGAGAACTGCGCTCGGCTTTAGTTAGACGAGGGGAAATGGTTAAAAATCAATTAGGGAAAGAAACCAATTCTCCTACTTTACGTTGGATTTTTCAACAATTTCAAGCGGTTCACTTGTTGAAATTTAGAGGAGAAAACGAAGTTTCTAATCTCACCGAAGAGAGATTCAATTTACGACAATTGTTTTCCAAACCTTGCCAACAATATTATTGATTAGTGTAAGGGAAGTTTCCCCGAAGGAGTGAAAATCAAAGCTGAAGTCAGTTAAGAGCTACTGTAATTTCAGGCTTAGGAATTCTCAATTATTCTTGGTTAATGAGAATAAGAAGAATTCAGCCTGATTCTCCCCCTAAGTTTGATGCTAAAATCAATCAATTCCCCTTGATACGGTCGCCAAACGGACAAGGTGACAGTTGAGGGTGCGGAATGTGGGTTTGAACATTAAGGGGATGATTAAAAAATGTAAACCAAAGCAAGATGAGAATGGGAAATATCTTAAAAACGGTCAGTCTGCTAAAAGAGCATTAAATCGCTTAATCCGAGATTGTGCGTGGGGAGAACTTAAACTAAAAATACAGTCGGTAGCTGAGAAGTTTGGCTGTCTTGTGGTTGAAGTTAATCCTAATACCATCTCTGATAACTTATGCTACAATGCCTCGGAAGTAAAATGACTTGGAGTTAAGTGCCATGAGAGTTAACTATCAATGCGTCATTCAAGAAACTCCCTCACAACTGAAAAAACTTCAAACCCAGCAGAAAGAGCTTTCAAAATTTCGGAAAATGCAAGGTTTATATTTGCTAAAAACCGGTGAAGTAAAAACAGTGACTCATCTAGCGACTTATTTAGGAGTGCATCGGGTAACTATTCAAAGATGGTTAAAGAGCTATCGCCAAGAAGGAGTAAACGGATTATTAACCGAACCAGAGGATCAAGGAGGGCGACCACCAAAAATAGAAGGAAGCGCGATTGCCTTCGGCAAATGGCAGAGCCATATCGCAGAGCTACAAGAAAGACTATCACAAGAAGAACAAGGATTTAGAAGCTACGGAGAAATCCAAAAATGGTTAGAAGATAATTACCAGATTTTCCTCAACTATAAAACGCTATACCATTTGGTGAAATATAAACTAAAAGCGAAACTGAAAGTTCCTAGACGAAGCTCAGCCAAGAAGAATGAAAAAGAAGCAGAAGGCTTCAAAAAAAAACTTCCTAATTTGCTAAATGCAGCGAAATGGCTGGAAGAAATGGAAAGGAAAGAAAGTCGAAAAATTAGGTATTGGTGTCAAGACGAAACGCGATTAGGATTAAAGACAATTGAAAGAAAAAGAATTACAGCTCAGGGAGTTAAGCCAATAGGAAAGGTGCAATGGGAATTTGTCGCTTATTATTTGTATGGAATAATTGAGCCAAGTAGTGGAGATAATTTCTTTCTAGAATTTTCTCACTTAGATAGTGATTGTTTTCAAGTCTTTTTAGAGCAAGTGTCTAAACACTCTCCGAATTGTTTGAATATTATTCAATTGGATCAAGGGAAATTTCATCAAAGTAAAAACTTAAAAATTCCCGAAAACATTTTATTACTATTTCAACCGCCAGCTAGTCCAGAGCTAAACCCAATTGAAAGGTTTTGGCAATATATTAAAGACGAACTAAGTTGGAACTTATATGAAGAACTGGAAGAGCTTAAGGAAGAAGTAAGAACTATTTTAACGAAAATTACACCGAAAACTATCATCTCTCTAACCAATTGGGATTACCTACAAAAAGCTCTTACTGTAGTGTAGGTTTTTAGAAATGGTATTACTCTGGATACCAAAACATTGCTTTAATCCCTTCTGGATCAGGAACAAACCCTAACCGATTGTAAAATTCAACAACACCAGCATCGGCAAATAAAGTAATGTTACTAATATCTTCTTGACGTAAGCGTTTAATCATATAATTCATCAATGCTTTTCCTAAACCCTTTCCTTGGGCTTTCGGATGCACAACTACATCCCAAATTGTCGCATTAAAGGCATGATCAGAGGTTGCTCTAGCAAAGCCAATTAAACGCCGATTTGCGCCTCTTTCTTCCCACATTGAGACAACGAGAAAACTGTGCTGCATTGCTTTGCGAACTTTTCTCAGAGGGCGACGAGACCACCCCACAGCATCACAGAGTTCCTCTAATTCATATAAATCAATAGAGCGCGTAGTGCTAAAGAGAATTTTACTTTCCTGTTTGGTCTCACCCGTTTTTAGCAAGGTTTCTTCCTCAGATTGAGTTTTGGATGAAGGCGCGATCGCGTTTGCGCTATTATTAAATAAACTTTTCCAAAATGCCATGCAGTCTGCGAGTCGCTTGTTAGGTGTTTTCTAATTACAATTAAACTTTATTTATTAAAGCCTCTTCAAAAATAATAACACACGGCGTTTTCACCGTCTTGCCAGCTAATTATTGAGGAAAAGATCGGGACTTTAAAAGGGTTTCTGTCATTTGGGCTAACTTATCCAGTTGTTTCTCGTCTTTTTCGGCTGTTTTTTTATAGTTTAGCTTCCGTCGCAGGGCTGCTTTAGCCACGTCTTCTTTTCCTTCTTGTAAGGCTTTCCATGCTACCTTTTGCCAAGTCTTGGCTTCACTCAGGGCTTTTTTATAGCGAGGCTGAATCTGATCCCACACCCGTTGAATTTCCCCAAGGGCTTCATTAACCATTTGTTGCTGATCATGTTGCTTTGCCTGTTTTAGGGCTTCTTTTACAGGTTCTGATAAACCTTCTACCTGTAAACGAGACATCATAGGAATAAAGTCTCGTACTTGTTGGCTATAGGCATAACCTAATTTGCACCAAGTAGCAAAATGCTCACAATTATTAAACAGAAGATTATATTGGGCATCTTCTCCAAGCCGACTGTAGGCACGACGAACCACTACATCAGGAACAAAAGATAGGGGATAATTTTTTACGTAAACCTTCTTTCCACCTGTAAACTCTTGAAAGGGACTCCGAGTAATAATTTCATTCTTTTTTCGCAAATGAATGACCGTTCCATCTCCACAGTCAACGCCATGATGTTCATAAAGCCCTTCTAAGTTAATAAAGTGCTGTAGGGTGTAAATTTGATCGCCACGCCCCATAACTATTTAACTCTCTGCGTCACCAAAACGGACAATGTCATCTTCCCCTAAATATTCTCCATTTTGCACTTCAATCATCACGAGAGGAATCACCCCGGGATTTTCTACCCGATGCGGCGTATTCATCGGAACATAGGTAGATTGTTTCGCCATGAGGGTGATTTCTTCCCCATCTTTAATGACTTTCGCAGTTCCCGAAACCACTACCCAGTGTTCTGTGCGATGGTAGTGCATTTGGGTACTAATATGATGACCGGGCTTAACTTCAATGCGGTTAATGCAATACCGTTCTCCTTTTTCCAAAACGGTTACTGATCCCCAAGGGGGAAGACGAGTTTGGGGAGAGTCTTCTGACTGAGACAGATCAGGAGGGGAATCGCTCATTGTATCAAATGGATCAATGTTTAGTCGGGGAGTGGGTGAGATAAGGAGATAAGATGAGGGGGAAAGGGGCTAATTTAAAATATCATAGCGTGAACTAGATTGTTTTTTAAAGTAGCCTTACAACATTCCTTTAGAACTGGGAATTTGTCCACTACGGCGAGGATCAATTTCTACGGCAGTTCGCAACGATCGCGCAAAGGCTTTAAATGTAGCTTCAATAATATGATGAGAATTAATCCCCTCTAGTTGGCGAATATGCAAAGTCATTTGACTATGATTAACCAAAGCAACAAAAAATTCTCGCACCAGTTGAGTGTCATAAGTTCCCACTCGCTGCGTCGGAATCTCTAACCCATAACTCAGGTGAGGTCGCCCAGAGAAATCTAACGCTACTTGAATTAGGGCTTCGTCTAAGGGTGCGAGAAAATTGCCAAACCGATGAATCCCCGCGCGATCGCGCAATGCTTGGGCAAACGCCTGTCCTACAGTAATGCCTACATCTTCATTGGTATGATGGTCATCAATTTCAATATCCCCTGTGGCTTTGACTTCTAAATCAAATAAGCCATGAGAGGCTAACTGATGAAGCATATGATCCAGAAAAGGAATCCCCGTTTGTGCGTCACAGTGACCTTCTCCATCAAGATTTAAAGTAACCGAAACATCAGTTTCCCCAGTTTTCCGAGACACTGATGCTGTACGTTGTTGTAAAGAAAGTGGATGTTCTGAAAGTTGCATTTTAGTTATTAGTCATTAGTCATTGGTCATTAGTCATTAGTCATTGGTCATTAGTCATTAGTCATTAGTTTATAAATAACAAAGGACAAAGGACGAATGACAAACAACGAATAAGATTACATTCCCATAATGTTGTAGCCAGAATCGACATATAACGTATGTCCAGTAATGCCACTAGCAAGATCACTACACAAGAAGGCAGCCGCATTTCCCACTTCCGTTTGGGTAACCGTTCGCTTCAGTGGGGCGGTTTCTTCCACATGATGAATCATATCTAAAATTCCACCCACTGCCGAAGAAGCTAAAGTGCGAATGGGGCCAGCGGAGATGGCATTAACGCGAATGTTATTTTCTCCCATTTCTGCTGCCAGATAGCGGACACTCATTTCTAGTCCCGACTTGGCAATCCCCATAACATTATAGTTGGGAACCACTCTGTCTCCGCCAAGATAAGTAAGGGTGACAATACTGCCACCATCTGTCATCAAAGGTTTTGCCGCCTTAGCAAGACGAGTCAGGGAATAAGTGCTAATGTCTAGGGCTTGCTTAAAGCCTTCTCGCGAGGTTTTACTAAATTCTCCAGATAACTCTTCTTTCCCAGCAAAAGCAAGACAATGAACCAGAATATCTAATTTTCCCCATTGATCAGCCACTGCTTGAAATGTCTCATCAATTTGTGCATCATCTTGAACATTACAGGGGAGAAACAAACTAGGATTAATGGGGGAAACTAAGTCTCTGACTTTTTTCTCAAATTTCCCTTTATCATCAGGGAGATAAGTAACTCCCATTTCTGCGCCGGCTGTATGAAGTTGTTGGGCAATTCCCCAAGCAATCGAACGGTTATTGGCGATTCCTGTAACTAAGGCTTTTTTCTGACTTAAATCTAGCATTATCGGAATATCATAACTACAACCTTTCTACATTATCAAATAAATAAAATTAAATTGATTAATTTCTGCTACACTGATTTGTTTTTCGTCCTTTGTCATTCGTCATTTGTCCTTTGTCCCCCCATCTCCCCATCTCCCTATCTCCCCATCTCCTTGTCTCCCTTGTCTCCCTTCTCTCCCCATCTCCCCATCTCCTTGTCTCCCTCTCCCCGACCAATCTGAACCAAAATTGATCCATAATATCGGGAGAAGTTTCACTTACTTATCCTCTCCCGATTATCCTTTATACCTCTGCTGCTGGAGGGGATTCTCTTAATTCCTCTTCTTCGCTTAATGAAGCATTTTTTCCATTGCTACCTTGAGCTTTTTCATGGAGTGTTCCATGGGTATGACCATTGCTATTGCGCGGTTGAATAACCCCATACCCCCCATGATTGCGCTCATAGATTACATTAATTTCCCCAGTATTTTCATTGCGGAAAACATAGAAGTCGTGATCTACTAACTGTAACTGATCTTTGGCTTCTTCAACTCCCATTGGGGGCATCGCAAAATACTTGACGCGCACAACATCTTCTGGGAGCTCAGGAGCACGATCGCGCAGTAAATCTTCCTCAACCGGTTCAGGTGTTACCATTTCTGCGGTTTTGGGACTTTCCTGAGTTTTCTTATCCAGATGTTTCTCTTTATATTTGCGAAGCTGACGGGCAATTTTATCAGCGACTAAATCAATGCTGGCATATAAATCACCACTGTGTTCCTGCGCTCGGATCACTTTACCGCTGGCATAAACCGTTACTTCTGCTTTAGCGCGATCGCTGACCCGAGAATTATGGGCAACGGATAAATGCACATCAACTTTTGAAGTGAGTTGTTGAAAGTGTTTGACGGCATTTTCCAGTTTTTCTTCCACATAATTGTGGATGGCTTCGGTGACTTCTATATTGTTGCCTTGAATCAAAAGCTTCATCTTTGTTACTCCATCTTCTAACAGGTTTGACTAAGCTAGTTTTCTTTTTAGCGAGAAAATTCCTAGCGTAATTGATTCCACTGATGCAAGAAGTTAGAGTAATTACTCCAGCCTTTTCTGGAGGTAGTTCTCTTCCTATCGCCTCTAATGAGTTCTCTTGCAACAGCTTCCTTTCCTCATTATTTAATTATTTAGCGAAAAAAACTAGGTGGCATCAACGCAATTTTCCTTAAGATTTTCTTTAGTATATTTTACTTGCAGAAACAATCTGTTGATGATAAAAGACTTTTCCTCCTCTCTTTCATCCTTGGCTCTAGCCTAGCACTTTGTAAGCTGGTTTACGAGGTTGCTTTCTTGGCTTTTAACTGTTATTAACATTTCTTGTTATTATTGAGAAAAATGAAGGGAAAGGTTTGTCCTTTGTCCCTCGTCCTTTGTCAACCAATGACCAATGACTAATGACCAATGACTAATGACCAATGCGACGTTGCTACTTAATCAATCAGGGAGTCATTGCTTATGAGGAAGCATGGGAACAACAGCGATCGCTGATTGACCAACGTATTGAAAATCCCGAGTTAGACGATGTATTAATTTTATTAGAGCATCCCCCAGTTTATACCCTGGGAACGGGGGCAACGGAAAATTACCTCAAGTTTGACCCTAATAATAGTTCCGTACCATTATATCGCACAGAAAGGGGAGGAGAAGTCACTTATCACTGCCCTGGGCAAATTGTAGGCTACCCGATTTTAAACTTACACTATTATTACTGTGATCTGCACTGGTACTTACGACAATTGGAAAGCGTTTTAATCCGCACAATAGAGGGATATGGGTTAACAGCAAAGAGAGAAGCTGGATTAACAGGAGTTTGGGTAGAAGGAGTAAAAGTAGGCGCGATCGGGATTAAAGCTAAACGCTGGATTACTATGCACGGCTTTTCTTTGAATGTGTGCCCAGATTTAAGCGGTTTTTCAAAAATTGTCCCTTGTGGGATCAGCGATCGCGCTGTTGGCAGTCTCCAACAATTTTTACCTGAGATTACTTGCCAACAAGTCCGCCAAGATATTATTACCCATTTTGCCGAAATTTTCGAGGTTGAATTTTACAGCTAACTGCTATCAAGAATTATATTAAAAAAATGCTAGCAAGAATCCAAAAAAATTGGAAACAGGGATTCATCCCAACTAATAATATTCAACTCCATTATGTGAGTCAGGGGGAAGGGCCATTAATGGTTATGCTTCACGGATTCCCTGAATTTTGGTATTCTTGGCGATATCAAATTCCCGAATTTGCCCAAAGTTACCAAGTAGTTGCCCCCGATTTAAGAGGGTATAACGATAGCGAAAAACCACAAGAGATCTCTGCTTATGCCATGACAGAATTAGTGGAAGATGTCAAAGGAATTATTGAAGGGTTTGGCAATCAAAAAGGTATTTTAGTCGGTCATGATTGGGGAGGCGCGATCGCGTGGCACTTTGCTTATGCTTATCCCGAAATGCTAGAGAAATTAATTATTATGAATCTTCCTCACCCTGCCGAATTTAGTAAAGGCTTAAAAACGCCTCAACAATTATTAAAAAGTTGGTACATTTTCTTTTTCCAATTGCCTTTTTTACCAGAATGGTTTTTATCTGGGAATGACTATAGCGCGATCGCGGCTGCCTTTAGAGAAATGGCTATTGATCAAACTGCTTTTACCCAAAAAGATATTGAAGCCTTTAAAGAGGCTGCTGCTAAACGTGGCGCATTAACAGCAATGATCAATTACTATCGTTGTGCCTTTCGAGATTTATTGGAAGTCAGTAATAGAAATTGGGGCGTGTTAGAGATTCCAACCTTAATGATTTGGGGAGAACAAGACGCTGCCTTAGGTAAAGAACTAACTTATGGGACGAAGAACTATGTGAAGGATTTGAGAGTTCGCTATATTCCCAACTGTAGTCATTGGGTGCAACAAGAACAACCAGAACTGGTTAATCATTATATGCGAGAGTTTTTACAGGAGACTTTTGCTTAATTCAGTTCTTTATTAATATTCTCCTCATTCTGCCCTAGTAACTAACTTGCTTTTCGCTTAGGAGCTTTGCGCTTAGGGCGTTCTGGCTCTTGGGATTCTTTGAGAGCTTTACGACCATTTTGAGTCACATGCAACATTTCTCCCAAACGTTCTTCTAAACTATTTAAAACCCAATCCGCATACTGATCAGCATCCCGTCGCAACTCCTCACACTCGCTATAAGCTTGTTGGCGGAGCTTTTCAATTTCTTGCAATGTCTTCTCGTGTAACTGTTGACAGTGTTGTTCCGTTTCCGCCTGAATTTGATAAGCCTCTTGTTGAGCTTCTTGAATAATTCCACTCTGGTTTTTAATTTGTCTCGCCTCTTGTTGGGCTTGTTTAAGAATTTGTTCCCGTTCAGTCTGGGCTTGCTGGAGAATTTTCTGCTTTTCCTCCAAAATATAATAGGCTTGTTCAAACGCATCAGGGAGACTTTCCCACAGACTATCCATTTGTTGAAAAAACTGATTTTCATTGACAAATTTATAGGGAGTTAAAGGGAAATTATGGCTACTTACAAGGAACTCCTCCAGTTGTTGAAGTTTTTCTTGGATGATGAGTTCTTCGGAGGAAGGTTGTTGATCGGATGAGTTGGATTGGGATTCACTTGGGGAGTTTTTGTGTAACATTTATATACTTCTAGGGCGACACTTTTAGGAATTAAATGCTCAACTGAGCCACCGAACCGAGCAATTTCTTTAACCACGCTACTGCTTAAAAAACTGTACTCATTGGAGGTTGCCAAAAAAACAGTTTCCATATTCTGCCAGAGGGTTTGATTCGTATGTGCCATTTGTAACTCTTTTTCAAAGTCTGATAGCACCCTTAACCCTCTTAGTAGCACTTTTGCATCACGTTGCTTGGCATATTCTACCGCCAACCCGTCGAAATGATCGACCTCTACGCCAGATAAATCCTGAGTACAGTTTTGAATTTGCTGAATCCGTTCTTCCACGGAAAACAAAGGTTGCTTATTCGGGTTAGATAAAACAGCCACAATAACGCGATCAAACAATTGCGTTCCGCGCTCAATAATATCAAGATGACCAAAGGTTATGGGATCAAAACTACCAGGGTAAATGGCAATCACCAGTTTTTAAAAGACAAAATAGAGCCTACAGTGAGGATTATAGTCTTAGACGGGAAATTATACAAAGGGGTTCTACTTTGCCATTTAAGGAGATTCGCTATACCATAACAAGGTGGCTCGATCTTGAGAAAAAAGAGAATCGCGTTAAAGTAACAAAGTAGAGCAAGTAGTAAAAGAGAGGACTCATAGAAAAGTGACTGAAGATAACTTAGACTTTTTAACCAAAGCGGATCCCACTGTATCGGGAATGCTACAAAAGGAATTACAAAGACAAAGAGAACACCTTGAACTCATTGCCAGTGAAAACTTTACCTCTCCGGCGGTAATGGCAGCTCAGGGGTCTGTTTTAACCAATAAATATGCAGAAGGACTCCCTGGAAAACGCTATTATGGGGGTTGTGAATTTATCGACCAAGTAGAGCAATTAGCCATCGATCGCGCTAAGGAACTGTTTGGGGCAGCTAGTGCTAATGTTCAACCTCACTCGGGGGCGCAAGCTAATTTTGCGGTATTTCTTACCCTCCTCAACCCAGGGGATAAAATTATGGGGATGGATTTGTCTCACGGCGGACACCTGACCCATGGTTCTCCTGTGAATGTTTCTGGGAAATGGTTTGAAGCTGTTCATTATGGGGTAAACCAAGAAACTGAACAACTCGACTATGATGAAATTTTAGAATTAGCTCGCAAAGAGCAACCAAAGTTAATTATCTGTGGCTATTCTGCTTACCCTCGGATTATTAATTTTGAAAAATTCCGCGCCATTGCTGATGAAGTCGGTGCGTATCTCTTAGCTGATATTGCTCACATTGCTGGCTTAGTCGCCAGTGGTCATCATCCTAACCCCGTTCCCCATTGTGATGTCGTGACTACCACCACCCACAAAACTTTACGTGGCCCCCGTGGTGGCTTAATCCTCACCCGTGACCCAGAATTAGGGAAAAAGCTCAATAAATCTGTCTTCCCAGGAACTCAGGGTGGCCCCTTAGAACATGTCATTGCTGGTAAGGCTGTGGCTTTTGGGGAAGCGCTTACTCCTGACTTTAAGGCTTATTCTGGGCAAGTGATTGAAAATGCTCAAGCCATGGCGAAACAACTACAAAGCCGAGGCATCAAAGTAGTTTCGGGTGGCACCGAAAATCATCTGCTGTTAGCTGATATGCGTTCTGTTAAGCTAACTGGAAAACAAGCGGATCAGCTTGTCAGTGAGATTAATATTACGGCAAATAAAAATACTGTGCCCTTTGATCCCGAATCGCCTTTTGTCACCAGTGGCATACGTTTAGGATCTCCTGCAATGACGACCCGTGGCTTTGGTACTAAAGAGTTTACTGAAATTGCCAATATTATTGCGGATCGTCTGCAAAATCCTGAAGATGAACAGGTTAAACAAGCCTGTAAACAGCGCGTAGAAACTTTGTGTAAGCAATTTCCACTCTATCCACACTTAAATATGCCTGTTCCAGCGATGGCGTAGTAACTGATACCATTTTCAAAAAGCTAGGTTACAGTAGATCCCCCCTTCGCCCCCCTTTATTAAGGGGGGTTGGGGGGATCGTAGTAGTAGCACCAGTTGATCGAAATGGTATGACAAAATTTGACTTGTACCTAACCCCTTAGCAGTGTCATGATAGATTTATTTCTGAATTCTGGATAATGCTCATGTCTGCTGAGTGGTACTTTCTTCTCGCCTTCGCTTTTGGAACAAGTCTTGTGGTTGCCGTAACGCCAATTGTGAAGAAAATTGGCATCGCAACCAAACAAGTTGATAAACCAGATTTACGGAAAATTCATACCTTCCCCATCGTTCGCATTGGGGGGGGTTCTATTTTTATCGCGATTATGTTAAGCCTTGGGATTCTCTATGGCGTTCAAGGCTGGGCTTTTCTCGATTCAGAAGCAGTCAATAGGTTAATTATTATTATTCTTGGGGGATGTGCCTTTTTTGCCATGGGGTTAGCCGATGATATTTGGGATTTATCTGCCTTTTATCGCTTGAGGTTGCAGTTTTTGGTGATTGTTGGACTGTGGTGGCAAGGATTACGGGTGGATTTATCCTTTTTGCCTTGGGATAATTCTTTTCTATTGGGAGGATTGAGTTTACTAATTACCTTCTTATGGCTAGCTGGTGTGGCAAATGCGGTAAATTGGATTGATGGCATGGATGGTTTAGCTGGGGGGGTAACAGGGATTATTGCCTTTGCAACTTTATTTATTACCCTAGAAAACGGAAATTATGGGGTTGCCCTATTAATGGCGACCACTGCTGGAAGCGCGATCGCGTTTTTATGGTATAACTTCCACCCTGCCGATATTTTTATGGGGGATGGGGGATCAAATTTTCTCGGCTTTCTCTTAGCGGCTTCAAGTTTAGCTGGCATTGCCAATGAACCAGGGTTAGGAAATACCCTTGCCCCGTTTGTCCTTCTAGCTGTCCCGATTGGTGATATGCTAGTGGTGATTACTGCTCGTTTACGTGCTGGAAAATCTCCGTTTATTGCCGATCAGATTCATATTCATCACCGTCTATTGGCAAAAGGAATTTCTCAAACCATGACGGCGTTATTTCTTTATACTTTAACCTTATGGGTAGGAACGTTGGCGTTAGTTTTCTGTAATTTTGAACGTCCTTGGATTTATTTTGCCCCTGCTACAGTGGTTCTGTTAGGAATGACGTGGCAAGTGCAACGCAGTCGTAAGCAAAAAAAGGAACTATGAGCGCGGAAGTTATTTGTGTGGGAACAGAATTGCTGTTAGGGGATATTCTTAATAGTAATACGCAGTTTTTAGGACGACAGTTAGCTGATTTGGGGATTCCTCACTATTTTCAGACAGTGGTAGGAGATAACCCTGAACGCATTAAACAGGCGATTAAAATTGCCAGCGATCGCGCTTCTCTTCTCATTTTTACAGGAGGATTGGGGCCAACGCCAGATGATCTCACCACAGAAACCATTGCTAGTTTTTTTGAAACCCCTTTAGAAGAACGACCAGAATTAATTGCCGATATTAAAGAAAAATTTGCCCAGCGCAAGCGCACCATGTCGGAAAATAACCGTAAACAGGCGTTAATGCCCAAAGGAGCGAGTATTTTACCGAATCCCATGGGAAGTGCCTCAGGGATGATTTGGCAACCACGTCCTAATTTAACGGTTATGACCTTTCCAGGAGTGCCAGCAGAATTACATCGGATGTGGCAAGAAACGGCGGTTCCCTTCTTAAAACAGGAGGGTTGGGGGGCAAATGTCATTCTCAGTCGGACGCTGCGATTTTGGGGCATTGGCGAGTCAGATTTAGCCGAAAAGGTGAGTGATTATTTCGATTCCACCAATCCTACTGTTGCCCCCTATGCTTCAAAAGGAGAAGTACGGTTACGAGTGTCAGCACATGCCGAAAGCAAAGAAGGCGCGATCGCGCTTATTAATCCCATTCAACAACGGATTCAAGAAATTGCGGGATTAGACTATTTCGGCTGCGATGACGACACCCTTCCCAGAGTGACAGGAAAACTGCTTTTAGACACCAAGCAAACCGTAGCCGTTGCCGAATCTTGTACAGGTGGGGGGTTAGGCGCAATGTTAACCTCTGTATCTGGTAGTTCTGGTTATTTTCGTGGGGGAATTGTCGCTTACGATAATGAAGTTAAACAGCAGTTATTAGGAGTTAAAGCCGAATCTCTCAACCAAGAAGGGGCAGTAAGTGGCACGGTAGCCAAGGAAATGGCATTAGGGGCTAAAAAACAGCTTCATAGCGATTGGGGATTGAGTATTACAGGCATTGCTGGCCCCACAGGGGGAACTGCGGAAAAGCCTGTAGGCTTAATTTACTTAGGAATTGCTACCCCAGAGGGAGAAGCTGATCAGGTAGAATTACGACTAGGACAGCAACGCTTACGAGATACCATTCGTCATATTAGCGCCTGTCATGCTCTCGATCAGTTGCGACGAAAACTTTCTGCATAAGAAGTTATGGAAGCCTTTAGCCCCGTTCCTCCCAGTTGGACAGAAAACGCCATTCATTCCCTTGATTTCCATTGTCCCAGTTGTGGGGCAACTGCAGCCGAAGCTGAGAAAGTTTGGCTTAATCGTCGCGCTCCTGTAATTGGAGATAATTATGAGCGCAAATGGCAAGAATTTTATTCCTGTCAATGTGGCGAGGTATGGTGGGGATGGAGTAGTGATCGACCTCCCTCTGATCTCCTAGAGAATGAGGAATCAACACAATAGTAGCTAAAAGGACGAATTGTTATGGCTTACGATTATGATTTATTTGTCATTGGTGGCGGTTCTGGAGGCATTGCTGCAGCCAGACGAGCGACAGAATATGGCGCAAAAGTGGGATTAGCGGAGTTTGATCGCTTAGGCGGAACTTGCGTTAATCGGGGCTGTATTCCTAAAAAGTTAATGGTTTATGCCTCTCATTTTCCCCATTGGTTTGAAGATGCCAAAGATTATGGTTGGTCAGTGGGAGAAGCCAGTTTAGACTGGAAAAAGATGACCACAGCAGTTAATGGGGAAGTGGCTCGCCTCAATGGCGTTTATCAACGAAATTTAGATAAGGCTGAGGTGACCGTTTACCGAGGCTATGCCCAATTTGTAGATGCCCATACCCTGACCATCGGTGACGAAAAAATTACTGCCGATAAAATTTTAATTGCTGTGGGGGGGATTCCAGAAAAAATAGATGCCCCTGGAATTGAGCATACCATTGTCTCTGATGATATGTTCACTCTTCCCGAACAACCGAAGCGATTTGTGGTACTCGGTGGCGGCTACATTGGGGTAGAATTTGCTTGTATTCTCAATGCGTTAGGCTCACAAGTTACCCAAATTATTCGCCGTCCTTACATTTTACGAGGCTTTGATAATGATCTGCGTGAGCATTTGCAAAATAGCCTCATTGAAGAAGGGTTACAGGTACTTGATGATACGGAAGTTAAATCCATTGAAAAGACAAAAGAAGGGCTGAAATTAACCACAAAAGGCAATCATGAAGAAACCATTACTGCTGATGTAGTGTTAACGGCAACTGGGCGCATTCCTCGTTTAGAAAAACTAGGTTTAGAAAATACTGATGTGAAAGTCAAAGATGGCGCGATCGCGGTTAATGATTATAGTTGTACCACTGTTCCTAATATTTTTGCTGTGGGCGATTGCACGAATCGGATTAATCTTACTCCCGTCGCCATTCAAGAAGGAAGAGCCTTTGCTGATACGGAATTTGGTGGCAAAAATCGGGTTATGAGCCATGAAAATGTCCCTTCTGCTGTGTTTAGTAGCCCAGAGGCGGCTAGCGTGGGATTAACCGAACAAGATGCGAAGGCAAAATACGGAGACAATGCCATTGATATCTATCGAGCCAAATTTGGTTCCACTTACTTTAGCTTAACCCGTCGTAAAGAAAAGGCGATGTTAAAGTTAGTGGTAGAAAGAAACAGCGATCGCGTTTTAGGGGCGCACATGGTAGGAGAAGCCGCTGCTGAGATTATGCAGGGTGTTGCTGTTGCCGTGAAAATGGGCGCGAAAAAAGCTGATTTTGATGCCACTGTAGCTATTCACCCTTCAGTTGCAGAGGAGTTTGTCACCATGCGAAATCCTCTTTAAGTTAACAATAGTTTTCCCTTTTCCTAATCAGTAGGAGAAGGGAATTACAAAATCTCTGCGCGATCAATGGTCTAAAATCAAGTAAGAAAAAAGAATTTTGTGTTTACAATAGAACCAATGTTAAGAAAAATTTTAATGTTGGTGCTATGTTACAAGAATATGAGCGCGCTACTGATAGCCCCATTGCTTCGTGGCTAAAAGACTTTCAAGCCAGCATTCCCAATTGGATTCTCGTTTTATTAATGTTTCCGCTCATTATTCTTGACGGTTGGCTATTTTTAGTCGTCATTGACTATTTTAATCAGTTAATTACTACCTTTATTGCTGCCACATTACTAGCATTTTTATTAAACTATCCCACTCAGGTTCTAGAGAAATTAAAGGTTAGACGTAGCTATGCGGTTCTCATTGTCTTTTTTAGTACCCTAATAATATTTGCCTTAATTGCCCTTTTTAGTCTTCCTTTAATTATTGATCAATTTGAAAAATTTCGTAATCAAATCCCGATGTGGATCGATTCTTCTGAAAGTCAATTAGAACAGTTAGCCACTATCTTTAATATTGACTTTAGTGAATGGAGCGATGATTTACAAAGAAGCCTTAAAAGTCAAATTCAGTCCTTTTTAAAAGACTTGCCGAATTTAGCCTTAGGAACATTGGGAAATTTTCTGCAAATTTTCTTTATTTTAGTATTAACGGTTTTTCTAGGCATTTTTTATAAAGGGTTATTACAAAATACTGTAGAAACCTGGTTTCCAGTTACCAGTCCCCAAGTGCTGCGATCGCTGCGGAGAAACTTTAATAGTTATGTGGTTAATCAATTCACCCTTGCTATTTCACTAACAGCCTTTATGATTCCAACATTTTGGTTGCTTAACGTTCCCTTTTATTTACTATTTGCCCTAACTATTGGCATTATGGGAGTTATTCCCTTTGGTGCGATTTTAACCATATTTTTAATTAGTTTTTTGTTAGGCTTAAAAAGCATTTGGCTAGGGTTAAAAGTATTAGTGGTTGCCATGATTATTGACCAAATTATTGAAAACACTGTGACACCTCGTCTTTTAGGAACTTTAACAGGACTCAATCCCATTGTCGTTCTATTTTCTCTCATGGTGGGAGCAAGAATTTCGGGGTATTTAGGAGTCTTAATTGCTGTTCCAATTACTGCAACGATTAAAAGTACTCTTAGATTATTATCTCAAAAAAGCTCTGAATTGTTAGAAGAGCCTCCAATAAAAAATTACTAATCAATTAATATCTGTAATTAAATGGCTGATGTTTCTATTATTATCCCTACTTTTAATGAAGCTAGATATATTAAATCCACTCTTAATTCTCTTCAGGTTTTAACCCCACCTGCAAAAGAAATCATTATTGTTGATGGTGAAAGTCAAGATAAAACACTTTTCTTAATTCAAAACTTTATTGATCAGACTTCTCTTTCGTCAGTTATTAAGTGTATTAGCACTTCACCGAGTCGTAGTCAACAAATGAATAAAGGCGCGGAAATAGCCACAGGAGATTATTTATGCTTCCTGCACGCTGATACTTATGTTCCTCCTGATTTGATTACAATTATTGGTAAAACCCTTCTTAATCCTTCTATTGCTGGGGGTGGATTTATTTCAATTATGTGTGGAGACTCTTCCACTCGTTGGGGGATATCTTTACACAACTTCCTCAAAACTTATTATACGCCTTTACTGTTTCGTCCCCATTTATTTTTTACAAAACGATTACGAATTTTATTTGGAGATCAAGTGATCTTTTGTCGTCGTCAAAACTTTCTAGATTGTGGCGGTTTTGATACGAATCTTCCGATTATGGAAGAGGCTGACTTCTGTTTGCGGTTATGTCAATATGGTCATATAAAACAAGTTAATCGCATTGTTGAATCTTCAGATCGTCGCGTGGCAAAATGGGGAGCAGCAAAAGCTAATTTAATCTATTTAATGATTGGCTTCTTGTGGGGAATGGGAGTTTCAGCGCAATGGTTAAAACAGTTTTATGATGAAATTCGATAATTACATCTTATGTTGCTGGAAAACATCCATTAAGGTAGGGCAATATGCTTTTAAGCCAAAAGTTTGAGGATTAATAGGAGTTTGATGGCTAAAGTGCCGATATTGCAGACAAAATTTATCCCATTTTGCCATTTCAATCCGAAAGATAACAATCAGAATATTTGCCAGCGTGAGGGATAAAGGAATGCGAAAATAAATACGCTTTCCAAAATACTGACACAGGGTTTCAATGAGTTGATTCGCACTAATGCGAGGACTTCCTAAAACAATTTCTCTAGTTTGGGTTGAGGGATTTTGTATTAAATAATGAACCGTCGTGGCAATATCTTTACCGTGAATAAAATGGAAGCTACCATCAGCTTTCAGCCAACGGGCTAAGTTAACCCATTTTCCTACTTCAGGAAGCCCAGAGGAAATATGAGAATGGGGTTTATTGTCATCACCTCCTAAGACAAGAGTTGGGAAAACAATGGTTAATTTCGAGGCAAGGGGATGTTCTTTAATGCGGAAATAACACTCATATTTAGAACGAATATATTCAGTTCCTAATTCCCCTGCTTGCGGTAACGGCTGGTGATAATAGTCGAGAATACTAGCAGTAGAAAAGTAAATAATTTGCTGACAAGTATTACTATCTAATAAGTCTAATAGTTCTAGATTTTTCTCAACATTAATTCTAAAGGTTTCTTCTTTTCCTCCCCAAATTGTTGCAGCAAGGATAGCAATATCAATGGTTTTGAGTAAGTCTTGAAATTCATTGATATTCTCTAAATTACCTTCTAGAAGATGAATCCCCGATTGCCTTCGGCAAATGGCAGAGCCATATCGCGCTTTTGTATTAAACTGAACTTTAGCCACATTTCTAACTAAGAAAAACAGTTCATGATCGCTATTTTCGATTAATTCTTCAGCAAGATAATGACCAACACAACCACTTCCACCCGTAATAAAAATTCGCATTCCTAATAATTTACTTTCTTTGCCAACGATCGCCGTCTTCTAAAACTTCCCGTGGCTGATCACTATTCAACCAATTCTGTGCTAAGTGATCATCTTTTAACCAAGCATCCCAAAAAGCGGTACTAAGGGCGAGAATAGCACGATGATGATTAGGATTAAAAGCACCTGGCATTCTGTCTTCATCAACAAAGACAAAATGATCTGCTCCATCTAAGACTAACTCATATTTATTACCACGTGGTAAAGCAGGAAAGATTGCCAAACGATCTTCAACTCTCGCTGTTCCCACAATAGCCATATCCTTTGTGCCAGTCATTAGCATCCAAGGGATATCCACTGCGTTAAAGGCTTCTTCAGGGGAATGGTAGGGTGGGGCTTGCGGGCTTAACATTAAAGCAGCATCAATGCGATCATCCTGAAAAGGGGTTTCTTCCTGTCTCATATTTTGACCACCTAGCGCTTGAGTCGTTAACGCCCCAAAAGAATACCCTGACATTCCGATTTTATCTAAATTCATTCGCCCTGCCAGATCGTGTTTCCTTTTTTCATTCCAAGCCTCTAGTTGATCTAAAACCACAGGAATATCTTGAATACGCAATAAGTAATTTCGCCAGTTAGCAGCTTGGTGTAACCTTTGAAAATTTAATCGTCTTGACTGATTTTCCAAAATTGCGCGATCGTCGCTGCCTGGATGTTGAACAAACACTGCTGTATAGCCACGAGATGCCCAATGTTTGCCTAAATACTGGCTACTTTCACGGGATCCTCCTAACCCATGACTATAGATAATTACAGGGCTAGGAGAAGAGTTTTCGGGGAGATAGACTAAAATGGGTAGGGTGCGTTCCCGTTGTGCATCATTAACGAGTAACTCTAGAGTTTTCACATCATTATCAGGAGTTGCCAAGGGATCATAAACATCAGATTGGACAATGGGGGTTTCTAAAGAATCAGCAGTGGTTTCTCTAATTCCTAAAGGAAAAAGGATGCTGATTAAACCAATTAAGCAAATTTGTTTGATGTTAAAAGTCATTAGTCATTGGTCATTAGTCATCAGTCATTGGTTTACGAAGGACAAAGGACAAAGGACAAAAAACAAAGGACAAATATTGCCTTGCTTCTATGGGAATTAGTGGAATCAATCATACTTTATTATTGAACTCGTTTTTACTGGGGTGAATTTCACCCCTTTAACTTAATTCTAAATCAATCACTCAGCTTGTTTGGCGACTTCAAAGAAATGTCGAACATTATCTTCAGGAGTACCAGGTAAAACGCCATGCCCTAAGTTTAGAATATGTCCGCGATTTTCTCCTTTGCGAATTGTCTCTAAAACGCGATCGCGAATAAAGTCTTGCGATCCAAATAAAACCCCTGGATCAATGTTGCCTTGAACTTTTGTATCTTGTCCTAAGCGTTGTCTGCCTTCTGCAAGATCCACTGTCCAATCTAAACTAATAATATCAAATCCCGTTTTGCCCATGCGTTCTAAAACGCCAGCACTGCCACTAATATAGAGAATTAAAGGCGTGTCAGGATGAGTTTGTTTAACTTCTTCGACCACTCGTTTTTGGTAAGGTAAAGCAAAGGTTTCATAATCTTGAGGGGAAAGTTGACCTGCCCAAGAATCGAACATTTGGACAACTTGTGCGCCACAGTCGATTTGATACCGTACATATTGCGCGATCGCGTCAGCCACTTTTCCTAAAAAGGTATGGAGTAACTGAGGCTCTTTAAACGCCATCCCTTTGATATTAGAATAATTCTTAGACGTTTTCCCTTCAATGGCATACGCTGCTAAAGTCCAAGGCGCACCAACAAAGCCTAAAACCGTTGATTGGTTTCCCACTTCTTCTCGTAAGGTTTTCAAAATAGTTTTAATAAAGGGGAGAGAGGCTTCAGGATCAAGGGGACGCATTTGATCGACTTGTGCTTGGGTACGAATCGGCGGATCAATAACCGGCCCTTTGTTTTCCACAATATCAAAATCAATGCCAATTCCCGGAAGAGGGGTTAAAATATCGGAAAAGAGAATCACCCCATCAGGCTTAAAAGCTCGCCAAGGTTGTAAAGAAATTTCAATGGCGAGGTCTGGATTCTCGGAGCGTTCCCGAAAACTAGGATATTTATCTCGTAAGTCCCGATATTCTTTCATGTAGCGTCCGGCTTGACGCATCATCCACACGGGTGGACGTGATACACTTTCCCCACGGGCAACTTTTAAAAGAGAAGGAAGTTCTTGCTGGCTTGCCATAGATGGTTCTTAAAGTTCTGAATATTTAAGCGCAATCGTTAGCTTATCATTTTGTTCATAGCAATAGTGACACTTCTCCACAAAATGCAAAAATCTGATATGTTATTGGTCATTCATTGGTTTACAAATAACAAAGGACAAACCACAAATGACATCAGAATCTCTGATTGAAGCCGTTGAAAAGGCGAGTTCTCCTGATGAGTTAGTGAAAGCTGTTTGGGCGTTAAGTGGTAGCCAGTCAGAGGACGCAATTCCTACGCTGATTCAGGTGTTAGGCTTTAATAACCCTGGTGCCGCGATCGCTGCAGTAGAAGGCTTGGTAAAACTAGGGGATGTGGCTGTCCCGATTTTAATTCGAGATTTAGATGGCTATGATTATGGAGCAAGGGCGTGGGCAATTCGAGCCTTATCCAGAATTGCTCATCCTGATGCGTTAGATATTTTAACAGAAGCAGCCGCCCATGATTTTGCCCTCAGTGTCCGTCGTGGCGCGGCGAAAGGGTTGGGGGACTTACGTTGGGAAAAGTTGCCCCCAGAGGCACAAGAAGGGGCGCAGAAAAAGGTTTTGGAAACCCTTAAGCAAGTGGCAAAAAAAGATGAGGAATGGATTGTTCGGTATGCCGCAATTGTGGGGTTAGAGTCTTTAGCCAAGCAAGCGCTAACTGAAGAAATTAAGACGTTTTTACAGGAATTAGAGAAACAAGAGAAAGATTTAACTGCGCGATCGCGCCTTCGTCTAGCTTTCACGAATCAGGAATAACCAAATCTCACATTTTTGCTAGATTTGAGAATAACGTTATTTGCTAATTATTAAGAATCATGAATACTAGTGCCACTGCGCCTGAAACCGTCTCTTTAGGAAAGAATGGTCCGAAAGTAACCCCCTTGGGAGTAGGAACTTGGTCTTGGGGAGATCGCTTATTTTGGAATTACGGAAAAGAATATGATCAAAGGCAAGTCCAAGAGGCATTCCAAGCATCAGTGGAAGCTGGCATTACCCTTTTTGATACTGCAGAAGTTTATGGTACAGGAGACTCAGAACAGTTATTAGGGAACTTTGCTAAAGCCAGTGATCGAGAAATCGCGATCGCGACGAAGTATTTTCCCTTACCTTGGCGGGTTTTTCCCGAATCCGTGCGAGAAGCAGTGAGTAAAAGTTTAGAACGCCTACAAATCGAGAGCATCCCTTTATATCAAGTTCATACTCCTTTTACCTTTTTCATGAGTCAAGAAACCCTAATGAAAACCTTGGCAGAAGAAGTGCAAAAAGGGCGTATTCAAGCAGTGGGGGTGAGTAACTACTCAGCAAGTCAAATGCGCGAAGCCCAAGAACATTTAGCAAAATACGACATTCCCCTAGCGAGTAACCAAGTTATCTATTCTCTCCTCAACCGTAAAATTGAAAGTAATGGCACATTTCAAACTGCCCAAGAATTAGGGGTCAAAATTATTGCTTATAGTCCCCTAGCGCAAGGGTTACTCACAGGAAAATATACAGGTTCAGAAAAACCAAGTGGCGCTCGGGCTTTAGATCCCAAATTTAAGTCTTCTGGAATCAATAAAATTTCTCCTGTTATTGATAATTTGCAAAAATTAGGGGAAAAATACCAAAAAATACCAGCACAGGTAGCTCTAAATTGGTTAATTACTCAAGGAACCATTCCCATTCCAGGGGCAAAAAATGCCAACCAAGCCCAACAAAATGCGGGGGCCTTAGGTTGGCAACTCAATTCCGAAGACGCTCAAACTTTAGATCAAGCAAGTCAACCGTGGTTGACCCCTTAATCCTTCAATTCTCTACAGGGCGGCGATCTGGAGTCGGTTCAACAGGAGTCGCGGTTATAGAGCCTTGTGGAAGCGGTAAATCAAAATTAGGACCTTGACGAATAATGCGACTACCAAAATAGAGGGCAGAAATAAACAAGAGAGTATAAACCCCTGTAAACCCTAATAAAGAAGTCAAAATTTCTTGGGGGGGTAGATTAGAAGCCGCATCAACGGTGCGAATTTCTTCGTACATCGTCCAAGGCTGTCTCCCTACACAGCGGACAATCCAACCTGACTCAATCGCAATATACCCTAATGGCGCAGCAAACATCCAACCAATCAGTAACCATTTTTGGTTGGCAATTTCTACTGTTGCCAGTTTTCCTCGTAGCCATTGGATCACCGTAAATGCCATTAATCCCACCAGTAGGAAACCAATTCCTACCATAATCCGAAAAGAATAGTAAATTAACCCCACCATTCCGGGACGATCTTCGGGTTTCCATTCTTTTAAGCCTTGTACCGGTTCAGATAAGTCTTTCTTAAACTCTAGAATGTAGCCTAAACCATTGGGAATGGAAATTTCCCAGTCATTTTGTTCTGCTTTCGAGTTGGGAATTGCCACTAAACTCCAATCTGCTGGTTGTCCACTCGGGGCAGTTTCCCATTGTGCTTCCATCGCAGCCATTTTCGTAGGCTGTTGTTTATAAACTTGTTCGCCACTAAGATGTCCAATGTAGAGTTGTAGCGGGGCAACTGCGATCGCGCAGGCAAGAACAATCTTAAACGAACGAGTGAAAAACTCTTGATAGCGTTGATTCCGATTCAAAATATACCAAGCACTAATTCCCCCAATCACAAATAAAGAAGTTTCCAAGGTGGCAAAAAACATATGGAGAACACTATTTACCATGAAGGGATTAAAAATAGCTTGGAAATAGTCAGAGACAACAAACTTGCCATCTACTAATTCCCCACCAGCTGGGGTTTGTAACCAAGAATTTGCCGCCAAAATCCAAAAAGTCGATAAATTTGCCCCAAAGGCAACCATAATCGTCGCAATATAGTGCATCACCCCAGGAACACGCCCCCAACCAAAGAGCATAATTCCCAAGAATCCTGCTTCTAACATAAACGCCATGGAAGCCTCAAACCCAAGAATACTACCAAAAAAGTCTCCCACAGCTTCCGAAAATGGAGCCCAATTCGTCCCAAATTGGAATTCCATGGGAACGCCACTAGCAACCCCAATTCCAAAATTCAAAACATATAGCTTTGACCAAAAACGGGCATGATAGTAGTAATCAGGATTACGGGTTTTGAGCCATAATCCCTCTACCACGACTAAATAAATTGACATACCAGTGGTTAAAACCGGCCACAACATATGAAAAATTGCAGTTACAGCAAACTGCATCCGCGATAGTGAAACCGAATCTGATAAAAACTCCATGCTGCCTCTTAAATGCACATATCAAGCACCACCTCATCATAACGAGAAGTGTAGTTTTGTTACTTAAACTTTAAAAAAAGCTTTAACATTTATTTTTTTTCTGCTTGAGGTATTTGTCCTTTGTCCTTTGTCCTTCGTTCTTTGTTGTTTGTAAACCAGTGACTAATGACTGATGACCAATGACTAATAACTAATAACATCCAAGAGCAAAGAGTGGGTTAAAATATCTGTTTGAAGCAATGCCTTATACAGTTAGCTCACTTTCAACTATGCAAACTCCTCAGTGGTCTAAAGAATACGAAACTGGTTTTCCTGTAATTGATCAGCAACATAAAGAAATGTTTGGGTTGGTTGGGGAATTGCAACAAGCAATGGTAAAACCTAATCAGGAAGCTGAAATTAAAAGCCTAATCGAACAGCTACTTCAAGATACCGTAAATCACTTTGCTCTAGAAGAAGGATTAATGCTAGAGCATGACTACCCCTCTTATGAGGAACATAAACAAATCCATGATCGCTTAACTCGCAAAATTCAAAAAGTTCTTCACAGCATTGAAACAGAGAAAGACACAAGTATCATTAATACTGAACTTTCCCACTTTCTTCATCAATGGTTGGTTCACCACATCCAAGGACAAGACCAGAAAATGATTCAATTCTTTCGAGAACAAAATATCCGTGATGCAATTCCCACTTATGTTTAGCAGTTGTGGATAAGGATAGGGCTTGAGGAGACATCTCAGTATTAGGTAAATCCCAAACTTGTCTATTGGAGGGGGATATCAAGAGATGTGTAGCAGAAACTAATTAATTTCATCTTAAATCAGCGGATGTTATTGAAGATTAATCGTTAAGATAGATTAAGATGTAAAGAAATGTAACAAGAATGAACGGCAAAGTTATTGTTATCGTTGGTGCAACCGGTGGCATTGGTTCTACTCTCACCCATGAGCTTGCAGAAACCGGAGCAAATTTAGTCTTAGTCGCTAGAGATAGTGCGCGTTTATCGGCGTTAGTATCTCAACTATCGGTAACGGAGAAAGTTTTAAATATTCCCGCTGATATTACCAGGCCTGATCAAGTGCAGACATTAATGGAAAAAACCATCGCGCAGTTTGGGCAAATTGATGTTTTAGTTAATGCAGCTGGTGCGGGTATTCTCAAGCCCCATGCCAAAGTTGAACCCAGTGATCTTGATACCATGCTTGATCTCAACCTCAAAGGAAGTTTTTATACCTCCCAAGCAGCCGCAGAAGTAATGCGGAAACAAAAATCTGGACACATCTGTAACATTGTGGGGATTTTAGGAAAACATCCCATGGCGATGGGCAGTGCTTATTGTGCCTCTAAATTTGGAGCAGTAGGTTTCAGTAAATGTATGGCAGAAGAATTAAAACGTTATGGGGTAAAAATGACCTTATTTTACTTCGGTGGTGTTAATACTCCCTTTTGGGATCAAGCAGGTTTAAAAGTAGATCGAGATAAAATGCTGAGTGCAGATACTGCAGCCCAAGCAATCTTATTTGCAATTCAAGCAGAACCCCATGCCGTGCCAACAGAAATTAATATCCAACCTGATAATCATTTATTTTTCTAGGAAAAACTGTATCCTAACGGGAGAAACACCTAATAAACTAATGTAGCCTCGATGAAAATTGATCAGATTCACTTTTACGTCGAAAATGCTTCTTGGTGGCGTAACTGGTTTATTTCCCAAATGGGGTTTGAAGCTGTTACTTCTCCCTACAGGGATAAACATACGCTTATAGAAGTGGTTAAAAGTGGTGAGGCGGAGTTCCTCCTTTATTCTCCAGAAAGTGAGGAAAGTCCCGTTGCGGCTTACTTAAAGCAACATCCTCCCGGGGTTGCCGAAGTAACCTTTGAAGTGTCTTATCTCGAAGAAACCCTCGCCAAGATGCAAGGAGTAACCTTATTACGGCCTTTGCAGACCATTCCCACTAACTCCGGTCATCTCAAATGGTGTCAAATTTTGGGGGTAACAGGATTAATCCATACCTTAGTGGAACGAGAGGGGGTAACGCCTTTACTCCCTTGGTTGCCTCAATGGCAGTGGAAAACTACTGCCAAAGGGGGGTTATTTTTTACTGGAATTGATCATGTTGTACTTAATGTGGCAAAAGGGGCGCTACAGTCAACGGTACAATGGTATGAAAAGATTTTTGGATGGCAACGGAAACAAGCGTTTACTATTCAGACTCCTCATTCGGGGTTAAAGTCCCAAGTTTTAGTAGATAGCAGTGGGAAGGTGCAATTTCCCATTAATGAACCAACTTCTGAAACCTCGCAAATTCAAGAGTTTATTAATTATAATCGCGGGGCAGGTATTCAACATATTGCCCTGCAAACGCCAAATATTACCGATGTAACGCTAACCCTTAAACAACGAGGCGTATCTTTTCTGAGAGTTCCCGATACTTACTATACCCAATTAAAAGAGCGATTTCCGAAACTACCTTTCTCCACCTCAGAATGGGAACAAGTTAAGGAAGCACAAGTATTAGTTGATTCAGAAGCCTCGGCATTAACCACTGATTTTAAGAAAAACCCTTTATTATTACAGATTTTTACTCAACCTATTTTTCAAGAACCAACATTTTTCTTTGAATTAATTGAAAGGCGCGATCGCGCTCAGGGCTTCGGGGAGGGAAATTTCCGTGCCTTATTTGAAGCCATTGAACGGGAACAATTCAGTAAAAATCAACAGAGTTAATGAAAATTGACATGAAAAAGCCGTGAGGTATTCCCCACGGCAAACTCAACAAAAAATATTAAAAACACTAAGGAGTTAGGATTTCCACTTTTGGGAAATTACCTCTGCTAAATCAACAACGCGCTGAGAATAACCCCACTCGTTGTCATACCAGGCAATCACCTTCACTAAATCCCCATTCATCACCATGGTGAAATTGCTATCAACAATCGAAGAAGCATCATTGCCACGATAGTCAGAGGAAACTAAGGGTAAGTCCGTGTATTCAATAATCCCTTTCATATATCCATTAGCGGCATCATGAAGCACCTCATTGACTTGTTCAGCAATGGTAGGTTTAGACACCTGAGCCACAAAGTCAACCACAGAAACATTAGGAGTCGGAACCCGCATGGCTAAACCACTAAGTTTTCCTTCTAATTCTGGAATCACTAAAGCAACTGCTTTGGCTGCTCCGGTACTGGTGGGAACAATATTGACAGCAGCGGCTCTTGCCCGACGCAGATCACGGTGACTAGCATCGAGAATCCGTTGGTCACCGGTATAGCTATGAGTGGTGGTCATTGTTCCTTTGACAATGCCAAATTGGTCATGAAGAACCTTAACGATCGGTGCTAAGCAATTGGTAGTACAACTGGCATTACTGATGACATTATGTTTATCATGGTCATATTTGTCGTGATTGACACCAACCACATACGTTCCAATATTGCCACCTTTTCCGGGAGCAGTTATAAGAACCTTTTTAGCACCAGCTGCAATATGTTGAGAAGCCTTTTCCTCACTAGTAAACACCCCAGTGGATTCCACAACTAGATCAATATCCCAAGAATCCCAAGGTAACTGAGTGGGATTGCGATCAGAACAACATTTAATTGTTTTTCCGTTAACGGTGATTGTATTTTCATCATGGCTAATCTCAGCTTTGAGATTGCCTAGCATTGAGTCATATTTAAGCAAATGTGCATTGGTTTTGGGGTCAGAGGTATCATTGAGACCCACCACTTCTAACCCAGTATTTTCTCGTTCTAACCAGCAACGCAAAAAGTTACGTCCAATACGTCCAAATCCATTAATGGCTACTCTAATCACTATTTATTCGCCCCCTTGCTGAAGGTCAATAACATTAATTTATTCTTAACGACCCTGATCATACCGTAAAGTCTGTACTATGAAAAAGATCAATTTGATCCTAAGTGCGTTGATATTTTGGCAAGAAAGCAAGAATTTCCTCTTTTTTGGGCAAATGGAGAATCACAGGATGAAATTACGTCGTGGTAGTTATTGATCAGGATCGGTTTCAAGCTCCTCTTCATCTCCTCCTTTTATTTCCTTAATTTCCTCTGGGGCAGCAGTGTCATGACGATGAATCCGAATTTGGTAGATGCGGGGACCACTGGCTGAAGTGACTGTTAGCTCTAAGTTATCGTAAAGAAGTGTTTCTCCTTGCTTGGGAATTTTCTGGAATTGATAGATTACAAAACCGCCAATGGTTTGATATTCATCAGTAATGGGGAGATCAAGGTCTAGTAATTCATTTACTTGTTCTAAGTTCATCTGCGCTTGTACGAGAAAAGTTTGATCGTCAAGCATTTGCAACGAAATTTCTTCTGTTCCGGAAGCAGTCCCCCCTAATTCACTGTCATCACCAATAATTTCATCAATTAAATCTTTCAGAGTGACTAACCCAGCGGTTCCGCCAAATTCATCCACTACCATTACTAGTTCTAAACGAGAGCGACGCATAATGGTCAGAAGCTCTCCTAAGGGGGTAAATTCAGGGACAAAGCGCACGGGTTTAATCCAAGGGTTGATCTTTGTCTCAGGGTTAATACGACCTTTAGCAAGGGGAACTGCTAATGCTTTAAAGTCAATCATCCCGACAATGTCATCGAGAGAGTCTCCAGTTATGGGATAGCGAGAATGTCCGCTATTAACTACCTCTTCTAAAAGGTTGCCAAAAGTGGCATTTCTAGAAATAGAGGCAATATTTGTTCGTGGAATCATAATCTCTTCCACAAGAACTTCGCTAAACTCAAAAACATTATTGAGGAGTTCTCGTTCTTCAATTTCTAAACCCGTGGATTCTCGTTCGGTGGCAATAATCAGTTGGAGTTCTTCTGAAGTGACGCGATTGTACCAGCTGTGAGGACTATACTCTAGTCCTAATAAACGCAGTAAGGTTTGCGTGGAGCGATTCAGTACCCAAATAAAGGGGGAAAATAAACGAGAAATAAATAAACTTGGGGTGGCGAGAAACCGAGCAATTTCCTCCGCATTATGAAGGGCAATGGATTTTGGAGACAGTTCTCCTAGAACAATTTGTAAATAGGCAATTAGAAAAAATGCGATGGGAATAGCAATTGAGTGGCCTGCTATCTCTACCCATCCATCTAACATCGGGGTTTGGAATAAACCTTGCTGGATTGCCACTGCCATTGTGCTTTCTCCAATCCACCCCAGTGCCAAACTAGACAGAGTGATTCCTATTTGTGTAGTTGACAGAAGGAGATCAAGTCGCTGTTGTAACCTCTGTACTGTCTCTGCTTGGATATCGCCTTTTTCAACCAGTTGTGTAATGCGCGATCGCCGTACAGCAACCATCGAAAACTCGGCTGCGACAAAAAACGCATTAATGGCAATGAGAAGGAATACAGCTAATACTCGCAAAAGCACGTCTTGGGTGGTAATTATCGCAACTGCTCCTAATAAAGGAGAAATCAAAGCAGTTTCGTCCATGAAGAAGTTAGGGCAATAGCAGAATGATTTTTCTTAATTTTAACCCACATTCAGTACTCTAACTGTCAAATCATCTTGAAGAACATAGTTATACTATTAGGCAGTTATTCGTTTTAAGTGGCAAAGGTAACGTTTTAAGTGTGATTAAGTTTTTTGAAAACGATCAGTTAAGTTAGATTAGAGAGAAGGTCACGCTATTAGCTAGATTGCAAGTTTCTAAATACTAATCATTAATAGAATCTAAAATGACACAAACTTCTAATTTAAATTCCAATGTCACTAACGAAAGTGAAGAAAGAGAAGATTATTTTGAATACTTTTTCGATAAACCTGGAAGTGAACCAGGAACATTATGTATTGAAGAAGATGCAGTCCCCTCGCAATTAATTTTAACTAATTATGATGAAAAACAAGTGGCTAAAAAGGTAAACATTAGCCCTAATGAGTTACCCCACTATATTACTAGTGCAGATTCATTATGGCTAGATATTCAAGGATTGGGTACAGAAAAAACTTTAAAACAAATTGGTGAAATTTTTAATTTTCATCCTCTTTTATT
Source organism: Euhalothece natronophila Z-M001 (assembly GCF_007904085.1). Classification (GTDB taxonomy): domain Bacteria; phylum Cyanobacteriota; class Cyanobacteriia; order Cyanobacteriales; family Rubidibacteraceae; genus Halothece; species Halothece natronophila. Next base: position 2,173,804 of record NZ_CP042326.1, read on the forward strand.
AGAAGACATCGTTAATGTTCCCCAGCGTCCTAAAGTAGAATATTATGATGACCAATTAGTAATTATTTTTAACTTAGTAACGTCTAACCCAGAAGAAGATGGCTTTTCATTTGAGCAAATTAGTTTAATTTTAGGAGAAAATTATTTATTAACTTTTCAAGAAGGGCATAATAAAGATTATTTTGATTTTATTCGGACTCGCTTAGAAAAGGATAAAGGGAAAATTCGTAGCTTAGGAGTTGATTACTTAACTTATTTGTTATTGGATGTAATGATTGATAGCTTTTTCCCTGTGCTAGAAGAATATAGTGAACGGATAGAAAAATTAGAAGATGAAGCAATTATTAGTCCCAACAGAAAAACTTTACCAAAAATTTATAAGCTTCGACGGGAACTTTTAGCGTTAAGACGAGCCATTTGGCCTCAACAAAGTGTCATTACAACGCTAATGCGAAGTAGTAGTAACTTTATGGGATCAAAGGTAGAAGTTTATTTACGAGACTGTTATGACCATATCATTCAATTACTAGATATTATAGAAAGCTATCGTGAACTTTCCTCTAGTTTAATGGATGTTTATCTCTCTTCTATCAGTAACCAAACCAATGAAATTATGAAAATTTTGACCATTATCTCTAGCATTTTTGTTCCCCTTACGTTTATCGTTGGAATTTATGGGATGAATTTTGAATATATGCCAGAATTGAGTACAAAATGGGGGTATTTTATTTGTTTAGGCGTTTTGGCAATGATCGGCTTCAGTTCTCTATTCTTCTTTTGGAAACGGGGTTGGTTAAAACGATTTGACGTAGTTGAAGAGCAAATAGAATAACTCCCCCTACCTCTTTAAAAACCTAGGGGGCACTGACTAGAAACCCACCTCCTACTTATCCTATACAGTAGATGAATTACGCTTTGGGGGGTAAAGGTAGGTTTATGTCTTCCTGGTTCAAGAGGCTGTTTCTAAGGTAGCAGGAAGAACCTCGGGAGAAAACATTTCTTTCATGGCTTGAAAGTAAGGAAAATAGACTTTAACTGATTTACTTAAACTCTAATTTTTGTAAATTGATACTATCTTAAGGCGAAAATGAACACAATAAGAAAAAATCAATTAAGTTTTATGAAGTTTAATTAGCTTTTCAGTAAGTTATTAGTAATAATTTTTACTATTCCTTGTTTAAAAAGTTGCAAAGCAATACTCGATTCATCCACAGTCCAAGGGATCAATTCATAACCTGCTTCCATCAGATATTGAGTCGTTAAAGGATTTTCTGTAATTAAGGAAAAATGAGGCAGTATTACAGGGAAAGTTGAACTCAGTGTAGTTACGTAGTCTAAAGAGTAATAAGTGATATTTTTAACTCCATAACCGCAAGCAAAGCGAGGGGAAACTTGTTGCAGATAATGAAGAAACTCATGATCAAAACACAGAATCAAACAGCGATCGCGCATTGATTCTAGAATCTGGATTAAATTATTAATTGCTTGTGATGACCAGTGAGAAGGGGTTTTAACTTCAATTAGTAAACAAATGGAGGTAGGGGCAAATAAATTAACAACTTCTTGTAGCGTGGGAAGAGTTTCAGAAGCAAACTGAGAGTTAAACCAAGTTCCCGCATCTAGGCTTTGCAGTTGTGAAACCGTTTGATCTCTAACTTTCCCTGTCTGATTAGTTGTTCGGTCAAGGGTATGATCATGAATCACTATGGGAACGCCCTCTACAGAGGGGTGAATATCAAATTCCACCCCCCAAACTTTCTGCTCAATAGCTGCCCTGAAACTAGCTAAGGTATTTTCAGGGGCAACAGCACTATAACCGCGATGGGCGATTAACTGGTAATGTATCATTAGCGTTGAATTGGGCTTAATGCCCGTGGGAAATCTTCTGCGCTAATGCAATCTTCAATTGCTTGGCTTGGAGTAATTTCTTCTCCTGCTGTGTCTGTTAAGCCAACAACGCAGTCAGAATAACGCAGAGGCAAGGCGCTACGACGACAATTTTCCACCATTAAACTCAGATTTTCAACTTCAATAAAATCATTAATTTCAATAACACAAGTGGCTAACTCTAAAGGGCGGCGATCGCGAAAACAATTGGATAACGCCTCATTAGCGTCAACTCCCACTTCTTGATTCATACTCAAAACACACAGAGATAAATCTTTCGGGCGAATTGCATCAGCACAAGCCGCAGAAGCCTCATTTGCTGATAGCCCAGCCTCTTGTAGTTCTTCTGCACAAACTCGAAACTCATCCCCAACAGCAGCTCGCGCAGAAAAAGAGGGAGCTAGCATAAACAATAAACCAGTTCCTAGTACCGTTATACGACCTAATCCATTTAAAGGTTTCATTTACACTCAATTAGCAATAAAATATGTGGTCAGCCTATGCCATAAAAATAACCTGAATTTCCCGAACAAACAATCATTTTTAGCAAAAACACTATGATCTCCTCTTCGCAATCTCTCTCTCTACTCTTTCTTTCTACCCCAGTCGGAGTATTAGGTACAGGAGAAGGGGGAGGCGTAGAACTCACCATTAAAAATCTTGCCCAAGACTTACTACACAGTAAACATCAGGTGAATATTCTTGCTCCCAAAGACTCTTATTTGGAGAATATTCCCATTGAAACCATCCCAGGGAACTTGCAAGTTGCTGTACAGGGGGAAGGAAGAGAAGCGCCTATTCGATTACCAGCTAACTCTGTCTTAGCCAATATGTGTGACTATGCCAGGCAAGTACAGTCCCAATATGACTTAATTGTAAATTTTGCCTATGACTGGCTTCCTTTTTATCTTACTCCGTTTTTTCAAACGCCCATTGCTCATTTCATTAGTATGGGATCAATGAGTGAAGCCTTAGATGAGATAATGAGGGAAACTGCTTCCCGCTTTCCTAATACCTTGGGCGTTTATACTAAGACTCAAGCCGAAACATTTCCCTTTGCTGATGCTTGTCGTTGTCTCGGCAGTGGTTTAGATTTATCTTTATATGAATTTAGTCGTGAAAGTAATCCTGAATTTGTTTGGTTAGGTCGTATTGCCCCAGAAAAAGGCTTAGAAGATGCAGTAGCAGCTGCAGAACAATTAGGAGTGAGACTTAAAATTTTTGGTTTATTGCAAGATCAAACTTATTGGCATAAGATTCTAGAGAGCTATCCTCATGCGTCGATTCACTATGGTGGTTTTCTGCCAACTCATGAGTTACAGCAAGAAATTCGACAATGTCGAGGCTTATTAATGACCCCCCGTTGGGTGGAAGCCTTTGGCAATGTTGCCATTGAAGCCTTAGCTTGTGGGGTTCCAGTGATTTCTTATCGGCGAGGTGGTCCTGCTGAAATTATTCAAGATGGGAAAACTGGTTTTTTAGTGGAGCCAGACTCAGTAGAAGGATTAATTAAAGCCATGAAGCGCATTGGGGAAATTGATCGTTGGGCATGCCGTCAACAAGCAGAAGCTGAATATTCCTTGCCAGCATTGCGCGATCGGTTTTTGCAATGGTTTAATCAGATCCTAACGAGTTCAAAATAACCTCGGTTATCAACAGAATCCCTCCTAAGAGAGAGCGATCGCGCTTCTCTGCGATCCCTAAATCTTGTTACAATACTTAACAACGTCACATCGGTCGGTTTTAGGAAAACTATGACTCAACAAACTGTTTCTTCCAGTCGCCAAAACAATAGCACTGATCAATCCACAAACAATCGCTCTACGGAAACGATTACAGTGGAGTCATCTCAGCCACGGCGACATCCAGCTTTAACCGATAACGAGTGGCGTTATGATCCTGAAAGAATTAATAATTATTATCGCAAGCGTCCCCTTGCAGTTGTCCGTCGCTTAGTAGCTCTCATTTTACCCGGAACTGCCTTCGGCATCCGTCTTCTTTTCGATAAAGTGAGAGGACGTATTGCTAAAAATGAACAAAAACGAGCCATTGAATTACGAGGCATTCTCACCGAACTGGGACCCACCTATATTAAAATTGGACAAGCTCTCTCCACGCGCCCCGACTTAGTTCCCCCAACCTATCTAGAAGAACTTGCTCAACTGCAAGATCAGCTTCCTCCCTTCGATAACGAAATTGCCTATCAGTTCATCCAAGAGGAACTAGGAAATTCTCCCCAAGAGATCTACGCCGAAATTTCCCCTGATCCTGTTGCAGCTGCCTCGTTAGGACAAGTTTATAAAGGCAAACTCAAAACTGGCGAAGAAGTTGCCATTAAAGTACAACGCCCTGATCTTCTCCGTCGCATCACCATTGACCTTTATATCCTGCGAAAGGTTGCTTTTTTTGCCCGTAACAATATTAAACGCATCCGTAGCGACTTAGTGGCTATTATGGATGAGTTTGCCGAACGTATTTTTGAAGAAATGAACTATGCCTATGAAGGCTACAATGCGGAAAAGTTTAAAGAACTCTACAACTATATTCAAGACATTTACGTTCCCAAAATCTACTGGGAATATACTGGGCGACGGGTACTCACCATGGAGTGGATCTCTGGTATTAAGCTAACGAATCTGCAAGCGATTCAAGAAGCTGGGATTGAAGCCACTCGCCTTGTAGAAATTGGCGTGGAATGTTCCCTCAGACAACTTTTAGAATATGGCTTCTTCCATGCTGATCCTCATCCGGGTAATCTTCTCGCCATGTCTGATGGGCGGTTAGCCTATCTCGATTTTGGCATGATGAGCGAAATTAAACCCTATCAGCGGTATGGGCTAATTCAAGCCGTTGTCCACCTAGTTAATCGTGACTTTGAATCCCTCGCCCAAGACTATGTGCAACTAGAATTTCTCTCAGAAGATACCGACTTAGAACCGATTATTCCTGCTTTAGCCAGTGTTTTTGAGAACGCCTTAGGGGCAAGTGTTGCTGAGTTAAACTTCAAAAGCATAACCGACAAAATGTCGGGGGTAATGTACGAATTTCCGTTCCAAGTTCCTGCTTATTATGCCCTCATTATCCGTTCTTTAGTGACCCTAGAAGGAATTGCCATTGGCATTGATCCTGACTTTAAGGTGCTTAGTAAAGCCTATCCTTATGTGGCAAAACGTCTCTTAATTGATCCTGCCCCAGAATTAAGACAATCCTTACGCGATCTCTTATTTAAAGATGGTAGTTTCCGCTGGAATCGTCTAGAAAACCTACTTCGTAACGCCCGTAATTCTGAAGATTACGACTTTGAGAAAGTTTTAGATCAAGCCCTAGACTTTTTATTCTCTGAACGCGGGCAATTTATTCGGGAACGTCTAGTAGATGAGTTGGTAAAAGCCATTGATGTTTATGGGCAACGCAGTTTTTATAACTTCTCTTCCTCCTTGCGAGAACAAGTAGGATTAGCGGTTAACGAAGCCCCTCCCCAATTAGGAGAAAATAATCAAAATCTCGAACATATCCAAAATATCATTGAAATTCTAAGAGATACCCCAGGCTTTGATCCCATGCGAATTGTGCCATTAGTGCCAAAAGTGTTATCTAAGCCAGAAACGCAACAAATGGGACAGCAAATTGTTGGTAAACTAACAGAAAAGGCGATCGCGCGTTTTATTCGTAATATCGCGTTACAAGATGAAGCCAAAACCCCTGATCATAGCAATAATAACGGTAAAGCCTCTTTGCCATCTGCATCTAAAAGCTAAATGAAGCAACGTGACATTCTCTGGCGATATTGGCCCCTCCTTCCCATTTACCCCTATAGTAAACGTCGCACTCTGCGTCAAGAAGTCCTTAAAAATACCATTTGGACATTTGACCAAGTGCAGGGAATTTTCTATGTGGTAGTTCCTATTCGCATGACCATTATTCGGCTAGAAACGGGAGGGTTGCTGGTTTACGCCCCAGTTGCCCCTACCGCAGAATGTATTAGCCTAGTGAGAGAATTAGAAGCCGAACATGGAGAGGTAAAATTTATTGTTCTTCCCACTATATCAGGTTTAGAGCATAAAGTTTTTGTCGGCCCCTTTGCCAGAAAATTTCCTCAAGCGGATGTTTATGTTGCCCCTCAACAATGGAGTTTTCCCGTTAATCTTCCTTTAAGTTGGCTTGGTTTTCCCCCGAAACGTACCTATACTTTACCTCAACCCTATAATAAGAATCCCTTTGGCGAAGAATTTGACTATGCTATCTTAGGCCCTATTAAACTAGGCTTAGGGGCATTCGGAGAAGTGGCACTATTTCACAAACCCTCTGGCACCGCCCTAGTAACAGATAGTGTTATCTCCATCCCGAAAACTCCACCTGAAAGTGTGCAGCTTGATCCTTACCCACTTCTTTTCCATGCTAGAGATAGTGCGCTAGATAAAATTGAAGATACCCCCGAAAATCGGATCAAAGGCTGGCAACGAATTTGTTTATTTGCCACTTATTTCCAGCCTGACGCTTTAGAAGTGCCTACATTCAAGGATACCTTACAAGAGGCAAAACAAGCCCCTGATCGCTCTAAAAAAGCTTACTATGGCTTATATCCTTTTGGTTGGCAGCCTCACTGGCAAGAGTCTTTTCAGCAATTACAGGGCAATGGACGGTTATTAGTTGCCCCCATTCTACGAACCTTAATTCTCAACCGTGCCCCCAGAGAAACCATTAAATGGGCAAATTTGCTAGTGAGTTGGCATTTTGAAAGGCTAATTCCCTGTCATTTTCAAGCCCCCTTACAAGTATCGCCTCGGGAGTTTCGCCAAGCCTTTAGTTTCCTCGAAAAAGAAGAATTACCGATTAACCAGCCGAAGTTTCCCCTTCCTCAAGAAGATTTAGCCCCCTTAAAAAACATTGAGGAAACCCTAGAAAAGAGGAAGTTAGTGCCACCGCGTGGAGAAAAACTATAACCTTGCAGGCGAATTACATTAAGTGTCAGACTCGGAATTTTTAATATTTTGAATGAGTTGTGAGAGTTCAGTTTGCATCTGATCAATAGTAGTTTGATCAAAAGATTCCCATTTTTGGGAGTGTTGATTAATTTCTGTTACTTGAGTATGCAATTGGCTGGTAGTTTTTCTAATTTCTTCCACTGCTGAGTTGATTTTATCTTCCTTTTTATTGTTATCGACTAGAGTTAACAGTTTCATTAAGTTATACTGTAAATTAGCAAGGCTTTCTTGATGAGATTGTTCATTTTTTTCAGCTTGCTGATTCAATTTAACAATTTCTTGTGTGTTTTGTTGAAGATTATCGAGTCCAGAAACAGTTTTTTTAATAAAGTTATTATCGCCAATTGCTTTTACAAAGAGATATAATGCTTGTTGAATTTGATTCAGTTTTTCTTGATTAAGGCTAGCTAGTTTCTCCGAATTTTGAGTGAGTTGACTCAGTTGTTGACTAACAGTGTTGAGTTTTTGGCTACTATTTTCTGTTTGCGCGATCGCGCTTTCTAATTCTTTCAATCCCCCTTCTAAACTCCTAACAGTTTCTGTAAATTCGGTTTGAGTTGCTTGTAATTTTTCACTAGCTTGGAGAATTGTTTGATCAAAATGACTCTCTGCGATTGTTGTTGCTACGCCTTGAAATTGACTAGCACTTTCACTTAAACTATCAGTAAAGGTATTAAGGTTACTAGATAATTGTTCTGCTAAATCCGTTGCATGAAGATTACTATTAGTTAACTCTTCAATATTAGTTTGTAACCTAGCTGTAGAATCGGCAAAAGCGGTTTGAGTTTCGGCTAAACTTACAGTTAAATTTTCTAAATTTTCGGTAAACTTACTATTTTCAATTTTGTTAGCTGCCTCAGTAAAAACTGTTGCCCCTTGGCTCACACTTTCCCCCACTTCTTGGATGCGAGTCACTTCTTTTTCTAAAGATTCAACTGCATATTGAAATTGAGTCGCGCCATGAGCTAAGGTTCCTGCTGTTTCCGAAAAACGTTCGTAAACCTGTCTAGCTAAGTCAGTAGCTTCTTTATTGCCCTCAGCAATTTTATTAGCAACTTTTCCTAAAGAGGCTTCTACTGCCTCAGTAACATTATCATGGAAACGATATAGAAAATCTTGCTGTTGCGATACCATTCGATCTACAGCACGATCTAAACGAGAATGGCTCGGAATCGTGGGTAAATAAACATTATCGAGATAGTCTTCAAGTGTACTAAAAATCTGTAATTTTAAGGCAGTGGTATTTTTGGCTAGATTAGTTAGAGTCAAAAAAGCACTACAGGTAACTGCTACTAAACTACTCAGAAAAGCAATCCCCATTCCTTCTAAGGGTTCTTGTAATTCATTGACTAAGATATCAATATTATCTCCTTCTATTTGATTAAGAAGAGTACTAATATTATTGAGATTTAAAGTAATGCCTAAAAATGTTCCGAGTAAGCCTAATGTTAAAAGCAGATTGGGAATAATTCGAGAAAAGCGATCTGCTACTTCCCAACGCATGGTAATGCCAAAAAAATTAATTTGTTCGTTACGAAAAATGCCATCAATAATAGCACTTGTATTAACTTCTTCGACTTCTTGACTCGCTTCTCGAAAGCGCGATCGGATTGTTTCAATTACTCCTGTTGTGGGAATACTTCTATTTCTAATTATTTTATTGACTTGCTTATCTAAATTAATCAGGTTTCTATATAAAGATAAACGCAAGAAAAATCCAAATATTGTTGGAAAAATCAAAAAAATGAGAATGAGAAATAATAAATAAGCAGGGAGCAGTGAAAGAAGTGACATTAACATAAAGCGAAAGCATGAACAGTGATCACACTATTGTATTACCGTTTACTAGCAATGATCGCATTTTCTAGTTGTTGCTTATTTAAATCAGTAATAATAAAGACTTCTTGCACACTTTTTCCTTCTCGAGCAATAACCTTATAACCCCCTCGAATAGGCACTGATACTCGTAACTTAAGATGCTGAAAATTACTACGGGCGCGACTAATTACGCCTGGGGTAACAGTATAAACCCCTTCCACAGTAATTAACCTCTCTAATACAGGAATCAAGCCTTCAATATGAGTGGAATGATTCCAAACTAGTCGCCCTTGCGAAGAGTCTGTCATGTTATGCTTTCTCCAAGGGAGCCATAGTTAAACCTTCTCGTCGTAACTGTTGATGATAGAGTTCGGCCGCTTCTTGAGGGCCAACCCAAACAATGGCTTGTCCTTCATTATGAACTTGCTCAGTTAAACTCCAAGCGCGATCGCTGGTCATTTCCGGAATATACTTCATTAAACAATCAGCAACGTGCTGAAATGTATTTACATCATCATTAAGCACAATTACTTTATAGTTAGGATAAGTAGTGCGAACAGTTTCCTTGGTTTTTTCGGGAGCTTGCGTGGGAGAAGCAGTTGCTTGGATCATAGCAGTCTCTCTTAGCATTTGAGAATGTATAACGCTTAGTTTTCACAATAATCTATCTATCCCTGACTTGGAAAGTTGCTAACCAGAGTAATGATTTACTTTTCTCAAGACCATGATTTTTTCTGATTGCTATTTCCATGTAACAGGTTGTATATGTTATAGTAATGTTAACCTAAAGACGGTAAAAAATCCGTCTGTTTAAAATTAATACAAAGTTAAGTTAACATCAAACCTTTAATTGATTATGGCACAGCGGACCTGGTTAGGAGATATTCTCAAGCCCCTCAACTCTGAATACGGAAAAGTAGCCCCCGGTTGGGGAACAACCCCTGTAATGGCAGTATTTATGGGGCTATTCTTTGTGTTTTTACTGATTATTTTACAAATTTACAACTCTTCTCTTCTCCTTGAAGGATTTGAGGTAGATTGGAAAAACCTTACCTAATCGTTCATCTAAGCACAGACACTACTTAAAGCCCGGTTAATATTCCGGGTTTTTTTAGGCAAGGGAGGGATTTCAATTTGATCCTAGAATAGAGTAATAATCCCATTATTCACGTGAGAGAAATAATTATCTATGGTGCCTGGTTATCTTGCTCTAGTGTTACACGCTCATTTGCCTTTTGTAAGACATCCTGAAAGTGATTATGTTTTAGAAGAAGAATGGCTATTTGAAGCAATTACTGAAACGTATGTGCCTCTTCTGCAAACTTTTGAGGGATTAAAGCAAGATGGCATTGATTTTAAGCTCACAATGAGCATGACTCCCCCTCTAGTGTCTATGTTGCGGGATTCCTTTTTACAAGAACGCTATGATCATCATCTTGCTAAATTAGAAGAACTAGCGGGAAAAGAAATTCAAAATAACTCCGATAATGGGCATATTCAATATTTAGCTCAACACTATATAAATCGATTTGCTCGGGTGCGTCAAACTTGGGAAAAGTATAATCGAGATTTAGTTAATGCTTTTAAGAGGCTTCAAGATAGGGGTAATCTCGAAATCATTACCTCTGCTGCTACCCATGGTTATCTTCCCTTAATGAAGATGTATCCAGAAGCAGTACGAGCGCAAATTAATATTGCTTGTGACCATTATGAGGAAAACTTTGGTTGTAAGCCGCGGGGAATTTGGTTGCCTGAATGCGCTTATTATGATGGCTTAGAGCGCTTTATGGCTGATGCTGGGTTACGCTATTTTCTGATGGATGGACATGGCTTACTCTATGCAAGTCCGCGTCCCCGTTATGGAACTTATTCCCCGATTTATACGGAAACAGGAGTGGCAGCGTTTGGACGAGATCATGAATCTTCCCAACAAGTGTGGTCTTCCCAAGTGGGTTACCCTGGTGATCCAGTTTATCGAGAATTTTATAAAGATTTAGGTTGGGAAGCCGAGTATGAGTATATTAAGCCCTATATTCTTCCCAATGGACAACGCAAAAATACAGGGATCAAGTATCATAAAATTACCAGTCGCAGTGCAGGATTAGGAGAGAAGAAGCTATATGATCCCTACTGGGCGCGAGAAAAAGCGGCAGAACACGCTGGGAATTTTGTGTTTAATCGGGAACGACAAATTGAGCATTTAGCAGGAATTATGCAACGTAAGCCGTTGGTAGTTTCGCCCTATGATGCTGAATTATTTGGTCATTGGTGGTATGAGGGACCATGGTTTATTGACTATTTAATTCGCAAGTCTTGGTATGATCAAACGACTTATGAAATGGTAACTTTAGGAGGCTATTTAAAGAAAGAGCCTGTGCAGCAGGTTTGTAAACCCTCCCAGTCGAGTTGGGGATATAAGGGATTTCATGAGTATTGGATTAATGAAACTAATGCTTGGATTTATCCCCATTTACACCAGGCTACAGAACGCATGATTGAGTTAAGTTCTTGGGATGCTAAGGATGAGTGGGAAAAGCGAGCGTTGAATCAAGCAGCAAGAGAGTTATTGTTAGCACAGTCTTCTGATTGGGCTTTTATTATGCGAACAGGTACGATGGTGCCCTATGCGGTGAAAAGAACGCGATCGCATTTAAGACGATTTAATAAACTTTATGAGGACATTACATTAGGTAAAATTGATAAAAGTTGGTTAGAAAAATTGGAGAAAATTGATAATATTTTCCCCAATATTAATTACAAAACTTATTCTCCTATTCAAGAGCCAATGAAGTTAGGACGGAAGCCATAGTTTCGATAGTAATGATAATGTTTGAGAATTTGATCGTGATCAAAACATAAGTTTTTTGGAATTTCCCAAAGGGGGAAAATGCTTAAGTTTTTTGCATCATCGGCAGCTTTTGGTGACCCAAGGGCGCTGGCAATAAAAGTGATACTAATGGTGTGTTGACGAGCATCTCTTTGTGGATCAGAATAGACATGAAATTGTTCAATTAGTTCTACTTCTAAGCTGGTTTCTTCTTGGGCTTCTCGTTTGGCAGCAGCTTCAACTGATTCCCCATAATCCACAAATCCCCCAGGGATAGCCCAACCATAAGGAGGATTTTTTCTTTCAATTAAAATAATGGGGCGTTCTGGACGATCAGCTAATTCAATAATAATATCGACAGTGGGAATGGGATTACGATAAGACATAAGGGATGTGATGTTACTGATAAGCAGATGTCTCCCTTGTATAATCAAGGTAACTGAATATTACCAACGATCAGACTTTTCAACCATCAACTAATTCTCAATGATTAATACACAATCTCAACAGCATAATTTAGCAAGTAATACAGAAACGTCTCAGAAAATTACGACAGTTATTGGTGCAGGGGCATGGGGATCAACCCTAGCTACGGTAGCAGAACGTAGCGACCATCATGTGCGTTTATGGTCAAGATATGGCGAAGAAAGCCTAGAATCAGCTATTCAAGATGCAGAAATTATTTTGTCTGCGGTTTCCATGAAAGGGGTACAATCAGTGATTGATCGGGTTAAGAGTATTCATATTCCCGAAAATACCATTATTGTTACTGCCACAAAAGGATTAGATCCCGAAACTACCCATACCCCTTCTCGAATGTGGAAAGAAGCCTTCCCTAGTCATCCTGTTGTGGTTTTATCTGGTCCTAACTTAGCCAAAGAAATTCAAAATAACCTTCCGGCTGCGACAGTTATGGCAAGTGAAGATGAAGCTGCGGCTGAAGCGGCTCAAGAGATGTTTGCTTGTGAGACATTTCGAGTTTATATTAATAATGACCCGATTGGTACAGAACTGGGTGGAACGTTAAAAAATGTTGTCGCGATCGCGGCAGGAATTTGTGATGGTTTAAAACTGGGAACAAATGCTAAGGCAGGTTTACTGACTCGCGCCCTTCCGGAGATGATCCGAATAGGGACTAGTTTAGGGGCTTCTAGTGAAACCTTTTTTGGATTATCAGGTTTAGGAGATTTACTGGCAACCTGTGATAGCCCTCTCTCTCGGAATTATCAAGTGGGATATGGGCTTGCCCAGGGAAAAACCCTTGAAGAAGTGCTTAACGATTTAGAAGGAACTGCCGAAGGGGTAAATACCACTAAAGTTTTAGTGCGTCTTGCTCGTCAAGAACAAATCCCCATCCCGATTTCTGGTCAGGTTTATCGTCTCTTGAAGGGAAAATCAACGCCAGAACAAGCCGTTCAAGCCTTAATGGCAAGAGAACTTAAAGCTGAATTTGATGATATCTTTGATGATTAAGGAACAGGGGTTAATTCATTCTTTTAATTGTTGAATGCAGTTTTGTATAGTTATTAAGAAGTTAATTTACAATTGGGATAGCTACTGTTATGATTTAAGTATTCTCTAGTGATTAGAGTCATAACTAAGACTGTATCAAGTTTTCCATGGCTATTTCCTCGGATTTTTCCGCCCATAATTATCAAATTTTAGAGCAACTCGGGGTTAACAAGGAAGGAGGACGGTTAACTTATAAAGCACTGAATATTCAATCTCAGCAAACGGTTGTTATTAAACAATTTAAGTTTGTTTCCAGTGATAGTGATTGGTCAGCTTATCAAGCGGTTGAACGAGAAGCAGATTTCCTCAAATCCCTCAATCATCCTCAAATTCCTAAATACCTAGATTATTTTGAATCAGAAGAAGGAATTTGTTTAGTCCAAGAGTATAAATCAGCCCCTAATTTATCTCAACGGCAAAGATTTGATTTTACTCAGATTAAGAAGATTACCCTCAGTATTCTTGAAGTTTTAGTTTATTTACAGCAACAAGCTTCTCCAATTATTCATCGGGATATTAAACCTGAAAATATCCTTATTGATGATGATTTAAATACTTATTTGGTCGATTTTGGGCTAGCTAAAATATATTCTCAGGATAGTTCTAGCACTGTTTCTGGGACAATTGGTTTTATGCCACCAGAACAATTTTTTAATAAACCCCTTTCCACTGCTTCTGATTTATACAGTTTAGGAATTACGCTGATTAGTTTAATTCTGAGAAAAGAATCGCATCAAGTTAGTGATTTCATAGACTCTCAGTTTCAAGTTGATCTTAGCGCGATCGCGCCGAAAGTTACTCCCCAATTTCAAACTTGGCTGGAAAAAATGGTTGCGTTAGATAAAGAACAACGCTTTCCTGATGCGGAAACTGCGTTAAAAGCTCTGCAACCAATTATTCTCAAAAAACCCAAAGAAATTGAACTTAACCATTGCGAAATTTACCTTCAAGCAAGTCACCGTGAAGACATTATTGAAAAGGAATTATCACTGGCGCAATTAATTCCAGAGGAAGTTTTAGAGGGAAAATGGGAAGTTGCACCGCACTCATCGGATCCGCCTCATACACCGCAAAAACACGCTTGGATTGAGATTCAACCAAAAACTTTTTCCAATCAAGAAGAAAGGGAAGTTCCTTGTTATCTCCGAGTCGATACGAGCAAGTTAAAGTCGAACCAAGAGTATGAACGCAAACTATTATTACACACTAATGCTTACTCAGAAACTTATGTTATTCCGCTACGAGTGAAAACCGCTCCTCTTGCCATACCATTGTCTCCTTTTCCCAGCTCTGGCTTAGGAATAATATTAGTTTCTATGGGAGTTATCAGTGCCTTAACTTATAGTTTTAGTGACATCCTACTAGGTCATTTTCAGCAAATTAGAACATTTATTTTTTCCATTGTTAGTGATTTTCGTTATACATCAATAACTGATGTTATAATTTTTATTGGTGTTTTATTAGGAATACTCTTTGGGGTGAGTTTTGGGGAAGAAGAAAAGAAGGAATCCAAGAAATTTTCACTAACAGAAGCGTTCTTTGGCACGGTTTTTCTAGCATTATGTTATGGCGCGATCGCGGGATCAGTCTCCGTTTTAGCAGAAGTCATTTGGAAACAGTTTATTATTTCCGTATCACTCCCGAGTCTCTACTCCCTAGTTAGTTTCGGATTTTTTAATGCTTATGTTAGTACCGATGCGACTTTAATAGCAGCCACAATTACTTTTATACTTAAAGGGTTTTATAACTTCTATTTTTCCTTAAAGAAAGCAGGATTAAATTCGTTTTTTGCTACTCTCTTTTTAATAGCAAGCGTTAGCTTGGGTATTTTAGCAGGAATCGAAATTGTTACCCCAACTACTGTTGAGTCATTATCTTTTATCATGGCTAGCATTAGTGGCGGATATTTAATCAGTGCGATGCTTTATTTACCGCTAATGAGACTCCAGAAAAAGAGACAACTCAAAAAGCAAGAAATAAACTTAATCCAACCCTAACCGTATCTTAAATAAGCATCAGAATCAATTATGAAGTTATCGCGCCAACCAATGATGAGAAATTTACTTTTAATCTCCTTAATCGCAATCATGCAATCAAGTTGTACATTATTATTTCATTCTTCTGAGAGTGATAGAGAAAGTGATATTGCAACTTCTCCCGAAGAAGATTCTTCTATTACAGACGAGGAAGATGATTCTTCTAGAAGTTCGCCTAATTCTGAGGTTAGTGAAAGTGAGAAGACATCAGAAGATGAGGAAGGAGGGTTTTCTTTAAACAGAGATACAAATCCATCAGATAAAAAGAACAATCAATCGGAAAGTGGGAAAGATGGGAGATCGGAAGCTACCAATGAATCAGAAAAGAAAGGAGATTTATTTGTTACTGTCTCTGGCGATGATCACAATAGCGGTTCAATAAGACAGCCTCTGAGAACATTAACCGAAGCCATCGAAAAAGCGACAGAAATGCAAGAAGAAAAGCGCGATCAAGAAGTCGTTATTAAGTTAGATCGAGGAACTTATTCAGAAAGAAGTGGTGAAGATAAAGATATTAAAATTCCTTCCGATATTTCCATTGTTGGAACAGGTGATAATACCATTGTCTTAGCTAACTTAGAACTTTCCTCGAATGTTTTATTACAAGATTTACAAGTGAAGGATCATAAAGTTACTGTAGGAGAAGAAATAACCGAAGGAAAAACCGTCTTAAAGAATTTATTTGTTAATGATGGTGGCGTTGAAATTGCATCCTCCAATGTTCAATTATCAGATATTAACTTAAAAGGTGCAAGTCGAGAGGATGTATTACTAATAGCTTCGGAAAATCCAAGACTTAACAACATTAAAATTGAGAATCGTTATCAAAATCCTGTTAATAGTTCTTATTCTAGTTTAGGCAGTTTAATTATTGGGAGTGAGGCTTCACCTCAGATTACCAATTTAAAAATCCAGAATAGTCTATTAGGAATTAATAACGAAGGAAATAGTGCAATTAAGAATCTAGAATTAGTAGGCAATCGGGCTGGCATTTATAATGAAGGAGAAATTACCTTAGAAGAAGTGACGATTTCTAAGGCTGAGAAATCTCATTATGGAATTTGTAACCAAGACGAAGGAACAGTTCTAATTGAAACAGCTAAACTAGACAGTAGCTCGATCACTGAAGCTGATGATTGTACTAATTTCTCTGGTAATTCTTATCCCGATACGATTCCTGATCTTGCAGGAAATTATGAAAGCATTTTTATTGAAAATTTAGACTAATTAATAATGGGTGATCAGATTATTAATCAAAAAATTCGGACTCTATTGGATGCAGCTAATCAGTATTTAGCCAGTGATCCCAATGCTAGCATTTTGAAAGTTGGCATTTTGGGAGAACTCTTAACTGTTCGGATTTTTCAAGAAAAAGGAATCCCCATTGAAGAAGAAGATCAACATAGAAGGCTTATACGGTTAGCACGACAAAGAGCAATTTCTGCAGAGGTTGCTCGCTATTTTCATAAAATTAGAATATCCCGAAATCAAGCAATCCATGTTGATGCTGAGGGAAAGTTTGTGGATAATTTGCAAATTGCTCAAGAAGCGATTAATAATGCTCAAGCCCTAATAGCATTATATCTCGATATTCAACCAAAATCAGGAGTACGTCCACCGAAAACCCCTCCGAAAGTGCAAGACAGTTATCGTAAAGAGCGGGTTAGGCTTGAGAAACCAACTACACAACAGCCTCAAAACCAATCGCCTTCTCAAAAGCAAAGTTCAACGAATTATACTGCCGAAGAATATCAAAAAGCTCGTGAGTTTTTAGCCCAATTACGTCGAGCTGATGATCCCTATCCTCTGTCATCCAAAGAATATATTCATCTTGATGATGTGGCTAGCTTTTTTAACGAGTGGAAAAAGGGATTTGCCAATGAAAAAGAAGCCGCGATCGAATATCTTCGGTTTATGAGTGAGGAGGATGCCATTTAAGCTAGGATGCTATATTATTCAGTTCTTCTCTTACCACTCGCCGTAATGTTTCTTCTAAGGGTTCACGAGTTTGTTGAATATGCTGACGGAGTGCTTCGTTAATGAGGGTTTGATAATTTCCACCCCCTGCTAAATGCACTTGCTGACGGAACCATTGTAAAATATCATCATCCAAGCGAATAGTAATACGAGTTTTACCTGAGGAACTTAAGTCAACTGCTCCTCGTTTGCCTTGGCTAAAATCATCTTCTGTTTTCATAACTATTCCCCCTGATCAATCCGACGGAGTTTTAAAACATCAGTCATCTGCTTAATACGATTAAAACAGCTATTCATCTGCTGATGATCTTTGACTTCAATAGAGAGAGTAATTAAAGCTGGCTTATCTTTCCCTGTCTTCACGCTGGCATTGCTAACATTAATATGCTGGTCACTGAGACGGGCTAAAATATCTCGGAATACTCCAACGCGATCAATGACTTCTACCTCTACATCCACAGTATAAGTAGGACTGCGACCATTACCATTAGTTTTGCCATCCCCATTAACAATATTCCAGTGAACGGGAATAACGCGATCGCTGTTCACTTGCTCCACATTAGAACAATCTTGGCGATGAATGGTAATCCCTTTAGTACGAGTCACAATACCAAGGATCGGTTCACCCGGAATAGGGGAACAACAACCTGCGCGGTGATACATTAACCCCTCAACTCCTGCAATGGGAGATTGATTATTTTTAGTGGGACGAGAAGAACGAGAAACGGTTTTTGGCAGGCTTTGTACCCTTTCCTCTTCTAGATCGGGTTTTTGTTCTGCTTTTTCTAACTCTTCCTCTTGTAAAGATTCTTCTCGTAACTTACTTGCAACAGAATTAGTGGTAATTTCCCCATAACCAATCGCTGCCAATAAATCCTCAACAGTTTGATAGTTTGAACGTTCAGCAACTCGTTGCATTCGATCTGATTTTAGTAGGGATTCAAAACCAGCTTTCCCCACTGCTTTTTCTAACATACTGCGTCCTCGGGCAAGATTTTCTTCTCGATGAGAACGCTTATACCATTGCCGAATGCGATTTCTGGCACTAGGCGTAACCACAAAGTTTAACCAATCTAAACTGGGATGGCTATTTTTGCTAGTAATAATCTCCACAATATCGCCATTCTTGAGAGGCGTATCTAAAACCGTCCAACTGCCATTCACTCGCGCCCCTTTAATATGATTCCCCACTTCCGTATGGATATGATAAGCAAAATCCACAGGAGTTGCCCCACGGGAAAGGGCTACCACATCTCCTTGTGGCGTAAATACAAACACATCATCTTCAAATAGATTATCCCGAATACTCTCAATATACTCTTGGGCATCTTTGAGATCGTTTTGCCATTCTAAAAGCTGTCGCAACCATGTAAATTTCTCATCTTCTGCGGTAGGCTTAAAGTCGCTAGAACCACTTTCTTTATATAGCCAGTGGGCAGCAATCCCGTATTCTGCAATATGGTGCATTTCCAAAGTACGGATTTGCATTTCGATCGGCTTGCCATAAATCCCAATAACGGTGGTATGTAGGGATTGATACCGATTTGGTTTGGGGAGTCCAATATAGTCCTTAAAGCGACCTGGAATGGGTTTAAAGGCATCATGGATTACGGCGAGAGCACGATAACAGTCTTCCCGAGTTTTGAGGATGACTCGTACGCCAGCTAAGTCATAAATTTCTTCAAATTCTTTCTGCTGTTGGTGCATCTTTTGGTAAATGCCGTATAGATGCTTGGGGCGACCTTTTAATTCTTCTACTTCAATTCCCGCATCTTGGAAGCGTTGATGTAAAACGGCAATTAACTCGTTAATTCTGGCTTCGCGATCAGCCCGTCGATCAGTTACTAAATCTCGGATTTGTTGAAATGCTTGCGGTTCGAGATACTTAAAGGCTAAATCTTCTAATTCCCACTTAAATCGACCGATTCCAAGACGGTTGGCAAGGGGGGCAAAAATTTCTCGGGTTTCTAGGGCAATTTGCTTTTGTTTTTCTGGCTTTAGATGTTCTAAAGTTCGCATATTGTGGAGACGATCTGCAAGTTTTACCACAATGACGCGAATATCTTTTGCCATCGCCAGAAACATCCGCCGAAAGTTCTCGGCAGCCCGTTCGGTTTTACTGGAGAAGTTAAACTTAGAAAGTTTGGTAACTCCTTCTACGAGATGGCGAACGGATTCCCCAAATTTTTCCTCAATTTCTTCACAAGTGGTGTCGGTATCTTCTACAATGTCATGGAGGAACCCAGCAGCGATCATGGCACTGCCTCCACCTAAATCTCGAATTAAGCCAGCAACTGCTACAGGGTGAGCAATATAAGGCTCTCCAGAACGTCGATATTGACCTTCGTGTAGGTTGTAAGCAAACTGAAAAGCACTGGCAATTAATTCTGCATCTTCGTTCTCTACGCTCGGATCATTAGCGATTTCGATACAGTCAGCTAACCATCGCGGTAAAGATATGTTATATTCGGTGGTGGTTTTTTGTGCGATCGCGTCCATAGTCCACTCTTAGTATTCTACAAGGTTTGACAAAGTCAGAAGGTGAAACTCATTAAGTGTTACTAATGAAATAAGATAATGTTTTCTATTTAATGAGAAGTTCACAAGATTGTAACGTAAATAAACCCCATCATGTTACCCCTCTCCTATCAACAAACCTATCAAACCTTTTTTAATCTGCTCAAACAGTTGGAGGAAATGCTCAATGCAGAGGCTGATTATGAGGAATTGAAAGCTGGATTTTCAAAACTCCAACAGCAATTTCAACAGGAGATTATGGCTTTAACAGGAGAAGACCTAACAGGAGAAATTTTTTCTCAGTGGCAATCTTCTCAAACTGAAATTCACCGCACTATGCGCTTATTGCAAACAGATATGATGTTTCTACAAACCTCACGGAATCCAGAAACGTCTCAACAACGTTTAGCAACTGTGCGCGATCGCGTGGAAAAGTTGATTCAGTTTACCGCCAGTTTTACTGAGAAAGATTCTTAAATTGAGGTTTCCTTCATATTAACAAATGTTTATGGCTAGTTGCATCTCTAGTTGATATTACAATGATGATAGTGCCTTCAATTAAGAATTAAAAGTGGTGAAATCTCTTCAGAATCAAGTCGTATTAGTAACAGGGGCAACTCGTGGCATTGGTAAAGGGATTGCCATTGGCTTAGGAGAAGCTGGCGCAACTGTTTATATTACTGGGCGTACCCTTGGCAATGAGGAAACTCCCTCGCAAACAGGAACGCTTTTAGAAACAAAAACTGCTGTGGAAGAAGCAGGAGGCATTTGTATTCCTGTACAGGTGGATCATAGTGATGATGAACAAATTAAACAGCTATTTACCCAAATTGAACAGGAACAAAACGGGCAATTAGACCTCTTAGTGAATAATGTCTTCGCTGGAGTACAACCCCTTGCCCAGGCCTCAGGAACACCGTTTTGGCAACATGATCCGAGTCTGTGGGATGCTGTGAACCAAGTGGGACTCCGTAGCCATTATGTTAGCAGTATTTTTGCCGCTCGTTTGATGAGTAAACGGAAACAGGGCTTAATTTGTACCATTTCTTCTTGGGGGGGAATGTCGTATATTTTTGGGGCTGCTTATGGCGTGGGAAAAGCGGGCTGCGATCGTCTTGCCGCGGATATGGCAGTGGAATTAAAATCAGAGAATATTACTTCGGTCTCCTTGTGGCCAGGGATTGTGGGAACTGAGCAAATTTCACAGTTAATTCAAGAAAGTAATTCAGAAAATCCTACGTTGCGCGATCGATACAATTGGGAAAGTCCTTTATTTGTGGGGCGAGTGATTGCCGCTTTCGTTGCCCAACCAAACCCCTTAAAATTGACTGGAAAGGTGCAAATTGTTGCTGAATTAGCTAAACGTTATAAAGTTGTTGATCAAGAAGGAAAGCGTCCTGCTTCACTGCGATCGCTGAAATTTATTCTTCCCTCAGCCCTTCCTTTTTTAAGACAATATGCTTGGCTAATTCCTGATTTAAAAGTCCCTTGGTTTCTATTACTATGGAAAGTGCTTCCTTCACCTAAAATTTAATCTGATGACAGAATTAAATCAAGCAACCGTTTTAATTACAGGGGCAAGTGGTGGCTTTGGTCAACAATTTACACGACAGCTTTTAAAGGCTGGCAGTCATTTAATTTTAACTGATTTAGATGCTGAAAAGTTAGAAGAACAAGTAGCTGCGCTTGAAACTGAAATCAAAACAGGGAAAGTGATCGCTTGTTGGGGAATTGATTTATCAACTGAAAACGGCTGTCAAACCCTCTACGATCGCGCTCAGGAATTAAACCTCCCAATTGACATTTTAATCAATAATGCTGGCATAGCAATTTATGGTCGCATGGATGAAGTTCCCTCTCAGAAATGGGAAACGTTAATGCAAATTAATCTCCTCACGCCTATGCGTCTCAGTTCTTTATTTATTGCAGATATGATTGCTCGAAAACAGGGGCATATTGTCAATATTTCTTCTCTCGCGGGACATATTGCCCCTGCAGGATTAGCCCATTATGCTGCTAGTAAATTTGGGTTGCGTGGCTTTACTGAAGGACTATTTAATGAAGTAAAACGATATAATATTAAGGTAACAGGGGTTTATCCCTTTTTTAGTCGCACTCCCCTACTGCAAGCAGAAAGATATGGCACACTTGCTTACGAAATAACCAGAGTTGCTGATGAAACGGCAACGGATCCTGAACAAGTAATTGCTAAAGTGATTCAAGGAATTAAAAATAATCAGTTGCATATCTTTCCAGATCGTCGCGCAAAAGTTTTTTCTTTATTAAAACAATATATTCCGAGCTTAGTTAACTGGAGACTTAATCAAGTTAAGCCAAAAAATGAATAACACAAAACAGAAGCAACTAATTATCGGTGCAGGATTTGTGGGATTAGGCATTGCCCAAGGTCTAAAAGCAGCAGAAATTTCTTATGATCAAGTAGATGCAAGTGATGAAATTGGCGGAAATTGGTATCACGGCGTTTATGAAACGGCTCATATTATCTCCTCCAAAAAAGTAACACAGTTTACCCATTTTCCCATGCCTGATCATTATCCCGACTTCCCTAGTGCCAAGCAAATGTGGGAGTATTTAAATGCCTTTGCCGATCATTTTCAGTTACGAGAAAACATTGAGTTAAAGCGAAAAGTCGTTGATGTACGACCCATAGAAAATAATCTTTGGCAAGTCACCTTTGCTAATGAAGAAACCAGAATTTATAAAGGAGTAATCTTATGTAATGGTCATCATTGGTGCAAGCGTTTTCCTGAACTACCCGGAGAATTTAACGGAAAAATTATCCATTCTAAAGACTATAAAAAACCTGAACAATTAAAAGGTCAACGGGTATTAGTAATTGGCGGTGGCAATTCTGGCTGTGATTTGGCGGCAGAAGCCGCGCGAGTGGCAGAAAAAAGTGTTCTTAGTCTCCGTGATTCTGTGTGGTTTATTCCCAAAACCTTTCTCGGTAAGCCAGTGGTTGATTTAATTCGTGGTTGGATGCCAGAGTGGTTGCAACGTCTTCTTGCTTATAGTATTGTTCGCATCACTTTTGGCAAACATGAGGATTATGGAATGCCAAAACCGCAGCATCAAATTTTTGAGAAACATCCTACCGTCAATAGTGAAGTCCCCTATTATATTAAGCATGGTCGTATTACCCCGAAGCCTGAAGTTAAAAAAATAGAGGGTGATGAGGTTATTTTTGTAGATGACACGCGAGAAAAAATTGATCTCATTGTTTGCGCTACAGGTTATTATGTTGCCTATCCCTTTTTGCCCCCAGAATTACAACGAGTGAAAGGAGCAGTGGTGCAATGCTATGGCGGTTGTTTTCTAGACGATTATAAAGGATTAGCTTATGTAGGATGGGGACAAGCTAGAGGGGGAGTGGGTTCTGTGATAGCAGCCTATGCCCCTGTATTTGCCCGTTTATTGAAACTTCAAGATGAAATTAATGTTCCCCTTGGTCGGGTTTTTAAGGCGATGGGACAGTCATTACCAAAAACTCATTTAAGTGATCCTCATAAGGTATTTCGACAGTTAAAATTATTGAATTTGATGTTCCCTTGGTTTAGAAGAAAAGCCCATCAGGTGGATAAACAAGACCCTAATTTTCAAAATCAATGTTTAGTTCCTGAGAAAGAAAGCGTTAAGGAGTGGCAATAATCTTTAAAATGCGATCAAAATCGTGCCACTCGCCAACAATCTGGCGCACTGGCTCAGGATATAATCGAACTAAAGTGGGGGTAGCTGAAATTTGATTTAATTCTGCCTGTTCTGGATACTTTTTAATATCAACCACTTTTAAGGTATAAGAATCGCTTAATTTTTGCTCTAATAACCGATGTAGGGTGGTTAGGGCTTCAGTAGTGCTTTGCGAGTGACCCGAAATAAATAATCTTAAAATGTATCCCCGAGAAGATGAAGAATTATCGGTATTAACAATAGTATCCTTCTGAAGGGAGTTAAAATTAACTATCAAATTATGATTTTCCCACAGTTCAGGAAATTGCTTGTAATACGTTTCAATAATCCCAGGATCACTATACTGCTCTTGCCAAGGTAGGACGCTCCATGTTGCCTCCTTCAACGCAAAAATGGCATTTAGAAGAGGCTGATAGCGCTTCACAAGAGGATAAACTTCACAACAACTTTGTATCTCTCCTGTTTTGGGATCTAACCATTGATCTATAGTCGCTGTATAACTGGGAACTAAAAAATGAGGAGATGCACTTAGCCCTAATAACTCTTGTAGGCTTTCGCAAAGATCAAGATGCCAACGTTTTTCCTTGTCAACATCCAGACCATAAATGACATCACCTCCAGGAGTAAATAAAGCAATCCCTTTATAGGCTTGACTCATTGTTAGCCACTATATTCGACCTCTTAACATTTGTGCCATTTCATTAGGAGATGGTGACCATTCTAGGGCAGTTTCTTCGCTGATGCGTCCTTCTTGATACAAGTTAAACAGAGATTGATTCATGGTAATCATCCCATCATATTCTCCATCAACCATCAACTCGTTAATTTCATCATACTTCCCGTCACGCACATATTCCTTAACGGTTTCAGTATTAATCATAATGTCATGGAAGGCAGCCCGTTTTCCATCGATAGTCCGACATAAGCCCTGAGAAATAACGGAAACAAGAGACTCAGCAAGGGCAACTCGCATTGAGGGTTGTTCTTCTGGGGTGTAGAGGCTTAAAATCCGTTCAATGGTTTTAACAGCACTATTGGTGTGTAACGTTCCAAATACCACGTGACCAGTTTGGGCAGCTTTTAGGGCTGTGTTCACCGTTTCGCGATCGCGCATCTCCCCAATTAAAATAATATCTGGATCTTCCCTTAAAGAGGCTTTCAGAGCTTTATCAAACTCTAGGGTATGAATACCAACTTCCCGTTGTCGAATTAAGGCTTTCTTACTTTGGTGAACAAACTCAATGGGATCTTCAATGGTGATCAAATGCTTTGGCATCTCTTGATTGATATAATCCACCATTGCGGCTAAAGTAGTGGATTTCCCAGAACCAGTGGGGCCAGTTACTAACACTAATCCTTTATGATAATGACAAATGTCTTTAAATACCGAAGGAAGGCGCAACTCTTCTAGAGTAAGAATTTTTAAGGGAATCAGGCGTAACACCATCGCTGGCCCATTGAGAGAATCAAACACATTAATTCTGACGCGGGCAAAATCATATTGAGCCGCCCCATCAAATTCTAAATGCCTCTGAAACTTCTCCACTTCTTCTTCGGAGAGAATCTCATGCAACCAACTCATAAAGGTATTATGGTCAGTTTTAGGATAATTAGAATAATCAATTTCCCCTCGATTACGAAAGCGTGGAATTTCGCCTACACCCAAGTGAATATCAGAAAAGCCATCTTCGTAGGCTTTGTTGACAATTTGGAATAACGTCGGTTGTCCCTGGGAGGGAGAGGGTTTTCTCACTTCAGGAAAAGCAGGAGTACGCCTAGAACTTTTTTCTGGTGAAGCTTTTGCCTGATTCGGTCTTGTTTTCTGCTGACTATTATTAGTTTGGCGAGTAACTTCCGAAGCAGAAGACTGAGTTACCTCTTGTTGTGGTCGTTTAGGACTTTTGGGAGGTGGTGGCGGGGGAGTCGGACGAGATTGCGGTTGTTGAGCCATAGTTAAATTAGCTTTCTGTTGAACTCTTCCTCACTATTTTGGCATTTTTAGCAACATCTTAGCTGGGCTCTCTCAGTTTCCGTTAACAGCCCCCTCTTTAATCTTAGATTAAGATTTAAGTCCTACTAATTTTTCACTTAATTCCCATAAGCGTTCTGCTTTAGCTTCATCACTAGCCTCTGGGGACATTTCTTGCACAAAAGACTTGCGGTCTTTTTTCTGACGATTTCCCCAACTCCAATAAGCTCCAGATTGATTATATTCAGGATCTTTGACCACTGCAGCTACTCGTTTGCCAGCTTCTTCTTCTGAGATATACCCTCCTGTAATTTTCTTTTGGAACCAAGGAAAGATTTTCTGGAAGAGGGAATAATGATTACGGAAAAGTGGACTTTCTGCTACACAACCTGGATAAAGAGAATTAAAGGTAATCCCTGTTTGATCGTGATAACGTCGGTGTAACTCTCTCATAGTGAGAACATTACAGAGTTTGCTGTCTTTGTAGGCTTTACCTGGCTTAAATTTCTTGCCATTAATCATGCTGATTGGGGGCTTAAAGCCTTCTTCAAATCCTTTGAGATCCCCTAAATCGGGAGGGGCTGGAATTGGGATTTTACCCCCTAATTCTTTGCGGTTTGCCGTAACTGTTCCTAAAATGACCACTCGGGGATTCGGAGACGAAGATTGTTTTAAATCTTCTAAGAGTAAATTACATAGTAGAAAATGCCCGAGATGATTGGTTGCTACTGTTAATTCATAACCATCAGGGTTACGCTTCGGCTCTTTTAAGATTGGCATATAAACCGCTGCGTTACAAACTAGAGCATCAAGGGATTTTCCAGTTTGTCGAAAGCTGTTAACAAATTCTCGGACACTATCAAAATTGGCAAGATCAATGGGGATAATTGTGTAACGATCTTTTGGAATCCCTACCTCTTGGGCGGCGTTTTCAGTTTTCTCAATATTCCGACATGCCATTACAAGATCCCATTGGTCAGTGTCGGCGAGAGCTTTGGCGGTATATAACCCCACCCCGGACGAAGCGCCAGTAATTATTACTGTTGAGCGTTGATTGTCTGCCATGTTCTACTAACTTCATTCACTAATCATGCTTCTTTCATAATTAGCAAGGAATTGTTATCAATGGACAATTGCTTTAACTATTTGTTACGTCCCCTTCTGTTTAGGGATTGCCAAACTGGTCACTGCCTACTTTACGCGTCACAATAAAAGAAAGTAAATTTATGTTAATCAGTTTTGTCAGCAATGGTGTTAGCAAAAACAGAAGTCTCTGGAGCCGGGTTAGACTATGATGTGGTAATTGTTGGAGGCAATCTCACTAGCCTGACCTTAGCGGTGACTTTGCAACAGAGTCATTTACGGGTAGCAATTGTGGAAGCAACTCCTCTTGAGATCGTGGCAAGTCGCGATCGCGCTTATGCCCTTTCTATTTTTTCCGCAGAAATCTTGAAAGCCTTAGGAGTGTGGGAAGATATCTCTCCAAAGATTGGAAAATTTCGCCAAATTCGCCTCACTGATTGTGATTTTCCCCAGGCTGTTACGTTTAACCGAGAAGACATTAACCATGAGTATGTGGGCTATGCTGCAGAACATTATGTATTACACCAGGCCCTGGCCCAGAAATTAGGAAACGGAGTCACTTGGTTTTGCCCCGCCAAATTGGAGACGATTCAGCACTATTCCCATTACGTTAGCCTAAGTGTTGATCAAGGAGGAGAGCAAAAAACGATTACGACTCGCTTAATTGTTGGCGCAGATGGAGCGCGATCGCGCGTTCGAGAAACTGCTGGCATTAAAACTTTCGGTTGGAAGTATTGGCAATCTTGTGTGACCACAGTATTCCGCCACAGCACTGAGCCTAATGATACCGCTTTTGAGCGATTTTGGCACACTGGCCCGATGGGGATTCTTCCGCTTCCCGATAATCGGTGTCAAGTTGTCTGGACTGCTCCCCATGCCGAAGCCCAACGCCTGCAAGCTATGGCTGAAGAACAGTTTGTAGAAAAACTCACCGCTCGCATCGGCGGTTTCTTAAAAGATATTACTTTGCTCAAAGATCGCTTAGTCTTTCCGGTACAACTGATGCAAAGTCGGGAATATGTGCGACCGAATCTAGCATTAATTGGCGATGCTGCCCATCGTTGCCATCCGGTGGGAGGACAAGGCTTAAACTTAGGAATTCGTGACGCAGCAGTATTAGGAGAAATTTTAATTCAAAGCAGCGATCGCGCTGAACACATTGGCGATATCCAAGTTTTAAGGCGCTATCAACAATGGCGAAAAGATGAAAACCTTGCCATTTTAGGGATTACTGACATCTTAGATCGTAGCTTCTCTAATGATTTTCCACCGATGGTTTTAACCCGTCGTACTGGAATCTGGATGTTAGATAATCTTCCTCCAGTGAAACGCTTGGCTCTAGAGATTATGACAGGATTAAAAGGAAAAAAACCACAACTGGTAAGTCGTTAGCAAAGCAATGATCAGGAAAACCGTAAATAATGCATTAGCTGAGAGGTCAAGTCAGAATTTAAGCCTAACCGTTGATGAAAATCAGCTAAATTGCAATAAGTTCCATAATGTTGCCGATTTTGAACCACAGTTTCTGCAAAAGCCTGATCAAAAAAAGGAAGACGGGCTAACTCTTCAGCAGTGGCAGTATTCACATTAAGCGATGGGGGCGCAATTTCGGGATCACTCTCAGTGAAACAAAAGCTCAAAATAGGAGCTAATGGTTCTAAGCGTTGCACAGGAATATTTAAAGCAGCTGCAATATCTTCCAGAGAATAAAATTGCACCCCTGTTGCAGTTAAAGCCGTGAGAGTTTGGGCTTGACGAATAGAAAACCCAGGCAGACGCAACCAATCATCAACAGTGGCTGTATTAACATCAATAGTGATATTTAAAGACTGCGCGATCGCGACTTCTTCTAAAGACTGAAAGCGATAATAGGGATTATTACGAATTTTTTGACGTAAAGACAATTTACGGAAATAGCCAGTCATAGTTTACTTCGACAACTTTCCCATCAGTTGACGACGTTGTTGTTCAAACTCATATTCGGAAAGCAACCCATCCGCCCGTAATTCATCCAACTTACGAATTGCCTCTGTGGTTTGGGCAACCAATTTTGGATCACTAGCAAATTCACCACTAAAACGCCCTTGAAATTCAGCCTCTGATTGCAAAAAATACCACATTGCTTCCAAACCGCTAGCCACTTGGGCAACTCCCAAATAAGAAAAAAACCAAAAGTCATTGAGAGGCTGTGGAGTTAAGATAACTGAGATCAACAGATAAAACAATCCCCAACGATATTGGCGCAAATAAAACTTATGGAAACCAGCGATCGGACTTATTGCCCCAACCACAGCTAAAATCACCGCTATTTTTTGATTTTTTTCTTCACCGAAAAACATTTCTAATTCTAATACCACCTCTTAAAAGCGATGCTGTTACTTTGATCATACGGCAAACCGAATTGTCTGGTGAGTTTCACTTCCCTTAAAATTAAAGGTAAGTAATAAAATAAAATCTTAAGAAGCCGTTATCGTTATGGGTATTTTTGATTCAGAGGTTGTCCAACAAGAAGCCAAACAACTATTTGAGGATTATCAATCTTTAATGGAACTCGGTAGCAAATATGGCAAATTTGACTACGAGGGAAAAAAGCTCTATATCGAGCGCATGGAGGAACTGCTAGAACGCTATAAAATTTTTATGAAGCGTTTTGAACTCTCAGAAGACTTCATGGCGCAAATGACAGTAGAGCAACTCAAAAGCCAACTTGGGCAGTTTGGAATGACCCCCCAACAAATGTTTGACCAAATGCACCAAACCCTTGAACGGATGAAAAAAGAACTTCATTCTTAGCATGAGGGCTGAGAATCCTACGACTACAATTTTAATTTAGTCGGTAGATGAATCAGGGATTTATTCTGGCTCTGGTCGTTCATATTCACTTGGGTGAGAAAACTCTTGTACAGGTTCATTTTCCAATGCTTTCTCCATAAACTGTCGCCAAACTGGGGCAGCATACTCACCGCCAGTTGCGCCTCTTGTCAGGGGGCGATTATCATCATTACCAATCCAAACCGCTGTTGCCATCTGTGGCACATAACCGACAAACCAAACATCTTTGGCGGCATCAGTTGTTCCTGTTTTCCCTGCCACTGGACGACCAAGTTGCGCTCTAGTTCCAGTTCCAGAACTTACTGCCTCTTGTAGAACATTATTCACAGACGCAGTCGCCCACTCATCTAAAACCAATTCAGGTTCAGGTCGATTATCTAACAGCACATTTCCCTCACTATCAGTCACACGCACAATAAAAGTCGGATCCGAATGCCAACCATTATTAGCCAGGGTTGCATAAGCCCCTGCCATTTCTAGTGGCGTGACCCCAATTGAACCAAGGGGAAGGGAAGTCACTGGTTGTAACGGGCTTCTAATCCCTAAATCTTGAGCAACAGAAATAACATTATCTAACCCTACCTCTTGACCGAGTTTAACGGCTGGAATATTTCGAGATTGAGTCAGAGATCGTCGCAGGCTCATTGTCCCCTCAAATCCCCCGCCGTAATTGCGAGGACGATAAACCCCTGAACCATCGCGATAACTAACAGGACTGTCATCGATGGACGACTCTGGAGTATAGCGACCACTGGCAAAAGCACTATAGTAAACGAAGGGCTTAAATGCTGAACCGGGCTGACGACGAGATTGTAAGGCGCGATTAAATTGACTCTGATCATAATCGACACTTCCCACCATAGCTTTTACAAAGTGGGTACGAGGATCAACCGCAACAATGGAAACTTGATCGGCTCTTAACCCCCGATTAACTAAATTTTGATGCGCTTCTTTGACAGTTTCCTCTGCCATTTGCTGGAAAAAGAGATCAATGCTGGTTTGTACCCGTAATCCTCCTTCTAAAAGGGCTTCTTCTCCAAATTTTTCTCTTAACTCGGCTTTAACTGCCTCTGTAACCGCAGGTAATTGACTTTGTTCCCAAGAGGTGGGCTTTCCAACTAAGAGAGGCTCATTATAAACATCCTCAGCAATTTGGGGGGTAATCCAGCCCAACTCTTCCATACGACTGAGAACGGAGCGTTGTCGGCGCTTGGTTTCAGAGTAATTGGCAAAAGGACTATATTGTTCTGGGGCTTGAATTAACCCTGCCATCATCGTGGCTTCAGCTAAGTTCAATTCTGAGGCAGATTTCTGGAAATAACTTTCGGCAGCGGTTTCTACCCCATAGTTATTATGTCCCCAATAAATTGTATTGAGGTACATTTCTAAAATTTCGTCCTTACTAAAAACCTGTTCTAATCGAACGGCTAATACGGCTTCAGCAAGTTTACGACTAAAGGTACGATCAGGAGAGAGAAACACATTTTTCACTAACTGCATAGTAATTGTGGATCCTCCCTCTGTGATGTGTCCACTTTGCAAATTTGCCACCAGCGCCCGAGCCACACTTTGGGGGTTAACCCCTTGATGTTCATAAAAATGGCTATCTTCGATGGCAAGAACCGCTTGCTTTAATTCAGGGGAAACTTCATCAAGTTCCACCACTTCGCGATTGGCTTCACCATGGAGTCGCGTTAAGAGGCGACCTTTGATATCGTAAATATAGCTGGTTTCTGTGGGAGAATAATTTTGTAGAAGTCTAACATCAGGCAAATTGCGAAAACTTAGGGCAATCCCGACTAATCCCCCTGTTACTACTGAACCAGCAAGAACGCTTACGCCAATAACCGTTAAGGTAGCAAATTTCCCAACGCCTTGGACAAATTGGAGGGTTTCTTGCTTCAGGGATGGGGATTGGCTTTGGTCTTGCCGAATAGTTGGATTCGACACGGTTTTTATTTCCTCTCACTTGCAGTGAACATTCGTAACTTTTTTTGATTTTGACATTAAGGTTACGATTTTGGCTACAATTTTCGCGAAAATTACGCAAATTTTTGAGCCAAGCCTTATAAACTTAAAGATTTACAGGTGAGTAGATTTGCAATTATGAATGATGTAAAAGGTTACTGGAATAATGGAAGCAAAAATTAAAACAATTCCCCTCGCTCGGCTTTCTTCAGGGGATGACCTCACATTACAAGTATATCAATTTTTCGGAAACCCATCGGGAAAAAAGGTTTATATTCAAGCTAATTTACATGGGGCGGAAATTGTTGGCAATGTTGTCATTAGACAATTAATGAGTTGGCTACAGTCTTTAGATAGAGGGCAATTATGGGGAGAGGTTTGGTTGCTGCCAGCTTGTAACCCCTTAGGAATGAATCAGCGATCGCATTTTTTCAGCTCTGGTCGCTATAATCCCTATGATGGTAAAGATTGGAATCGCATTTTTGGGGTGGAGGAAGATGGGGAGCGCGCTACTTTTGCCCAAAAATACCTCAATAGCTCCCAAGATACCATTTATCACGCTTATTTAGACCACCTTAAATCTCAGCTAAACAACGCCCAATCATTTCAAACTTCTGGTACTTCCTATGGGGTAAAATATGGCAATCTCTTACAAAGTTTATGCTTAGATGCTGATATTGTCATTGATCTCCATAGTTCTAGCAATGAAGGGATCAACTATTTATTCACCTTTCCCAAGCAAGATGAGAGTGCGAAGGCTTTTCTCTTAGATGTGGGGCTAGTGGTTCAACAACCTGGGGGTTACACCTTTGATGAGGCATTTCTCAAGCCTTGGCTTTCTCTAGAAGAAACTTTTGCTCAACTTGGCCGTTCCCTTAATTTTAATTTAGAGTCATGGACTTTAGAGTTAGGCGGTGGGATGACAGCAAACCCTCAATCTGTCGAAAAAGGGGTAACAGGAATTAAAAACTATTTAGCCCAAAAAGGAGTGGTGAACGTTTCCGATTTTCCCTTACCTGAAACCAAGGATCATCATATTTATTTAGCTGATAAAAGCCAATTGAAAAAATATTATGCAACAACTGGAGGCATCATTGAAACTTATCCCCCTCTTAGAACTCCAGTTAAAGCAGGGGCTTCTCTTTATCAAATTTTAGAAATGAATAAAAAAGAACATTCACCCCAACTAATGACAGTAACAGCTGAGGAATCTGGATTTATTTTTGATGTGGGAAAAAATCAAGCTGTGAATGAAGGAGAATACGTTTTATCAGTATTAGAAACAGGAGACAATTATGATGCATGAAATTGGACAAATTCCTGTTGCTCCTCCTGAGTTTAAGTCAGGATTTATTGGGATTATTGGGCGACCAAATGTAGGAAAATCTACCTTAATGAATCAATTTGTAGGGGAGAAAGTTGCTATCACTTCTCCCATTGCCCAAACCACTCGTAATCGTCTTCGAGGAATTTTAACAACAGAAACAGCGCAATTCATTTTTGTGGATACTCCTGGGATTCATAAGCCTCACCATGAATTAGGAAAAGTTATTGTTAAAAATGCTCAAAGTACGATTAATGCGGTAGATGTCATACTATTTGTAGTAGATGCGTCTAGTATGGCTGGAGGCGGCGATCGCTATATTTTAGAATTGCTAAAAAAGACAAATCTTCCTATTATTGTGGCAGCAAATAAAGTCGATTTAGTGACTCAGGAAAAACGGGAAAAATACCGCAAAAGTTATCAAGAGCTTATTTCAGAAGATAACTGGAACTATCACGAAATTTCGGCACTAAATGGGACGGGGTTAGAAGAATTACAAGCTGATTTAATGGCTCATTTAGAAGTTGGCCCCTACTATTATCCCCCTGATTTAGTGAGTGATCAACCTGAGCGATTAATTATGGCAGAGTTGATTCGGGAGCAAATTTTAAAACATACCAGAGAAGAAGTTCCCCATTCAGTTGCAATTGTCATTGATCGGGTTGAAGAAGACAATGATTTAACTAGCATTATGGCAACGATTAATGTAGAACGCACCTCTCAAAAAGGCATTTTAATCGGAAAAAAAGGCACGATGCTCAAACAAATTGGCACCGCTGCCCGTGCAGAAATGCAAAAATTGATCGCAGGAAAAGTGTATCTTGAATTATTTGTCAGGGTGCAAAATAAATGGCGAGAGTCAGCAAGACAAGTGGCTGATTTTGGCTATTTTCAAGAAGATTAATTTTGTCCTGTGTTATTTGTCCTTTGTCCTTCGTCCTTCGTCCTTTGTAAGCCAATAACCAATGACTAATAACTAATGACTAATGACTAATAATCATCAGATAGTCGTACTCGTACTGATTCACTATGGGAATGTAATCCCTCAGCAGCGGCTAGAGTTTGAATGGCTTTTGAGACTTTTTCTAACCCTGTGTGCGAGTAGGAAATTAAGCTAGAATGTTTCATAAAGGTTTCTACGCCTAGAGCAGAGGCATAACGGGCTGCGCCAGAGGTAGGAAGGGTGTGATTAGGCCCAGCAAGATAATCTCCTACAGCTTCTGGTGTGGCATGACCTAAGAAAATTGCTCCTGCGTGTCGAATCAGTCGTAATAATTCCCAAGGGTCTTCTACTTCTAATTCTAAGTGTTCGGGAGCAAAGAGATTAGATAGTTCTGTTGCTTCTAGAAGGGAGTTAACCACTACAATTACCCCATAATGCGCGATCGCTTTTTCGGTGAGGGTGCGACGAGGATGATTGGCTAGTTGCTGTTCCACCTCTTTTTGCACTTTTTGGGCAAGGCTTTCATCAGTGGTTAATAAAATGGCGGCTGCCATGGGATCATGTTCGGCTTGGGCTAACAGATCTGTGGCAACGTAGGTGGGATTTGCTTGGTGATCAGCAATAATTAAGACTTCTGAGGGCCCAGCAAGGGAATCAATGCCCACCGTCCCATAAACCATTTTCTTGGCAAGGGTGACATAAAGATTGCCAGGGCCAGTAATGACATCCACTTGGGGAATCGTTTCTGTGCCATAAGCTAACGCCGCGATCGCGTGAGCCCCTCCGACTCGATAAATTTCCTCAATTCCCGCTTCTTGGGCTGCCACTAAAACAGCAGAATTCACTTTTCCATCCGGCATAGGAGGAGTCATCATCACCCGCCTTTCCACCCCAGCCACTTTAGCAGGGACAGCGTTCATCAGGACAGTACTCGGATAAGCGGCTCGCCCCCCTGGAACATATAAGCCAGCGCAATCCACAGCATTGTAGCGTTTCCCTAAAACGGTTTCGTTATCTCCAAACTGAACCCAAGACTGGGGCTTCCGCTGCTGATGGAAAGCCTCAATTTGCTCACGAGCAAGGGCGATAGCATCAATAAGATCTTTAGAAACTTGTTGATAAGCGGCATCAAGTTCTGACCCATTGACCCGTAATTTATCTGCGGTGAGAGTCAGTTTGTCAAACTTCTCGGTATAGTCGAGTAGTGCTTGATCCCCTTGGTTTTTTACAGTTGATAAAATCTCTCGCACTGCCTCCTCTTGACCGACCACTTGTTGATCGTGAGTACGACGAGAAATTCTTTGCAGTTCAGTTGTTGCTTCCGTGACTTGGTTAATAATCCGCAACATGGAGTCAAAATACCCCTCTAAGCGACTACCTCGTTCATCGTTCGACCCTGAGTCAGGGGCTGGGAAAACTGATGAAACGATGGTATGGTTTAAATTGCCCAGCTTTTATCTTCTAGCTTAACCTGAATTTTACTGAACTTCCGTTTCCAAAATGAAAAACAAATGTTATATTCGCAGTTGGGGGATGATATTATAAAATTTCATTTTTAATTTCTAGCAAATTTGTCAAATTGGATGTTACAATCATATTTCCGACATCTTACAATAGCTAGGTGGCGGGATTAAATTAGTCGTTAACTTTATTATTCTTTGAAGGATAACCGTGGCCAATATTAAATCCGCAAAGAAGCGTATTCAAATCGCAGAACGCAATCGCCTGCACAACCGCTCCTACCAATCAGCGGTAAAAACCCTAATGAAAAAATACTTTGCAGCTGTAAAGGAGTACGCATCAGAGCCAACTCCTGAAAAAGAGAAAGTTGTCAATGATGCTATGTCTGCTGCTTACAGTAAAATTGATAAAGCTGTGAAGGTAAAAGCCCTTCATCGCAATAATGGGGCAAGGAAAAAAGCGCGTTTAGCCAAAGCTCTTAAATCCATCAGTTCCTAGTTAAGTTCCCTCTGGCTAAGAGGGAAGAACTGGGAGTTCGTTTAGAAACAATCAGTAAGAGGTTAAGCAGCACAGATTGGTAATGCAGCTAATTGATACCCATGTTCACATCAACTTTGATGTTTTTAAATCCGATTTGGAGGCATTGAAGTCCCGTTGGGAAGAACAAGGGGTGGTACAGCTGGTACATTCTTGTGTAGAGCCGCAAGAATTTGACCAAATTAGCGTGATCGCAGATAAATTCCCTGAAGTATCATTTGCGGTTGGTCTGCACCCCTTAGAAGCCCAAAAATGGACGACCCAACTGGGTCAAGAAATTGAAACTAGGGCTAAATCTGATTCCCGAGTGGTTGCCATTGGGGAAACAGGTTTGGACTTTTATAAAGCAGAAAATCAAGAGCAACAAAAAACTGCTTTTTGGGAACAACTCGCGATCGCGCAAAGACTTAATAAACCCGTAATTATTCATTGTCGAGACGCAACGGAGGGCTTAGTTGAGGTTATTCGTCAATTTCAGCAAGAAAGAGGATCAGTTTCAGGAGTAATGCACTGTTGGGCTGGAACTCCTGATCAAACTCGCGCCTGTCTAGATTTAGGATTTTACATCAGCTTTAGTGGCATTGTTACCTTTAAGAACGCCAAATCAGTACAAGAATCAGCAAAAATTGTTCCCAATGATCGCCTATTAATAGAAACTGACTGTCCTTTTCTTGCCCCTGTTCCCAATCGAGGAAAAAGAAATGAACCAAGCTATGTACGCTATGTGGCTGAAGCCGTGGCTACCCTTAGAAACACCCCCTTAGAAACCCTTGCTAAAACCACTACTGAAAATGCTCGTCAACTGTTTTTTCTGCCAACAATTCCTGAGCCTGTAGTATCCTAGCTCCTAACCTCTCTACAGGTTAATCATTGCCCTTGCCAACGTCAAGATATTTAAGATTAATTAATGAGTAATTTATCCACCACCCTCCTACCCGACTTAATCGAGATTCAACGCTCCAGTTTCCGTTGGTTTTTAGAAAAAGGACTCATTGAAGAACTCGAAAGTTTTTCTCCTATTTCTGACTATACGGGAAAACTAGAACTGCGTTTTATTCCCGAGAATTTTAAGCTCAAACCCCCCAAATATGATGTGGATGAAGCCAAACGGCGAGATAGTAGCTACTCAGTTCAAATGTATGTTCCGACTCGCCTCATCTTTAAAGAAACAGGGGAAATTAAAGAACAAGAAGTTTTTATTGGGGAACTTCCCCTGATGACTGAGCGAGGAACCTTCATCATTAATGGTGCTGAACGAGTGATTGTTAATCAAATTGTTCGTTCTCCTGGGGTGTATTATAAGCCTGAAACTGATAAAAATAATCGTCGGACTTATTCAGCCTCTCTTATTCCCAATCGTGGGGCTTGGTTAAAATTTGAAACCGATAAAAATGATTTAGTGTGGGTTCGCATTGACAAAACCCGTAAACTCAGCGCCCAAGTTCTTCTCAAAGCCATTGGCTTGCAAGATAACGAAATTACTGATGGGTTACGCCATCCTGATTATTATCAGAAAACCTTAGACAAAGAAGGAAATCCTACAGAAGAAGAAGCCCTCCTCGAACTGTATCGCAAACTTCGTCCCGGTGAACCGCCAACCGTTAGCGGTGGTCACCAGTTATTAGAATCCCGCTTTTTTGATCCCAAACGCTATGACTTAGGGCGAGTTGGTCGCCATAAACTCAATCACAAACTCAACTTAAACACCCCAGAATCCGTCCGTGTGTTAACCCCACAGGACATTTTATCGGCCATTGATTATCTCATTAACTTAGAATTTGACCTTGGTAGCACTGATGATATTGACCACTTGGGGAACCGTCGGGTGCGTTCTGTGGGGGAATTACTGCAAAACCAAGTACGAGTGGGATTAAACCGCTTAGAACGGATTATTCGGGAACGAATGACAGTTTCAGAGTCAGATAACTTAACCCCTGTTTCTTTGGTCAATCCGAAACCTCTAGTAGCGGCGATTAAGGAGTTCTTTGGGTCATCTCAGCTTTCCCAATTTATGGATCAAACCAATCCCCTAGCGGAGTTAACTCACAAACGGCGGATTAGTGCCTTAGGGCCAGGAGGATTAAGCCGTGAAAGAGCAGGATTTGCGGTGCGTGATATTCATCCTTCCCACTATGGGCGAATTTGCCCTGTAGAAACGCCAGAGGGGCCAAACTGTGGATTAATGGGGTCTTTGGCAACCTGTGCGCGAGTGAATGAATTTGGGTTTATTGCCACGCCCTATTATCCCGTAGAAAATGGCAAAGTATTGCGCGATCGCGATCCAGTTTATCTCACCGCCGACGAAGAAGACGACAAACGAGTTGCCCCCGGGGATATTGCCACGGACGAAGAAGGGAATATCTTAGGAGATACTGTTGCAGTTCGCTATCGCCAAGAATTTACCACCACTAGCCCGAAAGAAGTGGATTATGTTGCCATTTCTCCCCTGCAAATTGTTTCTGTGGCAACTTCGCTCATTCCTTTCCTAGAACATGACGATGCCAACCGCGCCCTAATGGGTTCTAATATGCAGCGTCAAGCTGTTCCCATTTTGCGCCCAGAACGTTCCCTAGTTGGGACAGGGTTAGAAGCACAAACCGCCCGCGACTCAGGAATGGTAGTAGTCTCGCGGACTTATGGCATTGTTGACTATGTGGATGCGACGGTAGTGCGGATCAAAGTCACTGCCCCTCCTGATGCTGATAGCTCAGACGAGGAAGAAGAACGCATTCTAGAATATCCCCTGCAAAAGTATCAACGTTCTAACCAAGACACCTGTCTCAACCAACGCCCCCTCGTTTATGCAGGAGAAGAAGTTGTCCCCGGACAAGTTTTAGCTGATGGTTCAGCAACCGAAGGAGGAGAAATTGCTCTCGGTCAAAATGTCCTCATTGCCTATATGCCCTGGGAAGGTTACAACTACGAAGACGCAATTCTGGTTAGTGAGCGTTTAGTCCAAGACGACGTTTACACCAGCATTCACATTGAAAAGTACGAAATAGAAGCTCGTCAAACCAAACTTGGGCCCGAAGAAATTACCCGCGAAATTCCCAACGTTGGAGAAGATGCCCTACGACAACTCGATGAACAAGGCATTATTCGAGTCGGGGCTTGGGTCGAAGCTGGGGACATCCTCGTCGGGAAAGTCACCCCGAAAGGAGAATCAGATCAACCTCCAGAAGAAAAACTGCTCCGTGCCATTTTTGGAGAAAAAGCGCGAGATGTGCGTGATAACTCCCTGCGTGTTCCCAACGGGGAAAAAGGGCGTGTGGTTGATGTGCGAGTCTTTACCCGTGAACAAGGAGACGAACTCCCTCCGGGGGCAAATATGGTTGTCCGTTGCTATGTTGCCGAAAAACGGAAACTACAGGTGGGAGATAAAATGGCTGGACGACATGGGAATAAAGGAATTATCTCTCGCATTCTCCCCGTAGAAGATATGCCCTATCTCCCCGATGGTCGCCCCATTGATCTCGCCCTCAACCCTCTCGGTGTTCCTTCTCGGATGAACGTGGGACAAGTTTTTGAATGTCTTTTAGGGTGGGCAGGAGAAAACCTCAATGCCCGCTTTAAGCTCACTCCCTTTGACGAAATGTATGGGGAACAAGCCTCCCGTGATACGGTAGAAGCCAAACTAAAAGAAGCGGCAGCCCGTCCTGGCAAAGACTGGATTTATGAAGAAAATAACCCTGGGCGACTACAACTATATGATGGACGCACTGGTGAGCCCTTTGACCGTCCCATCACCGTTGGACAGGCTTATATGTTGAAGCTGGTTCACCTTGTGGATAACAAAATTCATGCGCGTTCCACTGGCCCTTATTCCTTGGTTACTCAGCAACCCTTGGGTGGTAAAGCCCAACAAGGCGGTCAACGCTTTGGGGAAATGGAAGTGTGGGCACTGGAAGCCTACGGAGCCGCTTATACCCTGCAAGAATTGCTCACTGTCAAATCTGACGATATGCAGGGACGAAATGAGGCTCTCAATGCCATTGTGAAAGGACAACCGATTCCTCGTCCGGGAACGCCCGAATCCTTTAAGGTACTCATGCGAGAATTACAATCCTTAGGATTAGATATCTCTATTCATCGCATTGATACCAAAGACGATGGAACCAGTGAGCACTCTGAAGTTGACCTAATGGCAGACAGTGAGCGTCGTCGCACTCCTTCTCGACCCACTTATGAATCTCTCAATCGCGATGACATTATGCCAGAGTTACAAGAGACAGAAAGTTCTGAAAACAGTGACAGTGAAGAGGCAGAAACCCCAACAGAAGTAACTAATTAAAAATTATCCATCCTCATCTCAGCCCCTAAGTTTTGTAACGAGAGTAATAAAACTGGGGGGCTTCCTCTCTCGTCAATTGCCCATAACTAAGTGTCAGGACAAGATAATGGTACAGAATAACGAACAGAAATTTGACTACGTTAAAATTAGCATCGCTTCTCCAGATCGGATTCGGGAATGGGGAGAACGCAACCTTCCCAATGGTCAAGTTGTAGGAGAAGTAACCAAGCCTGAGACAATTAATTATCGCACCTTAAAGCCTGAAATGGATGGGCTATTTTGTGAGCGTATCTTTGGTCCGGCAAAAGATTGGGAATGTCATTGTGGCAAATATAAACGAGTACGCCATCGTGGCATTGTCTGTGAACGCTGTGGAGTAGAAGTCACTGAATCTCGAGTCCGTCGTCATCGCATGGGGTATATTAAGCTGGCAGCTGCTGTCACTCATGTGTGGTACCTCAAAGGAATTCCCAGTTATTTGAGTATTCTTTTAGATATGCCGCTACGTGATGTAGAGCAAATTGTCTATTTTAATTCCTATGTGGTGTTAGAACCGGGCAATGCTGGAAATTTAAGTTATAAGCAATTACTCAGCGAGGAACAGTGGTTAGAAATTGAAGACCAACTGTTTGCAGAAGATACGGAATTAATGGGAGTTGAAGTAGGAATTGGGGCGGAAGCCATCCAACGACTCTTACAAGACCTCAATTTACAAGAAGAAGCAGAGAAGCTCAGAGAAGAAATTTCTGGGTCAAAAGGGCAAAAACGAGCTAAGCTCATTAAACGCTTACGAGTAGTGGATCACTTTATTGCCACTGGGGCTTCTCCCGATTGGATGATTTTAAGTTATATCCCAGTGATTCCTCCAGACTTGCGTCCGATGGTGCAGTTAGATGGCGGACGCTTTGCCACTTCTGACTTAAATGATCTGTATCGACGGGTAATTAATCGGAATAATCGTCTCGCTCGCTTACAAGAAATTCTTGCCCCTGAAATTATTGTCCGTAATGAAAAACGGATGTTACAAGAGGCAGTAGATGCCTTAATTGATAATGGTCGTCGTGGTCGAACTGTTGTCGGAGCCAACAACCGCCCCTTAAAATCTCTCTCAGATATTATTGAAGGAAAACAAGGGCGTTTTCGACAAAACCTTTTAGGAAAACGAGTAGATTATTCGGGACGTTCGGTAATTGTAGTTGGCCCCAACCTCAAAATGCATCAATGTGGCTTACCGCGAGAAATGGCAATTGAGCTATTTCAGCCTTTTGTCATTCACCGCTTAATTCGGAATAATGTGGTAAGCAATATTAAATCGGCAAAAAAGAAAATTCAACAAAGTGACCCTGCCGTGTGGGAAGTTCTAGAAGAAGTCATTGCTGGACACCCAGTGATGTTAAACCGCGCTCCCACGCTCCACCGTTTAGGGATTCAAGCCTTTGAACCAATTTTAGTAGAAGGGCGAGCCATTCAATTACATCCTTTAGTTTGCCCTGCTTTTAACGCTGACTTTGATGGTGACCAAATGGCAGTTCACGTTCCCCTCTCTCTAGAAGCCCAATCAGAAGCACGACTCCTGATGCTAGCGAGTCATAATATTCTGTCTCCTGCAACGGGAACACCAATTGTTGTGCCTTCTCAGGATATGGTATTAGGGTCTTATTATTTAACTGCCGATGATCCATCAGTCCCCTCTCAAGATAAGCAATATTATGCCAACTTAGAGGATGTGTTGCGAGCTTATGAACATGGCTATCTTGACCTTCATGCCTACATTTGGGTTCGTTTTGAAGGAAAGGTGGAAGATCCCACAGAAGCTGAGCCGGTGGAAGAAGAAACCCGCGAGGATGGAACCGTGACTAAACTGTATCCCAATCGTCGGGTTCGAGAAACAGCATCGGGAGAGATAATTACTCAGTATGTTCGCACCACTCCAGGGCGAGTTATCTATAACAAAACTGTTCAGGATGCGTTATTAGGTAATACCTGGGCAAATGCTTAGGTTAAGCAATAACTCATCTTCCTCTCTTTGATAACCAATAACCAACCAGCAATAACAAATAACAATGAGTGATAAGCAATCCCAAAAAATCTTCTGGAATCACGTAGTTGATAAAAAGCAGCTCAAAAACTTAATTCATTGGGCATTTATTCATTATGGTAGTGCCAGATGCGCTGCTATGGCGGATGCGGTGAAAGATATGGGTTTTCACTATGCGACCCAAGCCGGTGTTTCCATTAGTGTCGAAGATTTACAAGTCCCGCCGAGTAAAGCCTCCCTCCTTGAAGATGCCGAAAAAACAATCACGGAAACTGAGCAACGCTATCGCACTGGAAAAATTACAGAGGTAGAGCGCTTTCAGAAAGTAATTGACACTTGGAATGGCACATCAGAAGCGTTAAAAGATGAGGTAGTGAGAAATTTCCAAGTTACTGATCCTTTAAACTCAGTTTATATGATGTCCCAATCGGGGGCAAGAGGGAACTTATCCCAAGTGCGTCAGCTAGTAGGAATGCGTGGTTTAATGGCTGATCCTCAAGGGGAAATTATTGACCTGCCCATTAAAACGAATTTTCGAGAAGGATTAACGGTCACTGAGTATATTATCTCTTCTTATGGAGCCCGGAAGGGATTAGTTGATACGGCTCTAAGAACTGCTGACTCAGGCTATTTAACCCGTCGTTTGGTGGATGTTGCCCAAGATGTAATTGTTCGAGAAGAAGATTGTGGTACCCAGCGAGGGATTACTCTCACCAGTATGACTGATGGGGAACGGACGTTAATTCCTCTAGAAGAACGCTTATTTGGTCGCGCCTTAGCTGAAGATGTAATTGATCCTGAGACAGGGGAAGTCATCGCTGAGCGCAATCAGGAAGTGGATCAGCCCTTAGCGAAGAAAATTGCAGGGAAAGTTAAAGAGGTTTATGTCAGATCGCCGTTGACCTGTGAGGCAGCGCGATCGGTGTGTCAGCATTGCTATGGTTGGAGTTTAGCCCATGGTCGCCCTGTGGATAAGGGAGAAGCAGTGGGCATTATTGCAGCCCAGTCTATTGGTGAACCTGGAACCCAGTTAACAATGCGGACGTTCCACACTGGAGGGGTATTTACAGGAGATATTGCTCAACAGGTAACTGCCCCAGGAGAAGGGAAAGTGACGATTCCCAAAAAGCTACGGACTCGAAAAAAACGTACTCGTCATGGGGAAGAACGAGAACAAGTGGAAGTCGCTGGGGAAATTTCGATCAAACTGGCAAATGGAGAACAAGAGACGATTCCTGTTACTCCAGGCTCCTTGTTAATGGTCGAAAATGGCGAAAAAGTACATTCAGGACAATTAGTGGTAGAAGTAGCAACCCCGAAAAAACGCTCTACCGAAAAGGCAACCAAGGATGTTTCTTCCGACTTGGCAGGGGAAGTCCTTTTCCAAGACTTAGTGCCAGAAGAAAAAGTAGATCGCCAGGGAAATACGACTCGCACTGCACAGCAGGCTGGTTTACTCTGGGTGCTTTCGGGAGAGGTTTATAACTTACTCCCAGGAGCAGAACCTGTTGCACAAAATGGGGCTTCTGTCAAGCCAGGGGATATTCTTGCGGAAACCAAAATTGCCACGAATAAAGGTGGTGTAGTTCGCTTGGGTAGTGGCAAGCGGGAAATTGAAATTATTACTGCTTCGGTACAGCTGGATCAGGCGCAAATTCGCCGTTCTAGCATGGGAAGTGGTGAACAGTATGTGATTTATGCAGCCAATGATCAACGCTTTGTTCTTAAAGCAACTCCTGGCAGTAAAGTTCGTCATGGTGATGTTATCGCCGAGTTAATGGATGAGACTTACCACACTGATACCGGTGGTATTGTGAAGTATGCCGGTGTAGAAGTAGAAAAACGTGGGAAGGCAAAAAATGGGTATGAAGTCACTAAAGGCGGAACGCTGCTCTGGATACCAGAAGAATGTCATGAAATTAATAAAGATATTTCTCTGTTAATGGTTGAGGAGGGCGAGTACGTAGAAGCCGGAGCAGAAATTGTGAAGGATATGTACTGTCAATCCTCAGGTGTGGTAGAGGTTGTCCAGAAAAATGACATTCTGCGCGAGATTGTAATTAAGTCTGGGGAAATTCATCTCAGTGAGCAAGAGCCTACTTGTGGATCGGATCAATTGGTTCATCCAGGGGAAGAAATTATGCCAGGCTTGACTGCTGATGAACTGCGTTATGTGCAGTATGTGGAAACTCCTGAAGGCAATGCCGTTCTATTGCGCCCCGTTATAGAATATACAATTCCTGATGATCCTGATATTCCGTCTCAAGCCTCAATGAATGAGTCTGGGGATGTCCAAATTGAGTTGAAGGCTTCGCAACGTTTGTTTTATAAAGATGGGGAGCGAGTGAAGTCGGTTAATGGCTTGGAGTTAATGCGTACTCAGCTAGTTCTCAATATTGATGATGGAGAAGAAGTGCCGAGTAAAGACGCGCTACCGATGAGTGTTGATATTGAGTTAGTGGAGAGTGAGGATGATCCTGAGG
The DNA here is from genome assembly GCF_007904085.1 of Euhalothece natronophila Z-M001. Lineage (GTDB taxonomy): Bacteria > Cyanobacteriota > Cyanobacteriia > Cyanobacteriales > Rubidibacteraceae > Halothece > Halothece natronophila. The sequence continues at coordinate 2,218,000 of NZ_CP042326.1, forward strand.
CTTATTCTTTACAAATGGTCATCTTAGAATCCCTTGCGATTCGTCGTGAAAATAAAGGGGATGCTTTTAGTGGCAGTCCACAAACTCGGATTTTGGTTGAAGACGGACAGGAAATCCCGAAAGGGGAAGTGGTAGCTCGCACGGAAATTCGCTGTCGAGAGGCTGGAGAAGTTCGTGGCATTCGTGAAGGAGCTGAGGCAGTTCGTCGAATCTTAGTGGTTCGAGATGCTGATTTAACTTCAATTCCTATTTCTGGTGAAGCTAAGGTTGCTGTTGGAGATTTGGTTGTGGCTGAAAGCGCGATCGCGCCGAATGTGACTACCCCAGAATCAGGACAAGTAGTAGAGGTTAAAGATGATGCTGTTGTCTTACGCAATGCCCGTCCTTATCGAGTATCTTCAGGGGCAGTGCTTCATGTGGAAAATGGCAGTTTAGTGCAACGGGGCGATAATCTTGTCTTGCTAATTTATGAACGGTCAAAAACTGGCGACATTATCCAAGGTTTGCCAAGAATTGAAGAGTTATTAGAAGCTCGTAAACCCCGTGAAGCGTGTGTTCTTGCTCACCGTGCAGGAACAGCACAAGTGGAATATAAAGATGATGAAACCGTTGATGTGAAAATTGTTGAAGCCGATGGGGTGATCGCTGATTATCCCATTGGTGCCGGGCAAAACTTGCTCATTAGTGATGGACAATGGGTAGAGGCAGGAATGCCTTTAACTGATGGACCAGCCAAGCCTGATGAAATTCTGGAAGTGTTCTTTGATCATTATCTAGAAGAGAAAGGAATGTATGAAGCTGCAATGTTGAGTTTGCAGAAAGTACAGCAGTTCTTGGTGGATGAAGTCCAAGGGGTTTATCAGTCACAAGGAATTGACATTGCTGATAAGCACATTGAGGTTATTGTCCGTCAAATGACCTCGAAAGTAAAAGTAGAGGATGGTGGCGAGACAATTCGCTTACCTGGGGAATTAGCAGAGTTGCGAGATGTCCATAAAGAAAATGAAACCATGGCAATTGTTGGTGGCGCACCAGTGCAATATCGCCCGACATTGTTAGGGATTACCAAGGCATCTCTTAATACGGATAGCTTTATCAGTGCTGCTAGTTTCCAAGAAACTACTCGTGTCTTAACTGAAGCCGCCATTGAAGGAAAATCCGATTATCTTCGTGGCTTGAAGGAAAATGTCATTATCGGGCGTTTAATTCCAGCTGGTACTGGTTTCAGTGTCCATGAAGACTCTTTAGGACCTTCTTTCATTGAAGAGGAGCCTGATTCAACGCCAAAAACCATTTATCCCCTTCCTGCTGAGGTTCAGGTGAATAACAATGGTGATTTGGTTGATGACCAAACCGCTCGCAATTACAACTTAGCGGATGAGGATTTATCTGGAGTAGTTGATCAGGAAGTGGACTTAGACAACGAAGAATAAGGAAACTACCCAAAGCCGTCTCTGACTGAGCTTTGGGTTTTCTCTACAAGGGAATTGAATATAGTGATTCCAAATTAAAAACAGCAACTTAAAAGTAGTGGGAGCACCTGCTCCCTAGTAGCAGCCAAGATGGCTGCACTACGGAACTGAATTGGAACGACTATATTTGTTAGCCATTGCAGTGGGAGAGCGTCAATCGTTGACAAAGCTATAAATCGTCTGCGGTGTCAAGTGGTTACAAACAGAAGAAGGATTTTTTCCATTGGGATGGGGTTCTCGATTGAGTTTAACTTGTAATCCAGTCATGGGATCATCCCCAGGAGACACTAAAAATTCTAACCGTTTGACTTCTTCCCAACTGATAATATCATCTAAAATTTTACTGAGGGCAATGACGTAGGGGTGATTGGGGTGAGTGTACCAATCTGGCTTCGCAACATTAGCTTGGTCAAAGCCAAAATGGACTGTTAGATCAGGGGTTCCAAAAAGCGCGATCGCGACAGGACGGGCTTCCTCTTGTACTAAAAGATGATAATCATTAGCTAACTCTCTTAACCGTTCTAAACGACGATAGCGATCTGTGACTGAGGGCAAATTATCTCGCCAATCAATAGCAACACTGGCTAAATAAGTTTGTAACAGCATATGACCCAGTTTTTTGGCTTTGGTTGCCAAATAAACCGAGTTATGGTCAGTGGCTTCAATTAACAGTGGAACGCGCTCTACTACTTCTAACCCATAGCCTTTTAAGCCTGCAATTTTCCGTGGGTTATTGGTAATGAGGCGAATCTGTTTAACACCCAAATCATTGAGCATTTGCGCGCCCATACCATAGTCGCGGAGATCAGCAGGGAAGCCTAACTTTTCATTAGCCTCTACCGTATCCAAGCCCATATCTTGGAGAGAATAGGCTTTTAATTTATTCACTAAACCAATGCCACGTCCTTCTTGACGTAAATAGACGACAACCCCTCGCCCGGCATTTTCAATCATTTTTAGGGCAGCTTGTAGTTGCATCCGACAGTCACAACGCATTGACCCCAAGGCATCCCCAGTTAAGCATTCTGAGTGCATTCGCACCATAACGGGTTCCTCGGTAAAGGTATCGGGATCCCCCTTAACAATTGCAATATGTTCAGTGTCATCTAGCTGATTACGATAAGCGTAAATTTGAAAATCCCCAAACTGGGTGGGTAACTTACAAATAGTTTCTCTATACACAAAGCGATCGTGCTGTAAACGGTAACTAATTAAATCAGCAATACTGATTAATTTCAGGTTATGCCGTTTGGCATATTCCCCTAACTCTGGTAAACGTGCCATTGTCCCATCAGGGTTTTGAATTTCACAAATTACTCCTGCTGGGGTTAATGCTGATAAGCGACAAAGATCTACAGCCGCTTCAGTGTGTCCGGCGCGTTTTAACACCCCTCCTTCCTTAGCACGGATGGGGAAAACATGACCAGGGCGGGTTAAATCTTCTGGGGAAGAGGTGGGGTTAATGGCAATTTGAATCGTGCGAGCGCGATCTTCGGCAGAAATACCTGTAGTTGTGCCTAAATGCTTAGCAGCGTCAATGCTAACTGTGAAGGCAGTTTGGTTACTATCAGTGTTATTCCTCACCATTAAGGGCAACTCAAGCACATCAAGACGCTCTCCGGTCATAGCTAAACAAATTAGCCCTCGCGCTTCCACTGCCATAAAATTAATCATTGCCGGCGTTGCAAATTGAGCGGCACAGATTAAATCCCCCTCATTTTCGCGATTTTCGTCATCTACGACGATTATTGGGCGACCGGAACGGAAGGCTTCCAGTGCTTCTTCTATGGGGTCAAATTTAATGGGATAGGTTGTTTGCGAATCCACTATCAAGGGTTAAACGCTGTTTGATGTAAACTTTTTTAACAGTTCTCAGTTCTGATTGTATCCTGTTTAGCAGCGCGATCGCTATGGAAAGGTTAATTATCTTTATTGTGTCGGGCGAAATTGCTTTGCTACCAACTTAACTAAGGCTTCTCTGGGTAAAAAGCGCGGAATATTGGTAATTACGTGATTCCCTAACCCTCCTGTAACCACATTCGTTTGTTTTTCTTCAAAGGCTTTGAGCCCTTCTTTAGCCACCTCTTCTGGGGTCGCTGATGATCCAGAGCTATTACTAGAAAAGCCAGCCCGTTCAAAAAAGGCAGTTTCCGTTGGGCCAGGAGAGACACAAGTAACCGTAATTCCAGCCTCTTGATTTTCTGCCCACAGGGCTTCACTAAAGTTAAGAACAAAGGCTTTAGTCGCGCCATATACAGACATATAGGGAATTGGTTGAAAGCCAGCAATGGAAGAAATATTAATAATCCCACCATTTCCCTGTTCTCGCATCGGGCTAAGAAAGAGATGAGTTAATGCCACAAGCGCAGTAATATTTAATTGAATCATCTCTAGTTGTTTCTCTAGAGAACTGTCCGCAAATACGCCATAATCGCCAAACCCAGCATTATTGATCAGTAAATCAATGTGGATTCCCTGATGATTAACGGTATCAAAAACCGTTTGTGCGGCGTTATTAGCCGTTAAGTCTTGAACGATTATCTCTGTATTAATAGCATGACTCTCTTGCAGTTGCTTAGCTAGTGTTTCTAATTTTGCTTGCGAGCGAGCAACTAAGACAAGATTATAGTTACGGCTGGCTAATTCTTGGGCAAAGGCAGTTCCAATACCTGATGAAGCCCCTGTGATCAGAGCTGTTTTCATAATCAAGGATTTTTTGTAAACTTTATTTAAGTTTATCTTAACAAGCTTACAATTCTATGTAGCCCCCAAGAGAGAATCATGAGTGAGCTACTCCCGTTAAATCGAAGATTCTAACGGGAGCTTCCTACCCAATCGGTTGCTTTTCTAATCGTAGGAAAAGAGAAGTCTTACACCAAGGCGATAGGCGAACAGTCCGGCTCCCGAGCTTTATAGATAATTGGATGGAAGAGAATCAAAAATTCTTTTATATCTTGGCTTGGTTTTCGCCGAAAAAAGTTCCCCATCTGAAACTTTTTCCATGATAGCACGACTGTTCTCATTCATCTCACCGACAAATAAAAGATTCTGTCGGGAGACTTCTGAGAACGGATAGTTAAAGCCAACTTTCCGCTTCTTGGATTCCTAGCCCTTCTCGGATAATTTCGGGTTCTTTTCCTGTGAGGTCAATAATAGTTGACACCTCAGTTTGTAAATTGGGATATCCATCATCGAGAATAATATCCACCAACTTATCTAAAGAATCAAATAAACGAGCCTTTTCATAGTCAAAAGTGGATAATTGTCCATTATTATCACCAAAATAAGCAGAAGTGGAAATAATCGGATTACCCAGCGTCTTTAAGAGAGACTGACAAAGGGGATTATCGGGAACACGGATACCTGTTGTTTTCCGTTTCGGATTCATCACTAAACGAGGAACAGCTTTTGTTGCTGGTAACAAGAATGTATAAGTTCCTGGAATTAACCGCTTCATCAACCGATAAGCATTATCGTTAACAAGGGCATAATCAGCAATATTTGAAAGAGAAGAACATAAGAAGGTTAAAGGCTTTTCATTACTTAGCCGTTTGAGGGAACGCACCCTTTCCACTGCTGATTTTACACTCAAGTCACAGCCGATCGCGTAAACTGTATCTGTGGGATATAGCATAATCGCCCCATTTTGCAACTCTTGAGCAACCGTCTCTAAAATGCGCTCTTGAGGGTTTTCAGGATGAATAGAATAAACAGTAGCCATGACAAAGGTTGTATATTTCGACTGTCCAACAGGAATTGCTGGAGATATGTGTTTAGGGGCTTTAGTGGACGCTGGTGTCCCTTTGGATTATCTCATATCTGAGCTTCAACAATTAGGACTTCCTGAGCAATACCAATTATCTTCTCAACCTTTTACCCATAATGGACAAGTTGCGACCAAAGTTAACGTTAATCTCCCTGAAATTACCCCTCCCTCTCGACATCTTCAGGATCTTGAAACTCTAATTGAAAAAGCCATCCTACCCTCGCAAGTAAAAACATGGAGTTTAGAGGTATTTCAACAACTAGCAAAAGCTGAAGCCGCCGTGCATGGGGTTTCTCCTCAGGAAGTCCATTTTCATGAAGTAGGAGCAACCGATGCCATTATTGATATTGTGGGCACTTGTTTGGGCTTAAACTGGCTAGGAGTAGAAACAATTTCTTGTTCAGCGTTACCCAGTGGTGGAGGAACAGTCAAGGCGACTCATGGAGAGTTACCGGTTCCGGTTCCAGCAGTGGTAAATTTGTGGCAATCACGAAATATTCCTATTTATAGTAATGGCATTAATAAAGAATTAGTCACCCCCACAGGAGCGGCTTTAATGGTTACTCTTGCCAATAGCTTTGGGGCATTTCCAAGGATGACAGTGAAACAGGTGGGACTTGGAGCGGGAAATGCGAGCTTACCTCTCCCTAATATTTTACGTCTTTGGATAGGAGAAACTGAAGCCAACGAAGATTTAGAAACAGTTGCGGTATTAGAAACTCAAATTGATGATCTTTCGCCACAAGTTTTAGCTTACTGCCAAGAATTACTCTTTAGCGCTGGAGCGTTAGATGTGTTTACGCAGCCAATTAATATGAAAAAGTCCCGCTTAGGAACCTTAGTGACGGTGATTTGCCCTTTAGATCAAATTTCAGCTTGTGAAACCGTTTTATTTCGAGAAACAACTACCTTAGGGATTCGTCGCCAATTTCAACAGCGTAGGGCTCTTCAACGGGAAATGCAGAACATTCAAACGCCTTTAGGAGTTATACGAGTGAAAGTTGCATTTTTGGAAGATAAAGTTATTAATATACAACCTGAATACGAAGACTGTGTCACAATTGCTCAACGAGAAGAAATCCCCTTACGAGAGATACAAGAAATGATAATTCCTATAGCCTTTTCGTTGAATAATAAATCTTACCAGTGAGCCAACAACAAATCACAAACAACAGGTAATAAAGAATCTGCCTAAAGACTCACTTCATTATTTCTTAATCCCGTCACCCTATTATGGGATTTCACGATTTCTCCAGAACGCTGGTAAGATAATAAATGTTTACAAATTCTAATTGTTCTCAAATAATTACCTAATTCACAATAGTTTATGATTGATTTACCTAGTCTCTCCATTGACCCCATGGGAATCCGTTATGGAGCTAGTAAGTTATTCCAAATTCTCGTTCCTTTAACCAGTTATATGGTGTTACGGGATTTATTTTTAAAGAAATTGGTATTGCGAGAAGCCATTGTTGCTAAAATTGATCAAATTCTTCCTAAAAATGAGTTTTTTGAGCAATTTCGCGCTGATTTACCGAAAATTTTTGACCAAACCGTGGGCTTCCTTTCTTGGAAGGTGGGATGTGACTTAGGATTCTTTTTAATTGTCACTGGCTTAGGGCCGTGGGAAAGAGCCTTTACTTGGTCAGGGTTGCTTCCCTATACCCTTGCTCAATACTTTGTCTATTTTCTCATTGGACGGCGAATGTTAGTGGATGGGCAATTAAACCCCTTTAGTGCTAACTCTGCCTCTCAAGAAACTCCTGATCCTCGTCCCTGGTGGAAAAAGCTACTCTCGAAATATCTTCATGAAGACTTGAATACCACTAATGAGCACGTACCAATGCGACAAGTGTTTCTAAAGCCTTTTGTGGATTATGGGGGCTTAGTTTTAAGTTGGTCGCTTTATAATGTGGGAATTTTCTTTTTTCAGTCTGGGGAAATGAACCTAGCACCAGTGGTGCAATTTGCTTTTTTCCAGATGTTAACCTTTTACTTGGTTAATACTTATGGCTACGTGATTGGTTATAACATTGGAGAATTAATTGATTCAGGCATTTCTGCTTTAGAAGAACGATTTTCTGGTTGGAAGCGACAGCAAGCCCGTTTACTCAATGGCTCTTCTCAACAAAAACGTGGACTATTCTTAAAATTTTATGAATTAACTGAACAGATTAAATCAGGTTGGCAAAATGTTAAGTATGCCTATTTGTGGCAGTTACAAGTTTTCTTAGGTCAATATGGAATTGGTCGAAAATGGGTATTAACCACTGTGGGTGGCGTTTTTGCTGTGGTTTTAATAGCTCCCAGTTTTTCTGATGTCATGTTTAATGTTGGGGGAAATGTGAGCGATTTATGGTTTAATCAAATGGGAAAAATTGATGAAGTGCAAGTTGCCCAAATTAAGCCTGCCATGTCTGATTCTATTAATCTCCCTAATTCGGAAGTGGTAATTTCTCGCTTTCCAGAATTTTGGCAGAGCGTCTATATCCCAGAAGCACAATTCGATAATATTGCTCTAGATGAGGGGTCTTCCTCACTCCAAACTATCGAAACAGATACGAAGCGTTAGGAAAGTTATAAGTTATGCAAAGTTGCCGAAGAGGAGTTTTTATCTCTATTCTCGGAGTTTCAGTTTCATTACTGGTTTTATTTACGGTTGCGATTGTTTTTTGGCTGGTTTTATCACTGCTTCCTAGTGACGCGATCGCTGATGAATTGGCTTCTAGAGAGCAATCGCAAACAGTCACTGAGCGACAACATCACAATAGTATCGGGAATTTAGAAAATGATGTTCTTTACTATATTGTGGTGGATCGCTTTTATGATGCCGATCCGAGAAATAATGTTCCTGAGTTTGCTTTTGAAGGAAATTCCTCCAATCCCCAAAAGCAGGGTTATAACGAAATGAATAAACTCCTGCTTCGGCATACTTATGATCCGAGCCATCGCTATATGGGAATGTATTGGGGAGGCGATCTAGAAGGGGTGATTCAACGGTTAGATTATCTCGAAAATTTAGGGGTAACTAAACTGATGCTTTCCCCTATTCAGGACAATTCTAATGGCTTGTTTTATCATCCTGATATTAAGACTTATCTCTATCGGGAGAAAGATGAAACGGTGGAAGATGATTTTTATCGCCATCTTTCCACCCCCTATCACGGCTATTGGACTAAGGATTGGTTTGAAATTGATGAGCATTTTCGCTCTCCTGATGATGAAGGGCGCGATCGTTATCGAGTATTTCGAGAATTACTCAATGAAGCAGGAAAACGTGGTATTGGGGTAATTTTAGATTTAACTATGAATCAAACTGCGCCAGGGCACACTTCTACAGAACCCCCCAATTTAGGGGCTGGTGGCTTTCTGTTTGGAGAGTCTTGGTTTGCAGATAATGGTGATGTGTATCGTCATGGGGAACGAGTGGCGGTGCATTGGGATCCCAAAACAGGAGAACGGGATCCGCAAGGTTGGTTCCATGAACCGAAAATTATTTGGGATTTTGATACGGCTTCTAAGGAACTGATTGAAGAAGGGCAAATTAGTGGCGGAATGCCAGATTTAAATCAAGATGCGCCCCCAGTGAAACGGTATTTATTAGAGGCAGCTAAGTTTTGGTTAACCTTTAATGAGGAAAATTATCCCATTGCTGGTTTTCGTTTAGATGCAGTGAAGCATATTAATGAGCGATTTTGGCAGGAGTTTGAAGATTATGTTCTTTCGATTAATCCTGATGCTGTGTTATTAGGCGAATACTTTGGTGGGGGATATCGCGCTGAAGCAAGTATTGATTTTTTAGAGGCGACAAACCATATCACTCATTATGATTTTAATTTGAGTGAAGCAGCACGGCGGTTTTTTTCGTGCGATCGCGGCTGGGATGGACGCACCTATATCTTGCGAGAAACCACTCTCGGACGTAAAGGAACTTATTATAACTATAATGCCCTTGAGCGGTTCTTACACTGGGTTTTTAATCCTGCTGAAACTTTAGAAATTCCCACTGCATCTCTCGATGCGATTCCCGATGACGAAGCGAAGGGTTGGGTAACGTTTGTGGAAAATCATGATAAGCCTCGCTTAAAAAGCTATTATCCTGATGTGTCTGACGAAGCCTATAAAAGCCTCATTGAGTTTCAATTTACTGCGCGAGGTGTGCCTCTAATTATGTATGGCGCAGAAACAGCATTAGGGATTCCTTACCACCCAGAACATAAAGGATTATTTGGCGTGGGAGGTGATCCCTTTAATCGTCCCATGATGATTTGGCCAGGGCGTGAAGGATGGAAAGAAGATATTTATCAAACGACTAAACGCATGGCGCATTTGCGACAAGATTATCCTGTCTTACGCTATGGCACCACCCGTTATCTCTTTCCTGAAGGCGCAAGTAAGAAAGAAGATATCTTTATGTTACGAGAAGCCTCAGAAGAAGGCTTAAGAGATAATCGTCCACGTGTTCTCTATGCTTATTCTACAGCAGGGGGAGAGTTTTCTATTCCTTTAGAAGATGACCTGAAAACAGGGAAACTAATTGATACTGGAGAGGAAATATCTTTAGAAGGTGGCACCTTAACCGTCAGCTTACAACCTGAAGAATCTCAAGTGTTTGTTTTAAATTAACTGTAAATTATGGATTGGCAACAGAAAGGCTATTTTAATTTTGGGGGACAAGGCCCCCTCTCTCAAGAAACATTAAATACCATTATTGAAGGGTATCAAAAAGTTCAGCAACTGGGCCCCTTTTCACAACGAGTCAATGCTTGGCTAGATGAAGAAACGGCAAAAACACGGCGCGCGATCGCGTCTGAGGTGGGCGCAACGCCAGAAACCATTACTCTTACTGAAAATGTTACTGTCGGCTGTAATATTGCGTTATGGGGCTTAGATTGGCAAGAGGGAGAACATATCCTCCTGACTGATTGTGAACATCCTGGGGTAATTGCTTCTATTAAAGAAATCTGCGATCGGTTTGGGGTTTCTTCTTCTATTTGCCCGATTATGGAAACTCTCAATGAGGGAGATCCAGTGGCGGTTATTGAAAGCTATTTACAAGCCAATACTCGCCTTGTGGTGTTATCTCATTTGCTGTGGAATACGGGACAAGTTTTACCCCTCAAAGAGATTACTTATGCTTGTCATCAACAGGGGGTGCAGGTATTGGTAGATGCGGCGCAGTCAGTGGGATCATTACCCTTAAATTTACCTGAAACCAAGGTTGATTTTTATGCCTTTACGGGACATAAATGGTTATGTGGTCCGGCTGGAGTAGGAGGGTTATATGTATCCCCTCAGAGTTTCCCCACATTACGTCCCACCTTTATTGGCTGGCGTGGTTTAAATTTAGATTCTCACGGAAAGCCTATGAGTTATAAACAGGGGGGAGAAAAATTTGAGGTAGCGACATCTGCTTATCCGCAGTATATGGGCTTAGAAAGCGCGATCGCGCAACATAATCAATGGGGAACACCCCAACAACGGTATGAAAAAATCTGCGAACTGAGTAAAATTTTATGGGAACGCCTTTGTTCTATAGAAGGTGTCCACTGTTTACGCACTTCCCCCCCAGAAGCAGGATTAGTCTCGTTTCAGCTAGAAAATAAGCCTCATAAGCAATTTGTCACTGAATTAGAAAAGGCTGGCTTTCTCTTGCGAACTTTAGCCGATCCTGACTGCATTCGCGCTTGTGTTCATTATTTTACAACTTTAGAAGAAATTGAGGAGTTAGTGAAAACTATTGAGACGCTTAAATAATTAAGCCACAAATGTTTGATTATCATCAGGGTGTAAAATGGGTAGTCCTGCATAGTAATGATCAGTTTTAGGAGTCAGATAATATTTTTGGTTGACATAGTCTTGTAGCCAACGTTCCCAAACCTCTGCTACCCGCGCAATCGCTGCTAACGATAAGCGTTCTTTTAACAATTGATCAATCAAATCGCGAGTTTCTTGAGAAATCAGTTGGCGAGAGGGATTAGGAACAAACTGCCGACCACAAACTTGACAGCGAAAACGCTGTTTTCCGTAATGAGTGTGTCCATTCTTAACAAATCGAGAAGAGTGACATTTAGGGCAATTCATTACTAAATTTCCCAACTTTTTTTAGTTGGTTAAATATTTTATCATTACTATTCACACTACCACTTGTTGCTCTAGACTTAAAAAGACTTCCTCAGCACTTAAGACTAGATCTTCCTCTTCTAAGGGAGGAAAGTCTGATTTAACAAGACGCTTTAATATCTCTAGCGCAACTTTCTGTTGCTCTGTATCAGGCAACTGATCAAAGTTTTTAATAATTTCTTGGGCTAAAGCAGTCATAGATTCTCAGCTAGCTTTTAGCTCAACAATAGCATAGTTGTAGCGCGATCGCGCTTTCCCCTACCCGGTTGCGAAGCATGGGCGGAGCCCAATCGCGCTCTCAGAGGCACATAGAATTGAGGGAAACAGCGATCATCTTGGAAGTGATATGGTTGAGGTAGTGATTTCAGGTTATTTGAGGATTCAGTTGCTCAACAGTTACTAATGAGAATAGAATTTAAGATGAGTAAGGTACAGTAAGAGAAAGTTATGGTTCAAGCAACAGAATATCTTTATGTGGTTCGAGATGATGAAATTTTGCACGGAGAACCAATTATCAAAGGAACTCGTACACCAGTAAGAGCAATCATTGAAACTTGGCGCATGGGGGTAGCGCCAGAGGAAATTCCCAAAGGTATGCCTCATTTAAGTTTAGGACAAGTTTTTGGAGCATTAACTTACTATTGTGATCATCAAGAAGAAATCAATCAATACATTGAGCGTAACTGTATTTCAGATGAACTAATTGATCCGTTAGTGAGAGATTGGTGAGCAATTTTTTGATTAGTTTATACTTAGATGAAGATGTTCACGTTTTAGTAGCGGATTTGCTTCAAGCAAGAGGCTTTGATGTCATTACTGCACGGGATGCAGGACAACTTCAAGCGACTGATGCCGAACAATTAGCTTATGCCATCACTCAAGGAAGAACGCTAGTTACTCATAATCGCACTGATTTTGAAGAGCTTGTGCAAAGTTATTTCAATGCAGGTGAGATGCACTTTGGGGTGATTTTTGCAGTTCGCCGTTCACCACAAGAGATTGCAAAACGATTACTGGTTATTCTCAATCAAGTTACTTCTCAGGAAATGGAAAATCAAGTCCGATACATCTAGTGGAGAATAACGCGATCGCGTTCTCAAATGCTGTAAAATTGATAGGAAGAGCAATTGGGCTAAAAAATAATTGTAAAGCTAAAAGGCTTTTGGCATTTATATCGCAATTTGAATGGTTTCTTGTCGGTGGCTCGTTATTTCAATTTCAATTTCCCTGACTGAGGTGTCTTCTGTAATACGGTTCAACTGCAATAATTCAGGAACTAGAGTTCTTAGCTTTTGTGTTAATGCTTCTAACGTTTTAGCTTCTGTTGCTAAACTTGGAACGCTTTTACTCTCTGCTACCCAGACTTGAGCTTCTTTGTCCCAAAACGCACTAACTTCGTATTTTAATTGGCTCATATTTTTCGCTCATTAGACTACCTTTTAGGATATCAAATCTAAAGATCGCGCTCTCTAAGGTACATAGAATTGAACTAAAGCGCGATCATCAAATCTTGCTCAATACTAAGTGTTTTCTTCTTTGGAATCCATCTCCTTGAACCCTAGTCAGAAGAGTAAAGTATCTTCAACCGACGACAATTGTTTAGCCTAATCGCGCCCTCATCAATCATCAAATTTCAGAAACAAATTCGCTGACAGTTAGCCCTGACGTCCGAATCAAACTACGTAGTGTTCCTTTTGCAACTTCACGATGATCAGGAACGGAAAGTGTGGCTAATTCTCCTTCCTTAACTAAAATGATGTGACTTCCGCTTTGGCGTACTACTTCCCACCCAAAAGACTGAAACACTCGAACCACCTCACGCCCACTAAGTACGGGAAGGGCAGATGCCATTTAAGCAATTACCTCCACTTGCTGAGTCTCTATGGTTAGGGGGAAACCACGTTCAGCACGAACTTGCAAACAAGCAGCGATCGCGTCTTTAATATTCTCTAGGGCTTCTTCTTTAGTTTGACCCTGACTGATACAGCCTGGAATACTCGGACATTCAACAATCCAGATTCCATCTTCATCTTGATCGAGGGTGACATTAAATTTCATATTTCTTCGGTAAGTAAGTTTGTGACTGCTTGAAGACTATAGTTTTTGTATTTCTTGATCATTTTAGCTAATTGTGATTCAAGAGCGCGATCGCGCTTCCTCCCCACTGATCGCACTCTCATAAGAACAGAATTGAGTTAAACATTGATTAGGTTACACCTCTGCCTTGAAACACCTTATTGAGTTTGAGATAAAAACCTATACATCTAACGCAGAAGCTCACCCGCGCGAGGAACGAGCGTCGGGTGCAGCAACTGGTTGGGCCTGTCAGTTCTATTTCTCAACCCGTATCTCAAGAGTCCCCTCCGGAGGTCTCTCCGAAAAGACTATGATGGCGAACTTCTGGTTGAACTCCTTCACTTCGTGCCTTGGAAGCCTCATATCGGGTGAGCGGACCTTGAGAGTAGTAATCCGGACTTCCGGTTCGAAGGTTACAAAGATAGTTGGAAGTTCAACAGCCTTCTGTGCTCCGTCAGACCGTTCCATCACGAGAATGTGGCTGAGGTAATACCAGCGAAAAATGTTCTCATCAGCAAGTCGTTCGGGAACATGATTGTCAGCGAATATATGGAGTCGCAACAATGCCCGTTCTGCGGGTGCGGCTTTCTCGGTTCCGCGGCTACGTCCAGACCAGACCAAGCCAACAGAAGCGCCAAGCATGAAAATGCCGAGTCCAACACCAGTGGGCGAAATCCACGCTGGCAACGACACTTCAAAATATTGGGTGGCACCGAATATCAGCGCCAACCCAATGCCGGCAACCCCAATTCCTCGATCAATCACGTATAAGATCCATTCGTTGTCCCATCACAACGACTGCGCAGCTATTTATTGTACCAACATTTTCTGGATAGTCAATTCCTGTAGGGCAAAAAACAGAAATTTTCCGTATATTTTTGGGTGACAGTTATAATTTCTCGTGATGCTATGCTCTATTCTCATATTATCCAGAAAGATTCTGAATATCGCCCGATGGACAAACCCCCTAAAAAACTCCTTGAACAAGTCCGTGATGTCATTCGTTTGAAGCATTACTCTTAATAAAACAGAAAACTAGCTATTATCAATCATTTATCCGGGATTCATCAATTAATCGTTTTCATCGTTGTCATCGGTTGGTTTTTGTTGAGTCGTTTTTTAAAGTTTCAAGTTTCATCAGTTCAACATTTGGTTAGACTATCCTTTGAAGATAAATTGACAACTTCTCTCTTACTCTGTTGCTTTTGCAAGTCAGCAACGATGGCTTTTAACTCATGATTGATTGAATGACCGAGAGTATTCTTCACGAATTTTATGAATTTCTTCTACAATTTCATCATGTAACATAATTAGCCTCCAAGCAGTTCATTAGGTGTACTGTCTAATCCTTGGGCAAGCACTTAATCCTATCTTAGGGGGAGAAACCTGACTTGTCCTTCCCACTCTCCCTCAAAACTACACTCAGCAAGGAGGATAATTTCTTCAATGGCTAACCTGATCGGTACACGACGACTCACCTCAAATAATCCTGGCATTAATAATCCAGCTTCAACGCGATTATAAGCAAAAGTAATCATTGTCGCAACATCATTGGTGAGAACAACTCGCCCTTATTCAGCAGCCCATGCCAATACTGTTGGATCATCTACTCCCGATAATCCCACATCTTGAACCCGTACCAAATCAATTTCTGGGTTTTGACGCAGAATTCCCCGCACGATCTGGTTATTTAAATTCTCATCTGCCAAGAAGCGAATCATCTAAAACTACTGAGATTGATTACGCCTTGCCAGTAAGCGATCGCGCACTCCAATGGGATTAAACCGTTTTTCCGCTTCCTGCTGACTCTGAGTCGCCTCACGTTGACGTTGGGCAAGATAGGTATTGACTTCTTCCGTATGTCTCAGATAGTAGCCGATGACCAAGTAGATGTCTGAGAGTTGTAGAGAGGGATATTGTTGTGCTATTTCTTCTGCGGTGCATCCTTCTAGAAAAGCCGTGATAACCGTATCTAAAGTGATACGAGTTTTAGCAACCCGCACGACTCCATGACTATCTTGCTCGATCGGTGTCAGTTCTGCTGTAATCGTCAGAGTCATCTGCAATTAATTCCCAAAGTTTTTTTTCATATCTTAGCAAAGAACTTTCCAGATCGCGGTTCTCGCTAAAATACCAAAAAGGACGAATGTAGAGGAAAAGCAATGGCGCAACAGTGGCAATTTTGGATCGATCGCGGCGGCACATTTACTGATATCGTCGCCAAACGGGATGACAGTCAAATTTTTACCCATAAACTCCTCTCCGAAAACCCTGATCATTACCAAGATGCAGCCATTCAAGGCATCCGAGACATCCTTAACTTAAACCCTGATCAACCCATTCCCACTCATCAGATTCAAGCCATTAAAATGGGAACCACCGTCGCTACAAATGCCCTTTTAGAACACAAAGGAGAACGAGTTGTCCTTCTCATTACCAAAGGCTTTCGCGACGCACTCCGCATTGGCTACCAAAATCGTCCTGACATCTTTGCCCGTGAAATAATCCTCCCAGAAATGATCTATGAACAGGTCATTGAAGTTGAAGAAAGAATTAATGCGAATGGCGAAATTGTCACCCCTCTTAATGTTGAACAAATCAAACAAGACCTAAAAACTGCTTATGATCAAGGAATTAGAAGTTGTGCCATTGTATTAATGCACGGCTATCGTTATTCATGCCACGAAAAGCAAATTGCCGACATAGCAAGACAGCTTCACTTCAGTCAAATCTCCGTTTCCCATGAAGTTGCCCCCCTAATGAAACTGGTTAGCCGTGGAGATACCACCGTCGTTGATGCTTATCTCTCCCCTATTTTGCATCGTTATGTCGAACAAGTTGCCCAACAATTAAACCTAACAGAAAATAGTCCTACCCAACTCCTGTTTATGCAGTCTAACGGGGGATTAGTCGATGCTAACCACTTTCAAGGCAAAGATAGTATTTTATCAGGGCCAGCAGGAGGCATTGTTGGTGCAGTCAAAACCAGTCAAATTGCAGGATATGACAAAATTATCAGCTTTGACATGGGAGGAACTTCCACCGATGTCGCCCATTATGCGGGAGAATATGAACGCAACCTGGAAACAGAAATTGCAGGAGTACGCCTGAAAACGCCCATGATGGCAATTCATACTGTTGCGGCTGGAGGCGGATCAATTGTTGAATTTGATGGGGAACGATACCGCGTGGGACCCGACTCAGCAGGTGCGTATCCCGGACCCACTGCTTATGGTAATGGAGGGCCTCTAACGGTTACTGATTGTAATGTCAAAGTGGGGAAACTACAACCGCAATTCTTCCCCCATGTCTTCGGGAAAAATCAGGATGAACCCCTGAATGTGGAAGCAGTAGAAACTAAATTTCAGGAATTAACTGCAAAAATTGGAGATAATCGTCCTCCAGAAGCGGTTGCCTCGGGTTTCCTAGCCATTGCAGTGGAAAAGATGGCAAATGCCATTAAAAAAATCTCCCTAGAAAAAGGCTATGATGTTTCCCAATACACCCTTTGCTGTTTTGGCGGTGCAGGAGGACAACACGCTTGTTTACTAGCAGATGCCTTGGGGATGAAACGAGTCTTAATTCATCCTTATGCAGGAGTTCTATCAGCTTATGGCATTGGGTTAGCAGATATTCGCATCTTACGAGAACAAACTGTCGAAGCCAGACTCAATTCTAATCTTGATTTAGAGTCTATTTTCTTTCCTTTAATTGCAGAAGCGCAAAAAGAGTTATCCCAACAAGCCAATTCTTCTTCACCAGAAAGAACAACCATACAGCAAAAAGTTCATCTCAAATATGAAGGGACAGACTCACCTTTGCTAGTTAATTATGGCAGTAACGAAGCAATGGAACAAGAATTTCAAACCCTTCATCAACAGCGTTACGGGTTTGTGATGGAAGGGAAACCCTTAGTAGTAGATGCCATTTCTGTAGAATTGATTTATCAAACAGAAACTCTCGCTGAAAAAACCATTTCCCGTCAACAAGAAACTCCACCACAACCAATCACGACTGTGTCCGTTTATCTTGGTAATCAATGGCGTGATACTCCTGTCTATCAAAGAGAAGACTTACAACCACAAGATATTATTTCTAGTCCTGCAATTATCATTGAATCTACAGGAACCAATATTATTGAACTAGGTTGGGAAGCAACCATCAATGATGAGGGTCATCTAATATTATCTAAACAAGTGGAAGCTGATGGTGTTCAGTTACAACCCACTACGACAGAAAAACCAGACCCTGTTTTACTCGAAATTTTTAATAACTTGTTCCGTTCCATTGCTGAACAGATGGGAACAACCTTGCAGAATACTAGCTATTCCGTGAATATCAAAGAACGTTTAGACTTCTCTTGTGCTATTTTCGACCAAAATGGGGATTTAGTGGCAAATGCACCTCATATTCCTGTTCATTTAGGATCCATGAGTGCTAGTGTAGAGAGTTTAATAACAGCACAACAGGGAAATTTAAAGCCTGGAGATGTGTATGTGTTGAATAACCCCTATAACGGCGGAACTCATCTTCCCGATGTTACGGTTATTACGCCTGTTTTCCTCAATGATGAAATGTCTCCGCAGTTTTATGTGGCATCGAGAGGACATCATGCTGATATCGGTGGTATTACTCCTGGTTCGATGCCGCCTCATAGTACCCACATTGAAGAGGAAGGCGTGTTACTGGATAACTTTTTATTAGTGGAAAATGGACAATTTCGAGAGAAAGCATTATTAGACCAATTAACCAGCACTCATTATCCTGTACGCAACCCGAAACAGAATATAGCTGACTTACAAGCCCAAATTGCCGCGAATGAGAAAGGAGTTCAAGAGTTACTGAAGATGGTGGAACAGTTTGACTTAAAAACTGTACAAGCCTATATGCAGTATATTCAAAATAATGCAGAAACGGCAGTCAAACAAGTGATTGCAAGTTTACAGGAGGGGAGTTATCGCACGCCTTTAGATACAGGAGGAGACATTCAAGTACAGATTAGTATTAATCAAACTCTGAACCGCGCTACAGTTGATTTTACAGGAACCTCTCCTCAACAAGAAAGTAATTTCAATGCCCCATCTGCGATTTGTAAAGCTGCAGTTCTCTATGTGTTTCGGACGCTAGTAGATGACAATATCCCTCTTAATGCTGGCTGTTTGAAGCCCTTAGATATTATTATTCCGCAAGGTTGTTTATTGAACCCCACTCCTCCTGCTGCGGTGGTTGCTGGTAATGTGGAAACATCACAGTTAATTGTGGATACCCTTTACGGGGCATTAGAAGTAATGGCAGCCTCACAAGGAACCATGAATAACTTTACTTTTGGGAATGATCGCTATCAGTATTATGAAACAATTTGCGGTGGTGTTGGGGCTGGTAATGGATTTAAGGGCGCTGATGCGGTGCATACTCACATGACGAACTCCCGTTTAACTGACCCAGAAGTGTTAGAATGGCGATTTCCCGTATTAGTTGAAGAGTTTAGCATTCGCGAGAATAGTGGCGGAAAGGGTCGTTATTCTGGGGGAAATGGGGTGATTCGTCGCATTAAATTCCTAGAAGCAATGACAGCAGGAATTTTATCTAGTCGTCGTAAGTTTGCGCCGTTTGCGTTAGCAGGTGGTGAGTCAGGGAAAATGGGACGGAATGCAGTAGAAAGAAATGATGGAACGGTTGAGGAGTTAGATAGTACCGCGACGGTGGAAATGGATACAGGAGATGTGTTTATTATTGAAACTCCTGGCGGTGGGGGTTATAGCATATAGGTTTTTATTATGCTGAGTATGCAAAGATTATCATTTGCACTTACTTAGTCTCGGCTAGCGAGAGTTTAGGAGTTACTTTTCTAAAATCGCTAAGTCGTTTCCAATCCTCTCAAGTTAGGGAATTAAGGTCGAAAGTGGAAAAAGTGCTGAAACCCCCGTTTTCATGAGGTTAAAGGTTAGATCCCACATTCCGCACCCTCAACTGTCACCTTGTCCGTTTGGCGACCGTATCAAGGGGAATTGATTGATTTTAGCATCAAACTTAGGGGGAGAATCAGGCTGAATTTTTCTTGTTCTCATTAACCAAGAATAATTGAGAACTCCTAAGCCTGAAATTACAGTAGCTCTTAACTGACTTAAGCTTTGATTTTCACTCCTTCGGGGAAACTTCCCTTACACTAATCAATAATATTGTTGGCAAGGTTTGGGAAACAATTGTCGTAAATTGAATCTCTCTTCGGTGAGATTAGAAACTTCGTTTTCTCCTCTAAATTTCAACAAGTGAACCGCTTGAAATTGTTGAAAAATCCAACGTAAAGTAGGAGAATTGGTTTCTTTCCCTAATTGATTTTTAACCATTTCCCCTCGTCTAACTAAAGCCGAGCGCAGTTCTCTTTGTCCCAAATTATAAATGAGCAGACACAAGCCCAGAATTAAGACCATCGCCTGAATTCATTCAGGAGATTTAATGAAAATGCTGTCTGCTAAAAACATGGGGTCTTTTAAGAACCTAAATCCCCTTTCCGTTGACTGCTAAGTACAGGACAAAAATTGTAAACACTCAAGAAACTGACGATGTTTGATATCTAAATCATTAACAACCGAACGGAGATAATCAAGACCATAGCGAAAAAGACTTTTTTCTCTTCGTCCATGTTTTTTAACTTTAAGAGGAGTATGAGAATGTAACCACTCTCCCACTTTAATTGCCCAGCACATAGCCAAAGCCATGAGAGCTAACAGCTTACTTAATCGCTCTGAGTCAGTAAAATGAGTAGATTCGAGGCAAAACCCTCGGGTCTTAAACATGCCAAAGAGAGTTTCGATTCCCCAACGGTTAGCATAATCGGAAATAGCAGCCTCAGCAGAATCAGGGGAAATCAGAATCAATAGTTCTCCATCTTCAAGCCTTAACGCCGACACATAAACCAATCTTCCCCACACCCAACGCCGAGAGTTCAGGATTTCCTTTTGGCCAGGTCGAAGATGAGCGAAAACCGTCTTAGCCGAGAGTTGTTTTCCACCATCCCCAATTAAATCGGTTTCCCTGATGCGAAGACGAAAAGGAATCATCGGAGTGAGGAGAAGGTAAGTCAGCCACGGTTTCCCAATAAACTCTCTGTCTCCACAAAGATAAGCTATTTCCACCTCTGGAAATTCTCTCTCAAAGCGATTGAGTAAATTCATCCGTTCATCGGTCTTGGAGTTTCCTTTTTTGTCGAGAAAGGTCCACATCAGAGGATAACCCACTCCTTGATGAACCACTGTTAACATCAAGATATTAAAGTGAACTTGCCCAAATGACCAGTTAGTACGGTCTAGACTTAGAACCTACGGTTGCGGGAATTCCATTAAGGTGACGATGGCTTTAGCAAGCAGACAATAGTCTAATTTATAGTTTTTGAAAAATCTCTGCAGGCGTTTGTAGTTGGAACTGGGCTGGGCGGTATGACGAAATCCAGTTGCTAGTTCGGCTAAGTTATAGTGATTCCAAATAAAAAACAGCAACCTAAAAGTAGTGGGAGCATCTTGCTCCCTAGTAGCAGCCAAGATGGCTGCACTACGGAACTGAATTGGAACGACTATAATCGTTTTCACTCTTAACAAGGAAATCAGGAATAAAGCTAAGAAGTTAAGTCTGGCTCGGCGCGCAGCCTAATAAGGGTTTTAATGTCTGACGAAGTAAGTTAACCTGTTTCATAGGGGTTCTTGGTTAAGTGCTTTAATTTTCCATGAAACCCCTTTTCTGTCTCAGTTGACAACCCCTATTCTCATTTTTTGTCCTGTACTGAGCTTGAAAGCTACCTCTAATCTTTTCAAGTTTTGTTGTAAAACTGTAGAATGGATTTCACGATACCAAGGACGAGCTTTCTTAAGGGGACTTAACTCAGAGGATTGTTGTTCGTAAGCGTTTCGTTTCTTTCCGTTAGCTTTGTAGGGAGATCCTAAGTGGGAATTTTTAGAAACAGAACAAGTTAAAGGACAGCACTCACCTTGAGTCGTTGAATCACAATAGTTGCCTAGTTTAGGTGATCTAACTTGTTCGTAACTTTCAATTCTGTCTCTCAAACAAAAATTGTAATGAGCGCGAAGCAGATTCAGCGGGTAAGGTTCGAGAGTCGCCTCTCTCCCCTCCCCTAAGAACCGCACGTGACAGTTTCCCATCATACGGCTCAAGCCTTACTTCCAGCCTTCGTCTTGGATTTTGTGTTGTGTACCTGCTTATGGCACGCTTTGTGCAAGTGGACTAAATTCTCAGGGTCGTCTGAGCCACCTTCTTTCACAGATACTATGTGGTGGGTTTCGATTTCTTCTCCGTTATAGAGGCTATCACCACAGACAGGACACTTATGCTCTTGCATCCTGGCTACTTGCTCATACTTAGAGCCTTTCGCCCATTTTGTTTTTCCTATCTTGAGGCTTCGTTTGTGCCAATAGTCTCGAAGTGAAGGGTCATCAGGGCTTGCTGTCCCTTTGACTTTTACGTGCCTTACTATGGGTGTACTACTGATGTCATAGAGAATAGAGAGTTTTTCCTTACCTCCACGACCAGTCCCTTTACACATGAAAGTCCAATGATTCCTTTTGTATGACCCGAAATATTTATCTTTTACCCACTTTTTAGATTTACTTGGGTGTCGCCGACAACACCATTTCCAGAGGTACTGCCATACTCGATGTGAGATATAGCTAAAGGTTCCTTTGCTCACTACTCCTCTGTAGTAATTAGCAAAACCTCGAAGAAGTGGATTTAGGACTTTAATGACTTCTTCCTGAGTACAGGCTTTCATCTTGTTTAAGGTTTCCCCAATCTTTCTACAGAAGGCAAGAACCTTCTTTTTCTGGGGCTTAATCAGTAATTTGCCACCGTAGTGACGTAAGTTGAACCCAAGAAAGTCAAAACCTTCTTCCATTGAGACGATTCTCGTCTTCTCCGCACTGATTTCCAGACCTCGTTCTAACATCCATTGCTTTATCTGGTCTAATATATGTTCT
This sequence comes from Euhalothece natronophila Z-M001, assembly GCF_007904085.1. Taxonomy (GTDB): domain Bacteria; phylum Cyanobacteriota; class Cyanobacteriia; order Cyanobacteriales; family Rubidibacteraceae; genus Halothece; species Halothece natronophila. The sequence continues at coordinate 2,240,421 of NZ_CP042326.1, forward strand.
AGGCTTTCCTTATCCTTAGAGGTGACCACGAAATCATCCGCATAACGAATAACTCCGAGCTTAGGATTGATTGACTTGATGAAGTCCTCAAGCCCGTGTAACCCAATGTTAGCTAACAGAGGGCTAATTACCCCACCTTGTGGAGTACCCGTCTCGGTAGGATTTAGTATACCCTTATCGAGATAACCAGCTTTTAACCATCCTTCAATTAAATCTCCACGTGGTACAGACTCAATTGCTGTCAGGATGGATTCATGGGCAATGTTGTCGAAAAAGCCCTTAATATCAGCGTCTAGAACCCAGAGGTGTCCACCTGCTCTTGATGTTCCTAATGTTTTGAAACACATATCAATCGCATCGTGACAACTACGACCGCATCTGAACCCGTAAGAATTAGCCTCAAACACGGCTTCCCATTCGGGTTCTAGTATATTCTTAACCATTGCTTGTGCGACTCTATCCCGCACGGTAGGGATTCCGAGGGGACGTTTCTTCCCGTTTGATTTGGGTATGTAAACTCGCCGTGTTGGGTCAGCTTTGGGCATCTCCCAACTGTTCACAAGTTTCACTCGCTCGTCTGGGGTGTTTAGTACCTCTTTATCTACTCCTGCGGTTCGCTTTCCTTGATTCACTTGAGTGATTTGTCGCACTGATAAAAGCAGATTGGCTCGGCTTCGTAACAACAGCTTCTGAAGTCGGCGTAACTTCTTCCACTGACCAAGGCTTCTAGCACGAAAGATTCGCATACGTAAGTTTCTGACAGACTTCTTGACCTTAAGCCAGTTAATTTGACCCCAGTCTGAAATCTCTCCCCTTAGTCCATTTGTCAACGTTATAGATGACATCTAACTTCTCCTTGGGTTACGTCACCCTTGTAAACTTTACTTTCGTATAAGACCCAAGGCAAGTCTGCTGTTCCTTTCGGTCAGCGGTAATGTTTCAACCCCTATCCAACTCATTACAATCTGGCATTCGCTTTTTGCCTCATCTTTTACCCTCCTAGGAGTTGTAGGTTCGTTACCTCCCCTCTACTTCAAGAATCGACCTTCTTAAAGACCCAGTAGGGCTTACCCTGTTGCGTCGATTGAACATACGAACTGGTTGGGATGGTTGACTGTTCTGCGGAAAGATTATGTTTCCCCGTTTATATAAATGGCTACTGTATAAACCACTTTCTTACCTTTTGGTGACAGCCTGTCAGGGATAATTTGGCTGTTTTGGAGATAACGCAGTTTAGTCGCCAACTTAGACCATGTTCATCGTTCCAATTCTCCTTCTAGCACGGAAACCAGTCAATCTCTACCAGCAACCGTTACGTTTGGGGCGTGCATTCCACTCCGTTCATTATTTACTGGGAGCGTCGCCATTCTCCAGATGAGGAGAGCTTTCCACGAAGGACAGGGGCGGAAATCCCTGTAGTGTAAGGGTTACACCGATTCAACCGACCAGTTCAGGTCGCGCAGCCACTGCTCCATTACAGCTACTTGAGAGAGTTTTGGTTTCAATTTGAACTGATATGAGACAAGCATAGTTAACTAGGTTATACTGATGTAAGTATAGCATATTTATTTACAACATGGCTAAGACTCAACTCAATCTTAGAATCGAAGAATCGGAAATGAGAATTTTACAAAAGTATGCTCAAAAGACAGGTAGAACCAAGACGGACATTCTTAGAGAGTTTATCCGTTCTTTGAAGTTTTCTGTCTAAGGATGTCCGATCGGAGTTCTATTTGTTTGGTGACGATTCATCCCCCATTATACCGTTAGGTTAATGGGGGATGAATCGTCACATCCAGATAACGAATAACGAATAACCAATCAAACTTTCCATTTTGAACTTAATATGTTACGATAAGTAATTGCTAAACGGGATGTAGCGCAGCTTGGTAGCGCGCCTGCTTTGGGAGCAGGATGTCGTAGGTTCAAATCCTGCCATCCCGATTATGTTAAAAATTCCCTACCTAGTTCAATAGCTTCTGCTTTGGAATGAATTTTCCCTTCAATATAGGCAATTTGGAGTTCTGTTAGCAGTTCTCCCACTTTGGGAGAGGGAGAAAGAGACAGCGATCGCAGCAGGTCTTTTCCCGTTACAATTGGCTCAGGATAGGCAACAGGGTCATTAGGATTTAAATATCGTTCAATTAAGAATTCTGCTGACTCTAGTTTTAAGCCTTTCGCAACAGCCGCTAAAATAACACAGGGAAACACAGTAACCGCTTTTTGAAAGAAGAAATATTGATCGCGCAGACTCATTGTCTCTACTTGCTGATCTAACAAACTAGGTAAAACACTTAATGTCGCAGTCACTGTCCGAATTTCAGCGCGAGAATACTTCAGTGTTGTCAGTTCTTCCTCTGCGGCTTCAGGAGAAGTGGAAACAAGACAGGTTAACTTGGCTAGAGATAAAAAGGGATCGGATTCACCGCCAACATTTTTCTGCCATTCTACGGCAAGTTGTGACCAGTGTTGAGCTAAGGTTTTAGCAATGGTATCAACGGATTGGGCTTGCTGGACTTTTTCTTGGTTGAGAGAGGGAAACCACAGAGAAAGAATCCCATCTTCCCAGGCTTGTTGTAAATAGATTCCTCCTGATACTGTGACAAATAGATAAGAAAGTTCCGTTTGCACTCTCTCCGCCGCCACTTCCACTATAAAAGGGGCAAGATGACGAATCGTCTCCCGAGTGGTATCATCAATCGTAAAGTTAAGTTGCGCCCCTTGTCGGTAGGCTCGGAGTAAGCGCAGGGGATCAGCTTTCAGGTTATGGGGAGACACCATTTTAATGAGTTTAGCTTCTAAATCCTGTTTTCCTTTCAAGGGATCAATGAGCGTCTGATCATGAAGGGATTGCGCGATCGCGTTAATGGTGAAATCTCGCCGTTTTAAATCTTCTTCTAAAGTTTCTCCTTCAATTTTGGCAATATCAACTGTCCCTTCCTTAAAAACAATTCGCGCGATATCCCGTTGAGTGTCTAAAGCAACAAATCCAGCCTTACAGTGATTAGCAATGTTTCTGGCTAGCGCGATCGCGTGATCACCCACCACTAAATCTAAGTCAAACGGGTAACGTTGTCGTTGTAAGAGGATATCTCGAACAGTTCCTCCCACTAAATAAGCCTCTTGCGGTAGCCACGCTTTGGGAAAAGGTAATTCAGGAATAGATAATTGATTCGTCATTATTTTTTGCTAGAATCTGTGCCAGTAAGCCTTGAGCAAATTCACTGCGAAAATTGAAACCTCAAATTCCCTCCCAGCGTTGGCAAATTCAAGCATTTAACTCGGAACAAATTGACTCTGTTGTTGAAGCAACAGGGCTATCTCCTCTTTTAGCACAAGTCTTAATTAATCGGGGGTTTATTGCCACAGAAGAAACACAAGTTTATATTAATCCTGAAAGTGAAACATTACCTGATCCCCAAACTGAATTTTCTGATTTAGAAACCAGTATTGATTTAATCCTGGAAGCCATTAATGAGGAAGAAACAATCATTATTTGTGGGGATTATGATGCTGATGGCATGACTAGCACAGCCCTTTTATTAAGAACTTTACGCTATTTGGGAGCTAGGGTTGATTATATCATTCCTAGTCGGATGAAAGAGGGATATGGTATTAATACTCGCATTGTGGAAGAATGTGCTGCTAATGGCGTGGGATTAATTTTAACCGTTGATAATGGGATTGCGGCTTATGATCCCATTTATCGGGCTGTTGAGTTGGGCTTACAAGTCATTATTACAGATCACCATGATTTACCTGAAACATTACCTCCTGCTGATGCAATTTTAAATCCCAAGTTGTTATTAGAAACTTCACCGTATCAAGGATTAGCTGGTGTGGGAGTTGCCTATGTGTTAGCAGTAACAACCGCGCAAAAAATGGGAAAACTAAAAGGCTTAACCTCCCAGCTTTTAGAGTTATTTACATTAGGAACGATCGCGGATTTAGCGCCGTTAGTGGGCGTGAATCGTCGCTGGTTAAAACGGGGGTTACGTCAGTTACCGAAATCTAATTTAGCAGGGGTACAAGCCTTAATGCAGGTAAGTGGCGTTAATGATCAACAAAAAGCGGTTAAACCTGATGATATTGGCTTTCGCTTGGGACCTAGAATTAATGCTATTGGACGCATTAGTGATCCGCAAACTGTAATTGAATTACTCACTACCGATGATGAGGGAGTAGCGTTAGAACGGGCGATGCAGTGTGAACAAATTAACAGCAAACGCCAAGAAATGTGTGCAGAAATTGAACAGGAGGCGATTAATTATTTAGAATCGGGGGAAATTGATTGGTTGCGCGATCGCGCTATGGTGATTGTCCAAGAAAATTGGCATCATGGGGTTATTGGCATTGTTGCTTCTAGATTAGTAGATCGCTTTGGTGTTCCCGTTTTTATTGGCACGTATGAAGGAGAAAATCAGGAAAAAATTCGAGGATCTGCGAGAGGGATTCCTGAATTTAATGTGTTTGAAGCTCTAGTTTATTGTGATGATTTATTAGGAAAATATGGTGGACATAAAGCTGCCGGAGGATTTGGGTTAGAAACTAAAAATTTAGATGCGTTTCGAGAACGATTAAGTGAGTTTGCCCATCAATGCTTAGAACCTGAACATTTAAAGCCCTTAGTAAAAATTGATGGAAAAGCAAGTTTTGAGGATTTAACCGCTAATTTATATGAACAAATTGATAGTCTGCAACCATGGGGAATTGGCAATGAAGAGCCGAGATTTTTAAGCGAAAATGTCACTGTTGTTGACCAACGAATTGTAGGAAAAGATCATGTTAAATTAAAATTAGGTCAGGACATTAATGGAAAATTAGTGACAAAAAGCGCGATCGCGTGGCGATGGCAAAGTTATTTTCCTCTTCCTAAGACAATCGATATTGCCTATAAACTTCGTGAGAATCAATGGAATGGTCAAGTTAATTTAGAACTAGAATTAGTCGGCTTCCGTTTACCCCAAGAGACAACCTATCAAGAAGCAACTTATGAATATGAAGGACGCACTTATTCTTGTTGTTTATGGGACAATATTAATGAGCTACGTATTGAAAATGATCAAGGAAATGTTCTCATTGTCAATAGAGGAAGCCGAGAAGGACAACTAAAAACTAGTTCACAGGAGCTAAAAACTATTAATATTACTCAAAATCCTTATTATCAAATTATTAAAGGTGCTATTGAAGCTCTATCCGCTTAAAAAAAGCATTATTGATCATGCTTGTCCAAGAGCTTGTAGTTGATACAAACTGGAATATAACCCACTTTGTTCTAATAATTCTTCGTGACTTCCAGACTCAACCAATTCCCCTTGTTTCAAGACTAAAATTCGATCAACATCTCGAATAGTAGAAAGACGATGAGCAATAATAATTGCAGTACGTTCTTCTAATAAATAATTTAATGCGTCCTGAATTAAAGCCTCTGTTCCTACATCTAAACTAGCGGTGGCTTCATCTAATACTAAAACTCTTGGATCACGAATGGCAACTCTTGCAAAGGCTAAAAGCTGCTTTTGTCCTCCTGATAAATTATTTCCCCGTTCCCTTAAAGTCGTATCATAACCTTGCGGTAATTTCTCAATAAACTCATTAACATTAGTCACTTCTGCGGCTTTTTTAATGTCTTCAAACGAATATTTTTCACCAAGGGTAATATTATCTTTTACATCTCCAGCAAACAGAAAATTCTCTTGTAGAATGACCCCAATATGACGACGTAATTCGATTTGCGGTAAATCTCGAATATCCACCCCATCTACTAAAATACGGCCAGAAGTAGGCTCATATAACCGACATAATAAGCGAATAATTGAGCTTTTTCCAGCACCAGTGGGGCCAACTAAAGCAACTTTTTCTTGGGGTTTAATGACAAAATTTAAATTTTTAAGAACTAGCTCATCTTCTTTATAACCAAAGGAAACATCTTCAAAACGAATTTCCCCAAGATTACTTTTATCATCTTTAATTAACGCTAAACTCTTTTGTTGCTCTGGATTAGGATCTTGAATTTCAATGGGTTCACTCATTAATTGAGTAATCCGTTCCACCCCTGTTAATCCTGTTTGTAATAGAGTGAATTTTTCAGCAAATTGTCTTAAGGGTTCAAATAAACGTTGAGCATATAAAATAAATGCAGATAGTGTACCAAAGTTTAGTTGATCTCCTAAAACTAGCATTCCGCCTAATCCCAAAATTCCAGCAATAGCAACTAACGCAATCCATTCTAAAGTTGCTGAAACCGCCGCATCATAAAAAATAGTTTGGTCAACTTCTTTCAAATAGCGATGGTTTGTTTTACGAAACATATCACTATTGAAATTTTCGCGACGGAATAGTTGCACAATGTTAATTCCCATAACATTTTCCTGCAACATAGAATTCAGTTTGGAGAGTTCCTCACGAGAGCGATAGTTAGCTTGTCGATATCGTTGTTGGAAATAAATAATTAACCCAGTTACGGGCAAAAACATTAACACTAATAAGGTTGCCAGTTGCCATTGAATTGTAAAAATTGTGACTAAAATAACAATTATATACACAGTATCACTCACAATTCCTACCGCCCCAGTGGAAAAAACATCCCCCAAGGCTTCCACATCACTGGTTAAACGAGTTACTAAGCGTCCCACAGGAGTGCGATCAAAAAATTTAGTCGCTAAAGAGGTAACATGATGAAACAGATCATCCCGAATGTTAGCCGTAATTTCCTGTCCAACTCGTTGTACTAAATACCCCTGTAGAGAGTTAAAAACTAACCGAATGATAATTGTTAACAACAATAATCCTGTGAGGATATTTAATCCTTGATTAATTGACAAACCCTCTAGGAACTCCCAAGTCTGTTCATTTCGTAAAAAAGAAACGGCTTGTCCAATAATTAACGGTTGTACTGCACCAGCGATGGAAAGGGGAATGAGTAGGCTAAGAGAGGTAAAGAGGAGCTTTTTATTACGGCTAGCATAAGGAACCAGGCGCAATAACAGCCGCCAGTCATTTTCTTGTGGACGGGTTTCTTCAACAACAGAAGGAGGAGATACTGTCATACTGGATTGAAATTGCTATGTTGTCGGGTAGGTCAGAGACCTTGATATTACACTTTTAAGAATAACATCTTGGTCTCTTTCCCCTTAAGAACCGTACGTGCGATTTTCACCGCATACGGCTCAAGCAAACACAAGCTACCCGTGGTGAGTTACTTGATCTAATACGTGACATCCTCTCTCGACAAATCTCCACCCGTTAACCTGACAGTATAACGGGGCGGAGCAAAGCGTGAGCATCCTCTTGCGTCATTAAGATAGAGGTATGATCAAGTTAAATCTTTGTGCCCATGAAAGATGTTGCGTACTGCTTTAATCCTTACTGCCTTTATCCTGACAACTCTAAACAACAGACAAAATGTCAGAATTGTGGTTTCCCTCTAATCATTGCTCAACAATACCGTGCCTGTAAACTCCTTGCCAGTGGACGGTTTGGGCGGACTTTTTTAGGAAGAGATATTAGCCAATCTCGTTTCTGTATTATTAAGCAATTTTTTCCAAAAACTGAGGAGGGGATTCTTCTTAACTCTCGTAAAGCCAAACAATTATTTCATTCTGAAGCTAAACGGTTACAACAATTAGGTCATCATGCCCAAATCCCCCAATTGTATGACCATCTAGAACAAGATAGCTATCATTACATTGTCCAAGAATGGATTAATGGGGAAAACTTAGCCACGGAGCTATACTCTAAAGGGACTTTCTCCGAACGAGAAATCCGAAAACTTCTGAAAAGTTTATTACCCGTTTTACACTATCTCCAAGAAGCTTCAGTTATTCATCGTGATATCAAACCTGAAAATATCATTCGTCGTCGCCCAAATGCTACCAATCAAGAATCGCCAGAACTCGTTTTAGTAGATTTTGGAGCGGCGAAATTAGCCTCTCTCAGCGAAATTGAGCAAACTGGAACCATTATTGGTTCTCCAGGATATGCTGCTCCAGAACAAGTTTATGGCAAACCCACTTTTGCTAGTGATATTTATAGCTTAGGGGTGACTTGTTTACACTTGCTTACTGGGGTTTCGCCATTTGATCTCTACACCCCTCTAGAAAATAAATTACTCTGGCGAGATTATTTAAAAAATGCTCCCATTAGTGATTCCCTAGCTGCCATCTTAGACGGTATGACCGCTTTTGATCTCAGACAACGTTACTCATCTCCCCAACAAGTATTATCTGCTTTAGGGGTACTATCGCCACTCCCCTCAACGCTAACTTTAAAGAAAGACTTTACTCCTGAAAATAAGTCTGTGATTAAACTTTCTAGCGGAAAAGGAGCAATTTATAGTCTTGATTTTAGTGGAGATGGTAATTTTCTCGCCAGTGGGGGGGGTGGAGAATGGGGAAGGCTGATTGGGAAAGATAATTGTGTGCGCTTGTGGCGGGTAGGAAACTGGCAAACTCATAGCAAGTTAACTCAACACGCAGCCCCTATTACAGCAGTTCAATTTACTCCTGATAGCAGGTTTTTAATTAGTGGGAGTCGTGATAAGACCATTAAGGTGTGGAACTTGCAAACTCAGCAGTTGGATAAAACCTTAAAAGGGCATCGCTCTGAAATTACTAGCTTACAAGTTTCTTCTCATGGAGATGTGATTCTCACTGGGAGTACTGGGGGAGAGATTATTTTGTGGAGTTTGCAAACTGGGCAGCTACTTGATCGCTTAACTTTAGAACAAGGGGCGATTTATGCCCTTAGCCTTAGCCCTGATGGAGAATACTTTGCACTGGGAGGTAGTGATTTAAAAGTTCAAGTGTGGGAACTTCAAACCTTTAAGCCCTTATTTTCTCTCACAGGACATACAGATATTGTTTCTAGCCTCAATTTTAGTCCTAATGGCAAATATTTGGCTAGTGGCAGTGGTGATTGGGATTGTAGTATTAAGTTGTGGGATTTAGCCACTCAAAAACGTTTACAAACCATACGGGGACATAAATGGGCTGTCAATTCTCTTCAATTTAGCCCTGATGGACAATATTTAGCCAGTGGCAGTAGTGATAAGACTGTGCAAGTGGTAAGTTTATTTCGGGAGAAACGTTTACGACGATGCTGGAGTCGTCATCAAGCCCCTGTGAATACTGTAGTTTTTAGTCCGAATGGTAGTTGCTTAGCCAGTGGTAGTGAAGATGAAACGATTAGACTCTGGATGTTAAACTCATCTCAAGAGTTAAGTTACCAAGGGGAAGCAAGTATTAATTTGGCACTTTAGAAGAAAATGTACAACTGGAAACAATTAGGAGAGCATCTTCTGTCTATCTTCCTCCAGCCTAATTGTCCGCTTTGTGGGAGAAGTGCTGAAGCTGTGGTGTGTGGTAATTGTAATCGTCAGTTAGAACAATGTCGCTTTTCCGAGGGAAAATTTCAGGGGAAAAGAAAAATTCCGTTACTGGTTTGGGGAAAATACGAAGGATCACTCAAACGCGCGATCGCTGTTCTAAAGTATGAACAAAAGCCCGAAATGGCTCGTCCTCTCGGGGAAAAATTAGGAGAAACTTGGCTACAAAGGGCGACTTTTCCTGTTTCCCTAAAACCCGTTGTCATTCCCATCCCCCTGCATCCTGAAAAAGAAAAGCAACGGGGTTATAATCAAGCCCAACTGATCGCCCGTTCCTTTTGTCAAGTGACGGGATTTCCCTTACACACACAAGGCTTAAAGCGGATTAAAAATACAGAAGCTCTTTTTGGATTAACCCCTCAACAACGACAAAAACAACTGGATCGCGCCTTCGCTGTGGGTGAATCTCTTAATCTGCAACAGCCGATCCTTCTCTTGGATGACATTTACACTACCGGAACAACAATTCAAGCTGCCCAAATGACTCTTCACCAGGCTGGGGGAAAAGTATTAGCTGTTACAGCAGTTGCAAAACCAGAAAAAACAAGATAGCTTAATGAGCGCAAAATTTTGTACAATTGAGTAGAGTTATGATTAAGTTGAGAGATAATGGTTAAACTGCGCTTAAAACGATTAGGAAAGAAACGAGAAGCAAGTTATCGTATTGTTGCGATGAATGACAGTAGTCGCCGTGATGGTCGTCCCTTAGAAGAATTGGGATATTATAATCCTCGAACCAATGAAACCCGTTTAGATGTCCCTGCAATCGTAAAGCGATTACAGCAAGGGGCAAAACCTACAGAAACCGTCGATCATATTTTGAAAAGAGCTCAGGTGTATCAACAATTGAATGCCTAATTACGTTAATGATTCCTTGATTGATTCTAATCAACCTCAATACCAAGAATTGGTTAAATTCTTACTCACGCCTTTATTGGACTCCCCAGACAACCTGCGAGTTGACTGTGAATCCACAAACCAAAATCAACGGGTTTGGATTCGTCTTGCTCTTGAAAAAGAAGAACAAGGCAAGGTGTTTGGGCGCGGTGGTCGCAATTTAAGAGCGGTTCGTACAATTCTCAAAACTGCCGCTGAAGCTGCCCAACAGTCAGTATATTTGGATGTATATGGGGAACAAAAAAGTCGCAGTGATGAGAGCCAAAATGGAAGAAACACTGAACGCTCTGAATTTTCCCCGAAAGGAAAAAAAGAGGACAATCAAGGAAGTAAAAAAAGGAAACCGCAAAAACGCTCAAAACCTAATTTGAAGCGTTCATCGGATCGAGTGAGTCCAAAAAATTCATGACAGAGGCGGTCAAAACCATTGAATTACCTAGTAGTGAAAGCGCGATCGCGCTAGCTGGCTCCCAAGAAGCTAACTTAAAAACCCTTTCTCGACAGACGGGGGCGAAGTTAGTCATGCGGGGTCAACAACTACTGATTACTGGTCCTAAAAAGCCTGTAGAACGGTGTTTAGCGGTAGTGCGAGCGCTTAAACCTTACTGGGAACAAGGGAAGACGATCTCCAAAGCGGAGATCATGACCGCCTTCCAAGCCCAAGATACAGGGCGCTTAGAGGATTACCAAGATTTACAAAAAAATGTTCTTGCCACCACCCGCAGGGGAGAACAAGTTCGAGCGAAAACCTTTCGCCAACAACAATATATTAAAGCAATTCAATCCCATGACATTACCTTCTGCACGGGACCAGCAGGAACAGGAAAAACCTTTCTTGCTGCGATTTTAGCGGTTCAAGCACTCTTAAAAGATCAGTATGAACGATTAATCCTCACCCGCCCTGCGGTTGAAGCTGGGGAAAAATTGGGCTTTCTCCCTGGGGATTTACAAGAAAAAGTGAATCCCTTTTTACGTCCTCTTTATGATGCGTTATACGAACTCATTGATCCTGAAAAAATCCCTGATTTAATGGCGAAAGGAGTCATTGAAATTGCTCCCTTAGCCTATATGCGAGGACGAACCTTAAATAATGCCTTTGTGATTGTGGATGAGGCTCAAAATACGACTCCTGCTCAAATGAAAATGGTTTTAACCCGCTTAGGTTTTTCCTCTCGAATGGTGGTAACAGGAGACGTAACGCAAACTGACTTACCACCTAATCAGCAATCAGGGCTAATTACCGCTTTAAAAATTCTGCGATCTGTAGAAGGAATTGGTGTTTGTGAATTTTCTCAAGGAGATGTGGTGCGTCATCCGCTAGTGCAGCGCATTGTGGCGGCTTATGAGCAACATGATATTTAACAGAGTGTGAGCGAGAAGTCCCCAATTTCAGTACCTCTGGAACGGGGGAGATCGCCTGTCGCCCAGATGTAAGTCGAGATAATAGAGGTCGTAAGACTTCTACTGTGTCGCAGTCTGTTGGGCAGGAAGCGCAAAGCTCAGTCTAAGACGGCTTTGCGTAGTTCACTTGCATCGCGGACAATCAACCCAATTTGCCTCAATGCTACCATTGGGAGTGAAACTAGCTTCTTTTTTCCAAATCGGGGCGTTATGTTTGAGGGTATCAATGGCATATTGGCAAGCAGCAAAGGCTTCACTGCGATGAGGACAGCCTACTGCTACTAAAACACTAATTTCACCAATTTGTAAGCGTCCAATGCGATGATGAATCACCACTCGATTTACAGGTGACCATTGTTCTCTAATTTGTTGGGCAATTTGCTGGAAAAGGGCGATAGCCATTGGTTCATAAGCCTGATAGTCTAGATAAGCCACGGGTTTTCCTGCTGTTTGTTCGCGCACCGTACCACTCATAAGCGCGATCGCGCCATTAGCTGAATCATCCGCTAGTGCATACACTTCTTCTAGAGAAAGGGGCGCAAAAGAAATCCGAAAACTATCTTCGTCTGATAAGTGATTCACCTTGGATGGCTTGTGGTTCTTTAGCATTGACTTGTTTCTCATTCCCCTGACATGGAAATAAATGTAACATAGCCTCATTAAAACTGACTCTAACTGGTGTATTAGGAGCTAATAAAGTTCTCTGAGAACTATGAACCTTTAACTCTCTTCCTGAGGGGAGTTGCAACCGATAGCGATTTTCTCGCCCTAAAAATTCCCGATCATAAATAACAATTTCGGAATTATCATCAGGAATTAAAGTCACATCTTCTTGACGAATCATTAAGTCACCACAATTCCCAGTTACCTCATTAGACACCTGTACTTTTTCTAAGCCAAAAGTTCCCATTTCCGTTTCCCATCCTGTATTTTTGCGACTAGCATGGAGAAAATTTCCTTGGGTTACAAACTCAGCCACAAAGCGTGAGGCAGGATGATTATAAACTTGTTCTGGGGTATCTTGTTGTTCTAAGTGACCATTCTGCATGACCGCCACAGAATCAGAAATCGAGAGAGCTTCCTCTTGGTCATGAGTGACAAAAACGGCGGCAATTCCTGCTGCTTTTAAGATATCTCGTAACTCGGTGCGTAAACGTAACCGCACTTGCACATCCAAATTACTCAGAGGCTCATCTAATAATACTAAATTAGGGCGAGGAGCTAAGGCTCGCGCTAAAGCCACCCGTTGTTGCTGCCCTCCCGATAACTGGTGAGGATAACGATTTTCCAATCCTTCTAATCCCACTAAATGAATCGCCGCTTGAATTTGACTTTTAATTTCTGCAGCGGTTTTGCCTCGGGTTGGCTTCAAGCCAAAACCAATGTTTTTCGCAACTGTTAAATGAGGAAAGAGGGCATAATCTTGAAACACCATCCCAACATCTCGTTTCTCTGGGGGGAGAAAATAATTAGCATCTGCTACTGTCTGATTAGCAATTGTAATTGTTCCACCATCTGGCTGTTCAAAACCAGCAATTAATCGCAATAAGGTTGTTTTCCCACACCCAGACGGCCCCAATAAACTTAATAATTCTCCTGGGGCCAAACTCAGGCTAATCTCCTCCACCGCAGGATTATCTTCTCGATGATATTGTTTCGTAATCTGATCTAATTGGAGAATGGGAGGTGGTGTCATAATCAATTACATTAACTTATATGGATAGTTGTTTGAAGAAGCACGTAGCAAATGCCAGTTAGATATTCCTCATGCATTATAAACATTTTTGCATATCTTTCTCAATAATTCACAATTAAAATAGTAAATCTAGGAGTAAAAACGATAACTTAAATTAAGAGACAAGCAAGGATTATAAAATCATGGAAGGTAAACAAGTTCTTCTTACTGGCGGAACAGGGGGCTTAGGATTAGGTGTCACTCCAGCAGTAATTAAACGCGGTGCAAAAGTCACCATTCCCTATCGTAGTGAAAATGCTGTGGAGCGTCTCAAACAAAAATTATCCTCAAGTGAATTTGAGAATATCCGCTTTGTTAATGTTGATTTAACCAACGAGAATGCAATTTCTCAACTAATTGAAGACATGGGGCGTGTGGATGTCTTAATTCATCTTGTGGGTGGTTTTTCTATGGGACAACTCATAGATTACAACTATGAAGACTGGAAAAAAGATTTTCAACTGAACCTCGATACCACTTTTCTAGTTTGTAAGCATAGCCTGCGCTCAATGATCAACCATGGTTATGGGCGCATTGTTACTGTTGGTTCTAAAGGGGCAGTGCAACCGATGGGGGGACTTGCTTCTTATTGTGCATCTAAAGCAGGTGTTGTGGCTCTAACCCACGCGATCGCGGAAGAGGTTAAGGACTATGATAATATTACTGCCAACTGTGTCCTTCCCAGCATTATTGATACCCCCACTAATCGGGAAGCGATGGGAAGTGATCAAGCAGACCAATGGGTTAAACCCGAATCTTTAGGGGAAGCCATTTGTTATCTTGCTTCGGAAGCCGCTAGAGAAGTGCGAGGAGCGACACTGCCAGTTTACGGAAAACTGTGACATACTCCCCAACCAATCTTTCGATGTGGTTGGGGCTTCTCACCAACTCCACCTATCGGTTCGGATACGAGTCGGAGCTTTATTTTACTTCTCCCGGATGCCCCTCGGTTGAAGGTTTCTCAGAAATTAATTCTGTATCAATTAGTAGGTGGCGATTAGCTCTTGAATATAAGGCCTACTTTATTTATCTTACCACAACTGGGCTGATTCATGAGGGGCTGTCATCTGGGGTCTCCCCAGATGTTTATACGCCCCGTCTACCGACTAAATTAAAATTGTAGTCGTAGGATTCTCAGCCCTTCTGCTAAAATTTTGTCAATCTCAATGTATCGTAGGCGCGAAGGAACTTCTCGGAGAGTAGTTTTCCATTAATCCGCTTTTCATCCCCACCCAACTCTATCCAGTGTGGATGGGGACTTCTCGTCAGTCAGGTTAAATTAATACCTTTTTTAGACACTCTGAAAGTTTTAACGATGATTAATTACTGATTTGCTCAAGAGCAATTAAAGAATTACGACGATTGGGCGTTCTCTCAAGAGCCGCCTCAAATGCTGCCGTTGCTTCGTCTTGACGATTTTCCCGAAGGAGTAACGCTCCATATAAAAACTTTTTGTATTCAGGATTAGCTTTATATTTAATTCCAATTAATTAAAATAATGCTTTTGTTACAGGAATATTAACAACTAAAACGATTAAGGTTCCAATCAAAAACGTTACTCCCAGTGGTGCTCTCAGCCTTTGCCCCCAAGAAAAATTTTTCTCGATTACCATGGCACCTGTCAGGAGTAACATCCAGCCGAAGTTTCCCATACCCATAACAAACATCAGCAACATTAAAGCCCAACAACAGCCAACACAAAATATACCGTGACTTACCCCTAACCACCAAGCCTGATATAGAAGATTACCTTGCTGCCAGGCTTTTAAAACTAAGTTGAGGGGAGAGCGACACTTTTGTAAACAATAATCCTTGATTGGCGTGAACTGAAAAACACCTACTAAGCCGAGAGTGAATGCGCCTAAAACCCAATAGTTTTGATTCAACCAAGGAGTTGCTAAAACCACGCCATGCAACATTTTATCCGCAATATAAAGTAAAAAACCAAAAACAGTCCATACGCTAAGATAGCCAGCTACAACCAACCCTTGTAATAACCAGCGACTAGAGTGATTGGAGATAAGTCGTTGCCAAGCAATTAATAGTGGTAAAGTAGTTGGTAACATCATCGCAAGGCACATTAATAGCCAGACAGTGGTGTAAAAAGTTGCTGATAAGGTGATATCTAAAATGACAGAGTGAGTTATTAACCCAAGCCCACTTGCATCATGAAGATAACGACTATAAGGTGAAATAGAAGAGAACCAGAGTAAGCCCCAAGCTAAAATAGTGATGATGCTAATTAGACTGATTAATATTGTTTCAGTAGAATTAGTTTTGAAGCCTAGTAAAGCGCGATCGCGCAACTTCCAAATTGTAACAAGAGAGACCTTAGAAAGCATAAATACCTATTCTAGTATTAGTCGTTAATCTGAAAACTTTCCCACAAAATAGGAGTTTGGGTAATGGTTAATTCCTTTGCTTCTAGGTCTGAAAATTAAAGTATGCCTGCATCGAATTATGTGCTTGGAGATCGATTTCCATGTTTAAACTAGGACAAGAAACATGGTAAGTTTTTGCTTTACCCGGGAAACTCGGCGCTCCGGGGGAAAAATCAATGGCAGCATCATAAAGTTTAACTGGCTTTTCACTAGCTCCCTTCAAAGATTCCATTTCAGCACGCATCACATTACCAACTTTGAATAAACCTGTGCCTTCCTGAATATCTGACTCGATGGTTGCTCGTTCAACAGAAACAACTTCCCCAACTAACTCAGCAACATCAGCCAAAGGTCCACCTTCTTTGCCAGTAAAAGCAGACAACAGAGCTTCTTCCTGTTGTTCTGTGGCTTGATCATCGATAAAAAGGACAGCTCTCCAGTTACCATTAAATACATTTCCGGGGATATGGGCAACCATAGCTAAGGTCAATCCAGAGACATTAATCTCGTTAATAGTTCCCTTATCTACGCGATAAGCAATAGTTCCTCCGCACTCTCCACCATCAGGATCTTCCCCAACAAAGCAAGGACAAATTGAGTTGCAGGTACAAACTTCGAGTAATCTCCCTTCAAGTTGATAAGACATGGTCTTTACTCCTTAACAATCGTGATACTACCGATATAAAAAAAATTATAGAACTGCTGGATTAACTAAGTCTTGAAAAAAATTGACCAACGGTCAGTTGTTGACTATAGGATTGATCAAAATTGAATTAGTTTTCTGATTAAAGAGAGAAGCTGGAACGGAGAAAGGGTGAGTTAAACACAAATTTTGGTAGGTAGCGGGAGAAAAGCCTGAAAATTGATGAAACTCTCGGGTTAAATGACTTTGATCACTATAGTTACAAGTGGTGGCAACAGTAACCAAGTCACAATAATTTTCTGTTAATAATTGGTGGGCGTGAACAAAACGGATCCGACGAGCAGCCAATTTTGGTGTAATGCCAATATATTTCCGAAAGCACTGATTAAAATAACGATGACTCCACCCCACCTGTTCCACTAATTTCTGAATTGAAATATTGCCATGTTGAGCTTCAAGTTGATTCCATGCCCACTCAATTTCTGGGCGCATTTTCCGTTGGGAAGTTTGCAACTTTTTCAGTAAATACTCATCAATATAATCAAATCGCTCTTGCCAAGAAGCAGATTTTTCAAGGCGTTGGGTAAGATAACAAAGATCAGTGTGCCAAATCTCTTCTAAATTAATGGGACCTACTGCTAAGTCAATGGGGTTTTTCTCTAGCACTCGAAAAGCTATACTAGGATGCATCCGAACTTCAATACAACATCGAGTTCCCGTAAGTGTAGCAATTAATGGGTTGGTATTGAGTCCAACTAATACAGATTGATATTTTCTAGATTTAAATTTCGTTTGTAAGTGATTAAATTCAATAGTATTTCCAAAACTTAAAACAATAATGATATGATCTCTAGGGAGTCCTAAGTAGTATAACGGTTGATCTGTATTAGTTATATAACCTTCGTAGCGATAAACTTGTCCTTCTAATAGGGGAGATGGCAAGCCAGTTTGATGCTCCCAGATCATTTGATTGGATAGGAAACATTGAGACTCAGAATTTTTAACAATTTCGGTAGGAGGCTGTGCCATGTCAGTTTCCCCCTAAACATTAATGAAAATACTATGCCAAAATCTCTTAGGGGCCTGGTAAATCAAATCGGAAATTGTATTGATACTTAAGTAAAGTATATAGAACTTAAATAAGAAATAACCCGCGATTTTTCGCGGGCTTTTAATATTTAGAATTGTCTAACGAGAACCATCAACCTAGAAATTTGTTCAACTAAATATCCTGTTCACTTAATTCACGGTTCATGTGATCAAAGGGTTGATCAATAAAACTGGTATCAGTAATCCCAGCTTCTTCTACCATTTGCTTAATCATGCCTTTCATAATCTCGATACCTCGAACCGTGGGAGCAATGGGCACTCCTAAAGAGTTATAAGTTTCTCGTAAGCCTTGTAAGACTCGTTCATCTAAAACATAGGTATCCCCAGCAACTAAAGCATAAGTGGCGTAACGGAGATAGTAGTCCATATCCCGCAAACAAGCAGAATAACGCCGTGTTGTGTAAGCATTTCCTCCAGGGCGAATTAACTCGGGTAACTCATCAAATAACTGTCTTCCTGACTCTTTGACAATTGTTGCTGCATTGGCATTAATAATTCCTGCAGCGGCAACTCGGGCAGTTCCTGATGCAAAATAGGATTGAAGTTGATCCATGGCATCGCGATCTAAATAGCGACCGCTAACATCGTAATTTTTAATTAAGGTAGTTACAGCATCTTGCATGTTAAATAATCCTCCCAAAGGACTTGATTTTATGAGGGTCTAAAAGTAAATTAATGCTCTAATCTTAGTTATTGTATCGTTTCCCTGTCCTGATTTTCCCCTCTATTGCTTAAATTACACTCTTAGCAAGTTACAAAACTTAATTAATCTCCTCTTTGGGATATAACGTTTCTTAGCCCTCTTTTGTCATTTTCCGAGATAAAATGATAAGAAAGGAAAAGTAAGAATAAAGAGGGAAGCGACTGCTCATGATGGATGTAGCTTTACAGATTCGTCAACACCTACCGCGAGACCCAGAACCTACTAGCGCGATCGTAGACAACTATTGTGGTTACTATCAAGACCTGTTTCAAGATGTGAGAAATTATGAATGCTTTAAATTTTTACATTTAGGACTCATCGCACCGATTAAACGAAAATCTCTACCAGAAATTGCCAAAGTCGTCGGGATTACTTCTGCACAATCTCTACATCACTTCCTTGCTAACTCACCTTGGTCAGTAGAACAATTAAGAGAAAGAAGATTACAAAAAACTAAAGAAGCCTTAAAGGGAAAAGCAATCACCGTCATTATTGATGAAACTGGAGATAGAAAGAAGGGAAATCGTACCGATTATGTCGCTAGACAATACTTAGGAAGTTTGGGCAAAATTGACCAAGGAATCGTCTCGGTCAATGCTTATGGAGTGTATCAAGATATCACTTTCCCCTTAAAGTTTAAGGTATTTAAGCCCAAAGGAACTCTCAAACCAGGGGATAAATACCAAACCAAGATTGAATTAGCCATAGAACTGATTCAAGAGTTAATTGATTTTGGCTTTAACATTGACCTAGTTTTAGCAGATAGCTTGTATGGAGAAAGTAGCAATTTCATCAATACTTTAACTCACTATCAGCTCTCCTATGTAGTAGCAATTAGAAGTAATCATAGTGTCCTACTGCCCCCAGGACAAAGGGTAAGAGCCAATAAATGGTGTCAATTTACTCGCACCTTTAGTGATAACAGTTCCGAAACCAGATACATTCGAGAAATTGTTTATGGCAAGAGACGAAAAATCACTTATTGGGATCTCACCACTGACCCAGAAACTTTGCCCAGTAATGGGACCTCTTTTGTTATGACCAATCTTCAAGGGAAGGTCAAGAAAAAACTAGGAGACCTTTACGGTTTAAGAACTTGGGTGGAATATGGATTTCGCCAATGTAAGCAAGAATTGGGTTGGAAAGATTATCGTTTCACCAAGTTTTCTGAGATCGAGAAGTGGTGGGAAATCATTTACTGTGTTTATTTAATGGTGAGCTTACAAACGCCAGGTTTTAGCTCTTTTGAGCAAGATGAAGACAGTGATGATAAGACACAACCATCAACAAGTAATAATTCTCCTCAACATCCCAATTGGAGGAAGGGAAATAGCTGGAAAGATGCCTTACATAACCTACGTTTAGTTATGGAACCATGGTTCTTATTTTGGTTAGTTGTCCCTTGGCTAGAGATGTTTAATAATGACCACTTATTATTGGGGTTTCAGCATTTATTTTCTTCTGTTCATCAAGTTAAAATAGGTTTTTAAGAGTTGATTAGAACTCATTATTTTTTACTTCTTGCTTCGGAAAGTGACAAAAGAGGGTTAGTCTGTTGAGGGACAAACTTAGTCATTAGTCATTAGTCATTGGTTTACAAATAACAAAGGACGAAGGACAAGGGACGAAGGACAAAAGCATTAAGAGTGTCCCTTAAAAAGCATGAACAGAGAGATCCCCTCTAAAAAAAATGAATCTAAAGCCTAAAAAAAGACTTTAGATCAAGGTTACAAACCAATCTAAGAATTGACAATTTCTCGGTGAGAAAAATTAATCGTTGTTTCCATTACTAGAGTTTGTGTTATTGTCGCTGTTGTTATAATTATTGTTGTTAGAAAAACGGCGACCCTTTGAGAAAGAATTTGCAGGCTTTTTACGGAATTGCCGCGCATAAGCTAGGTTACGAGCTGCTTTTTCTTTTTTTTGATTGCGACGCTTTGCCATGATTGTTGCTCCTGACTTAATAACTTTTAAAAAAACGCTTTCAGGAAGCATATTCTACTAATGAGTAGCTCCCCAAAAGCGTTATCTTCTTAACTTAATTTTTAGAAACGTCTGTTTCTGCGGCCGCCACCAAATGATCCTTTGTTTTCACGAGGACGTGCAGGGTTAACCTTTAATTCGCGCCCCATCCACTCTGCTCCATCAAGTTCAGAAATCGCATTTGATTCTTCACTTTCCGATGACATTTCAACGAAACCAAATCCTCTCATGCGACCGGTTTCACGGTCAGTAGGAAGGTGGACACGCTTAACTGTGCCGTACTCTGCAAAAACCTCGTTTAAGTCATCTTGGGTTACAGAATAATCGAGGTTACCGACATAAATTGACATTGATGAATATTCTCCTCAGTCAGGAAATTGTGTAGTGAGTCAAGATCTCGGAGAAAGTCCGCCAATACGAAGCTGAAAATAAAACTATCAATACTGAAACTAACGTTGTCACCGATCTTTGCTCTCATTCATAATACTAGCAAGAACTTTTGAGGGTAGCAAGTGATTAGTTTTAGTTTTCTTTTTTAAAAAAGAGGACGAGTGTTTTTTTAGTTAAAAAATCTAGGATTAGAGGGAGTTTCAGCTAATCTAAAGAAAATGTTAATTTTAAAGTAGAAACCAAACCTTTTTTTCTTCATAATATTTAATGTTTTGCTAGCCTAGAACCGTAACCTTTATTGTTTTGGCTTTATGACGGCTGTTGCATCTTCTTTAAGTTTTCGCATTTCCCCGATTATTCGGCTTACCTTAACGCTACTTTATTTCGCTCTAACTGTTCCTCTGCCTTTTTTAGCTGTGGCAAGTCCTGTAGAATTTCCTGTCAGTTTATTAATCGTAGGGTTAATCATCGGTTTGATTCTCTTACAGGGGGGATTAAGCCAGAAAGTGCTGGTAGATGAGGAGCAAATTGCTGTTACCTATCCGTGGTGGTTTCCTGATTTTTTGCAAAAGGGATGGTCGCTGTCTTGGTCGGAAGTTGAGCAATTGAAACTACGAACAACAGGGCAAGGAGGATTGGTGTATTATTTTGTTACCCCTGAGCGCGATCGCGCTTACCTGTTACCGATGCGAGTTGCAGGTTTTGCCAAGTTAATCCAAGTCGTAGAAGACAAAACTGGCATTGATACCCAAGATGTTCGCCCTTTAGCACAGCCCTGGATGTATTTGATTCTACTAGGGTTTACCTTAATTTTGCTCTTAGTTGATACTTGGACAATTTGGACAGCACTCACTCAGGGTTTTCTCGCTTAAGAATGTTTTTCCTGTTGGGCTTGCGACTGCGTGAACTGATTTTCTTGAGAATGAGGTAACGCCTGAGTCTGTTGATAAGAAGCGTGTGAACCTTGTACCTGTTGCATTAAACTTGCCATTTCCAAAGCATTGAGAGCATAATTCCAGCCCAAATTACTTTTAATACCAGCCCGTTCTAACGCCTGTTGCATATTTTCAGCAGTAATGACTCCAAATACCACAGGAACGCCAGTTTGGAAACTTGTGGCAGCAATTCCTTTCGCCGCCTCACCTGCTACATAGTCAAAATGAGCAGTTTGCCCTCGAATCACTGCCCCTAAGCAAATAATGGCATCATATCGTCCTGTAAGTGCCATTTGTCTTGCCATCATGGGTAATTCAAAACTGCCAGGAACCCAAATATAATCAACCTGTGTTCCGTTCGGATCAGGATTAACCCCATGGCGTTTTAGACAATCTTGACAGCCTCCTAAGAGCTTTTCGGTGACTAAGTCATTAAACCGCCCAATGACAATAGCAAATCGGGCTGATCCTATATTGGTAAATGTACCTTCAAATACGGTCATAATTAATTACTGGTTATCGTTTATTTGTAAACCAATGGCTAAGGAGTATCAGTTGAGCTCTTATACCAATTTTGATAAGGTTGGTTACAGTAGTTTATCGAAATGGTATGAAGACTCATTTCCCTCTATTTTGCATGAAAAAGCTCCCCACTCACAATGATTCAACGACTCCCGTTAAGCGCGACCTGAACTGGTCAGTTGAATCGGTGTAACCCTTACACCACAGGGATTTCCACCCCTGTCCTTCGTGGAAAGCTCTCCTCATTTGGAGAGTGGCGACTCTTGTAGTAAGTAATGAGGCAAGAGGAATGCACGCCCCAGACGTATCCATAACTGCTAGGGGTTAAGCGGTGAGGAGCTAGGAGGAGAATTGGAAGGATGAACATAGTCTAAGCTGATGATTAAACTGCGTTACAGTCGAAACAGCCAAATTATCCCTGACAGGCTGTCACCAAAAAGGTAAGAAGGTGGTCTATATGTTTTAACGTCATATAAACGTGGAAACACACTCCTTCCGCAGAATAGTCAGCCATCCTAACCAATTCGTATGTTCAACCGATACAACAGGGTAAGCCCTACAAAGTCTCCTTGACTGGTCGAGTCAGGAGTAGGGGGGAGGCAACAAACCCACAACTCTCTGGAGGGTAAAAGATGAGGCAAGAAGCGAACGCCAACCTGTAATGGGATGGATAGGGGTTGAAACATTATCCCTGAGCGAAAGCAAAGCAGACTTGCCTTGGGTCTTATACCCCACATTCCGCACCCTCAACTGTCACATTGTCCGTTTGGCGACCGTATCAAGGGGAATTGATTGATTCTAGCATCAAACTTAGGGGGAGAATCAGGGTGAATTCTTCTTATTCTCATTAACCAAGAGTAATTGAGAATTTATAAGCCTGAAATTACAGCAGCTCTTAACTGACTTCAGCTTTGATTTTCACTCCTTCGGGGAAACTTCCCTTACACTAATCAATAATATTGTTGGCAAGGTTTGGGAAACAATTCTAGTAAATTTAATCTCTCTTCGGTGAGATTAGAAACTTCGTTTTCTCCTCTAACTTTTAACAAGTGAACCGCTTGAAATTGTTGAAAAATCCAACGTAAAGTAGGAGAATTCGTTTCTTTCCCTAATTGATTTTTAACCATTTCTCCTCGTCTCACTAAAGCCGAACGCAGTTCTCTTTGCCCCAAATTATAAATGAGCAGACACAAGCCCAGAATTAAGACCATCGCCTGAATTCGTTCCGGAGATTTAATGAAAATGCTGTCTGCTAAAAACA
Source organism: Euhalothece natronophila Z-M001 (assembly GCF_007904085.1). GTDB lineage: Bacteria > Cyanobacteriota > Cyanobacteriia > Cyanobacteriales > Rubidibacteraceae > Halothece > Halothece natronophila. The sequence continues at coordinate 2,263,767 of NZ_CP042326.1, forward strand.
TGGGGTCTTTTAAGAACCTAAATCCCCTTTCCGTTGACTGTTGCTCTTTATATTCAATGAGCATTTGATTAGGAGAGAGTTCCCCTTCATCTACAATATTAGTGGCGAGAAGAAACCGTCCAGCTAGTTGTTTTTCTTCCTGAATCAGGGCTAAATTTTCTTCTAAACCGGCTCGAACTCTAACCTTAGCTTGGTCAGGATTTTTGTCTTTTTCTTCACGAGTTTCAATCTGGCTGATTTGATGGTACTTAAATTTCTTTTCTAGTTTTTTGGCAGCTTTGATGGCATCAGGAACACAAGCATAAGTTTGTCGAGATAACTCTCGTAATTCTTTTTCGGCTTCGAGTCTATCTTTCTTTATTTTTTTCTCAAGACGTTTTTGGTCGGATTCTTTTCTTTCTTCACTTTCTACCACTAACCATCGTTGTTCAATTCCCCCATAAGTTGTCTGGTGAATCGAGTAACTGTATCCATCAAGAGAACTGGAACTCATTTGAGAGGATTTAATTTGTCTAGCAAGAGCTTGAGCCGGTTTAAGACGGAAGGGAACTCGGGTCAGCCATTTCAACTCTTCCATTTGTTTCAAATTTTCTGCGGTGTATAGTGCCCTATCTGCTACCATCAATGAATCGAAATCTACTTGAGAACGAAATTGCTTAAAAAGTTCAGGAAATACTTTTTGGTCAGATTCATTGCCACTTCCGGCTCTTAAGAAAACGGGAATATCTCCATCGCTACTACTAATTAAATCGACCATGAATTGCTTTAAGTCGGGACGTTTATCCCGAGAATAACCATAGGTAATTTCAATTCGTTGAGGTGGATTTCGTTTTTCTCCTGGTTCTGAATCCACTTCCAAATTGACTTCTTCGATTAAAGGATTTTCGTATTCTCCTTCCACACTGAAAGAGCTGGAATCGAGATGAACACTCTCGACATCAATTGAGAATTGTTTGATGGCTTTTAAGGCGATGCTAAGAAATATGTCTTCTAATCCGGTTAAATATAATTTGTCTAAGACTCGTCCTAACCGGTCATCATTTAAGTGTTTGGCTTCAATCCCTTCTCCAATTAAATGTGAGGTGGGTTTTCCTTCAAAGAACTTGGGAAATAGGTATAACGGAGATGAAAACAGTCCTAATCCATTGAGAATCATTGCTTTCACTGCATGACCAGGACTGACTTTTTCCCGGGGTTGTTCCACTACTAATTCATTAATTTGTTCTACCAGCCCGATTTCATCAATTAATCCAGCTACTATTCCTAAATGGTCTAAATTGGTGACTTCAATTGATGAGAAGTTGTTGGAGATAGTCGCCATCACTCATTTTAATTAAGAAAGGATTGATTCCTCAGTTTACCTTTCTTTTTTCCTTAAATCGACCCCTCAAGCTGATTCCTTACTCTTTCTTCAGAGTTTTCGGAATTAGTCACTTTGTAGCTGTGACAATTCTCGGCAAAAAGTCCCACTTTTCTCATTTCAGTTGATCTGAAGGGACAATGTGACAGTTGGGGTGCGGAATGTGGGTTCCAAGGACAAGGAAAGCCTAGAACATACACTAGACCAGATAAAGCAATGGATGTCAGAACGAGGTCTAGAAATCAGCACGGAGAAGACAACAATCGTCTCAATGGAAGAAGGTTTTGATTTTCTTGGATTTAACTTACGCCATTATGATGGTAAATTGTTAATTAAGCCTCAAAAGGAGAAAGTTCTTGCCTTCTGCAAGAAGGTTGGAAACACTCTTAATAAGATGAAGGCTTCTACCCAACAGGAAGTCATTAAAGTCCTAAATCCGCTTCTCCGAGGTTTTGCAAATTACTACAGAGGAGTAGTGAGCAAAGAAACCTTTAGCTATATCTCACATCGAGTATGGCAGTACCTCTGGAAATGGTGTTGTCGGCGACACCCAAGTAAATCAAAAAAGTGGGTAAAAGATAAATACTTCGGTTCATACAAAGGGAATCATTGGACTTTCATGTGTAAAGGGACTGGTCGTGGAGGTAAGGAAAAACTCTCTATTCTCTATGACATCAGTAGTACACCCATAGTAAGGCACGTCAAAGTCAAAGGGACAGCAAGCCCTGATGACCCCTCACTTCAGGACTATTGGTATAAAAGAAGCCTCAAGATAGGAAAACAAAAATGGGCAAAAGGTTCAAAATACGAACAAGTAGCCAAAATGCAAGAGCATAAGTGTCCTGTCTGTGGGGAGAGCCTCTATAACGAAGAAGAAATCGAGACCCACCACATAGTACCTGTGAAAGATGGTGGCTCAGATGACCCTGAGAATTTAGTCCACTTACACAAAGCGTGTCATAAACAGGTACACAGTTCAAAATCCAAGACAAAGGCTGGAAGTAAGGCTTGAGCCGTATGATGGGAAACTGTCACGTGCGGTTCTTAGGGGAGGGGAGAGAGGCAACTCTCGAACCTTACCCGCTAATCTTTGATTTAACGGGAGATTGAGGAGACTAAGGTTCAACAAATTTAATCGTACAAACGCAAACAGGAAGACGTGCTTTCCTAAGGGGCTGTCGTCTGGACGCAGCGACGCAGGAGCGAAGCGACGAGGAAGTGAGGATTTCCCCAGACGTTTATACGCCCCGTCTCCCGTTAACCTGACGGTATAACGGGAGTTTCCAGCGCGAAAATTAGATGAGGAGTTAAACTGAATTAATCAATATTTTTTTAAACCACAAAAAAGTTTAAGACGCCCACTGCAACCACAAGCAAAGCCCAAATTCCTGAACCGACAAAAATCAGGCGTTTAGATTGTTCCCAGTTTTGTGGAGAGGCATAGGCAACAGGAACCCCGATGACCATAATAAAGGACAGAAACACAAGAGCAGCTAGTGAAATTTGAAACAAAATAGACATTTTCTTAATACTCCCAAGACAACAAACAGTTTTTTAAAGGCTTTCTATGTGATTATTTTCTTCTAGTTAAGGAGAAGAGTTGTTTTATATTTTATCAGCCTTGGCACCTGATGGGGAGGAACTTAAGCACAATTACTTATGGTTGCCTCCCTAGAGCCTGATTAGTGTAATTGAATATATTTGGGCTGTTCAAACATATGAACGGTATCTACAAACCGTGCTGTCATCGACTGACTGGAAATAACCAAGGATTCAGTTCTTGCACCACCATGGAAGAAACGCACTCCTTGCATTAAGGTGCCAGGGGTAATCCCAGAAGCGGCAAATAAAACGGTTTCTCCTCGTGCTAAGTCTTCAGCGTTATAAACTGCATCAGGGTCTTTGATTCCCATTTCTTGAAGACGCTCAAGGTTGCTTTCGCGGCTTTCCCCAATTAAGCCTGTTTTCACCTGTTCAGGATCATAGATTAATTGCCCTTGGAAGTGACCGCCTAAACAACGCATGGCAGCGGCAGAAATAACGCCTTCTGGAGCAGCTCCTACGCCCATCAGCGCATGAACATTGGTTCCCGTAAAGGCACAGGAAAGGGCAGCGGAAACATCACCATCTCCAATGAGACGAACTCTTGCCCCAGCTTCACGAATTTCTTTAATTAAACCTTCGTGGCGTGAGCGATCCATTACGACTACCACTAATTCATCCACAGAGCGATTTAAGCACTCAGCAATAATTTTTAGGTTTTCGGTAGGAGATTTGCGAATATCCACATGACCTCGGGCAACGGGTGGGGCAGCCAGTTTTTTCATATAAAAGTCTGGCGCTGCAAAAAGTCCACCTTTTTCCGAAATCGCTAATACTGCCATTGAGCCTTCTTGACCTTTTGCGACTAAGTTAGTGCCTTCGCAAGGGTCAACGGCAATGTCAATTTCAATCAGTTCATCAGGGTTACAAAAGTTTTTCGCATCAGGGCGAGTACAAATTCCCACTTCTTCGCCAATATAGAGCATGGGAGCGTCGTCACGTTCCCCTTCCCCAATGACAATGCGACCGCGCATATTAATGTCATTCATACGCTTCCGCATGGCTTCAACAGCGAGTTGATCGGCCTCGTCTTTAAGTCCTTTTCCCATTAAACGGGATGAGGCGATCGCGGCTTGTTCTACAACTTCAATAATTTCTAAACCAAGTGTTTTTTCTAACAATTTTTTTATCTCCCGTCTGCGATCTTGCTTAATTCGTTTCTGAGTTTATCAGAAAACCATGGCTTATTTGTTACTGACCTTGTACGACTTGCTTGAAGGTGGTAAGGCTTTCTAATCCAATTAATCCTCGTCGATATCCTTTCTGATTAGACATTCCTAGGAAAATACTGTCACCGTTAGCCGCATAGCGAAAGAAGCGCGGGGAAGCATTGACATAAACTAAGGCACTATCTACGGCTTGGGCAAATTGACGAGTTTCACGATAAGACTGGCTGATAATGCAGTCAGCATGACCGCTACTGTGACGATTAATCCACGCGATCGCGCTCCCGATATCATCTACAAACCGAAAGGCAACTACTTTCTTTATATAACTTTGTGACCATTCTTTTTCTTGAATGGGATGCAAATACTGAGGATAGGCAGTTACTAATTCTTCCTCCCCTTTTAAGATAAATCCCTTATCTTTCAGGATCTGAAATACATTAGTTAACAGCGAGGCTTTAATATTACGGTTAATTAGAACCTTCTCAATGGCATTGACAGGATCAGGTTCGCTAACATGACTATCAACAATTACGGAACGGACTTTTTCTGCACTGCCTGTGGTTGACCAATATAAATAACAATTACCGATCGCGGTTCGCAATATTGGAACATTAACCAACTTTGCCGTTTCCTCTACTAAACTAGGGCGACCATAGGGAATCACTAATTGAGTATAAGGTTCTTGTCGTACCAAATCACGTACTGAACACCCTTGATCACCACACAGCAGTTGTAAAGTATGCTGAGGTAAGTCGGCTTCCTCTAGGGCAGTATTGAGAGCTTTAAGGATGGCTTCATTAGAATGACTAGCTTCACTTCCCCCTCGTAACAGTAAACTATTTCCCGTTTTGACACATAACCCAGCCGCGATCGCGCTTAACTCAGGTAAGGCTTCATAAATAAACGTAATTACTCCTAGAGGCATCCGCTGGCAATAGGTTTGAGCAGGATCTAGAGGATAGGGAGCATGGCTAACTCTTTGAATGGGATCAGCAATGCTTGCCAATCGTTCTAAAATTTTAATGGCGGTTTCTAGGCGTTGGGGGGTTAATTTCAGCCATTCTAGGATTAATTCAGGAAGAGCCATTTCCCGCCCAGTTTCAAGATCGAGAGTATTTGCTTCTAAAATGTCATCATAAGAGCGTCGCAAGGATTGACCCATTAAAGCCACCGCCCGTGAGCGTTGACTTCCCGTGGTCATTGCTAGTCGCTCACTCGCTTGATGAGACTGTTTTACAATTGTCTCGATCAGCTTTGATTTTTGATCATCATCGCCCTGTTTCATTCTTAAATATTAACTGCGCCAATACGCTAACCACACTATTAAAGCAGGTAATAAAGCTAATAATACAGCCACTAATACCCAAAACAAAACCGTTCCTTCAACAGAGGCTTGTAGGATTAGAGGTAGCCAAACTGCTATAAGGACAATGGTAATTCCTAGCATCATTGGGAGAAAAAGCTCTCCCCAACGGGAGTGAAGGGGTAACCACCGCCGACCATTCCAACGCCAACCCCGTTTATAAGGGGAAGCCCCAGAAATTTGTTGCAGTTGTTGATAATTATCTTGGACAATAAAAATATGCTGACAGCGATCGCAACCGAAAGCCTCAGTAAGAGCAATGGGATTTAAGCGTCCTGCACGCCGACAAGGACAAGGATACTCTGACGATAAATCAATTTTGACACCTTTCTCTGCTGGCACGATCCCTTAAGCGTAGAAAACTAGTCAGATAGTTGTTTTATTTCTTTTCATCATAGTGGTTACAGCTATCTGATTGCCAACCTTTTCTGGGTTAACATGTAAAGTATGTTCATTTATCGAACCGAGTCTTTTCAGAAAAAACTGCAACTCCATAATCTGGAGCAAGAAGTAGATCGTCTCTGTGAAGAATTAGCACAGATGTCAGTTAGTCAAGCGCAGTCTCGGTTTGAGCGCATTTATCCTTTTCTCAAACGCAAAGAAAGAAATTTACGCCTTATTGCTCGCATTTATCGTGTTGACAATACTCCCATTTTATGCTGGCTAACTTTATTTCACCGGGGGGCAAGTGAATATAAAGATTTTTTGCGCGATCGCGAAAACTATGCTCATCAGTCTTGGGCAAAAGAAGTAGAAGAAAGTCGTCTTCGAGAATGGCTAAAACAACAGCAAATAGCTACCTCAAATAATACCACTACGTCCCCACGGTTTCCCAGTCATCTTTACCCTTGGTTACAGCCTCCCACTTGGGAAATTGACACCAATACTCTTTTAATTTACGAAAGCCAAAGTTGGGTACAACAATTTCAAAACCTAACCATTCGCCAAAATTGGCAAAATTATTATCAGTTAATTGTTGATTTAATTGATATGACAACACTTCCGGGGCTATTTTATCCTGACTGGGAAGTGCGACTCCATGGAAATCAACAATGTCACCTTCTCTATACTTACTTAATCACCCAAGATGAGTCTCCTAGAGAAATTTTATTTCTACTTTATCCATTTCTGAACCGCCCAACCGATGAAGAAATTGCTCAAATTATTCAAAAAGAACAATTTAACTTTACTCAAGAAATCTATTTAGATGATCTCACTAATTGGGCGCAACGATCTTATACCCATGAAATTATTTATTCCGAAGAATCATGGCTTGCCATTGAAGACGAAACAACCACTAACTTAGCCTTATCTGCCGAAGAGGAAGCAATATTACATTCTGTCTCTACCTCTTACCCTTCTCTTCCTTTATTCTTAAATGGACAGGCAGGCAGTGGCAAATCAACCATGCTTTTCCACCTCTTCGCAGACTATTGTCATCGTCATTTTTTAATTTGCCAAGAAGACGAAAAAGCAGTATTTAAGAAACCACATCCTCTATTTCTTGCCTATAATGACCGACTTTTAAAAGTTGCCAAAGAGCAAGTTGCTACCCTATTACAAAACCATCACCGTTTTACAGAAAAAGAGCCATTTAGTAACCCTTTACCACAAATTTCTCCTTTTTTTAAAAGTTTCCGCCAATTCCTCCGTAATTTATTACCCCCTGAAGAAAAGCAACTTTTCTCCACTGATAAATATATTTCATTCCATTATTTTCGGCAATTATGTAAGCGACATTTACCGCGATATTCTCCTGAACAATGTTGGTTAGTTATTCGGACATTTATCAAAGGATATCATTTAGATGAGCGAAATAACTATTTAAGTATTGAAGATTATCAAGAAATTCCTAATCGAGAAAAAATTGTTAGTGAAGATGACTTTAAAAACATTTATAATCAAGTTTGGCACTGGTATTATAGATATACTAAAGAAAATCAAGCGTGGGATGATCAGGACTTAATTCGCTGGGTATTATTCCATCAATATTATTCCCCAGATTATACGGCTATTTTTTGTGATGAATCTCAAGATTTTACTCGCTTAGAATTGCAATTAATCATGCGTCTTTCTGTGTTTTCAAAATATGATCTAGAGCATGAATTTGTTCCCAGTCTTCCCTTTGCTTTTGCAGGTGATCCACTACAAACACTTAATCCCACAGGCTTTCGTTGGGCAAGCTTAAAAGCTACATTTTATAACGAAGTCTTGACAGCTTTATCGCCAACAGGAAACCTTAACTTAGAAATGAATTTCCAAGAACTAGTTTGCAATTATCGCTCATTTCCTGCAATTGTTGGTGTAAGTAATTTAATTCAGTTATGGCGCACTCATTTATTTGAATTAGCTGAACTTGAACCCCAAACTGCTCGTAGAATTGGGGAAAGTAGTCCTGAGAAGTATATCTTAGGGGAAAACTTATCTCCTGAGGAAGCTAAACTTTATATGCAAGACTCCTTAATTATTTTACCCTGTGATGAAACAGGAGAAACTGATTATATTCGTAATGATCAATTATTAAAGGATTTATTCCCAGAAATTAATAATGGTAGTAAACCATGGAATATGCTGAGTGCAATTACAGCAAAAGGTTTAGAATTTAAGCAAGTCATACTCTATAAATTTGGAGATAATTGTCCTCAAGATATTTTTGCTACTTCTTCGCAAAACTTAGAAAAGATCAAGTATTTTTTGAATAAACTTTATGTCGCTACTAGTCGTGCTACAGAACAGCTTTTTATCGTTGACACCCAAAAAGGTGAGCAACATCTATGGCAATATGCTAGTGATAGTAACCAACTACAAAATTTAATTCGTAATCATCTCTCTCATTTGCAAAAATGGGAAAATAAAATTCATTTACTGAATTGGGGATATACGCCAGAAAGTTTAGGAAAAGATGATCCTTATACCATAGCAGAAACTTTAATGACAGAAGGATTAAATAATAAAAATTCTGATCTTCTATGGCGAGCCCATCAAGCCTATAAGCGTCTGCAACAAGAAGAACAAGCAGCAGTTTGTGAAGCAGAAGCGTTAAAACTAGATGGAGAATTTATTAAAGCAGGTCACTCTTTCTTAAAACAGCAAAAATTAGAAAGTGCCTGGCATTGTTTTTGGCAAGGAATGGCGTGGCAAGAGCTACTAAAACTTTATCATCATTTTAAGGAAACAGAAGCAGACATTGATGAAAATTCTTGGTTCAGAATTGAAAATGACTATCCACTCATTGAATACATGGCAACGTTATCAAGTAATCCGCAAGTATCACAACTTGATAACTTTACTCAAATTCTAAAGTCTCAGCTTAATAAAGAGCAATTCAAGCAAGAAATTCTTAGTCCTCAATGGCAAAATGCTCTAGAAAGTTACTACCAACAAATTAATTTATTTATTAAGAATAAAAGTCAAGAATTTTACTCTAATTGTGAAAATCATGCTCAAATTCTAGAGAAAGTTAGCTCTATTATTACTCAAGATCGTAAAAACAAATACTTAAAATTAGCAGGCTATTGTTACTTCTACAGCAAAAATTATCAACAAGCTATTAATTGTTGGGAGCTTAGTAAAACTACCAATATTCCCGAATATTATCGAGCCAAAGCTTATATTTTAGGAATGCCGAAAGGGTTAGAATACTTAGTAAGATTGGGAGCTAATCAAGAAATTTTACAAGCGTGGGAGAAAGCCAACAAGCCGATGCAACCCCAATGGTTAAGCTATGTTGCTCCTGTTTTAGAAGCCAACTCTCATTATGAGACAGCGCTACAAGCCTATTGTCATCTTAACAAAAAAGATAAAGTACACGCCTGTTGGAAAAAAATCTCTTCTCCCAGTTTAAAACTTATTAGCGGATTAATAAGTTACTATATCCACTTCCAGCATTGGGAAGAAATGATTACTACTCTTGAAAGCTATATTTCCCAAATTATTCAAAATACAAATACTCTTTTCCTTCCTTTCCTAACTCGCCTTGCTGCGTCTAAGTTAACCCCAGAAAGTCTCAATAAACAGCAACGTCAACGCCTAGAAACTTTATTTCAGGATAGCATTATCCCTCTCTCCAAACCTCAAAATTACTCAACCTATTACGTAGGGGTAATTTTAGAAAAGATGGGGGCTTTAGTTCTCTCTCTACAATTTTATGAGAATTATACAGGAAACCAAACTTCTTCAAAATTGCGTAAATTTGCTCGTCAACGTTGGTTAGCAGTGAAGAAAAAACAAGCTCTTTATTTCCAAAATCAAGGAAAAAATGAAAGAGCCAATAATTTAGAAAAAGAAGTCAAACGGCGAGCAATTCACTGGAGTATTCCGCCACAAGAAATTAAATTAACGCCACCTCAAATTCGCATTCAACAAAAGTCATCTTCACCCATTCCCACTGAAAAATCATTCTTAAAGTATCCTCAGGAAGCCCAAGTTGAATCTTTCCCGCAGGGAATTATGCAGTTAAAAGTGCGCCATCTTGATATTAAAGTAATGAAAAAGGCGCAACAAATACTAATTTTGGATCAGTTAAGTCAACAAACTATTCGTATTGATGGTTTAACGAGTCAAGTTAAAGTTGGGGAAATGATCTTAAAGCCTCAAGGGAAGCAAGGATTATCCTTTGTCTCCCCTTCAGGAAGTTTTGGGGGGAATGTCTTATATAGCAAGGAAGGGTTTAAGGTGGAATTAAAAATACAAGGTCTTAGTGAAAAAATTGAAATTACCTTCTAGAGAGGTTGCAAATTTCTACAGGTTCAATATTATCAGCAGGCGTAAACCCAAATATTTGAGAATAGAAATAAAATTCTCCATCTAAGGCTCGTTTGATATTTTCAGCACGGCGAAAACCATGTTGTTCCCCTTCAAACGGAACATAAGCTACGGGTAATCCTTTCTCTTTAATGGCTTCTACCATTTTCTGGGCTTGATTGGGTGGAACCACTTGATCTTCTAACCCTTGGAAAAAGATTACGGGACAAGATAATTGCTCAGTATGATAAATCGGCGATCGCGCTTTGTAAAGTTCCTTCTCTTGAGGATATTCTCCCACCAGCGTATCTAAATATCGCGACTCAAACTTATGGGTTTCCTTTGCCAACGCCTCTAAATCACTCACTCCATAATGACTTGCCCCAGCGTGAAACACATCCCGAAAGGTTAAAGCAGCCAAAGTGGTATAACCTCCTGCACTTCCTCCTGTAATCGCCAAACGATTGCCATCAACTTTCCCCACCTTCGCCAAATACTGCGCTACATTGGCACAATCATCGACATCGACAATGCCCCAATTTTTATATAACCGTTGCCGATATTCACGCCCATAGCCTGTGCTACCGCCATAATTAACATCAACATAACCAAAACCGCGACTTGTCCAGTATTGAATTTTCAAGTTAAAGCGAGGACTTGTGGCTGCTGTGGGGCCACCATGACTTTTTACAACTAAGGGGGGTAAGGTATTTTCTGGGGCAGAATAGTCTTTATTTTGCGGGGGATAGAACCAAGCATAAGCCGTTTTATTTCCAGTGGTAGGAAAGGCAATGGGTTCAGGAACAGAGAAATAGCCTGTATCAATTTCTAAGTTCGTGGCTTGCTTGAGAACTTCCTGTTCTCCTGTTTTTAGGTTCATCTGCACAGCAGAAGTAGGAGTAGTGGGGGAACCGCCCAGAAAAACAATATTCTCGCCCTGGGCATGAATTGATCCAATATCGGTGTAACCGACATCTAAAGTATTGAGGGTTTTTGTATTTAGGTCTAAGGTGGCAAGATACCACTGTCCATTTTGGGTATAGGTACAAACAATTTTTTCTGAAGAAATAAAATCATATAAAGATAATCCAAACACCCAATGAGGAGACCCAAATTCCGCTTCCATCTCATATAACGCTTCTACTTCCCCTTCAGCAGTTAAGCGATACAAATTCCACCAATTATTGCGGTCAGAGACAAAATATAATTGCCCATCTGGCGACCATAGCGGATGACAAACGGCTTCCCCTTCTCCTCCGGCGACTGTTTCAATATCACCAATGGTGCCATCTTCCTTAACTTTGCCAGTACACAACCGAGTATTATCCCAGGGCATATTGGGATGATTCCACTGTACCCAAGCTAGGGTTTCACCATCAGGGCTAAGTCTTGGCGACACATAAAAGTCACAGCCAGAAACGAGGGGGGTAACTTCTCCCGTATTGAGATCAATGGCAGCAATATAATTTTGGGGTTCTGCATCAACAAGATTTGTACTATCTTCACAAATCCCGATCGCGCGATCGCGCCCTTGATCTAAAAGTAATTCAGCATAAGAACGTTTTGCCTCTTGAGTTAATGGAATGGGATCCCCCTCAGGAGATTGTTTATAAATCCGTTGATCCTTAAAATTAGAAAAATAAACTGTGCCCTTAGTAACCAAGAACGCACCACCGCCATATTCATGAACCCGAGTCCGAACATTATAAGGGTGTGGGGTAACATCCTTAACGGTTCCTTCTTGAGTACGTCGCACTAAAACTGAACGTCCTCCTTCTGATGGTCGTCCTTCTAACCAATAAATATCTTGATCATCATAGACTACTCCCCCCAAGCCAATACTTTCAGCAACAATTAAATCGGAGGTAATGGGAGACTTCCAACTGCCAAACGGAGCAATATTTTGATTGGACATGGTTATTAACTGTACTCTCTCACCGTTTCTTATTAATTATCTGACATCTTCTCCTTTGACACTCCGCCCTCCTATAAGGAGGGGGATTCTTGGTTCACCGAACTAGGTTCGACAGACGACTCCCCTTGCTTTGACAAATAGCGATTGCTATCAGCCAAAGTAGAGGGGGAATCTCCCCAAGCGTCTATGGAGTCGGACTCCAAACTTCCCGTATGCCCTACGGTAGTTAATCCTCTTCTTAAGATCACTTTAGCTGCGTTGTGGTCTCGGCAGATAACGATCCCACACTTACATTCATGGGTTCTTTGAGAAAGAGTCTTTTTGACCACCCTTCCACATTTGGAACATGTTTGCGATGTATAGTGGGGAGGGATAGCGACTGTTATCTTTCCGTACTTTTTGCCAAAGTACTCTAACCACTGGCGGAACGTTGACCAAGCAGCATCATTAATACTCTTAGCAAGTTTCCCGTTTCGCACCAATCCTGCAACATTTAAGTCTTCATAGGCTACCACATCTGTCGATTGGATAACACGGAGTGCTGTCTCTTTACAGAACTCTTTTCGCTGCCTACTTACTCTCAAATGTTTCCGTGCGTAACGATTCCTCGCCTTGAGGTAGTTATTAGATTGAGATTGACCTTTACGGAACTTTCGAGACTTACGACGGTTGAGACGGTTCAGTTGTTTTTCCGCCTTACGGTAGTATTGTGGAATCTGAACCTGATTACCATCGGAATCAACATAGAAGTATTTAAGTCCAACATCTAAACCCACACTATGTTTGGCTGGCTCTAGTTGAGTTGGTACAAGATTGCTCAAGTCTTCTTTGACAACAAACTGAACGTAATAACCGTCTGCTCTACGAACCAAGTGGACCCTTTTAACTTGCTCTAGTTGGATTCGATGCAAGTCCCAACCCCCTTTCATCTTCAGACAACCAATTCCCTTTTTGTCGGTAAACTTAATGCGTTTACGGTCTTCGGATAATTTCCAACCGCTAGTTTTATAAGTTACCGAACGGACATTTTTCTTAAATTTTGGGAATCCTTTTTTGCCTGATTTTTGGTTTTGGCAGTTTTCATAGAAACGGACAATGGCTGACCAAGCCCGTTCTACGGATGTTTGACAGGCATGAGAGTTAAGAGCTTTGACAAAGGGGTATTCGGTTCGAAGTTGGGTGTTATAGTGATAAAGGTCTTTTTGTCCAACGCCATAGTTGTCCATCCAATAGCGAAGACATTTATTCCGCACAAATTGAGCAGTACGAATCGCTTCATTGATGGCTTGGTATTGAGTTTGATTGCCTTTTAACTTGAACTCTAGAACAAACATTTTGACGTTAGACTTATCTACGTAAAATTATAACAAAATAACTAATGAAATCGCCCTAGAAGGGCGAGGCTTGAATCCTGCTATTTATGGTCAAACGCGACACATTATGACGGAAAAATCAAGCGCGTCGCCATGCTTGTTTCCTGCTTCAGGCTGTTTGCTACACGAAGTTTCCTCTGTCAGCTTGTGCCATTGAAGATAGTTCATTACTTCGGTAACAGTCCTTTCTCTTCTAACCACTGATTATTATAGAGACGGGATTGATATCGAGTGCCACTATCACAAAGCACAGTGGCTATTGTATGACCTGGCCCCATTTGTTTTGCTAAAGCATAGGCGGCTCCCACATTAATCCCCACAGAACCGCCCATAAATAAGCCTTCTTCATATAAGAGGCGATACAGCATTTTCACACAGGTGGGATCATCAATTTGGATAGCATCATCAGCAGGCGCACCTTGCATATTAGCAGTAATGCGACTATTACCAATGCCTTCCGTGATTGATCCTCCTTCGGTGTGAATTTCTCCAGTTTTGACGTAACTATATAAGCCACTGCCCATGGGATCAGCGACAATACATTTAATGTTAGGGCTTACTTCCTTAAAATACATAGAAGCCCCGGCATAAGTGCCGCCTGTTCCTGTGGCTGCTACCCAAACATCAAGGTTGCCATCGGTTTGATGCCAAATTTCGGGGCCAGTGGTTTCATAATGGGCGGTTCGGTTGGCAATGTTATCAAATTGGTTTGCCCAAATGGCGTTTTCGGTTTCTTCTGCAATGCGTCCTGAGACTTTAATATAATTATTGGGGTCGCGATAAGGAACGGCGGGAACGGTTTTGACTTCTGCGCCTAAAGTGCGTAGAGCATCAATTTTCTCTTGAGATTGGGTTTCAGGAATAATAATTAAACATTTATAACCTTTGGCGTTACAAATATGGGCTAAGCCAATGCCAGTATTCCCTGCTGTTCCTTCTACAACTGTGCCACCGGGTTTGAGGAGTCCCTTTTCTTCGGCATCTTTAATAATGTAAAGGGCGGCGCGATCTTTCACCGAACCCCCTGGATTTAGAAATTCAGCTTTTCCTAAAATCTCGCAACCGGTTTCGTCACTTAAACGATTGAGACGAATAAGGGGAGTATTGCCCACGGTGCCAACAAAGCCTTGTTTAACGTCCATTCTCTTTTTAATACTTATTATTTCACGGTTTTTATCGCTACCCGAATTTTATCGTAATTGCTAAGGAATCAGTTACGCCAAATAGCATCGGCAACTGTTGCCACTTCCCACATTTCAGGCAAATCATGGACTCTGAGAATATCCGCTCCCTGCGCGATCGCGCTACAGCAGGTACTCGCGGTTCCCCAGACGCGCTTTTTCGGATCACTTTGATTGAGAAGTTTACCGATGAAACTTTTACGAGAGGTGCCCACTAATATTGGTACGCCTAAGGTTTTAAACTGATGTAATTGCCGTAATAATTCCAGATTCTGTTCGGCGGTTTTGCCAAAGCCAATGCCGGGATCAATAATAAGCCGCGATCCTGCAATTCCTGCTTTTTGCGCAGCATTAATTCGCTCTTGCAATACAGCTAGAATCTCTCCCACTAAATTTTCATAATCGGTCAACTGTTGCATGGTTTCTGGGGTTCCCCGAATGTGCATTAAAATAATGGGCACCTCTAATTCAGCAACTATGGCTAACATTTCTGGGTCAAACCTGCCCCCAGAGATATCATTCACTAAATCTGCCCCAGCGTCGATGGCTTGTTGCGCAATCGCGGCGCGAGTGGTATCCACAGAAATCGGAATATTTAGATGCTTCCGAATGGCTTGAACTACAGGAATCACCCGTTCTAATTCTGCTTCTAGGGAAATGGTTTTTGCCCCAGGGCGAGTAGATTGCCCCCCAATATCTAAAATATCTGCCCCAGCTTCTACTAACCTTTGAGCGCGATCTAACGCTGCCTCTAAGTGATTATAATCACCACCATCACTAAAGCTATCAGGGGTAATATTTAACACCCCCATTAAATAAGTTTTTTCTCCCCAAACAAAGGTTTGATCCCGAATTGTCAAAGGAGACGAATTTTCCCCAACCACTATGATTTCCTCCTACAAAAAAAAGAGGGGCAGCCCCTCCTTTTCTATCTTAATCATCTTTAATCTTTACTCATTAGTTGCCGAAACAACTTCTTCATCACCCGTTTCTACCTCTGAAGATGCTTCTGGGGTTTCCCCGCTTTCTTCTTCTTCAGTGGTGGTTTCCTCAGAAACTGGAGCTTCTTCTGTGGCAACTTCCGTAGTCGCTACCTCTTCAGTTGTTGTTGCTTCTGTGCTTTCTGTTGCTTCCTCTGCTTCCTCTTGTCCGGGACGTTTGCCAATGGGGCCAAACTCTTCATTGAGTTGAGCTTCAATTTCTTCACTAGCGAGTCCTTGAGTTTGCAGCTGTAACTTGCGACGGAAGCGTTGCGCCATTCTGTCTGCCTGATCAAACACAGACTGACGATCACTCAGCATTGCACCAGCTACCGGTTCTAACTGCTTCGTTGAGAGAGAAATCCGTCCCCGTTCCGCATCTAAATCAATGATCATCACTTTTAATTCATCATTGATATCAAAGACGCTACCGGGAGTATCAATATGGTCGTGAGAAATTTCTGAAATGTGGAGTAAGCCACTTACGCCGCCAATATCAATAAATGCGCCATAAGGTTTGATACCACGAACTGAGCCAATCACCACTTCGCCCACTTTCAAGCCACTCATCTTCCGCTCGACTAAGGCGCGACGGTGACTGAGAACCAAGCGATTCCGTTCTTCATCCACTTCTAAGAATTTTAGCGGTAAGTCTTGCGCCACTAGGTCTTCTTTCGGTTGACGGGTGCTAATGTGAGAACCAGGAATGAAACCGCGCAAGCCCTCAATGCGAACTAAAGCACCGCCACGGTTGGTAGCAAATACCCCCGAACGGACAGTGGCATCTTCTGCTTGCAATTGACGAACCCGCTCCCATGCTCGCATATATTCAATGCGTCTAATGGAAAGGGTTAATTGACCGTCTTCATTCTCGTCAGTCAGAATGAAAAATTCTCGGGTTTCTTCGGGTTGGAGAACCTCGTTTGGCTCTTCGACACGGTTAATTGACATTTCCTGAATGGGAATGTACGCGGCAGTCTTCGCGCCAATATCAATTAAAGCCCCTCTCGGTTCGACGCTAAAAACAACCCCCGGCACAATGTCTCCTGGGTTAAAGTGATAATCGTATTCGTCTAAGAGGGCAGCAAAGTCCTCATGGGTAAAACCAATGTCTCGATTCGATGTTGCGTTCTGACTGACCATGTGTGTTTCGATTCCTATGTTTTGATCTCCGTTATGTTGATAGTTCTCAAATCTTATTTTTACTGACGTTTATAGAGTAAAAATATTGCACAGACATTTTATTATAATTGATTTTTGTTATGATTTTCTAGGTTAAGAGCTAAATTTTTTCTAATTGTAATACACCAAGCCGTTCCGCCACTTCTTTTAGAAGTTGGAAAGTAGCAGACAAACGGCTCGGTATCAGGTTTAACAATCTTGATGACTATTTGTTAATACGTGGTGGCTCACGGAACGCGATCGCGAAAAACAAGACTCCGATCGCGCAGGCGAGAATTAAAATGTATGCTACAGCTTCCATATTTTTAGTTTTTTATTATCCCTTCACTACAACAGTTTAACAGGAAAGGCAAAAAAAGCGAGAGGGAGCAAAAATACCGATCCTCTCGCGATCTGACACTAGATGAAACTAGGCATTATTGGGATTACGAGTGGTTTTGTCACCCACTTTTTGGAATGCACCCCATTCTACTTGTTCTTCTAAGTCAGCTTCCACACCAGCGAAGACATCGCGGTAGAGGGTACGAGAGCCATGCCAAATATGACCAAAGAAGAACAGGAGAGCAAAGACCGCATGACCAAAGGTAAACCAACCACGAGGACTGGTGCGGAATACCCCGTCTGAGTCAAGGGTTTCTTTGTCAAAGGAGAATACTTCTCCTAATTGTGCTTTCCGAGCGTATTTTTTCACCTGTAAGGGATCTTCAAAGGTTTGACCATCTAACGCTCCACCAAAGAAGCTCACAGTTACGCCCATTTGCTCAATACTATATTTTGATTCAGCACGACGGAACGGAATATCCGCACGCACCACGCCATTTTCATCTTCTAAAACCACAGGGAAGGTTTCAAAGAAGTTGGGAAGACGACGCACACTTAATTCACGTCCTTCAGCATCCTTAAATACAGGGTGTCCCAGCCATGCTTGGGCTAAACCATCCCCTTGGTTCATGGGGCCAACACGGAATAAACCACCTTTGGAGGGGTTATTGCCCACATAGTCATAGAAGGCAAGTTTTTCAGGAATTTGTGACCAAGCCTCAGATCGGCTATAGCCATCTGCCATGTAACTATCCACACGGCGTTCAATTTCTTCTTGGAAATAACCCTGATCCCATTGATAACGGGTGGGACCAAATAACTCGATGGGGGTGGTGGCGCTACCGTACCACATGGTTCCAGCAACCACAAAGGCAGCAAAGAATACCGCAGCAATACTGCTAGAGAGGACGGTTTCAATGTTCCCCATCCGTAATGCGCGATAGAGTCGTTGCGGTGGACGAACCGCTAAGTGGAAAATACCGGCAATAATTCCCACAATTCCGGCAGCAATATGGTGGGCAACAACACCGCCTGCATTAAAGGGATTAAAGCCTTCTGGACCCCATTCTGGGGCAACGGGTTCCACATGACCCGTCAAGCCGTAGGGGTCTGATACCCACATCCCTGGCCCAAATAAGCCCGTGAGGTGGAATGCTCCAAAGCCGAAGCAAAGTAAGCCCGCTAAGAATAAGTGAATCCCAAACATTTTGGGAAGGTCAAGAGCCGCTTCACCAGTACGGGGATCATAGAAGAGGTCTAAATCCCAGTAAACCCAGTGCCAGCAGGCAGCTAAAAAGAGTAATCCTGAGAGGATAATGTGCGCGATCGCGACACCTTCAAAAGACCAAATACCAGGGTCAACGGCGGTTTCTCCCGTAACACTCCAGCCACCCCAAGATTCAGTTACGCCCAAACGGGTCATAAAGGGCAACACAAACATTCCTTGTCGCCACATGGGGTTTAAAACTGGGTCACTAGGATCAAACGTGGCTAATTCAAATAACGCCATTGATCCGGCCCAACCTGCCACTAAAGCGGTATGCATTAAATGGACGGAAATTAATCGTCCTGGATCATTTAAGACAACTGTGTGAACTCGATACCAGGGTAGTCCCATAGACTACGCTCCTCCTTTTTTTAATAAATGAGAGCCAAGGTTTACAAAAATTTTACATCTTTATCTCTTAGTCTGGAACTTGAGTTAGGAAAAGCACTCAGGTCTTCTCCTGTTTTAGCAGCAAGCTCCTTAAAAAACTGAAGATTATTTAACAAAGTGTAACTTTTGTTAGAGGCAGATGGCAATTCCCATTGTTACCCGTTTTAAACAATTAGTTGCCAAAAACCCACCGTTAGTCCTAATATGGCTAGATGTTGCGGCAATAATGACCAAAAAGAACGATTGAGAATTTTTTGGGTTAAAAGCACTGACAACACACTGACTAGGAATAAAATCCCTCCTTGAAGAAAATTAATCACCGCAGGATGGGTAACCATAATTGGTAAACTTTCCCCACTCCCACCAAAGGTTGCAAACATTACGGGAAATAAACGTCCTGCTTCTCCTAAGCCTAAATCTAGATAATGGGCAATATTTGCTCCTAACACCAAAGGTAAGTAGCCATAAGCAGCTTCTAAAAATGGAGCAGGTTGAGGAAAACTGGTTTCGGGATTGAGCTTAGTTTTTAGGTAATAAACCAGTCTCATTGTTCCTTGCGCTAACAGTGGGATGAGGGCAGGTAAACTTAAGACAGTTACAGCGATCGCGCTATGAGTCCAAAATTGCTCTAAATGCCAGTTCACTCCCAACAGACTTTCTAATTCTGGAAGGCGATGGAGAAACACCAAATCTAACAACAGTAGCAACAGGGCCACTTCATAAAATTTTGGCTTGTGAGTTGTCCATAAATCAATGCCAGGGAGTCGCAAATTGACCTCTCCCGAACTGTTAGGACAGACTTTGATACAATTCATGCACATAACACAATCGCGGTTATCTTGAAGCTGCGCGGGATGAGAACATAAGCTACAACCGTTTGTTGCTTGAGTGTCTCCTTCTCCTGAGCTTCCTTTCACGCATTGACCCGTGGTACATTCGGCAGAACAAGTTCCCTGTTGCGCTCGTACTTCTATCATCGAGAGTTTGCCAAACATTCCCGTCATACCGCCAATGGGACACAAATAGCGACACCAAAAACGTCGTTCAAAAATGACAGAAAAGATGACTGCACCAGCAGTAATCACAAGCAATAAATAACCTGATAAATAGGCGGTGTCTTGTAAATTCCACACTTCTTCCCAAAGTAAAATCAGGGCAAATAAACCGAATAAAAACCATCCTCCCCAACGTTCGGCAGATTTACGGGGCCAACGTTTGAGTTTTCGAGGGAATAGCCACAGCGAGACTTTCTGGGCAATTTCTCCATAAACCATAAAGGGGCAAGCGGCACACCATAAACGTCCAATGAGGGGAAAAGAAATGAGAACCCCTGGCCACCACCAAGCCCAAAATAGATTCAAACCAAAGTTTTCTGCACGATTTTGGGGGCCGACAAATAAAACTGCCACAATAATGGCAAAAGTGGGTAAAACCAGCCAGTATTTTAAGCGATCTGGCCACCAGGCACTGCGTACAAACTGACGTAGGCGAGGAAACTTATTGAGTAAATTTAAGCGCAGTCGTTTTTTCTCGTTATTAGAGGGCCAAATATTTTCTTCTGTCAGGGGTTGCCCTTCTGGTAATTCAACGATCGCGCGACGAATACAATTTTCTAATTCTGTTAAATTATTGGGAAAGTCATACCCTTGTAGCTCTCGAATCGCTTCTTGGGTCACTTGAGGTTGGGGCAAGCCTTTACTGCGACAAATGACACTCACATAATATTTCAGATGGTCTTCTAGATCCGCTTTTCGGGTTCGTAATGGGGGAATTTTGATGGTTCGTGGCACTAAAGAATTTAGCTCAGGAACGGCTTTTTCGGAAATCAGGATAATCCGAGCTTGACAGGTTTTTGTCGGTGGTGGTGATTCTCCCGAAGAGGTGACAGGGGTAAAGGTTCCATCTTTTAGGAGTTGCCCGATCGCGCCCCGTAAGTTTTCATCTAATTTTTGGACATTATTTAAAACGAATGTTCCTTTTCCTAGTGCTTCGAGTAAACCAATTTTGCCGTTAGCTTCTCCAAATAATTCTTCGCCACTGCCTTGTAATCTACTACAATCAACCTTAATCATCGGCTCTCGTCGTTGAGAAGAGCCAAAATGAATCAGGGCAGCCGCATTATCTTTTCCTGAACTTGGTTCACCAGAAATTAAAACTGATTCCTGAGTTTCTGATGCTTCTTGAATCTGTTTTCGCAGGCGCACAGCATAACGACTCCTACCAATAATGCCACACTTTGCTTTCGTAACTAAATAGGGGCGTAAAACATTTGTCCGTTCTTGTTCAAAGTTGAGTCGTGATGATAGGATTGCTAGCTCTTCTGTCAAATCTGGATACTTATATAACTGCTGTGACAAAGTTTCAGTAATTTCAGGATATTTAGTGATTAAGGCTCGCATTCGTTGATGGTCAATAAACCAAATTTGACAGTTACTTTTGGTAATGACTGTTTCCCGAGTCGGTTGCTTCAGAATTAATGACTCTAGATTAATTAAACTTCCTGGCAATAAACTTAAATTTTGTGATAGTTTTGGAGGTCTTTTGTGAGCAAGGTTTGGAGAAATTTGGCTTTCTAATTTTCCCTCTTTTAGAATGTAGAGTCCGAGGGGTTGGGTTTCGGCTTTAATGAGGGTTTCATTCGCCTCAACAGTACGTTCTTCTAATAAGGGCGCGATCGCGCTTAACACCTCTGCTGATAAAGTTTTGAAAGCGGTTTTTTCCTGCAACCAAGTAACTATTTGGGTAACATTTACTTTTCCTTCTGCCACTGTAATACTCATATTTTTTCCTTGCTTAATAACAACTCCTCGATAGGATATTTCACAACCCCAAAAAGCACTATGACTGAGGTTTATGTCGATCAAGGAATATTATTCACGATCTTTATTAGCACCTCAGGAGTAATTCTTAGATTTGAGTTGCACTCGATATTTTTCAAATATTTTCCTGATTTTAGGTTAACAATTAAATTTGATATAAGTAGTTAAATGTGATACTTATTATGTCGTAAATCTTTTATGTTATCTAAATTACTTAGATACAATTCCTTAATAAAATATTAATAGCTATGCAAAATTTATAAACTTTCTATGTTTGAAGTTATAGCGCTTTAAGACAATTGGTATGTTGAGTAGATTTAATATTTTTCTCTTGCTAAAATAAAAAATAATGGTGCTCTCTTAATTTTCTGGAAGTTTTTTTATCTTTTTTAAATTAATAAATCAGAGTTCTTACCAAAATAAATTTAACTTGAACTCTAACGTTGGTTAGAAAGAAAACAGATTAAACAATTAGCTGGCAAAAACCTACCGTTAGTCCCAATATGGCTAAATGTTGCGGTAATAATGACCAAAAAGAACGACGCAGAATTTTTTGAGTTAAAACTACTGCTAGCAGGCTACCAACAAATAAACTTGCCCCTTGTAAGAAATCAATCACTGCTGGATGCGCGATCGCCGATGTTGCTTAAAGGCTTCATTACCTGATGACAGCTAATTTGTTAAGACGACACTAATCTGTCACCGATGACAAATAATTAGTGAATTTAAAATAGAATAATGGGCGGTATTGGATTTGAACCAATGACATCCTGCTTGTAAGGCAGGCGCTCTACCGCTGAGCTAACCGCCCAAACCTTTAATAATCTAACACAAGGCTTACAAAAATGCAAATAAAATTTTTCAACTGAGCATACTGCGGTAGCAAAATCGATTAAGGAAGGATAGCATGAATCCTGGTTAGATCAAAAAGGAACATAACATGATGTGGAACGAAATTGCACAAAAAATCTCTCAAGCTACTGGTAAATCCTTTTATATTCAGGATCAGCGCTCTGTTGGTGGCGGTTGTATTAGCCAGGCTTATACCGTTACTGATGGCAAAGATACCTATTTTGTCAAGTTTAATAGTGCCTCGGAATATGAAATGTTTGAAGCAGAAGCCCTAGGCTTAAAAGAAATGTATGAGACAAAAACAATTCGCATTCCACAGCCTATCTGTTGGGGAACAACCAATAGTTCTGCTTATCTAGTTATGGAGTGGCTAGAACTAGGGCGCGGTGGCGGTTCTGGGGTTTGGGAAAAAATGGGAGAACAATTAGCCCAGATGCACCGTAAAGGAGTTGCCAATAAGTTTGGTTGGCATCGTAATAATACCATTGGTTCTACGCCACAAATTAATACTTGGACAGATAACTGGGCTGATTTTTTGCAGAACACCGTATTGGCTATCAAGTGCGTTTAGCCAAACGACGGGGAGGAAATTATCCTGACACCAATAAAGTGGTAGAAAGAGTGAGAGAGTTATTACGCGATCATCATCCACAACCGTCTTTAGTTCATGGTGACTTATGGGGAGGAAATGCAGAAGTGACTAAAGATGGAGAACCGGTTATCCTTGATCCAGCCACTTATTACGGCGATCGCGAAGTGGATATTGCTATGAGTGAACTGTTTGGAGGGTTCCCTGCTGGATTTTATCAGGGGTACAATGCCGCTTGGGAACTAGATTCTGGCTATCAACAACGGAAAGACTTATATAATCTTTATCACATCCTCAACCACTTTAATCTCTTTGGTGGGGGATATGGTTCCCAAGCCCGTCGCATCATTGATCGATTGCTGTAAGCTTAAATATCCTCTGGTATTACCCATTTCGGGGGTTCTTCTCGTTTTTTCTTCACCGCTTCTTCGGCAATATCTAGCATTTGATCGAGGGATGTATTATTAATAAATTGGGAGGCTTGGCTGGCATATTCCTTGTGAGGGCATTTATCCCCTAAGACACAGCCATTCACGCAAGCTTCAGCGCAGTTGATTTGAGTTTCCATAGAACTCCTCTCTTCTATCTCAGTGTTCTAGTCATAGCTTAACTTACATCGCGCTGGGAACGGGAACACGAGAAACGGACTATAGCAGTTTCACACTTCATAAGATATTTGTCCTTTTTTGTTATAGTCATTCCAAATAAAAAACAGCAACTTAAAAGTAGTGGGAGCATCTTGCTCCCTAGTAGCAGCCAAGATGGCGGCTGCACTACGGAACTGAATTGGAACGACTATAGTCGTTCTTCCTTTGTAAACTAATGACCAGTAACCAATGACTAATGACTAATAATTCTAGTACTCCTTACGCTAACTTATTTTCTGGTTTAACCGTTGGTTTCACTATTTTAACGATCGCGCTTTATCTTCTCCGAGGCTTTGGCATTTTAACCTTTGTTCCGGGGGGAATTATTTATCTGTCTTTTTTGAGCGCGATCGTGCTAGGGTTGATTTCTAAACTAGCCCACCGTCTAAGATGGTAAGTTCCATTTAAGGTTAAGCTGTCTTTGTAACAGCATTAGAGTAGCCCGATTTAAAAATTTAATGAACTTCACTGAGTTGGCGCAGGATTAAATATTGCTTTACAACAGTCCTTAATTTTATTAGTTGCTTAAGCTACGTATTAACACTAAAATTATTGCGTACATTAATACATCACTAATCAAAACAAACTGGCTTATTTTTAAACTGGTCACACAGCGAAACCTTGACAAAGATTAAGATTCCATTATCCTGATCACAAAGTGAAGCTATACTATATGTAAACGATTCATTCTCTAATCATTGGAACCTATGGACGACAAAACAGCCACCCGCAACGTTAAAGCCGAACTCGATCAACTCATGGCCCCCGGAATGTTCTTCGAGGGATTACCAGAAGACACTTTACGGGAAATGGTTTGCCATATCGTTTCTCGTAATCATCCCGCTAACCAAGTGATTCTTCTTGAAAATGACTGGGGAGGTTCAGTATATTTTATTATTGAAGGTTGGGTAAAAATTCGTACTTATAATAAGGATGGAAAAGAAGTTACCCTGAATATTCTCGGTACAGGGGAAGTTTTTGGCGAAATGTCGGCAATGGAGGAAGTGCCCCGTTCCACCGATGTTTTAACTTTAACGCCAACTCGCATTTGCAGTATTCCCTCAGGAGACTTTCTCAAAATTTTGCAAGTGGAACCCTTAGCCGGGATACGTTTATCACAGTTGATGGCGAAACGGTTACGCCAGGTGAATCGTCGCCTCAGATTGCGAGAATCCGATAGCATTTCTCGGGTTGCCGATGTGCTTTTATTCTTAGCAGAAGGACAAGGACAACCAGTTAAAGAAGGAGTTGATATCCCGAATCTTCCTCACCGCGAGTTAAGTAGTCTTAGTGGACTAGCCCGAGAAACGGTCACGCGGGTTTTAGCAAGACTAGAAAAAGCAGAGTTGATTCAACGACGCTACCATACTTTACGCATTCCCGATACTCTCGCTCTAGAAGAAGTGTTATCTTCTAGTTCGACGATCTCTCTAAACGATTAAGGCATTATGAGTAACTTCTCTGATGAGCTCAATTCTACCCAAGATTCCTCTGATTTCAATTCAGAAGTCAATTGGGTAGATGCCGGTGAGGAAGAAGACTCAGTTCCTTCTACAGAAGCAATCCCGCTAGAAGTAGGAGGATCTGCCATAGTCATGGTAGAAACTGCCTTTTTAGCCAGTGCAGCAAGTATCATTTGGCTAATTAATTTCTATTTTCCTCCCGGCCCTCTCTTGCGCTTACTATTTCCTCTCCCTATCGCCCTGATTTATCTCCGCCGTGGGCTACGTGCCTCGCTAATGGGAACCTTAATTGTGGGGCTATTATTATCTATCTTAATGGGGCCAACCCGCAGTATCTTATATGTGATGCCCTATGGCGTTATGGGAGTGCAATTAGGAGCGTTTTGGAAACGAGGGGTAGGATGGGGATTATCTATTCTTGTAGGCGGAATTATTGGGACATTTGGCTTTTTCTTCCGCTTTTGGATTCTTTCCATTTTCTTGGGAGAAGATTTATGGATTTACCTTACCTCGCAAATTGCACAAATTTTACAGTTGGCATTTGTGCAGTTAGGATTTCTCGCACAACCGAGTTTATGGCTGATACAGTTGATTGCGCTGATAGGCATTATTTTCAATAGTTTAGTGTATGTTTTTGTGGTTCATTTAGTTTCTATGCTAATCTTGAATCGCTTAGGTAATCCCATTCCCTCTCCTCCTCGCTGGATACAAGCGATTTTCAGTACCGATTAATTTTTACAGCATGAATCGTTTTTTTTCTCCTTTACAAAACTTTTTAATTACTTGGATATTAATTTTAGTAACAGGATGGTTGACAATCCAGTTAATTGGGTTTGCTGGGGGATTAATTACGATTTTTCTCAGTGCTGCCCTGATTGCTTTTTTGCTAAACTATCCAGTACGAATATTAAAAACATTTATCCCTCGTCCTTTAGCGGCTACATTAGTCTATTTAACGGCAATTATAGCTCTAGCAGTTTTGATTGTGACTGTTTTCCCTCTTGTCTTTAATCAAGGGCGACAATTAGTAACAAAATCCCCCGAAATTATTGCTGCAGTACAGGAAGAGTTAAAGACATTTCAGCTATGGAGTGTTGAGCATAATTTACCCTTTGATGTTAATTTCTTGGCTTCTCAATTATTAGCAAAGCTACAAGCTAGAGCCCAAGCTATTGCTTCTACGAGTTTTGGTTTAGTCTTAGGAACATTTAGTTCAGTGCTAGAATTTATTTTAATTTTAGTAATTTCCTTTTATATGCTTTTAGATGGGGAACGAGTTTGGCGGACTGTAACTTCTATTTTTACTCCCAAGATGCAAAGCGAATTAACTCGCTCAATTTCCCGTAATTTACAAAAATTTTTTACGGGTCAATTATTGCTAGGATTATTTATGGCAATTACTTTAACTTTTGGATTTCGCCTCCTCAATGTTCCCTATTTTCTCTTGTTTGCATTTTTTATCGGAACGATGGAAGTTATTCCTTTTATTGGGGCAACTTTAGGCATTTCCACTGTCATTTTAGTAGTCGCTTTTATTGACGGATTTTTAGCTTTACAAGTTCTGGGAATTACTATTACTATTCAGCAATTTAAAGATAACTTAATTGCACCTCGCATTATGGGATCATTAACAGGATTATCCCCAGTTCTTATTTTATCTTCTCTCCTCTTAGGGGCAAAAATTGGAGGTTTCTTGGGAATTATTTTGGCAATTCCCATTACAGGAGTCGCTAAAAGTTTAAGTGAAATTATTTCTGATCCCAACTTACCTCCACAAAGTGGTGCCTTTTTTAATAACCCTTTTCGATCCAAAAAAGAATTAGTAGTTAATAAGGAATAGAAGGGACTATTGTTATAGTGATTCCAAATAAAAAACAGCAACCTAAAAGTAGTGGGAGCATCTTGCTCCCTAGTAGCAGCCAAGATGGCTGCACTACGGAACTGAATTGGAACGACTATATTTGTACTAAACCAATGACCAATAACTCAGTTTGTCCCTCAAGAGACTAAGAAACACTATATAATCTTGCTTCTAACCATTGCATTACCTGTTTTCCTAAAGAAACCCCATTAAGACGATCAATTTCGCGCACTCCCGTGGGACTAGTCACATTAATTTCAGTGAGGTAACCGCCGATAATATCAATTCCCACAAACCATAAACCGTCTCTTATGAGAGTAGGCGCGATCGCGCGACAAATTTCACGATCTCGTGCTGTTATTTCCGCGGCTGCAATACGACCGCCTACCGCCATATTGCCTCGAAAATCGCCACCTGTCGGAATCCGATTGACTGCCCCAACTGGTTCTCCTGCTAATACAATTACCCGTTTATCTCCATCCTTTGCCTCAGGGAGAAATGCCTGCACCATAATCGGTTCTTTTCCTTTCTGGGTACTCATTTCAACCAGAGAATTAAAGTTTTTATCTTGCGGTTGTAAAAATAAAATGCCTTCTCCCGCTTTCCCCCCTAAGGGTTTTAAAACGGCTCCCCCTTTCGCCTCAACAAACTCTCGAATCACTTTCTTATCAAGACTAACAATAGTTTCTGGAATCACTGAGGGAAAGCCCATTGCATATAGCTTTTCATTTGCCGCTTGTAAGCCACGGGGAGAATTAACCACCAACGTCTGAGTCGGGGTTAATAAATCTAAAATCTGCGTCGCATATAAATAAGGAATTGTCACTGGGGGATCCGTTCGCATAAATACCGCATCCATCTTTGATAATGGTTGCAATTCCCATTTGCCCAGTTGATACCATTCCTTCGGCGCAAGCCAATGGTTTTCTTCTAGCTTGACAGGAGTTAGGGTAATTGGTTGGAGTCTTCCCCAAGCCTGAGACTCAACAATACTCAAATAGGAAGCAGATGTGACCCAAACTTCATGTCCTTGGGCTTGAGCTGCTTCGATCAACGCCACAGTGGTATCATGAGTGGGATCAAGCTGGGGTAAGGGATCAATAATAAACGCAAGTTTCATGCCAAAAGTAAACTCCAACCAACAAATGATTTAACTTAAAATGGGATCTAACTTCCCTTCTTTTTCTAGGGCATATAACTCGTCACAGCCTCCAATAGAGGTATCATTAATAAAAATTTGGGGAAGACTCCGTTTCCCGTTAGCCCGTTGGGCCATTTGCTCTCGGGCTTCATCGTCCCCATCAATACAGTACTCAGTAAAAGGAATCTCTTTTTGCGTTAAAAGAGCCTTAGCTCGCAGACAAAAAGGACAGGAACTCCAAGTATAAATTTCAACGTTTGCAGACATAAAATAAGTTGCCACTCTAATCAGTTTCCTTGCCTTTTATATTATAGTCATTGTTCTTAATGTTTTTTTTCAATATCACTGTTTTACCTGTTTTCAGATTCTGTTTATAATGACTCTAATCACGGTTAAAATAAGCCTCCATAACTTGTCGCGCCATGGGAGCTGCTACTGCACCGCCACCACCACCAGAATGCTCCGCAAAGGCAACCACTACAATCTCTGGATTATCATTAGGGGCATAGCCACCAAACCAAGCATGAGAGGCTCTTGGACGAGCTTCTGCGGTTCCTGTTTTTCCAGCAGCTTGCGGAATCGTTGACACATTTACCGCTGAACCGGTGCCATTTGTTACTACCTCTCGTAGTCCTTCGCGTAAAGTATTAAGGGTGCTGTTTTGCAGATTTAGAGATACTTTCTCTAGGCTTTGATTATCATCAGTTTTTAGAAAATGAGGATTAACTCGATAACCACCATTAGCAGGAACAGCAAACATAACTGCTACTTGTAAAGGAGTAGCAAGGGTAAGTCCTTGTCCAAGAGACATATTAACCGTATCTCCTTCAGACCAACTGGTATTAAAACGCTGTTGTTTCCACTCTTCATCTGCAATTAAGCCTGATGCCTCCTCAGGAAGTTCAAGAGTTGTTTTTTGACCAAAGCCATAGCGTTTTGCCCAATCAATTAAGGTTTCCCCTCCCACTCCTCGTCCTACTTGTCCAAAAAACGTATTACTACTCCATGCTAAAGCGCCTCGATAGCCTATGCGACCAAATCCGGCACGATTCCATTCTCCAACCCGAACTCCAGAAACATTTAAAAAAGCTGAAGTATTAAGCACCGTATTTGGAGGATATTGTCCTGATTCCATTCCAGCAGTTGCAGGAACAATTTTAAATGTCGAAGCTGGAGGAAAGCCACGTAAAGCACGATTAACAAAGGGATTATCTTTACCTTGTAATTCTTGCCAAACTTCAGAAGTAATATTACCTGAGAAAATATTCGGGTCAAAGGTAGGACGACTTGCCATCGCTAAAACTTCCCCATTATTCGGGTCTAGAGCGACAATTGCTCCAACTCTGTTTCCTAAGGCTTCTTCCGCAGCTTCTTGCAATTCAATGTCTAAGGTTAAAGTGACATTTCTTCCTGCCTTGGCTTCTTGTTCTCCTAAGATGCGAATAATACGTCCTGCACCATTAACTTCTACTTGTTGACCGCCCCATTCTCCTCTTAGTCGCTGTTCAAAGGCTGCTTCTGCACCCATACGTCCTATGATATCCCCAAGACGATAATCGCCCCCCCGATTATCTAATTCTTCTTGAGTAATCTCTCCGGTATAACCTAAAAGATGAGCAGCAGTGGACCCATAAGGATAATCTCGCACAGGTTCAATATCTAGTTCAACACCACTCAGTTCATAATTATATTCCTCAATCGCTGTCACTTGTTCAGGAGTTAAACCTCTAGCAATGCGGACTAGCTGAGGAGAATCAACAGGAACATCATCGAGACGGCTTGTAATTTCTTCCACAGAAATATTGAGAATTTCCGACAAGCGATTAACAGTGGTTTCCCAATTAGGTTCTGCTTTTGCAAGGGGCCAAAGGAATGCTGAGTAAGATAACCGACTGTCAGCGATAATATTGCCATTGCGATCAAGAATATTACCCCGTACAGGGGGTTTAGGTAAAATCCGAATTCGATTTTCTTCTGCCAGTTGACGGTTACGTTCTCCTTGAACTAATTGCAAATGACCTAATCTGGCTCCCATTGCCCCTAATAATAGGGCAGTAACTAATAAAAATAAAACGGCAGGACGAAGCTGTTGCCCGATTGTACGAGATTGTTTTTTCTTCCCACCACCAACATAAGTGTTTTTTCCCTTTTTCTTTTCTTTGGAGGGAAGGCGTAGAGTAAATTGCGAGTATTCCAAAAACTTATCACCTCCAATACAATAAACCGTCTAAAAATTAGCTCTGCCACAAGCTACCTTCATTGGTAGAAAGTCTTAACTTTTTAAAAACTATACTGAAAAAGAAAAATTTTTAGAGCTGAGTTTTAACTGACTTTTCCCCTGTACAAGACTTGCTAAATAATAGCACGATTAGAACGATTCCTCGACCCAGTATAACTAAGATTCTGGCTCAATTCTGTAGAGTCCGCCATCAGACTCATCAGTTAGCACATAAATATAGTCATCGGGACCTTCGCGCACATCTCGGATGCGTCCAAGGGTTTGCAGGAGTAATTCTTCTTCGTGGAGAACTTCTTGATCATCAAAAACAACTCGGCGAATCCGCTCGCTGCGTAATCCTCCAGCAAGGAGATTGCCTTCCCAAGCTGGAAAACGGTTTCCTGTTACTAAAGCCAATCCAGAAGGGGCATGAGTGGGGAGAAATTCATAAAAGGGCTCTTCTACTCCCTCAGCACGACGGGCTGTGGCATCAGGGAAGGTTTCTTCGGTGCGATAATCGAGTCCTCGGGTTACTTCTGGCCAACCGTAGTTTTTTCCGCCTTCAATGCGGTTTAATTCATCTCCTCCTCTTGGCCCATGATCCGTCACCCAAATTTCATCGGTTTCAGGGTTAATGACCATGCCTTGGATATTGCGTAATCCATAAGCATAGATTTCGTCCAAAATCTCGTCATCATCCACAAAGGGGTTATCTTCTGGGATTGAGCCATCATCATTTAGTCTAATTAAAGTGCCAGCATGATCGTTATTATCTTGGGCGCGGGGGGGATTAGAGCCGCGATCGCCGATACTCATTAATAATGTCCCATCATTCCTCCAAGCTAACCGCGAGCCATAATGCCGCCCTGGTTGTGAATAACGGTTTTGCACAAATAATTCTTCCACATCCACTAAGGTATTGTCTTCGATGCGCCCTCTTGCTAAAGCAGTTGCTGTTTGCCCCTGATTATTGGGCTGGGAGTAAGTCCAATAAATCCATCCATTTTCTTCGTAGTCAGGATGAACGGCTAAATCAAGTAATCCTCCTTGCCCTTCACTGGTCATATCAGGCAAGCCAGAAATTTCTGTTAATTCTCCATCTGCTAATAAGTTTAAACGCCCTGAACGCTCAGTGATGAGAATGTCCCCTTCTGGTAAAAGGGCCACTGACCAAGGGTTTTCTAAATCTCCTACCACTTCAATCACACGAATTCTTTCATATTCTGTGCTTTCACTGGCGACTTCTGTCCCATTAACGTCAATTTGATCCGAGTTAGAATTGGCTGGAACGTTAGCTTGATCCTCCTGATTTTCATCGGGAAGATTGGCACAAGCTGAACTCAACGCAATAATGAGAGGGATAAAAAGAAGCCGTTTCATGGGCAATAGGGTAGTTTACGAGTTAATGTCTTGACTGTTATCCATTCGCGTTTCTAATTCCATACGTTGTTCCATTTGACGTAAGAAATAGCCTGTCATCATGGCTGAAGCTAGCATACTAGAGAGATTATCATGGTCTGTGGTGACTTGTACTTGAAAATGCTCGGAGGGTAACGCCCCTACCAGTCCTTGTACGTTTTGAGAAACAATTTCTCTGGCATCAGGGCTGATCGATCGCGCAATTTCGGCTAAAACATCAGGATTTTGTTGTTCAAGGTATTGTAGAAGAGAATTTTTGGCTTCCTCATTGGAAGATGATCCTGATTGATTGTTACTTGCGTCAGAGTTAAAGAAATTAGGGTCAAATACCATCAGTAAATGTTGTAGAGTTTAAGACCTGCTTCTTAAATAGTTTAAACTATGATTGAATATATCTCCACATTTGACGATGCAATTTATTGATCAAGCGGACATTGAAGTGATTGCTGGTAAGGGCGGAGACGGGATTGTTGCCTTTCTTCGAGAAAAATATGTTCCCGCAGGAGGACCGGCGGGTGGCAATGGAGGTCGTGGCGGATCAATTATTTTAGAAGCAGATGAAAATATCCAAACGCTCCTTGATTTTCGCTATCAACACTGTTTTCAAGCCGAAAATGGCAAACGTGGGGGGCCCAAGAATATGACGGGGGCTAATGGGCGCGATCGCGTTTTGCACGTCCCTTGTGGCACCATTGTCTATAATACAGAAACGAATGAAGTTATTGGCGATTTAGTTCACCATCAGCAACAACTTTGTGTGGCTAAAGGAGGAAAGGGCGGTTTAGGCAATCGTCACTTCCTGAGTAATCATAATCGCGCTCCCGAAAAAGCACTCCCCGGACTGCCAGGGGAACAACGTCACCTTCGCCTGGAATTAAAACTCTTAGCAGAAGTGGGGATTATTGGCTTACCCAATGCAGGGAAATCTACTTTAATTTCCGCTCTTTCTGCCGCTAAACCCAAGGTTGCAGATTATCCGTTCACAACTTTAGTTCCTAACTTAGGCATTGTCCGCAAACCTACAGGAGACGGAACTGTATTTGCCGATATTCCCGGATTAATTGCTGGCGCACATGAAGGAGTAGGCTTAGGGCATGAGTTTTTACGTCACGTAGAACGCACTAAAATTCTGCTACACATGATCGATCTCAACGCCGATGATCCCATTCAAGACTATAAAACCATTCAAGAAGAGTTAGTGGCTTATAAACCTGAATTAGCCCAACGCAAGCAAATTTTAGTCTTAAACAAAGTAGATGTGGTTGATTCTGAGATGGTAACAGAGATTCAATCCACCTTTTCCCAATTTCTGAATATCCCTATTTTATCCATTTCTGCTGTTAGCCGAGAGGGGTTAGATAACCTTTTAAATTGGGTTTGGGAAGCCTTAGAGGATTCCTAGTTGCTACTGAGAGCATCTAGGCGTTTTCTGGGAAGAGATGATAGCTTAAAGTTAACTGGATCAAAGGCAAACTCATAATGCGGTTATCGATCTGCTTACCTGAAATTCCATTAACAGTAACGCCTGAACAGTTTGCTGCGATCGCGGCAGAAAACCGTGACTTACGATTAGAGCGAACTGCTAAGGGAGAATTGATTGTGAATCCACCAACAGGTAGTGAATCTGGTAGGCATAATTTTAGAATTTTAGGTCAGCTATTCGGTTGGTGCGACCAGCATCCAGAGCTAGGGGAGGGGTTTGATTCCTCAGCAGGCTTTCAGTTGCCCAATGGGGCGATCCGATCACCTGATGCGGCTTGGGCCAAGCGCGATCGTTGGGAGGCTCTAACTCAAGCGGAAAAAGAAGGCTTTGCACCGCTCTGCCCTGATTTCGTGGTGGAGTTGCGCTCAAAAACGGATTCTCTGCCAATGCTACAAGACAAAATGCAGGAATATCTTAACAATGGTATGCGTTTAGGTTGGCTGATTGATCGGCAAAGCAAACGGGTTGAAATTTACCGAGTGGGACGCGAAGTTGAGATGATCGAGAAGCCAGAAGCGTTAACTGGAGAGGAAGTATTACCAGAGTTTGTCCTCTTCCTAGAGCGTGTTTGGCAATAGTAACAATATTTAAATTAACCAAAACGACCACTAATATAATCCCGTGTGCGTTCATCAGTTGCGTCATGAAACATTTTTTCCGTGGTATCCACTTCCACTAAATAACCGACTCTTCCCCCATTGTCTAAAGCCTCAGCATTAAAGAACGCCGTATAATCAGCAACCCGAGAAGCCTGTTGCATATTGTGAGTAACAATCACGATGGTGTATTTTTCCTTAAGATTATTCATCAGATCCTCAATGCGCTTAGTAGAGATGGGATCTAACGCTGAACAAGGTTCATCCATTAGAATAACATCAGGCTGTAGCGCGATCGCGCGAGCAATACACAATCGCTGTTTTTGTCCTCCTGATAAAGACGTTCCCAACTTTTTGAGATTATCCTTCACCTCATCCCAAAGCCCCACATCTTTTAAAGCTGTTTCCACACGCTCATTTAAGCGATCTCGAATTCCATTTACCCGTAATCCATAAGCGACATTATCAAAAATGCTCTTGGGAAAAGGATTTGGCTGTTGAAACACCATCCCGATACGACGGCGCACCACAATGGGGTTAACTTCCTTGCCATAAAGTTTTTGACCGCGATAATTTAATTCTCCTTTAACTTCAGCCCCAGGAATTAAATCATTCGTGCGATTAAAGCAACGTAAGAGGGTACTTTTTCCACATCCCGATGGCCCAATTAGCGCGGTAATTTGACCCTCTAAAATATCCATCGTGACATCTCGTAAGGCGCGAGTGTCGCCATAGTAAACATCTAAATTTTTTACTTCAAAAACCCGTCGGGTTTCTACGACTGTACTACTCATAACCAAATATCCTTAAAAACTAAAATTTCTTCTTACGAGTCAATAACCGCGCTAAAATACTGAAAGTCATCACCATTGCTAAGAGAACCAAAGACGCAGCCCAAGCCAAACTCTGGGAAGCCTGATAAGGCATAATCGAAAAAAAGTAAATCAAAACTGGCATTGTTGCTGTCGGTTCCCAAACACTGGTTGACCAATAAGTATTATTAAAGGCAGTAAACAATAAAGGTGCGGCTTCTCCTGCGGCTCTAGCGGTTGCTAAAACAACGCCTGTCACAATTGAAGTTAGCGCAGCGGGTAACACAATTTGAGTAATCGTTTGAAATTGTGTTGCGCCAATTCCTCTTGCTGCCAAACGCATTTCATTGGGAACTAATAATAAAGCCTCTTCTGTAGCACGAATAATGTAAGGTAACATTAATACTGCTAGGGCAACACCCCCTGAAAAAGCGGAAAAAGAGCCAAATCTTCTAACCACTATCGAATAAGCAAATAAGCCACACATAATAGCGGGAATCCCAGAAAGAACATTGGCAGAGAACTTAACAAAATAGGCTAGCCTTGTGCCACGCCCAAATTCTGCTAAATAAATCGCTGCCAACACGCCCACGGGAACTGCAATTGAAATGGCAACCCCTAAAACCATCAAAGTCCCAACTATGGCATGACCAAATCCACCCTCAGCAAGACCTGGCGGTGGAGGCAGTTTGGTAAAAATATCAGGGAAGACCAGCGCATCCACGCCTCGTTCAAAAACGCTAAATAACACCCACAGTAAAGGTGCAACAATAGCTGCTGCAAAGACCATGCTGAGAATCGTTAAGACATTGCCCGTAATGCGACGTTGGGGATTCATTTTCTGATTACTAATATCAAAATTATCCCCTTCACTGGCTAAGGAAGGTTTACGATTTCGTTTTGCCATAATTTATCCTTTTCACCATGAATCTGTCATCTACTATACAAAATTTTTTAAGAGTCTCTTGATTTAATTACTCAATGTTTTGAAAACGCCGAATGATCAATTCTGAAAGAATATTGACCACTAAAGACAAAATCATTAACACTAACGCCCCATACATTAACGCTGCCACCTGAGTTCGTCCAGCTTCCCCAAACTGAGAAGCAATTAAGCCCGTAATCGTTGACCCCGGTTCAATTAAAGAGAGATTAAAACGGTTAGCATTCCCGACCATCATCGCTGCCACCATAGTTTCCCCCATGGCTCGACCAAGGGCAAGCATAATTGAGCTAATAATGCCAGATAATCCTGCAGGAATCAAAACTCGTAAAATAGTTTCCCAACGAGTTGCCCCCAACGCTAAAGAACCAGTGCGGAGGTCACTAGGTAATACCTCAAAGGTACTGCGAGTAATAGAAATAATAATTGGCACGATCATAATGGATAGCACCATTCCCACAATTAATAAGTTATTAGAACGGGCAGTGCCTTCAAAAAATGGCATCCAGCCTAGGATGTCATTCAAAAACCGAAAGAACGGTCGTACTACAGGTACAAGAACAAAAATTCCCCACAAGCCTAAGACAACGCTGGGAATAGAAACAATTAGCTCAATGAGAAAGGCAATGGGGGTTGTTACCCATTTAGGCGCAAAATCTTCAGTTAAGAAAATGGCTGTCCCAATTCCAAGGGGAATGGCGATGAGGAGAGCAATAAAAGAGGTCATTAAAGTGCCATAAATTTGGGGCAATACACCATAAGTCGTGGTGACTGGGTTCCAAGTAGCCTCAAAAAGGAAGCCAAAGCCAAATTGTTGAATGGCGGGTAATGCTTCTAGGGCAGTTTGGGCAATAATCCAAAATAAAACCGCTCCAGCCCCAATTGCTAGCAATAAAGTAAAGCCTAAAAACCCCACATCCAGCACCCGAGTGGTATCTGTTTGTTTTTCCAGACCTTTTCGCTGGAATTCAGTTGATTGATCCTCAGGTTTCATAATTCTTTTTTTTCTACTTAGAAGAAGCTTTCATATAATTTTGTAAACAGGAGTGCTACGTTTTCACACTCCTATTATTTGAGTAGCAATCCTCTAGGGATTGTACTCGGTTTCAACTCTTTCGTCTAAATATTCTTGTACTTGTTCCACTACCTCATCGGGTAAAGGCAAATACAGCAGTTCTTCTGTAAGCTCGCGACCTTCTGGCCCCATTGCCCATTCAAAAACATCACGAGTGGCTTGCCAGGTCTCTTGGTTGTCATACTCTTGATAAACCATTACCCAAACTAGACCAACAATGGGATAGGAATCTTCTCCTTCTGGATCAGGAACTAACAGGGCAAAATCATCTGGAATTTCTTCGTCAAGAAGAGCATTGGCACCGGTTTCTGGGGAGGGTTCAATCATGTTCCCAGCCTGATTTTCGATCAAAGCAACGTCAATATCATTGAGAGAAGCATAAGCATAAGAAAGATAGCCAATTGCGCCTTCTTCTTGCTGAATATTGGCAGAAACCCCTTCGTTTCCTTGACCGCCAATTCCCACTGGCCAATCAACAGAGGTGGCAGCACCAGCCTCCCAATCAGGACACACTGTGTCAATGTGGTTAGTAAAAACAAAGGTCGTTCCACTGCCATCAGAGCGGTAAACCCAGAGAATATCTAAATCTGGGAGATCGAGATCAGGGTTATCTTCTGCGATCGCGGGATCATCCCACTCGGTAATGTTACCAGTAACAATGCCGCAATAAGTATCCCGAGACAATTCTAACTCTCGATCATCAACGCCCGGTATGTTATAGGCAAACGGAACAAAGCCTCCAGTAACAGGAATTTGAATTGGCTCATAGCCATAAGCATCCCTGAACTCTTCCAAACGCTCTTCATCATCGGTGATTGGGGCTTCACTTGCTCCAAAATTCACAGTGCCATTAATGTATTGTTCTAAACCAGCACCACTACCAACGGATTGGTAATTAACCCGTACATTGGAGTCAACCTCTCTATTATACGCATCAAACCAACGCTGGAATAGGGGAGCTGGAAATGATGCACCTGCACCACTGATAGTGACAGTTCCGCCGTTACCATCAGTTTGTTCTTGGGGAGTATCTCCATTAGTTCCTGGGATATCACCATCTGTATCAGGAGGAGGTTCGCAAGCAGCTAGGGCGAATACTAAAGGGAGAGAACTAATTGCTAAAAACAGTTTACGATTGAGGAACATAAAAAAATACACTTATTTCATGAAACAACTTCGATATGAAATGAAATTAATAATGCTAAATCAAGAATACCTGTCTTACTTAGCACTCCATGAGCAAGATATCAGCCTTAGGTAAAGAGAACGTTAATAACCATTTAAGAAATGAGAAAGCCCAACTATTTCCTTTCTCTTGCTGCAGGAAGGGTAAACCTGTTACTATAGTTTTTTGGTAAGAGATGCCAGCGTAGCTCAGTTGGTAGAGCAACTCACTTGTAATGAGTAGGTCAGGGGTTCGAGTCCCCTTGCTGGCTTTTTGTACGGTGATAGATTCGTGTTATTAGTCATTAATAACGGTATGAATCGGGATCACTTGTACCACACAGTTGCTATAGCCTAAGCCTTCTAGGGTGCTAACAAATTCTGGAGTCCACACTGTTTGTTTCACTTCAATGTTGTGCTGTTGAAAAAAGGTTAGAAGGCGCGATCGCGCAATTCCCGCTAATGCTTGGTTAACTACAGGAGTCCACCAAATTCCCTCTTTCCATCCCCATAAATTCCCTGTACTGGTTTCTAACCAATTTCCGTTTTCATCCACTAAAATCGCTTCTTGTGCCCCTTTTTCTTTCGCTCTTTGTAACGCTAACCAACTTCCCAAATAATTTCCTGTTTTATGTTCAGGGAGATGCCGCGAGAAACTACTGTTATTAGCAACCCAAGCTGTAATTCCCTCTTCTTGTCGCTGTTTTAAGTCGGACGGTAAATTTCGTCCTGTAATCCATTCTCGACCGTCGGGAAATAAAGTAATCCGAATCACGGGATAGGATTGGGCTAATAAGGTTGCCCCCTTCCTCACTTGTTGCCAATTCGGCGGTTGCCAATGAAAGGCTTTTAAGGAATAGTTCAAACGCTGACAGTGAGCTTGCCATTGATCTAAATGTTGCCCATAAACTCGCAAAGTTGTAAATACTGTCGCCCCATAAAGTAACCCAGGATCAGTCTGATAAAGCGCGATCGTATCGGCGGTTAAAAGTTTACCATTGTACCACTGCATAATTGACTACTAACAATTGTTTTGTTGTCAAGCATAAATCAGGAATCCTAATTGTATAACCTCTTAAAGATTAGATTTTTCTATTTAATTCTCAGCTTTACCTTTCTTAATCTACAAAAAATTAGGGAACTTATTGACGAAATTGTGCTGTCTCAGGTATAGTAACGAAAATAAAAATCCAAAGGATTTTGCTGTCTTAAAATACTTATAGGAGCCTATCCCCTCGAAATTCCGTCCTTAGTTAACAAAACTTATTTGCTTTTTTGACCCTTCGTCGCATGTATTTTTGTAACATAAAATAACATTTAATTAAGCAGTGTTGACAGAATTAAGCATATCTAGTATAGGCAAGTTTCGAGAAGAAAAAT
The DNA here is from genome assembly GCF_007904085.1 of Euhalothece natronophila Z-M001. Taxonomy (GTDB): domain Bacteria; phylum Cyanobacteriota; class Cyanobacteriia; order Cyanobacteriales; family Rubidibacteraceae; genus Halothece; species Halothece natronophila. The sequence continues at coordinate 2,303,075 of NZ_CP042326.1, forward strand.
TGAGAAACAGCATAGCTACCCCCTTAGCTTATAATATTCTTACCAAAATTTATCAATAAAAACCAATCACAAACAGAGTTATTTATGTCTTTATTTGACTGGTTTGCGAATCGTCGGAAATCAGAGCCAGCCCACAAACCCACCCCCGAACGAGAAATTGCTGACGGCTTATGGACAAAGTGTGAAGCCTGTGGCGTACTCTCCTATACCAAAGACTTACAAGCCAATCATTTTGTCTGTAGTTCTTGTAATCATCATCTCCGAGTTGATAGTGATGAACGGATTTCCCAGTTAATTGATGCTGATACATGGCAATCTTTAAGTGAGGAATTACAGCCTACGGATCCCTTAGGGTTTCATGATCGAAAAGCCTACAGCGATCGCCTAAAAGAAGCCCAAGACAAAACCAATCTCACCGAAGGAGTACAAACAGGAGTAGGATTAATTGATGGACTTCCCCTTGCTTTAGGAGTAATGGACTTCCGTTTTATGGGCGGAAGCATGGGATCAGTTGTGGGAGAAAAGCTCTGTCGCCTTGTAGAGTACGCCACAGAACAAGCCTTTCCCTTGGTAATTGTTTGCGCTTCGGGGGGAGCAAGAATGCAAGAAGGAATGCTTAGTCTCATGCAAATGGCAAAAATTTCGGGAGCCTTGCAACGTCACCGAGAAGCAGGATTACTCTATATTCCCGTGTTAACACATCCCACCACAGGGGGAGTAACAGCCAGTTTTGCCATGCTAGGGGATGTTACTCTTGCGGAACCGAAAGCAACCATTGGGTTTGCAGGAAGACGAGTCATTGAACAAACCTTACGAGAAAAACTTCCTGAAGGCTTCCAAACATCAGAGTATTTACTGCAACATGGATTTGTTGATGCCATTATCAATCGCTTTCAACTGAAAAAGACGATCGCGCAGTTAATCTGTTTACACCAGCCCTACTTTCCCACATTTTCTCAACAAGCAACTGTTTAATCCGTAATATAGTGTGGAGTGGAGAATCATGAATTCTGATACCGCTCCACTAGGATTACCGCAACAATATCATCAACTGGACAAGGAGGAACCCGCAGTCCTTTGGGAAGAAAACGCATTAAGCCCTTTGGTGGAGACAATTCCCAATAGCGTTGTCGTGCTTCCAAAGTGCTATGACTCTCATCTACCATCACAATTGACAAATTAGGGAGTTCCTTTTGGAGATAATCTCGCCACTGTTTGGAAGTGGTTTTATCTCCCATCACCATCTTTTTAACCGAGTGCGCTTGAGACCACTCCTTAATTGTTAGAACTGCTTTTTCAGAGGTCACTACTTCCCTTAAAATAATGTTCCCGCCACTTCCTACTAAAGCTAGCCCACACTTATCCCGACCTGGATCAAATCCTAGTAATACCATTAAACCTTAATTGGTTAAAACCACATCCTCACCTCGCTTAACCTTTAATTGTAACTCTAACGGACCCGCGTTACTCGATGTTCCTTTAGCAATAGCTTGGATTTGATCGTAAGAGCCTTCTAAGGCTTCCAAATTTTCCATAAAATTAATCATATCAAGATAATTTTCTCCCACAAGAACCTGCCCTAAAATCCCAGATTGACGCGCCCGAAAACGAGAAGAAGCTAAGAGGAGATCAATTCTTTCTGATAATTCCCCTTCTTTGACATCTTGAGGATTTAAAGATAGAGAAGCAACCACTTCTCCTTCTTCAAAAACAGTTTCATTACGAACGACATCTGCAAACACTTGAATTTGTTTTTCCCCTCTTAAATAATTTCCAGCAGAAACAATTTGCACCACATACTCTTCCCCAGAGTCTAAAACTTCTTTTAAACGCTGAATCTGATGATTGGTAATAACAATAATTTGTTCTTGAAACTCTTCATTACCTGGTTGAGTAGCCTGGATCGCACGGCGATTTGCCTGTCTTAACATTTCATTAATCACATCTTTGGTTAGATCACGTTCCGGAACTTGTACCACATTAAATGCTAAAACTTGTCCTTTCACTAAGGACACATTTCCTTGTCGTAGAGCCTGAAAATTATCGTAATATTGCTCTAGAGCTTGGATTTCTTGCTGTAAGCCATGAATTTCTTCTTCTAGGTTTGTTACTTCTTCCTCCTGAAATTGAAGCACCCTATCTTTACTTTCAATCGCCGCATCTAACTCTGCAATTTTGTTATCTTGTTTTTCTATTTCCGTTTGAAGTTGAGTTCTTTGTTCCTCTAATTTTTGAAAACGTTCTTCTGTGATTTGTAACTGTTGTTGTTGAGTTATTAACTCTTCATCCCTGGCTTCAATTTGTACTTCAAGTTCTTGTCGCTCTTGTAATAAGCCTTCTCGCTCTTGTTTCAAGTCTGATAATTGCTGATTTAAGCTAGCGACTTCTTGGGAAACCGTATCTAGCTGATTTTGAGCTGATTGAAATTTACGATTAATCTCATCTAGATCTCGTTGGGCTTCGGCTTGCTCTTCCTCAGCAATGGCTAACTCTTCTTCTGCTTGTTTGCGATCCTGAACTGCTGCCGATAAATCATCACGAGCACTTTGTAAGCGATTGAGATATTCATCAAGCCGAAAAATTCCTTTTCGTAAAGAGCTACTAGTAGCAAATAAAATTCCGAGCGTACTTGCTGCGATCATTGTCCCAGTTAAAACGGTTACTAAGGTTGCCGTTTGGCGGGGACGTAAATTGAAAATCCGCAACCTCGCTTTTCCCACCTTAGTTCCGAGATAGTCTCCCAGTGCAGCTAGTAAGCCACCTAACAGTAAAACCGCTGCAATTAATACGAGCGCACTGGTCATCATAATGGTAAAGGCTTAAGCAAATTGTTGACTGAGCAACACAGGATTATGAACCGTAATTTTTTTCTTATGAATAGAAATCATTTCCTCATCTCGTAATTCTCCCAATAGACGTGTCACGGTTACCCGTGTTGAACCAATGGCTTCCGCGATCGCCTGATGAGAGAGCTTGAGATCAATTTGAACTCCCTGTTGTGAAGGTGTACCAAAATCACGGCATAAAATCAATAGAAAGCTAACCAAGCGCGATCCCATATCGCGATGGGCTAGGGTTTCGATCATCATCTCTGTTTGTAAAATTCGGGAAGAAAGTCCTTGTAACATCAGTCGGGTTAACTGAGCATTTTCCCGAAAGGCAATTTCTGCTTGGTCAATCGGTGCTGATAATAATTCTACCGGGGTAAAAGCCACCGCATGATAAAACCGATCAGAATGTTGACCTGTAATTAGAGATAAAACACCAAAGACGCTATTTTCCCGTAATAGAGCCACAGTAATTTCTTCTCCCGTTTCATAAACCCGAGAAAGTTTCACTGCTCCTGTTAATAAAAAGTACACTCTCTCTGCGGGATCACCTGGGAAAAAAATTGTTTTTCCGCGCTCAAAATTTTCCACAACAGGGGGTCTTCCATTATTCCCAATTTGGCGAAATACTTCCTCTAGAGAAGCTTCTGAGGTAGCAAACATGTTCATACTTACGTTACTAGCTAATGCTATAGATTTTTAGTCATTATCTGTTATTAATCGTCCTCTTAGCAAAAATTGAGCGTCAATTCTTCGTTTTACCTCCAACCCATTGCTTACGCACACTGTCAACCGCTATTTATCAAAATGACAACCTACAGAAAAATGCTCTTATCTAGGGAGACTGACAATAGGGTCATCGTCCTCCAGCCCTTTAACTTAATTGATATAAAGAACAGGACACCCCTTTGGATTATATGATAGCCGTAATTAGGTAATTTCGTCAAATCGTAGCTAAAAATGGGCTAAGACATTAGCTTTCCTTAACCAAACCGATAGCCAAAACCACGGACAGTAACAATATATTTGGGTTGGGAGGGATCTGGCTCAAGTTTTTCTCGTAGCCAGCGAATATGAACATCAACAGTTTTGGTATCCCCCAGAAAATCTGGTCCCCAAACCTGTTCAATCAATTGTTCTCGTGACCAAACTCGTTTCGGGTGGCTAATAAATAATTCGAGAAGCTTAAATTCTTTTGGAGAAAGGATCAGTTTCTGATCATCAATAGTGGCACGACATTCCTGAGGAAAGAGGGTAATATTTTGATACTGTAGAATAGGAGAATGAGCAGGTTGGCTAAAGCGATGTCGTCTTAATAATGCTCGACAGCGAGCAATAAACTCTGGCATACTAAAAGGCTTAGTAATGTAGTCATCAGCCCCAATTTCTAAGCCTAGAACTCGGTCAGTTTCGCTAGCCTTGGCACTAAGAACGAGCACGGGAATAATATTTCCTTGATAACGTAACCAGCGACACAGATCTAAGCCATTGATTTCTGGGAGCATGAGATCAAGGATAATGAGATCATAAGGGAGGGCTTCCTTCTCATCTTCTATCGCTTGTAAAAGATTAGAGGCAACACGTCCATCCTTAGCAATAGCCACCTCATAACCTTCTTTTTCTAAGGATAAGACGACCATCTCTCGAATCAATTCATCGTCTTCTACCACTAAGACACGAGCAGGTGGAGTTAAATTTTGACTAGAAGATCTTTTTGGTATATCTAGAGACTGCATAAAATTCTAAGAAAGGTTAAAGGACTCTAGCTAACATATATCTTAAAACAAAACATTTGGTTTAAAATTCTCCTTTTTTTTAGAGTTAAATTAGAAATAGTGGCAAGAAATCTTTTTCATTATTTTTATGTTATTGCATTTACAGACTTGGCAGGAAGTAGAGCGTTATCTAGAAACCTCGCGAGGGATAATTATTCCGATCGGTTCCACTGAACAACATGGTCCCACAGGTTTAATTGGGACAGATGCTATTTGTGCAGAAGTAATTGCCAAAGGAGTCGGGGAGGCAACTGGGGCCTTGGTTGCTCCAACTTTAAATATTGGAATGGCTTTACATCATTTAGCCTTCCCAGGCAGTATTAGCTTACGTCCTACCACCTTGATTGCAGTTATTCAAGATTTTATTACTAGCTTAGCCTCTTCAGGATTTCAGCAATTTTTTTTCATTAATGGTCATGGGGGAAATATTGCCACTTTAAAGGCGGCATTTCCCCAAATTTATGCCCATCTTGCCGACTTAAAATTTTCTAACGCAGATCAAGTGCGTTGTCAGGTTGCAAATTGGTTTATGTGTCGGGAAGTCTATGAGTTAGCGAAACAATTATATGGAGAGGAAGAAGGCTCTCATGCCACCCCTAGTGAGGTAGCAGTGACACAATATGTTTATCCAGAGGCGATTAAAGAGGCTTTTCTAGAAAAAGAAGTGGCTTCAGGGCATCCCATTTATAGCGCAGCTGATTTCCGCCGTCACTATCCTGATGGTCGGATGGGATCCAATCCTGCTTTAGCCACTCCTGAGCATGGAAAGCAATTATATGAGGTAGCGGTGAAGACCTTAAGTTCTTCTTATCTCAAGTTTATCGGCGAGTAAGGAGATGGGGAAGTTTACCAACGACCATTACGTCCCCGACTTCCAGGGCCCCGATTTTCAGGACGTTCTTGCATTAATTCTGCAAATTGTTCTCGTTGCTCGGCAGTTAAAACCTCTCGCATTTCTAACATACTTTCAAAACGCAAGTTGCCCATCTCTTGGCGTAACTCTTGTACTTGTTCATGTTGGTTCCGTAATTCCTCTGCTGAGGTATTACTATGCATCATTTCTCGTAACGTTTGATGGGCTTGAGTGAGTTCTTCTTGTTGTTCATTGATTTGTGGCTGATAATCACTACGGATATTTTGCAATTGCTCTTGTTGATCCTCACTAAGATTTAGAGCTTCCATAAATTCCGATTTTCTTTCCTCACGATGACCATGTCTCGCAGCCATCGGATGATTCCCATGTTGAGCAATTAATTGGGGAGGTTGAGAACTCGAAACTTGACGATTAGTTTCTGCAAAAGTCGTGGTTGCGGTGAAAGATAGTAATAAAATAGTTAAGAAAGAAACATGACGAAAAGACATAATTTGTTACCTCCAATTTTTTGATGATTTGATTATTCTTCTGGGGTTAAAAATTCCCAATCACTATAACTGGGAGAAGGAGTCGTCACAGCTTCCCAATTTTCAGTTAGGAAGTCTTCTAGCTCCGCATTTTGTTGGGAGGGAGTGGGTTGTAAAGTGCGAATTCCAGTGAACACTAATAAGAGACTAGCAGCAAGAACACCGCTAAATACCCATTTGTAATGATGCAGTTGGGGAAAAAACCTGACCTTGGTATCGGTTTCGGTTTCAATTTGCGCCATTAATCTGTCTTCTATATCCGCTTGTTGTGGCGGTGAAGAAGGGCGATTGTTACGGAGAAAGTTCACTAAATCATCAGAGGAATGTTGACTCATAATACAACTCCTTGTTCTTTTAAAAATTCCCGTAACACTTTACGACCATGAAATAAACGGGATTTAACAGTTCCGAGGGGAATATTGAGAATCTGTGCAACTTCTTTTTGGGGAATGTCTTCTAAGTCATGGAGAACAATCACCGCCCGTTGTTCTAAGCTCAAAGTTTTTAATCCTCGATCTACCAAATCTTGATAGTGCATTTGGTTTAATTCAGGATGATCTGGGTTTGATTGCTTTTGGGACAGGGTTTGATGCTGTTCTCGTAATTGAGCAAATGCTCGTCTTTGATCACTAGCGACATTCCAACAAATGCGATAAAGCCAAGTGGAGAAGGTTTTAGGTTTACGAAGTGTGGGAAGTCCTTTCCAAGCACGAAAAAACACCTCTTGCACTAAGTCATCTAATATGGAGTCTCCACAAAGTTGATAAAGGGTGGAGCGGACGCGCCTTTGATAACGTCTGTATAAGAGTCGAAAGCTCTCTTGATCCCCTTTTTGACAACGTTTAACTAGTTCAATCTCACTGGGGTTTGCTTCAGTCAACACACTTACTAATCCCTCCCAATCATTCACTCGTTTAGACTGGTCAAGGAGGTAAAAGGTTCAAATAAGTGGCAAAAATTTTCTAACTAAATCCAAAATTGGAGTGTAATTCAGGAATTGCTACCGTTACATTAAGCGTTGATAATCTGGTTAGTTTGGGGGCAAAAAATATGATATAACTGGTAGCAACCCTTTCCAATGGGACTGAAGCTATGTATGCCAATCAAGACGAAGTTCGTCACTTAATTGACTTAATGCCTGCTTCTGGGCGGATGTACACTAAGATTATTCCTAAGCCTAAGCAATCTCGTCTCATTGATGCGCCTTTCCCATTACCTTGGCAACGGGGGGCTAGACCAATCTATATTAATTTTGATCTTTGGACTGAGCTATCACGAGCAGAACGAGATTTAGCTTTATTACGCTCTGTATGCTGGTTAACTGAAATTAAATGGTTTAAGCCTGATTTGTACCAGGGTGTGGTTACAGTAGGCGTAATTGGAACAGGGGTAGAAATGTTACAAGGGGATGCCATTGGGGTAATTGTTGGTGCTAGCCTAGCTGTTTTAGCTGGGAGTCAAATTTGGCGGAGAACTCGCAGTATCCAAACAGAAGTGGATGCTGATGAAATAGCAATTAGAGTTGCACAAAGGCGTGGTTATGAGATGATTGATGCAGCCCAAGCCCTATTAGATAGTATTGAAAAAATTGCTGAAATTGAAGGTCGAGCCAATTTTGATTTTACTGAGTTAGTACGGATTCAAAACTTAAGAAAATTAGCGGGTCGCTCAGAGGTGGGCGTTCCTGAGGAAGTGCGAAAACAGTGAGTAGTGACGGATTCGGGAGTGGAATCTGATTGAGGAAAATTGTGAAAAATAGACTCGTCTATCATGGAAATGAATAAGTTTTTTTGCAATTCATAATCCAAGTTAAGATATCTGGGTGTAGGAGTAAATTTAAATAAGGTGATAACCAGTGTCACAAGCAGATAATTCTTCTCAAATCTATAGCAATGAGGCAATTGAAAAAGATAACTCACTGCACGCCACTTCTGAGAATTGGTTTGAATATCCGATCCATGTTTATCCTCATCATACTGACTATCAAGGAGTGGTTTGGCATGGCACTTATACTACGTGGTTAGAAGAAGCTAGAATTGAGTATCTGCGATCTTTAGGATTGAATTATAGTGAATTAGTTGCTCTTGGTTGTGATTTGCCAGTTGTTGAATTATCCATTCGTTACCACAAGCCTTTACAAATGGGAGAAGATGCCCTGCTACGCGCTCGCATGATGGAAATGTCAGGGGTGAGAATCCACTGGGAGTATGAAATGAAATCTTTAGATCGAGAGACAAAATATATTACTGCCCAAGTCACCCTAGTAGCCGTTGACCGTGAAAAAGGGAAAATTATGCGAAGTTTGCCGCCAGCAGTTAAGGATTTACTGGTAAAAACTTGATAATCTAGGGTCTGAGTCTCTTGTCTGCAAAGAAAAACGTAGGCATAAGCATTTAAGCCTACGCTGTTATCAAGGAAGGAAAAACTTACTTTTTAGGAATTACCTCCGTTGAGTCAGGGGAAGCCACAGAAGAAAGAATCTCTGCTGGGGAGTTCAGTAAATCTTGATATAGCTGAACATATTTCTCTGCGGAACGTTGCCAACTAAAATCTTGAGACATTCCGCGTTTCTGTAGCTCTAACCAACTTTCTCGATAAAGATAACTTTCGGAAGCCCGAATAAGAGAGGTATATAAATCTAGGGACTCATAGAGGCTAAAACAGTATCCTGTTCCTGTTTTCTCAATGGGGTTATGATGAGATACGGTATCCACTAAGCCACCTGTTCGGCGAACAATAGGAACACAACCATAACGCATTGCCATCATTTGGCTAATGCCACAGGGTTCAAAGCGTGAGGGCATTAAGAAAGCATCGCTACCAGCGTAAATGCGTCTGGATAGCCCGTCATTGTACAATAATTGTACTGACATTCGCCCTGAATAGCGTTCACCTAATTCTCGAAGTTGTGATTCATAGCGTTCTTCTCCTGTTCCTAAGACTAAGAACTGATCTCCTGTGTATTTGAGATACTGTTCTAAGATTGGTAAAACAATATCTAATCCTTTTTGTTCCACTAGGCGCGTCACCATGCTGACTAAAAATGCCCCACTATTAATTTCTAAGCCCACTTGTTCTTGTAAAGCAATTTTATTGGTGACTCGTTGTTCAAGAGTGTCTATGGAAAAAGGTTGATCGAGATGAGAGTCTGTAGCGGGGTTATATTGTTCGGTATCAATGCCGTTAATAATCCCAACAATTTTATCTTTTTTCAAGGCTAGTAAGTGGTTTAAACCTTCTCCATATTCAGGAGTTTGTATTTGTTGGGCATAGGTAGGAGAAACAGTATTTACACAGTCAGCAAATTGGATTGCTCCAGCCATTGTATTAGCTTCTTGCATATAAGGGGGACACCAAGTGAGTTCTTCAAGCTGCGATCGCGCTGGACCTTGATACGCTAGGTTATGAATGGTAAATACGGTTTTAATGTCTTCATTTTGGTGCATCCACACAGGAATCATCCCGGTATGCCAGTCATGACAGTGAATTACATCAGGTTGCCAATAATTTAACGCAAATTGGGCTGCACCATTGGCAAAAAAGGTAAATCGCCAGGGTTCATCTTCTCCTTGATAAACACGACGAGGCGAAAAGGCAGCGTGTCCTAACAAATACAGAGGAACATCTGTTTCAGGAAGCACAGTCTCAAAAATATCAAAAGTTTGAAACATCGCACTTCCTTGCCAAATCGTTTTTTCTGGAATTTCTACTTTATCCGGTAAAAATCCATAATAAGGTATCAAAATTCTGACATCATGTCCCATTTTGCGGAGAATTGGGGTTAAGGTTCCTACAACATCTCCCATTCCTCCCACTTTGGCAATCGGAGCGGCTTCGGTAGCAACAAATAGTATCTTCATTATCATCAACATTAACAATAGTCTCTTTGCTGAGTGTATTATGATCTAAGTCTTTCGTATATAACTTTTTTGCCCTTCTAACTAATAAAAAAGCTAAATGAATCAAGGAGGAATAAACGAAGTGGTAACCTAGAGGAAAAGGCAGATGGCAAATTCTGGAAAAAATAAGCAAGCTCTTGAATATTATGGCTAATAATCGTAGCAATCAGTTTTCTGCAGAAAAATACAAACGCTTACAAGCAGAAGCGAAAGCTCCCTATCGGGGGTTACGAAAAACTATTTATGTAGTTTTTGCTGCCTCAGGCTTGATTGGCGCATTTGTGATGCTCTCGCAATTAGCAGCCGGTGAAAATATAGCCAGAATTTTGCCCAATTTTGGATTACAGGTTGCTGTAGTTGCATTAATGGTTTGGTTGTTTCGCATTGATGATAACGGTAAAAAATCAGAGTAGTTATAGTTATGGTGGAATTTTCCTCTTCCCCTGATTTATCTCAAGCCGCGTTTATTGCCCCAAATGCCACTGTTATCGGAAATTTAAAGCTGGAAGCAGGGGCAAGTATTTGGTATAGTGCGGTAGTTCGTGGGGACTTTGAAAAAATTATGATTGGCGCTCATACCAATGTTCAGGATGGGGCAGTCTTACATGGAGATCCTGGAGAAGTTACAGTCTTAGAAGATTATGTCACTGTCGGCCATCGAGCCGTGATTCACTCAGCCTACATTGAGCGGGGAAGTTTGATTGGTATTGGCGCAATTATCTTAAATGGGGTACGTGTGGGTGCCGGGAGTATTATTGGTGCTGGTTGTGTTGTTACTAAAGATGTTCCTGCGCGATCGCTGGTTTTAGGAATTCCTGCTGAACTCAAGCGACAGGTTTCTGAAGAAGAAGCCACAGAGTTAATTGAACATGCGAAAAAGTATGAGGAATTGGCTTTAAGCCATGGTGAATGGTACTAGCGACTAACCAGGGCGTGTAGTCGTAGCTTATGCTTGATCCTTTAACCAGGCCAAAACCGCCATTCTCGGTTGAATCTAGGGACTTTTGCCATCGATCCACTGGAGATGATTTCTCTCTCCAGTCAAACTGTCGTACTAGCCAATCAAAGTGGAAGTCGTACAGATGCTTTGATGATAGCACACTACTGGTCTAGCTAACTACCGACCAAATGGGAGATTGTGGTCGTAGGATGCGCGAGACCCTTGCTCAAACGCAACCCCTTAATGATTCTCTTGCAGCTGAAAATTGGGAAGAATAAGGACTCCTTCTACTTCACACCCTAATTCTTCTAGCCAGTCTGCTACCTGATGATTGCTGTTATAGAAAATAGTGTAGTCTTGGTCATCTTTCACAAATTGAACGTTAGTGCGGTTGCCTTCCACTTTGGTTTCAATATTGCGATCAAAGCGATCTTGTAACTTGTTTCGTAATTTCACCACTTTCTCGTTTGCCACCTCTATTGTTAAGCTGGTAATCCTTGCTTGAGCTTCTGCTATCTCTTGAATGGTGGAGGAATTAATTAATTCTTCTCGGGCGAGTGTCCCTTGGGTGGGAATGAAAAGTGCTTTTAAGGTAGTGATGAGATTACGCTCTTGTAGGGCAAAATGCTGCCAATCTCCATAACCATACTGAATTAACCTTGCGCCGCGATCGGGCAGTACTAGCCGTGAATGAAATCCATAATCTAGCACATAAACTGTTGTCGGTGCTACTGGATCTCTAGGAGGTATAATAAAATTGGGCGCGTAGATTAAAATAATTAACTTTGCCACTAATATAACTGTGGCAATCATTAAAATAATCGTTCTGCGAGAAGTCACTAGTCAAATCAAAGTATTATCTTAGACATCAATTTAACATTAACTGCCGTTCCCTCATACTTTTAATGTATGGCAGAATAGCCTGGCTTTGTGAGGCTTTGACTATTGAACACTACACATAAGCAATCTCTCCACCTTGTCTTCGCGAAAAAATCTGCATCAAAAATTGATCCATTTGATATTATGACAGCGAGCATTTTCCAGAATGATAAGCCTTTTTCTCATTACTCCTTAATTTTTTGCCCCATATCCCTTAAAATAGTAATGTCGAAGTAATATCGATTGAAGTTAGAATACTTAAATTAGTTAAACATGATGAAAAAAGTTGGTTTAATTCTGGCTACTGCTTTATTTGCTGTAGTAACATTTGCTCTCTCTGCTACTCCTGCTCATGCTGCAACCCATAAAGTAAAAATGGGTAGCGACACAGGACAGTTAGCTTACGTTCCTGATACTCTCAGTGTATCCCCTGGCGATGAAATTGAATTTGTCATGAATAAACTAGCTCCTCACAATGTCGTTTTTGATAGTAGCGGCGTTCCTAATGGAGCCCAGTCCATTGCAAGTTCTTTGACTATGAGCAAACTTTTATTTTCTCCTGGACAAAGCTACACTATTACTATTCCTGAGGATGCTCCTAAAGGAGAATATAACTATTACTGTCAGCCTCACCGCGGTGCAGGAATGAATGGAAAACTCATTGTAGAATAATTTAGCAGCAGGGATGAGAATCCTACGACTAAAACTCGCGGTTCCTTTGCGCTGAGCGTTGGTTTGCCAAAGTCGCTGAGAACCCGCAACTAATCTTTTGATAAAGTTAATGACTTACCCCTTATTTCCGTAATTGGGAAGTAAGGGGTTCATTTTATAGCATACTTTATCCAAGAATTGGTTTTCTGTTCAAAGCCCTCTTCAGAGGATATCCAGATTACTGATGTGGCTTACTTGCTGCTTTCGTATTAGACAGAGGAAAGGCAGGCCCCACGGGAACAATACCACTGGGATTGATATGAGGATGGCTGCGGTAATAATGCTGTTTAATATGGTCAAAATTGCAAGTGTCTTTTACTCCCGGTTGATTATATAAGTCTAAAAGATAACGACTTAAGTTAGGGTAATCCATGATCCGATGAAGATTACACTTAAAGTGAACATAATAAACGGCATCAAAGCGTAATAATGTTGCAAATAAACACCAGTCCGCTTCGGTAATTTCTTCTCCGCAAAGATATAATTGTTTTCCTAATACCGTTTCCCAATGATTGAGAGCATTAAATAATTCGGTAACTGCTTCTTCGTAGGCAACTTGAGACTGAGCAAACCCAGCCCGATAAACGCCATTATTGATCGGATTATAAATTTCATCAATAATTTTTTCAATGGTACTTTTTAACTCAGGAGGACAATAATTATCTTTTTTCGTAGCAATATCTTGGAACTCATGATCTAACATTCGTAAAAGTTCCCGAGACTCATTATTAACAATTGTTCCTGTTTTTTTATCCCATAAGACAGGAACTGTTACCCGTCCTGTATAATTGGGATCAGCTTTAATATAGATTTCTCGCAGATAGGTGGCACCAAAAATTGGATCGGGAATTGTTCCTGCTTCTTCAGAAAAATGCCAACCTTCTTCCCCCATGTAAGGATCAACAATCGAGAGACTGATCGCATCTTCTAATCCTTTTAATTTTCTCATAATGAGAACTCGATGCGCCCAAGGACAGGCTAAGGAAACATAAAGATGGTATCGTCCTACTTCTGGTAAAAAATTACTACTCCCATCAGCTTTAATCCAATTTCTAAAGGTGGTTGGATTTCGCAAAAATCGACCGTCGCTATCTTTTTGATAGCCTTCTTTGCGCCATTCGCCATTAATTAACATTCCCGTTGGCATAATTTGACCTTATAATGATTGCTATTAAAATATTGAGCGTTTACATTAATCTTAATACGAAGGGTTACTTTTTAGAATAATATTGCAATAGATCGAGGTGATCAGGTGTTAAAAGAACTCTTAATTCATTTGCATTATTAACTAATTCATTTAAAGTAGCACATTCTTCTTGTAAAATCATTGCGTAAATTTGTTTTTTTGACTCGAAGGTTGAGCTATTTAATAATTTAATCGCTAATTTTATTTTATTAAGTTGATTCCTGACATTAATTAATAAATTATCCCATACTTCTTCTTGTATTTTTTCTTTTTCGTTTTTCAATTTAAGTTGTTTTTTGGTCTTATCAATTTCTCTTTTTAGATTCTTTTCTAAATAAAATTTTCTTTTGATTCGAGATTCAATTGATTTAAAAATAATTTCATTACTAACAGGTTTAACCAAATAATCGTCTGCCCATAACTCCATAATAAAACGATAATAATCATAAGAGTTTTGGTTAGAGTCTGCCAATAAAATAAATGGAATTGCTTGAGTCTCTATATTGCTACGAATTTCTTCTAAAACTTGGTGACTATCTAAATCTGCTAATAAGCTATCACATAAAATCACATTAGGCTTTTCTTGAATTGCTTTTTTAAATCCTTCTTCTCCTGTTTGTGCTATTACAACTTTCCAACCATATAGGTTTAAATAATTGATAATATTATCTTGAAAAAAGTAATCATTAGATATCAATAATATATTTTTATTCATGCTTAATATAGTACCTTTTTAAATATTCCAAATATACAAGATAAGTATTTAATTTTTTACCTTAATTAATTCTAATACTAGCAACTCAAATATAATTAAGTAACTATCTCAATTTTTACTCTTTTATTTTGCTAAAGTTTTAGCGATTGGTACCATAGGCTCTTAGACTAATAAGGTATGTCTTGATCTTGTTTGACACTGTTTGATCTAGAACTAAATAACCAATAACACTAATCGATTAATTTTGACAGATCCCAACTCACTAAGAAACGCTATAGCAATCCTAAATCAGTTGTAAATTTTTAGTTGGGATCCCTCCTTTAATTCCCCGCTTATTAAGCAGGGTCGTTTCATTCTCCTGAAATCACCTTCTGGTGGGGAGATGGGGAGATAGGGAGATGGGGAGACAAAATCCCCTTCCAGCTTGGTTTGTGCTTCATTCTAGACTTTAGGAAAAAAAGGCAATTTCGTAGCTTTTTCTTACTAAAAGGCAAAATCAGAAGAAATGATCGCGATCGCGCTACCCTGTAAGGGTTTCAGGCGATTACTTTCAATTTTAACCCCGAGAATGAAACAGCCCTGCCGCTTATTAAGGGGGGTGGGGGGGGAAGGTTGAGTTAGTTTTTACAAATGAGATCATATTGCTATATATGTAATTTTAAGCGGGAATATTCTGTAACCTATGATATCCTAATTTTGGGCACTTGTGACAATAAATTAGGGTAACGGTTAATTATAAATTCTTTGTGAAACAAAATAAGCGTTAAGTAGCATGAACCAGCAAGAAGATTATACGGAACCAAATCAGAATAATAAAGGCTTTGAAACTGAGGCAGAATCAGCGTTAGGGGATTTGATGTCTGAGTATGAAGAAGTCCCCACGATGGCATTTACCATGGAGTTATCTAGTTTAAGCCATGCAGGAGCAACTGATATTGGTCATCGTCGCCGTCATAATGAAGATTATTATGGGATTCAATATCGCTTACTAAAACAAGAAACGCCCCAAGGTTCGCAATCAACAGCACGAGGACTTTATATTGTTTGTGATGGCATGGGGGGGCATTCTGCAGGAGAAGTGGCAAGTGCGATGGCGGTGGAGGTATTGCAACAGTATTTTGAAAGCCATTGGCAAAATGAACTCCCTAATGAGGAGACAATTCGAGAAGGAATTTTATTAGCAAATGAGAAAATTCATGCTATTAATAAAGAAAAGTCTCGGGCAGGTGCGGGGCGCATGGGAACAACTCTCGTTATGGCGTTAGTGCAAGATACGGAAGTCGCGATCGCGCACGTAGGTGATTCCCGAGTTTATCAAGTGAACCAATATGGGGATATTCTACAATTAACAGTGGATCATGAAGTGGGTCAACGGGAAATTGCTAAGGGGGTTTCTCCTGAGGAAGCCTATCAAATGCAAAATGCTTACCAACTAACCCAAGCCTTGGGTCCACGGAAAAACGATCTTGTCAACCCCGATATTCAATATCTGGAAATTCAGGAAGATACTTTATTAGTATTATGTAGCGATGGCTTATCTGATGGGGCTTTATTAGAAGACTATGGGGAGACTTATCTCACCCCTTTGTTACAGTCAAAAGCGGATTTGGAGAAAGGGGTATTAGACTTAATTGAATTGGCTAACCAGCAACATGGTCACGATAATATTACGGCGGTAGTAGTGCAAATGAAACTCCGTCCTTCTTCTTAAAATAAGTTTATGTCTAGTCCTCATCTGGCTTTAACCCTTGGCGATCCTGCTGGCATTGGTCCCGAAATTGTTTTAAAGGCCCTAGCTGATCCGAAAACGACGCAACACTGTCAGGTAACAGTAGTGGGAACGCGATCGCTGTTAGAAAAGACTTACCAACGCCTCCATCAAACCACATCTCTGGCTAATCCCAATCAAATAGCAGTGCGAGAAGTTCCAATCTCCGCTACAAAAGAAATTACAATGGGCAAGGGAAATGCCGCCAGTGGGGCAGCGAGTTTTGCTTACTTAAAGACAGCCATTACAGACACCTTACAGGGAAAATTTGATGGACTTGTCACCTCTCCAATTGCCAAATCCTGTTGGAAATTAGCGGGACATCATTATCCCGGACAAACAGAAGTTTTAGCAACCATGACAGGAAGGGATCAATTTGGAATGTTATTTGTGGCGCGATCGCCGCATACAGGTTGGACATTACGCACCCTCCTCGCAACCACCCACATTCCCTTAAAAAACGTCCCTGAGACGCTAACTCCCACCTTAATGGATGAAAAGTTAGCCCTACTGATTAACACCCTCAAAGAGAATTTTGGGCTGAATGCGCCAACAATTGCTATTGCAGGTTTAAATCCTCATAGCGGCGAAGCTGGACAATTGGGGAAAGAGGAACAAGATTGGCTTTCTCCTTGGCTAGAACAAGCCCGTTCTCAATACCCAGATGTCAAATTAATAGGATTAGTTCCCCCTGATACTCTTTGGGTAAAACCGGGGTTAGCTTGGTTTCAAGATGCCAAGCAAGGGGTAGCCGATGCTTACCTTGCTTTATACCATGATCAAGGCTTAATCCCTGTTAAGTTAATGGCATTTGAGGAAGCAATTAATACCACTATTGGCTTACCGTTTATTCGCACCTCTCCTGATCATGGCACTGCTTTTGATATTGCTGGAAAAGGGATTGCTAGCTATCACAGTTTACAAGCAGCAATCACCCTTGCTGGGGAATTAAGCTAAGTTTGTCCTTCGTTGTTAGTCCTTCGTCCTTTGTAAACTAATGACCAATGACTAATGACCAATGACTAAGGAAGCGGTTTCTGATTCTTCAGGAACTTCCGAAGTGGGTAAACCTCGATCTAACTCTTGGATGGTGACTTGTTTCGCTCCGAGAATGTTTTGTAGCACTTTCATCGCTTGGTGGGGATTGCCTTTACCACAAAAAAATAAATCTGCCGCAAAATAGCCGTATTCTGGCCAAGTATGGATGGCAATGTGAGATTCTGATAAAGTGGCTGTTGCTGTAACCCCATGGGGGGAAAACTGATGAACACATAAATTCAGTAATGTTGCTCCACCGGCTGCCACTGCTTCCACTAATGCAGATCGAATCGTCTCTGCGTCATTTAATACAGCCTTTGGAGTCTGCCAAGCCTCTACCACCAGATGCGTTCCCACTTTTTTCATTCTGTCTTTCTTTACTCCACTTTAATCAGTGCAATTTTGGTTCTAAATTTAGTTATAACGTTTCTAATAGGGCAATTTGCAACTTATTTCTAAATTTTTCTCCCTTAGACGACGCAATATTAATTTTAAATTAAAATTAGAAACAGCACAAGCTATAGCCAATTGAAATGAGCCAACAGATTAGGTTAGATAGTTTTGGGGATTGCGCGATCGCTGCTTTAAATCAGCATTGTCAGAGAATGCTTAACCATGAACAAGCAGTGTATCAAGATAAAGATCCCGAAGCGTTACACCAAATGCGAGTGGGAATGCGGCGCATTAGAAGTGCTTTAGTTGGATTCTCTCTTGCCATTGAGATTCCGAAATCTGCTAAAGAAAAAAAGGTAGGAAAAATTGCTCGCAAATTAGGAACACTTCGAGATTTAGATGTTTTAAAGGAAACGTTAGAAACGGATTATTTGCCGAATTTATCAGTTAAGGAAAAAGAACAATTAAATCAAGTATTTCAGGAACTTGAAAAACAACGGCAAAAAGCGTATCAAACTGTTAAAAAGACTCTCGAAAGTCAAGCCTACCAAGACTTAAAAGCAGGATTAACGGGGTGGCTAGAAAATCCCAAATTAAGCGCGATCGCGCCTCTTCCCATTGCGGAAGTATTACCTGATTTACTTTTACCACAAGTCAGTCACTTCCTGCTTCATCCCGGCTGGTTTATTCAAAAAACTGAATCAGAAACCGTTACTACTATTTTAGCGGAAAAAGGAGAAACGCTACACAATTTACGGAAAGTTGCCAAGAAAGCCCGTTACCAAATGGAGTTATTTACCGATTGTTATGATCAAACTTATGGGCAATATGTGAAGCATATTAAATCCATTCAAAGTGTTTTAGGAAAAATCCAAGATAATCTGGTTTTAACTGAATTTTTAACGGATTGTCGAGGGGAGGCTTTCTCCCAAGAATTTCCACAACTGTCACAGCAAATTACTCAGTCTCAGGAAGAAAAATGGCAACAATGGGAACAGTTACAGCAAAAATTTCTTAATCCTTCCACACGCCAAAACCTCCGTCTCACCGTCCAAAATCCTTTCCCTGAAACGAATTCTCATCTCTCTAATCATGAATCTCTAGCCATTGGTTAACCAAACGTGCTATCCTAGCAGGGTAACATGGGTGCGTAGCTCAGGGGATAGAGCACCAGGTTCCGGTCCTGGGTGTCGAGGGTTCAAATCCTTCCGTACCCGTTTTAATTTCATGAATCAGTAGGTTGAATCAGCGTTTTTCTGAAGGCTATTTCTTAAACTTTCTATATTTTTCTAACAAAACTGTTTACAATAAACCATTTTCCCAGAGAAGGCTATATACAATATAAAGCACAAAATGGAGCTTTCCATAATTGTGTAACAGATTTCGTTATGACTTATACATTTGACATTATTGGTGTTACTCCCATCCCAAAATTTGTACAGTTTCAACACCAGTTTGCAAAAAAACCTGATCGGAGTAAAACCTATCTCGGAAGTTATGAGTGTTCCTTAGATGGGTTAATTAGTGCCACCAAAATGATTCCCCATAAACCCAACTGGGATTGGGATCAAGTTTTAGAAGAAATTATTAACTTCTGGGTGCAATCAGAAGAATCGATCCAACATTGGAAAAAACAACTATATACCGTGAGAGAAGAAAGTTTATTAGTGGCGCGAGTGGCAAACTCAGAAGCCCTGCGTCAAGAATTTGAAACCTTGTGGCAGGAATAAGGCTATCCAATGCGAGCCTCTCAACGGTAAGATGAGATGCTTGGTGGGGATAGTTGCATATCCCCTGTGTAGATTAATAGAAGGAGAAAAGCCTTGGACTTATCAAAGATTCCCGCGCAACCTGAAACTGGTTTAGTTAATATCCTCATTGAAATTGCTGGAGGAAGCAAAAATAAATATGAGTATGATAAAGACTTAAATGCGTTTGCCCTCGATCGCGTTTTATTCTCATCCGTCAAATATCCCTATGATTATGGCTTTATCCCCAATACTCTTGCTGATGACGGGGATCCACTGGATGGTATGGTGATTATGGATGAACCCACCTTTCCCGGTTGTGTAATTACCGCTCGCCCCATTGGAATGTTAGAAATGATTGATGACGGCGATCGCGATGAGAAATTACTCTGTGTTCCCGAAGAAGATCCCCGCTTTAAAGAAGTCAAATCTCTGCAACAGGTGGCACCCCATCGTTTAGATGAAATTTCTGAATTTTTCGCCACCTATAAACGGTTGGAAAAGAAAGAAACGGAAATTCTCGGCTGGAAAGATGCAGATAGTGTCAAAGCATTAGTGGAAAAATGTGTAAAAGCGCACAAATAAGCAACATTAAAGGTTGATCAGTCTCTATCCTTGGAGGGGGGCATCAGAGCCAATTAGTGTCTAAACTATCACTAGCTTCTGATGTTTACCCTGCAATGCTTCTAACTCATTCTTTCCCATTAATTCAACGCAAGCCAAGTAGTCCACTCACCACAATGATTTTAATCGGGCTACTGGTTCCCCTTTTAAGTAGTTGTGGGGAATTTTTTTCCTCTACTGTCGATGCTCAACCTGAGGATAGAGAGGAATCTAAAGTGAGTGTAGAAAGCGCGATCGCGCAACGAAAAGCTATTCGCGAACCCTTAACTTATAAAGGAGACACTGCGCCTCAGCAAACGGTTGCCCTCCGTTCCCAAGCAGAAGGACAACTGCAAGAATTAACTGTTGATACTGGCGATGAAATACAACAGGGGCAAACTTTAGCTCAACTTAATGATGTGATTTTCCAAGGTGATATTGTCGAAGCTGAAGCCGAATTAGCCAGCCGTCAATCAGAAGTCAACCGCTTACGAAATCAAGTTAGAAACGCCGAAGTAGAATTAGAAAAAGCTCAAGCCCAAGCCCAACAAGCCCAAGCTGATGCCCAACGGTTACAAAACCTCGCCGAACAAGGAGCAATTTCTCAACAGGAAGCCGAATTAGCCACCACTGATGCAACTGTTGCCCAACAAGAAGTTCGCGCTGCCCAAGAACAAATCCGCATTGAAGAAGATGCCGTCGCTAGTGCCCAACAGCAAGTGAGAGCGCAAGAATCCATTATTTCCCAAGCCCAAGAACGGCGGTCTTATAGTACACTGCGATCGCCATTAAATGGGGTAGTTTTAGACCGAGAAACTGATCCAGGAAACTTAGTACAATCGGGAGATGAGGTGCTAACCCTTGGCGATTTTGAAAATGTGAAAGTAAGGGTTCTGGTATCAGAATTAGCCTTAGGAGACATTCAGCGCGGACAACAAGTAGAAGTGACCTTGGATGCGTTTCCTGAGGAAACCTACTCGGGAAGTGTTACACGCATTGCTCCTTCCGCCAATGATAGCCGACAAGTGCCAGTAGAAGTACAAGTTCCCAACCCAGATCGAAGAATTGGTCGGGGGTTACTAGCAAGAGTAACATTTCCCCGTCAAGACGTAGAACGAGTGGTGATTCCAGAAACTGCCCTTCATGATGAAGAAGGGAATACGGCAACGGTGTTTACTCTCAATCGCGATCAGGATCCGCCCACGGTAGAAGCGCAAACTGTAGAATTAGGAGAACGGGTTAATGATGAAGTAGAAATTATTTCTGGACTAGAGGAAAATATGCCTTATGTGCTTCGTAGCAGTGGTTCTCTTAGTTCTGGTGATGAAGTTGCCCTAAGTGCTATTTCTAGCAGTGGTGACCAATCAGAGGAGGATTAAATATGTAATCGCGGTATTTTCAATCCCAAAGTTGTTTGAGCAGACTTTGAATTTTAGACCAATCACTAGAAGCTAATTTTCCCAAACGACGATCAACAAGAGTTTTTTCAAGTGTTGCTACCTTATGTAATCTTACCCATGATTGTACTTTTAAGCCAGATGCTTGCCATTGCTTTAACTCAATATCAAATGAACTTGATTGAGGTTGACTGGTTATGCGAGCCACCATAATATCTTCATCGCCAGTGTCCAATAGAATCAGAGCAGGTCTTCGTTTTTTTGTGGTTGTAGTGGAAAAAGGAAACGCAATCAGCACCACCTCTCCCGATTCATACGAATCATTTACCACAATGTTTAATCCTCATCGTAAATAGCATCTGCTTCACTATAACCCTTCAAAAATTGCTCTGCACTAAGATACTTCCAATCATTTCCATCGCTAGAATCTAAGTTTTCATCTGAGATAAAGAGAATGGCTCGTACCCGCTTGTGTTTACAATTGGTTAAAGGTCGATCCAAGGCAATATTGCCTTTTTCATCTACCATTCCCGTTAAATTCAATTCTTGCATCATTACCTCTTTTGAGCAGCAGGTTTCAACTCCCACCATAGCAACTTCAAAAATCTTCTTTCTTTAACTATGACTGGATTTAGTATAAGCGCGATCGCGATCCGCCGACATATTGGCACCCTCGCCATTACCCTTGCTGTTTTAGTAGTCGGGGGATTATTCCTGTTACAAATTCCTGTGGATTTACTGCCCTCAATTACCTATCCGCGCATTGGGGTTCGCATTAGTACCCCTGGGGTATCGCCACAAGTAGCAGTAGAAGAAGTTGCCAAGCCTGTAGAAGAAGCCCTCCGCGCTACCGAAGGGGTAACCCAAATTTATTCCCAAACTCGGGAAGGACGAGTACGGTTAGATTTATATTTTGAACCCGGGGAAGATGTGGATCAAGCATTGAACGAAACCACAGCAGCGTTTAATCGTTCTCAAGGACAACTTCCAGATGTGGTAGAAGACCCCCGAATTTTTAAGTATGATCCCTCCCAGCTTCCTGTGTATGAGTTTGCCTTACAGTCAGATTCTTTACAGGATGTGGATTTGCGCGTGTTTGCAGAAGAAGAATTGGCGCGAGAATTAAATGTTGTCTCAGGAGTGGCTTCGGTAGATGTTTCTGGAGGCGTTCAGCAAGAAGTGCGGGTAGAATTGGATCCTATACGGTTGCAGGGGTTCGGATTAGGATTAAATGAAGTTTTAAATGAATTGCGCGATCGGAATGTGGATGTGTCAGGAGGGCGGTTATCAGGAGGCAGTGATGAATCCCTCACTCGGACAATTGGACAATTTAGCAATACTGATGAAATTCGCAACTTGTCTTTTACTGTGGGAGAGAATGAAATTCCCTTGCGAGAGTTTGCCGAGGTAATAGATGGAACCGAAGAACAGCGCGTGTTTGTAACTCTTAATCAAAGTCCAGCCATTAAACTAAGTGTGCAGAAACAGCCTACAGCCAATACTCTAAATGTGATTGATGAAGTGAAGCAACGGATCGAACAAATGCGCGAGGCTGGTTCAATTCCTGATGATATGATGCTGGTAACGACTCTCGATGAGTCCGTTTTTATTCGTAATGCTGTGAATAATGTTGCCACCGCAGGGATAACAGGGGCAGTTTTAGCGTCAGTTGCAGTGTTATTATTTTTAGGATCGCTACGACAGACATTGATTATTATTATTGGCATTCCTCTAGCTACCTTTACCGCCATTGTTTTAATGCGCTTGTTTGGTTTATCTCTGAATGTGTTTAGTTTAGGGGGATTAGCCTTGGGTGTGGGAATTGTCGTTGATAACGCGATCGTCATGCTAGAAACCATCGCTGAAGGAGTGGGAATGACCCCTGGCTATCCTGCGGCAGAAGAAAAAGCCAGTCCCAGTTATATTATTCAACAAGCGGAAACCAGTAGTCGCACAATTGAATCAGCATTATTAGCTTCCACTAGCACCAATTTAGTGGCAGTTGTTCCCTTTTTACTGATTGGTGGTTTCTTTTCCCTTCTTTTTAATGAATTAATCCTGACAATTAGTTTTGCCGTTGCTTCTTCGATGTTAATTGCCTTAACAGTTGTTCCTATGTTAGCTTCGCGGTTATTGGCAATTCCCCGTAGTAGTGGGGTAGCTAATTTCTGGTTTTTACGTCGCTTTAATGAGCAGTTTCAATCGGCAACGCGACTGTATCAGGGAGGATTAAAACAGGTTCTCCGTTTTCGGGTTCTAGTGATTGCCATGGCTTTCTTCATTCTAGGCGGTGGCAGTTTTTGGCTGGCTGGAGATTTAGATCAAGAAATTGTCCCTAGAATTAATACTGGACAAGCCCAACTCAATGTCCAATTCCCCGACGGAACAACCTTGGCACAAAATCGCCGTGTTATGGAATTAGTGGATGAGACATTATTAGCCCAACCAGAAACGAAAAGTGTGTTTACCACTGCTGGAGGAGGCTTATTTGGTAGCAATGTTTCCGAAAATGTGCTACGGGGATCAAGTACCATTGAGCTACCCTCAGGAACAGGAGTGGATTCCTATATTAGTCGGACTGAGGAATCCCTAGAAGCGTTAAATTTAGTGGATACGCGAGTTCGGATGCGACCTGGGAGTGTTCGTGGCATTAATTTTGGTAATTCTCCCACAAGAGGGGATTTAGATGTGATTGTCCAAGGCAGCGATCGCGCTACTCTACAAGAAGCTGGAGAAGACATTTTAGAAGCCTTAGAAGATAATGTGGAAAATGTTCGCTTTCAACCAGATGCTGATCCCCCCCAGTCAGAAATTCAAATTCGACCGAATTGGGAACGGGCGCGAGAATTTGGCTTAACAGTGAATGATATCGGAGAGGCCTTACAAACTACCATTGATGGGGCAGTGCCCACGGAATTACAACGCAGCGATCGCTTGGTGGATATTCGGGTACAATTACCAGAAACGACAGTTAATAGTATTTCTCGTTTGGAAAATGTCCCGTTATTAGTGGGAGATAATCGATCGCTACAGTTAAGCGATATTGCCACAGTAAGCCGAGGAGAAGCCCCAGGAGAGATTCAACGCATTAACCAACGGGAAGTCTATTTAATTGAGGGGAATTTAGAAGAAGGGGCAACCTTAGGAAGCGCGATCGCGCAAATTAACTCTGTTCTCAGTGAACTTGATCTCCCAGATGGGGTAAGTATTGCCCCAAGTTCTGCTGAAGATACCAATGAAGAATTACAAAATAGTTTGCAACTGTTAGGCGGACTGGCGGCGTTTCTCGTCTTTGTTGTCATGGCAGTACAGTATAACTCATTTATTGACCCCTTAGTGATTATGTTGACTGTTCCCCTTGCCCTTGCAGGAGGAATTATTGGGCTTTATCTCACCGAAACCCCAGTGGGCGCAACGGTATTAGTGGGGGCGATTTTATTAGTGGGGATTGTGGTAAATAATGCCATTGTCATGGTCGAGTTTGCGAACCAAATTTACAACCAGCAATGGGTCACTCGTCGTCAAGCCATCTTACAAGCAGCCCCCCAACGCTTACGTCCCATTTTAATGACGACTATTACCACCGTCTTAGGGATGTTTCCTTTAGCATTGGGATTAGGGGAAGGATCAGAATTTTTACAACCTTTGGGAATCGTTGTTTTTTCAGGATTATCTTTAGCAACTTTTCTGACTCTGTTTATTATTCCCTGCTTCTATACCCTTCTCCATGATTTATTCAGTGCCAAACGTTCAGAATCAGAGGAACTAAAACCTGCCCTTCCCGAAGAAGCACCACAACCAAAACAGTATTCTAATTAGGGGTAACACACAGTCTCCCCAGATGTGCGGAATGCACCAGGTGCATTCCAACTTGAATTCGATTCAAGTTGGGTCGGAGGTTTATACGCTCCGTCTACCGACTAAATTAAAATTGACGAGTGACCCTGCGCCGTCGTACGGCGCAAAGGAACGCGCGAGTTGTAGTCGTAGGATTTTCAGCCCTCATGCTAAAAATTGTCGGACGATCTTCATCTATCCTTTTCCTTCCACCAAGTTTCTAAATCTCCAATTCCCTGAAAATCTAGTAACGCTTCTCCGAGATTCTCTAATTGTTCTAGAGAAAGACTATTTACGCGATCGCGCCACGATTGCGGTAACTCTTCAGGTTGAGGAGTTTCATTTTTAAATAGGGTTTGCTGAAAAAAGCGCGATCTTTAAACTCTAACTCCCAGGTTCTCTGGGGGTAATCTGCATTTGTGGCATACCAATAATCCTTTCATATAACCCTTGGGCTACTTGATTATTTCCTTCTGCAGTAAGGTGAATAGGATCAATAAAAGCCTGATTAGAAAAATCCTGATAAATTGGATAAAGATTGACACTAGTAACATTATTGGGAAACACTTCTTCTAACTGATTATTGGCATTATCTAGTTCACTATAGGCATTTTGCATCTCTTGGATATAGCTATCTCCTAATTCACTAATAATTTCCTCTTCCTGAGTTGGTAGATTATCCAAATTTCGTCCTGTGATTTCAGGCTGAATAGCACTAATCATAGGAACTCTTGCTCCTGCTGCCAACCGCACCATTTGTTCCTTATTTTGACGATATCTTTGCACTCGCGCCACTAACTCACTAGGTTGTTGAGGAAGATGAGAGGCAAGGGGTTGCTCGGGATTTGGCTGTAAAAGTAGTGTATTAGCCGTGGTAGTCCCTTCAGGGTTTTGCCACCAGTCTAATCCCATGCGGAGTAAATAACTGCTCTGGGCAATGTCCTTAAAAGGTTCACGTAAATAAGCGCTGAAATGCTGAAAAGGGTTACTAAGATAATTATCAATTACAGGGATGTCAGCAAATGATTCTTGACTATCTAGCATTAAGTCTTCATATCCCCCCATCACGATAATTAAATCAGGATCATAGGGTAAAATCTCTAAAGCTAGTTGGGAGAGTTGATTTCTTGACATATACCCTGGCACCGCTGCATTAATGACTTGATAGTTCCCTTCTTGGATACGAGGGGCATTTTCCATCAACCGTTCTTGTTCAGGTTCATAAAACGGCAACTGTTCTGGCTGATAGTCATCAGGATTATTTTGTTGTTCTTGGACACGCTGGTTGAGGCGATTTTCTAATTGTTGCGCGATCGTCTCCTGATTGCTTTCATTATAGTAGCCAAAGGCAGTTGAACCTCCAAGAATAAAAACCCTAACTTCATCTTCGGGCTTATCTTGAGAAATTGATTCCTCTTCTCGCCATCCTTGTTCATTAATTTGCAAAAAGCGATTGTTTTGGTTCGGTCTTAATTGATAACCAAAACCAGGACTCCGTTCAACTTTTAATTCACCACCTTGAGATAAGCCCTGAATCGGTTCATCATTGCTTAGAAATTGTAATTGATAAGCCCGTTTAAGGGCAGAGTTATCTGGTTGTTCTGCAATGCTAGAAGGTTGTCCTGTGAAGCTAAAAAAGAGACGAGCCAAAACTTCTAATACGATGAGCAAAAATGGAATAGAAGCAAAAATTAATAACGGCGATTTCCCTTGATGCTTCTGTTTTTTTTTATTAATGCTGAGTTTACTACGACGAGATTTAAACATACCTTCCTTCATGCTGGTTTAATTCAATTTTCCTAATTTTGAGTAATGGTATCTTCCAAATGAGAAGAATAGCGGTATTTTAGCCATAAACCAATATAAACCATAATAATAATCGCGATCGCGCCCCAACCTAAAGGCTCAATCGCCCAAAACACTACTTCAATTTCGTTTTCTTCCCCAGGTTGTAAATACCATACCGCACTCCTGTCACTTTTTTGAATTATCCTTTCGGCAACATCTGAGTCTAGAACCTTTAAGCCCAAAGGAGTTTGTAACTGAAATTCTAAATCTAGTAAAGAATTTGCCCCGATTAAACGGGAATTTTGTCCTTTAATCGTTCCTAAGGCACTCAAATCAAGATTAAATTGCAAATGAGTCCGTTGTAAGAATAAAAAGTTATTTTGATTAATTTTTAATTGTGACTTAAATTTCACTAAGTCACTCGGAGGTTGCTTCCCCACTTTCGGATTAAAAAAGCGATTAAATTTCGCCTCTAACTGTTCCATATTGGCAAAGGGAATGGTTAATTCCACCTCGGCTGGGGACAGACGTTGGGTTTTACCTCCTAATTTGCGAGCCCGTTGTTCTAAACTTCCCAACCAGTCTTCTACATCGGCTTGGCTAAAACTGGTCAATTGTTTTCCCAATTGAATGTGCTGGACAATTTCTCCTCGATGCAACCCGGTAATATTCACCCCCACTTCGTAATTAACGCAGCCGGTTAGTAATAAGGGAATGAGTAATAAAAACAGACGCTTTAATGTTTGACCCAGCAATGGTTTCATTCTTATCTTTATGCAATCACAGTTTTCGGTTTTAAGGTTTCAGGAGGAACTCTCTCCCCAATGCCTAAAAATAAACCATTTTCATCGTAAATTCGCAAAAAACGAGACTCATCACTTTGATGGGGTAATAATTGTCCTTGACACCATCGCTTCGCCTCCTCTTGAGAAAGGGTAATCCCTTCTAAATGCTGGAGGGGATAGTCTAATGGGAATAAAGTTAAAGTTCCCACTTTTAAATGTTCTTCTATCATTGTTAGGGAAAAACTATTTTCCAGAGAAAAGCCACTGCTTTCAGTGCGCCTTAATTGTGCTAAGGTTCCCCCTGTGCCGATTATATCCCCAAGATCACGAGCAATAGAGCGAATATAAGTTCCACTTCTACATTGAATGTAAAGGGTTAACTCTGGAAATTCTCCGTCTTGCCAATTCAGAATCTCTATCTTATCAATTTTTACCTCCCGTGGAGGAACCTCAATGGTTTTCCCCTGTCTTGCTAACTCATATAAACGGCGACCCTCTTTTTGAATGGCACTATAAACTGGCGGAATTTGGGAGATTTTCCCCACAAACTGTGCTAAATGAGGCTTAATTTGGTCTAGGGTTAAGTGAGAAGCGACATTTTTTTCCAGTATTTCCCCTTCTAAGTCATCACTACTAGTACGCCAGCCAAAGCGAATGGTCGCTTCATAGGCTTTACTATCAGGAAGAAATTGTAACAGGCGGGTTGCTTTTCCTACTGCAAGGGGTAAAACACCTGTAGCAGCGGGATCAAGAGTGCCACCATGCCCGACTCGTTTAATTTTGGCAACTCGTCGAAACTTTGCTACACAATCGTGAGAGGTGAAGCCAAGGGGTTTATCAAGGTTGAGAAATCCTAGTAATGACTGATTATTATTCAACTAGCTATCCGTTTCTTCGTTGTGATGGCGATTGAGGGTTGATTCCACTTCCGAGAGACGCTTTTCTAACTCAGCAAGACGCTCTGAATAAGATGGTAGGTTTAAGTAGGCTTTCAGAGCAGCAATGACAATCTCGGACTTACTTTCCCCGGTTTGATGGATCCGATCAATAAGCGCCTGTTCGACTTCTGGTGGAATTCTAACACCAAGGAATGGATTGGGCATTGCTTCTATCTGATTTAGGGTCAAGCCATAGAAAAATATAATAGCAGTTGTTGATAAATAATCATTTATGTTTCTCCCCAAAATGCATTAAATCTCAACTACAATTTAAGTGGATACTCCGCTATTAATAAGAAAACTTAACAATACTTTTCAATTTATTTATTTTGTGATATGCGCTTTTTGACTATTCAAGACAATCCTGAAAACTTGTGTTATCATTGTGATAACTGATTGCAACAATTCTTTACTAAAAAAGGTTGACACTAGAATTGGCATATGTTCAAAGCAACTAAAGAAGATAATTTTCAATTTTTTTCCCTAATTCAACTAAACTTAACTGTGACAATCATTTCATAAAAACCCCAACTTAAACTTTCCAACAAAATTAGTCAGCAAAAAGTAATAAATAATTAATAGGAGTGTTAAGCGTGGCAAATCACACAGAAAAAATTCTCGTTGTCGATGACGAAGCGGCAGTGCGTAGAATTTTAGAGACGCGCCTTTCTATGGTGGGGTACGATGTTGTTACCGCCACTGATGGTGAGGAAGCTCTGCAAGTATTTGCAAGAGAACAGCCTGATTTAGTGGTATTAGATGTGATGATGCCTAATGGTGACGGTTATTTCACCTGTAAGGAATTACGAAAGGACTCAGATGTTCCGATTATTATGCTGACAGCCTTAGGAGATGTGGCGGATCGCATTACAGGGCTACAAATTGGTGCGGATGATTACTTGGTCAAACCCTTTTCTCCGAAAGAATTAGAAGCAAGAATTAATACAGTATTACGCCGATTAAGCAAGAGTACAGATTCTGTGATTCCCCCATCAGGAGTCATGCAAGTAGGTCAGTTACAGATTGACACCAATAAACGCAGAGTCTATATGGGCAATGAATTATTGCGGCTCACAGGAAGAGAGTATAATCTCTTAGAATTGTTAGCTAGTCATTCAGGAGAGTCGATTTCTCGCACAGAGATTTTGAAGAAAATTTGGGGCTATGCGCCACAACGGCATGGGGATTTGCGAGTGGTAGATGTGCATGTATCTCGTCTCCGCAGTAAAATTGAGAGTGATCCTAAAAATCCTGAATTAATTATTACCGAACGGGGGACAGGTTATCTATTTCAACGCGCTAAAATTGTCAAAAATCCGGTGGAAGCTATTTCAAAGGTCTAAGTAATTTCTATTAAGGGAAAAGGGCTGTTAGAATAACTCTAGGCTATCGTTAGTAAAAGCGCGATCGCGCCTAGGACTTCAAGATGACTCATCAACGTTTTCAATTTCTGCTTCCATCTCTTTCCCTGAAAGCAACGCATTATATGTTATTACGGCGAGGAGTGGCTTATCTCCTCCCTTTAAGCTTAATTGGTAGTGGAGTCGCCTTCGGAAATACTCCCCAAAGCTCTACCGTAGAACCTTTATCAGGCTTTAATGAAGAAAGTCAGTCTGCTTCAGATAGTTTAGAGTCTTATGAAATTTCGGCTTCTGATCAAGACGAATCTGCAGTTCCCGATTACGACTCAGTTGCACCAATGGGCTTAAATGATGAGGAAGAAGCGCCTGTAGAGCAAGCAGAAATAGAGCAAGAAGAAGCCTCAGCGCAAGTTTCAGATAGTGAAGTAAAAACTGCATTAGAACCAATTGATCCCTTAACCAATTCTTCAGACACCCCAGATATCGATCATGATACTTCTGTTGATGAGCCAGAACAGGAAACTGCTACTGATTCTCCTGAACCTGAAGTTACTGCTGAGGAAATAGAGCCAGAACAGGAAACTGCTACTGATTCTCCTGAACCTGAAGTTACTGCTGAGGAAATAGAGCCAGAACAGGAAACTGCTACTGATTCTCCTGAACCTGAGGTTACTGCTGAGGAAGTAGAGCCAGAAGAGGAAACTGCTACTGATTCTCCTGAACCTGAAGTTACTGCTGAGGAAGTAGAGCTAGAAGAAGAAATTGTTACTGATTCTCAAGACTATGTTGATCTTGAAGGATATCCACTAGCTGGGGAAGAAGCACTTCCAGATCCTCAAGTTGAAATCAGCGATCGCGAAAATAACTGCACAACAGTAATTGAAAATGACAAACTCGTCAGTGGCAGTTGTAATATTTCCGAACAAGAAACCCCCAGAGAACAGACTTTTACCGCTCCTCAAGATTTACCCGAACTTCCCACAGACTTTCAACAACCCACAGCCAGTGAGCAACAAGAGCCCACAGCCAGTGAATCAGAACAAGAGAGTTACAGCACTTATACTCCTCCCGAAGACTTGCCAGAGCTACAAGTAGCAGATAATGGGGATACCAACCTCATTTTTCCCCTCTCTAGAGCTGCACGGATTAGTTCTGGTTTTGGCTGGCGACGGCATCCGATAACGGGCAAACGTAACTTCCATGCAGGGGTAGATTTTGCTGCTCCAGAAGGAACCCCTGTAGTAGCAACGCGATCGGGCAAAGTCGCTTATGCTGACTATCGTGGCGGTTATGGCTTAATAGTGGGCTTACACCATGAGGGAGATCAATATGAATCCCGTTATGCTCATTTATCTCAAATTCATGTTCGCCCAGGAGAATGGGTAGAACAAGGAACGGTCATTGGTCGAGTCGGTAGCACTGGCACTTCTAGTGGTCCTCATCTACACTTTGAATGGCGAGTTCGTAGAGGACACCGTTGGGTTGCTGTAGATGCTACAGATCCTCTTTTAGTGGCTAGAGATAATATTGGTTCTAGTCAAATTGCCTTTAATGATAATGGTGTAGGGAGCGGTAATGCCAACGGACAGGGAACTAATAATAACTTCTTTACCAGTTTACCTGAGATGTTAAATTCTATTTCTAGAGAACCGGCTTCTTGGATGGCAAGGCAAGAATTAGACTTTTTACAAGATAGTGATTTTGAACGCGCCCATGAACGCCAGGCCCCACTCGGAAACTTCTCGGAAGTTCGTGATGCCATCTCGATTCTTCCTTTTTCTCTACCCCAAGTATTAGCTTCTCTCTTTAATTGGCAACCCCCCCAATTATTTGCGGATGAACATTTAGAACAAGTCCCTTCTCAACAAGTCGCTTCTAATGATTTTGAGTTTACTTATCGTTATCCTGATCCTGACTCTGATGAGATTGAACGAACCAATCAAGCCACTAATCTAGAATCCTTGTCTAATCTAGAGGCACTTGGCGAATTGAATTTCCCTTCTCCCCATCAGGAAAATCCTCAACAATTTTCTCAACAACGAGAAGATGTAGATCCAAGCCTTAATTTTTAGCAAAATAAGCGGGAATCCCCGATCCACAATCTTTGATTTGGCTGGGGATGGGGCTTATAAAGGTCGGAATCTGATTCCGACCACAGCCCCTCATGAGAGCATATTAATCGAGGGGGTTCAATACCCCTGAGATTGATAACTTTCTGATCTGTTCTCTGATTACTTCATTTTGGCTTCTACCTTTGTGTTTACAGAAGGAGAGAAGTTGCTGATGTTCTTGTTCTGTGCATCTTATGGTGATTTGTTTCATTATTTAATGTCAATATGAAAGTTAAGCACTATGATTAAACTAACAGAAAAAGATAGTTAAGGCAATGCAAGTTTCCTATCAATACAAATTCAAACCTAATCAAGAACAAGTAGGCAAAGTTTATCGTAAAATCACGGGTTTAAAACCCCGCCATTTATGGCGTTCTGTGTTAAGATGTAAGTATCTGCGGTTGGAGCGACCGTGACCAAACAGCCCTGTAACGGCGGTCTGTCGGGGATTTAACTCTAAGATTTAAATCTAGATAAGAGTCTACAAGGGAATCTTCTCGCCTTTAGGCAGAAGAGGCTCAAAAACCCCGTCTCTAATTTGCCGACGCTGAAATTGGAGACTTCTCGCTCACTCCTGGTTAAGGAACTCCACATTGTGTACAATTGTAAATAAATATACATAATTTAATTGATCACTATGGAACCAGCAACCGTTGTAACAATTTCTATTGGTGCGTTAGTTTTGGCTGTCACCGGATATTCTCTCTATCTATCCTTTGGCCCTCCTTCTGCGGAATTAAATGATCCTTTTGAAGATCACGAAGATTAACTATAGTTGCACCAACCAATCCCAGTCCAATCAGAGAATCTTAAACCAACAATATTACAGGTGGGCAAATTAGCTTACCGAAATTGGGAAAGGAAACAGCCTGCTACCGATGGAGTTTCCCATCAAGAGTGATGGTCGCGGGGGATTGGGAAATCAGTTCTAGATCAGTGCGACGCTAGAAAATCTTAACTGCGAAGTTAGGAAACCTTCGACAAATCAAAAATTATGTCCAAGGAGGATGTCACTTCCAATTAGCGGGACTTTTAAATAAAAAACCTCAGGTTTAATGTCCACTGGCTACGGGTAATATAGGAAATTTCAATTTGCTGGATAAATTCCCGAAAGTAAAATCGCCGTTCTGATTCTGATAAATCAAGCCAAAATTGCCGTAAAGAGACAGTTTGCGCGATCGCGCTTAAATTTTCTGGGGGACATTGAGCGATCTTTCCCTGATATTCAGCAATCTCGGTGCGAAGTTTATAGCGTCGTAGTTGGGCAGTTTCAGCATCTAGAATGCCATGGGTTTCTAATTGCGATACTTGATTTAAAACATCCTGTAACTGCTGAATTTTAGCTTCTAAGTTAGCTTTCTCTTCGGCTACCCCATCTGATTCCATTTTTGCCACAGCTTGCGGTAAGTCTTCACAAATGCGATCTAGGGTACAGTTAAAAACATCGTGATAGGGAATTGCCTTACATCGGGGAGAATGGGGACACTTTTGGGGGCGTAAATATAGATATTCTCGTTTTTTCCCCCGACTGGTGACTTGGGTAATGTTTAAGGGGCATTGACAGTTTTGACAAACCACTAATCCAGCAAGAGAACGAGGCGCACTTGCGCTTCTTGTCGGTAGCTGACGATTACGACGTAACAAACGATCAATTTGGGCGGCTTCGTCCCGACTTAAAATCGGAAGATGGGTATTAGGAATCACCTCGCCATTTTTATAGCCCATATCTCCCCGATACACAGGGCTAGTTAACCAACGGCGACCGGTTGCAACAGAAATTTTTTTACCATACCGTCGTTCTAAATACCTGACTGCGCCACGCAATGAGGCATAAAGCTGGAAATATTCAAAAAAGTCTTTCACCACAGGGGCGGTACTACGATCAATAATATACCGATCTTTACCGCGACGATAGCCATAAGGGGCTTTTCCGGGAGGAGGATGGGCTTTTAAGCGATTTTTGGCGTGTCCTCGTTTTAGTTGCTGACTACGTTTTTCTTGATGGAGAGAGGCAACTAGCTGTAATAATTCCTTCTGATTTGTTCCTTCACCTTCTAGAATAACCACATTAGGGGTTAAAATTTCTAATTGCGCGATCGCGCTTTCAATTGCTTTTAAAGTTTCTCCTAAATCCCCCCAACTTCTCACTAAAATTGTTTCAGGAGGGGTACTTTTTGCCTCAGCAAGTAACCTTTCCCATTCCTGCCTTCCGCCAAAATCACAATAAACCTGATCTACCTCTCTTCCCCAGTCAAGTTGCTGTGGTGGTAAATCAAGAAGGGGGTCATAATAACAATAAGCAATCACTGTCATTGTTGGCTTAACTCAATAATATTGCCATCAGGGTCTTTAGTAAATAAGGCAGCCCGCCCAGAAGAACTTTCTTGAAACGGATAACCCTTCGTTTTAAGGCGTGTTTTCATCTTTTCTAAATCACTCACTGCTAATGCTAAATGTGGGTTACGTCCCCATTTTTGATTCACCTCAGTTGCTTTCCAATTTTGATCTTCAATGAGATGAATTTGATAATCCCCTAACTGATACCAAACTCCCGGAAACTTCAGCGAACGTTCTGTTTTTGGTAATTCTAAAATGTGCGTGTAGAAAGATTCAGCTTTTTCCACGTCAGAAACCAGAATAGCAGTGTGAAGATAACGAGTTACACCCATGACAATGTCAAAGAAAAGGTCTTTATTCTCATCCCTAGCATTTTTTCGCTTTCAGAACAAGCCGCATTACTGTTCAATTTTCCACCCTAACCGAGTGGGCTGTTCATAAATTTTTCTCAGGGTATTAACATCTCGAGGGGAAATTTTAGGAGAGTCGCGAACATGAGAATAATATAAAGCATCATTTTTATCTTCACTGTGTCCCCAAATCCCTAACCCATGACCAATTTCATGTCGCGCTGTGGCGAGGGTGCGTTGTTTGGGCTGATTCGGGGTAATATCAATGAACATTCGATGAATCAGACGAGAGTCTTCTAAATCAAACTCGTAACGAGTGCGGGCAGTTCGGGCGCGTCCAAATTCCCGTTGACCGGTTTCGGGGTTACGTTGAATGTTTACAGGAGGGCGCGATCGCGCAATTATTATATCTGCAGTAGCACGATCATCAACTTCTTTGAGAGGAATATAATCATTCCATTCAGCGATCGCTGTTTCTACCGCCTCTACCCATTCTTGTTCCCGTGGTTTAGAAGCCGATAGGTCTAAAAAAACTGTGATCGGAAACTCTGACCAAACCAAATAACCTAAAGGGCTTTCCTTGACCTCCGAAAAATAGTCTCCTACCTCCTCCTTAACTTCCCACACTGCTAAAGCTGAAGGTAAAGGATGGGATTTCGGATCAGGGAAATCTGCCGGGGGTTCTGAACTGCCAATATTAGAAGTGACTATAATCACTAATGTCGTCACAAATGTGATAAAAATCACCCTTAACATTTTCCAATAAAAGGCAGAAACTCCCATCATGACTAAAACATTTTTCATTTAAAAAGCGGGCAGCGGGAATCGAACCCGCATCATCAGCTTGGAAGGCTGAGGTTTTACCACTAAACTATGCCCGCCTAATTAAGACTCTTATTAGCGTAGCACACACTATCCTGCTTGGCAAGCCCTAGCAGAGGTTGGTTATTTTAACTGAATCGTTATTTATAATTAGCTATTTGATTGAGAGCTGCTCATTAGCCATTATGAACCTGAACAAGAAATTTTGCGGATAATCTCGCTAGTAGAAGTTGGAATTTCTACAGTAATTAATTCAATTTTGCCACCATAGCTTTGCGTCGTTTTCGCTTCTGGTAAAGACTCTAGGGTGTAATCTCCTCCTTTTGCATAAATATCAGGTTGTAAGGCTTTAATTAATTCAACTGCTGTTGTTTCTGAAAAAACTACAGCAGCATCAACAGCAGTTAAGGCAGCTAAAACTTCTGTTCGTTGTTGTTCTGGGATAATAGGACGAGGTGGAGAATTAGTCGGTTGCGGTTTAATTTGACGAACCGATTGATCGCTATTAACTCCCACTACTAAAGATTTTCCTAGGGATTTTGCTATCTGCAAATATCGCACATGACCAACGTGCAACAAATCAAAGCAACCATTGGTTAGTACTAAGGGTCTCCACTTTTTAGGATTTTCGTTAATTGTCGCTTGCAGTTCCCTTAAGGAATATATTTTTGTCATTGATTAACTTTTAGAGTAGAAACTCATCGTTTCATCGGGTGAGCTTTCAATTTCGCGTACTGCTTCCACAAACTGACTAACCCGAATTGGATCAATGGGATTATGAATATCACCATTTCTTTTTAAGGAACTAGCGACAATTACACCATCAGCCACTTTTAAGAAACTCGGAACATTATCCCAAGTTGCGCCACTACCAATAAATATGGGTTTTCCACCCGCAACATTGGCGGCTTCTTCTAGGTCTTTTAATTGTGGCGGTTCTCCTGTCATTCCACCAGAGATAATTATGCCATCTGCTAATCCTCGTTCAACGGTTTCTTGCACGGCTGTGGCTAAAGTAGGAGTTGCTAAGGGATGAGCGTGTTTAACACAGACATCGGCAAAAATGGCAATATCTGATCCTAGTTCGCGACGATACCGCATTAATTCGTGAGCCTCACCTTCAATTAATCCTTGATCAGTTGCCATAACGCCAGTTAGTACATTAACTCTAATAAACTGAGCATTAACACAAGACGCGATCGCGATCGCGCTTTTTGCATCATTACGGAGGACATTGATCCCCACGGGTAACATCACCAAATTCATCACCCGCTGTACAATCAGGGTCATGGCACTAACAACGGCCGGATCAACTTGATTTTTAGCAAAGGGAGCGTCAAAAAAGTTTTCGATAATAATTCCATCCACACCGCCAGCAGCAAGAGCCGTCGCTTCTTGTTCGGCACGTTCTCGCACGGCTTGGAGGTTTCCGCCCCAACGAGGGGAAGAAGGAAGAGGCAAAAGGTGAACAACACCAATAACGGGATGACGGGTTTGAAAAATTTGTTCTAAGTCCACGTTGTTTACTTGAACGCACTGCGATTTTAAGTTGCTGTACATAAGACAACAGTAACCACCAACTAGGGGTCACTATTGACTAGCTAGGTACTGTCCTTAAGACTATCACTATCAGAGCAACTGTATCATCGTTAGCGTTAGAAGACACAATCAATTTTTTCAGCTTCCGGGATTCAGTTAAAATTTAGCGACGGCGACGATTGGTAAACACAGTTGTAAACATCATTAAAAAAGCACTGATGCCAATTATAACTGCCAGTGCAACGGGAACTGCGTTCATGAGGTTAATATCATCCATATCAAATTCTTAGAAGTTGACTTCACTTTCTGTTTTGGTCAAATGAGTAGAGTGGGTAACTGTTTCGAGATTAGTTTGACAAACTTCTGTTTTCAATAGATTAGCAAGCTCTTGTAGTTGATTAATGGCTTCTGCCCCTTCTAGCTTCATCAGTTCACGATCATCACACATTTCTGTCCAAGTAATTCCATAGTCAGAAACGAGAAACCGAATTAAGTGATTATCTCCTAAGCTAACCATAAAAGAAGCACTGTTCATCTCTTGACCACAGGTATAGCAAGAAGCCAGATATCCTCGTCTTTCTAAGACAGTAGCAAGAGCTTGCAAATTCATAACGAGGTCTTGAATAAATTGGCGGTGTTGGTGAG
The DNA here is from genome assembly GCF_007904085.1 of Euhalothece natronophila Z-M001. Lineage (GTDB taxonomy): Bacteria > Cyanobacteriota > Cyanobacteriia > Cyanobacteriales > Rubidibacteraceae > Halothece > Halothece natronophila. Next base: position 2,340,869 of record NZ_CP042326.1, read on the forward strand.
CTAATCGTGTAAACACTTTAATCCTCCAGTGGCACACAGTTCTTCCATTGTACCCTGCTTGTTTAAGATTTTCTTAATAATTTTGATTCATTTGTAATAAAATACAACAATCAGGCGATTTATGCCTAAGTTAACTTACTCAATGGAAAATAACAGCATCGTAGATTACAGTGTGCCAACTAGCACATTTCAATCAGGAATTACACCCTCCACTAAGGAAGGTGTTTACTCCAATTACTTGAGATTATTCGATCATGCTCCGTAGCATCCAAGCTGTTTTTTCATGAATTCGCATCCGTTCGGTAACTAAATCGGCAGTTGCTTCATCGTTTGCCCGTTCCGCAGCTGGGAAAACTGAGCGAGCAGTTCGGACAACAGCTTCATTTGCTTCTACCAGCAGGCGTACCATTTCTTGAGCAGAAGGAACGTCTCGGGTTTCAGGAACAGAAGAGAGTTCTGCAAATTGGCTATAACTACCAGGGGCGACTGCTCCTAGTGTCCGAATGCGCTCGGCAATCTCATCTACCGCTTGCGCTAATTCCACATATTCTTCTTCAAACATTTGATGCAGAGAATGGAACATGGGACCGGTAACATTCCAGTGGAAGTAATGGGTTTTTAGATATAAACTGTAGGTATCAGCCAGAAGGTGAGAGAGTCCTTCGGCAATGGCTTGGCGATCACTTTCTTCAATGCCAATATTAACTGGTGCTTGGTTTGTTTTGGGATCTGCAGTTTGCATAGTTATCTCCTAACTTTAAGTGTGGTGGGTGCTTTTAGGCTACTCCCCTTGATCTTATGATCTTGAAGGCGAGAGTTAATCACTCATAGGAGAGAAGTCTTAAGCCAGATGTTTCTGAAGAACAGCACGGGGGGCGCGACGAACCCGACATTTAATGGTTTCTTTTCCTAAACGCTGATGGGCTTCGTAGCGATGGCAACCAGAAAAGCCGTAATAATTTCCTTCCACTTCTAGCACATCAATGGGTTCACGCAATCCTTCCTCTGCAATTGAGTCCATCAGTGCTTTAACTTTTTCTGGATCATTTTGCCGTGGGAGTGGACGACGAATCGCATTGAGTGGAATTTCCTTAATTTCCATATTGGGTAACCCCCCTGCTTGGACATCTATCTAAATCATAATCGTTATGAGTTTGAATTGCAACAATTAGGTTGTCCTTTGTCCTTTGTAAACCAGTGACCAATGACTGATGACTAATGACCAATGACCAATGACTAATGAAATGCTAGAGTTTAGCTCGAATGGTAAATTCATAGTCTCCCCCTGGTTCCAGTTGATAGTCACATCGCTCTAAAAATCGTCCTAAGGGTTCAATAATTAAGGCTTTACCTAGAGATGGTTGCACAATTAAACGACCTTGCCGAAATTGCCATTGAAACCACCATTGATAACTACCTGCGCTAACTTCTCCTTCCATTTCCCCCTCTCGTAACGATTGGCGAATAATTCGGACATAAGCTGTTGTTTTCGGCACACTCACCGTTCATCCCTTTTGAATGCTCTTTAAAAAATCACCCTAGCAAATTTGCACAACTGGCGGTGTTATTTGTTATTGATAAATTAGCAGTGCATTAAGGAAGACATCATTGGTGACTAAATCCGATTCTGAGCCCATTAACTCTAAAAACGAAGCAAGAGATGAGTTAGAAGACGTAATTTTTAGCTTTGAAGAGATTACGGCTGAAATTAACTATAAACAGGCTCAGGACTCCCTCAGAAGCATTGTAGAGAATATAAATCTTAGCCCAGAGGAACAGTCAGGTTTAGAAGCGGAAATTAATTACCTTACCGCCATGTTGGATAAGTTGGATCAGTCGGTGGTACAAATTGCTGCCTTTGGCATGGTGGGCAGAGGAAAGTCTTCAGTATTAAATGCGTTGTTAGGAGAAAATGTATTTCAAACTGGCCCTTTACATGGGGTGACGCGCACTGTGGGGAGTGCCAATTGGGAATTAAGCGAGGAAAGTTTAGGCAATAGTGATCAAGAGATTTTGCGAGTATCTTTACCCAGTAATCAACAGGCACAAATTCAGTTAATTGATACCCCTGGTATTGATGAAGTGGATGGGGAAACTCGGGAGTTGATGGCGCATAAAATTGCGAAACAGGCGGATCTAATTCTGTTTATTGTGGCTGGGGATATTACCAAGGTTGAATATAAGGCTTTGTCTCGGTTACGGGAAGTGGGAAAACCGATGCTGTTGGTATTTAATAAAATTGATCAGTATCCTGAAGCCGATCGCGCGGCGATTTATGAGACTATTTGCAGCGATCGCGTTAAGGAATTACTTAGCCCAGAGGAAGTTGTCATGGTGGCAGCCTCACCGTTAGAAAAACGGGGCATTCGCCGCAAAGATGGTAGTTTGGGAGTAAAAACCCAACAGGGAATGCCGCAAGTTCAGGAATTAAAGCGGAAAATCCTTGAAATTCTCTATCGGGAAGGAAAATCTCTCGTTGCCCTCAATACCATGCTGTATGCTGACGAAGTCAATGATCAGATTTTACAGCGAAAATTAGAAATTCGTTCAGAAGCGGCCGAAGAATTAATTTGGAAAGCCTCCCTCACAAAAGCTGTTGCTGTCGCCCTTAATCCAGTGACTGTATTAGACTTATTTACAGGGGCAGTGGTAGATGTGGCAATGATTATTGCTTTATCACGTCTCTATAGCATTCCCATGAGTCAAAAAGCCGCGATCGCGCTTTTACAGAAAATTGCCATTAGTATGGGGGGTATTAGTGCTAGTGAAGTATTAACTAATCTAGGATTAAGTTCTCTCAAAGGAATTTTAGGGTTATCGACACCGGTAACAGGGGGTGCTTCCTTTATTCCTTATGTTTCTGTTGCTATTACCCAAGCCGGGGTCGCAGGAGTGTCTTCCTATGCTATTGGTCATGTTACCAATACTTATCTTGCCAATGGAGCTTCTTGGGGAGTAGATGGTCCCAAATCAGTAGTTAAAAATATTCTTGATTCTTTAGATGAGGAATCAATTTTAAATCGTATTAAGGGAGAGTTACAAGAAAAATTATTTGGTAACGAGACCGTCCAAAATAGTTAATATAGCAGTTTTTACTATTATGAAGGTACATTCTAATTGTTTTCTCCTTTGTAAGCCAGTCACTAACTCATGAATCAGTTTTTATCAGTGAAATTACCAATCTTCTAATTTCTGTTTTGGTGGATCTGACCAATCATCATCAGTATTAAGGTTTTCCTTAAATACATGATCTGAATTAGAATTATCATGATCATCATCATCTTCCTCTTCCTCATCCATCAATGGTTGCACAACCTTTTCAATTGCCTCTCCAAGAAAAGATTTGACAAACTCATCCCGACGATTCAGTTGAAATTGGCGCTTCACTACTTCTGTCATCCCTCCATCTCCCCAGTCTTGATCTTGACGGAAATATTCAATAAAACTTTTTCCTGCAATGCGGGTTAAATAAGCGGCACTTACTCCTTGGACTGCTTTTCCCACTACATAAGTAGCCACTGTCATCTGTAAAGCGGTAGAAACCATTTGTATTACCCCTTTAACAACCCCCAAACTAACTAAAGTTCTCCCTAAAGAGAGAGCTAATTCACGTCCGCGATCCATATTAATTTCACAGCCGTAAATTCTCCCAATTTCTACCACCATTTGAGCGTTAACCGCCGCTGTGCCCAACATATCCACAACGGGAAGCGGTGTTACAGCAATCACTCCTGCCCCTACCCATTGATAACGTTCGATGACCTTATCTGCTTGACGGCGACGTTGGCTATCAATGAGACGACGAGCTTCTTCTCCTAACCGTTGCGATTGTAGCAAGATATTATCAGCAATTAAGTCGGCTCCCTCTGCCCGTAGGATGGCAGCTAACCGTTTAATTAGGGGCATAATATCAGGTTCTGGTTGAACTGTATCTCCACTATCTGTGTGAAAGGGGGTAGGATTTGCTGCTATAGAGATGATATCTTGAGATGCAATATAGCTTTCAGTGCGGGATCTTAGCTTTTCTAAAATTGCTTCTTGATCTTCATCTGTGTAGAGATCGGTTTTATTAAAAATTAACAGCGATCGTTTACCAATTCCTGCTAACACCGACAACGGATCATATTCTGATTGGCGTAAATCATTATCCACCACAAAGAGTAATAAATCAGCTTCTGTAGCCAGTTCTCGCGCTAATTTTTCCCGATCTGTTCCTAATATACCTGCCTCTAAAATTCCCGGGGTATCAGTTACCCTTATTTCTTGATCAATATCTGGTAACGCCAAACTATAGGTTTCCCCTGCTTTGGTGGTGCCCATAGGCGCACTAACTTCTCCCACAACACGTCCCATTAATGCATTTACTAAAGACGTTTTTCCAGCTGATACGGTACCAAACACTACAACTTGGAAAGATTGACGACTAAAATTAGCTTCTAGAGCTTGAGATTTTTCTAAGAGTGCTTGCTGGGCTACTTCATCTTGAATTTGTTTAACTTGCTGTTTCACTGCCTGTAAATTGGCTTGGGCAGCTTCATTTTTCTCTTCTGGAACTTTAATATTGGGATGGCGTTTTTTCTTTTTTTTCTTGCCTTTACGTTTAAATCCTCCTTGAAAATAGTAGATTACTGCCCCAATGAGTCCGATAACCACCCCCATTAATAAGAAAAGCAGTAAATTAGCTAAAATTGGCGCAGTAAAGGCAATTTGAATATAAAGTTGGTAAATTGCACTCACCAACCAAATCATCAGTATGAGCACCACACTGATGCTTAAAATTAAGAGTAATAGACGGGGCGAAGGCATAAATTTAGCCAAGAGGCTGAGAATCCTACGACTACAATTTTAATTTAGTCGATAGACGGGGTTTATACTGATTCGGCGTATGGTACGGACAAATGTTGGGGCATTACTGATTGGTGTCTTTTTGATTAGAGTTTGGTGGGAAACCCGCTGGCTGAAATCAATTAAACGTGCCAATTCTAATAGTCGAAAAGCACAGAAACGAGAACAAGATTCAACCTCACAATAATTCCCATTAAATAGCCAGTAATTGCACGCTCAAAAAGTAATACCTAGTGTTACACTTTACTCTCCTTTCCCCCCTAGCCGTAGAAAGGAGGGATTCTAATTCAGTAAATTCACGAAACTCTAACTAAACGTTAACTGGCAAATGATTAAGGCTGCAATAATTCCTGTAACATCTGCGGCTAAAGCAGCTGGAAGGGTGTGGCGAGTACGGAGAACCCCAATGCTACCAAAATAAACTGCCATCACATAGAAGGTAGTTTCCGTTGATCCCTGCATTGTAGAAACTAAATAAGCTAAGAAGCTGTCAGGATCATTATTAACAAGTTCTGACATGACACCAAATGCCCCACTTCCTGATAAAGGGCGAATGAGAGCCATGGGTAAGGCTTCGGCTGGAAAATTAATTAGAGCAGTAATCGGGGTAATGAGATCGGTAATTAAATCTAATGCCCCACTTTCTCGAAACATCCCAATGGCAACAAAAATGGCAACCAAAAAGGGGATAATGCGAACTGCAATTTGAAAACCCTCTTTCGCTCCTTCTGTGAGAACTTCATAGACTTTTACCCCACGAAAATAGCCAAATAATAGTAATGTACAGATTAAAAGTGGCAATAACCAATCGGAAATTACACTCATTACTTCCGTATCAAAGAGGTTAGGTGTCCCGTGAACTGTCAACCGATAAGTAACCACAATGAGGAAGGCAAGGGCTAATCCCCCAAATAAAAGACGACCGATGATACCTGGGGGTTCTCGCTCAGTATCAGGATTAGGTTCGTCAGTGAATAAATCAGATGACTCAGAAGCTACTGAAGAATTAACTGTTTCCTCCGTGTTTTCCTCAAGTGTCTCTGGAGGGGTTTCTCGTCGCGCCAGAAATTTAGACATTAAAATCGCGATCGCGGTGGAACAAGCCGTGGCAATAATCGACGGTAAAATAATTGCTCCCGGATTAGAAGCACCAGCACTCGCTCGCACACTGATCGCACTAATCGGTAATAGTGTCAGGGAAGAGGTATTAATGGCTAAGAAAAGACACATTGCATTTGTCGCCGCACCTGGAACAGGATTGAGCTTATTAAGTTCTGCCATTGCCTTTAAGCCCATGGGAGTTGCCGCGTTCCCTAACCCTAAAGCATTGGCAGCCATATTTAAAATCATTGCTGACATTGCAGGATGATCAGGAGGAACTTCTGGAAATAGTCTGACCATAATTGGGCGTAGCCCCCCTAGCAATTATCTGCATTAAGCCAGCCACTTCTACCACCTTCATAATCCCTAGCCACAGCGCTAAAGCTCCAATTAAACCAATGGCTAATTCAATAGCATCTTGGGCAGAATCAAAAACTGCTTCCGTTAGTTCTGCCATGGTGCCGTTATAAGCAGCAACAATTGTGGCAAAAAGAATCATAAACAGCCAAATTCCATTAAGTGGGGATGAGGCTTTTTTCGTCATTAATTTTTTTGAACTTCCTTCCTTTCACTGTCTCCCGTATTTTAAGGCAAATCTTGTTCCCAGACACCCATATAAATTCTTCCTTGATTATTTTTCTGGATAATTCCCTTCCATTCACCAATGGTAAAAGACCTTAAATCGGTTTCTCCATTATAGACTTGTGCGAGAGCTTCTCTAATTGTTGAGTTTAGTTGCCCTCTCAACATTTGATTTAATCTTGCTTCCATTACCGTCAAATCCACTGAAGGATCAAAAGATGCCTCAGTTTGTCTTAAACGTTCTGTATCACGGTCAAAGATAAATCCTAAATCGAGTTTTGGAGAGACTCGATAATGAAGCGTTTGGGTATTGGGCCAGTAACCAGGACGACTGGCGGTGGGTTCTCCTAAAGTGTCCACCACTTGCTCTTGACTCACCCCTGTTGTAAATACAGGGACATTTTCAATGGAGCTATCTGATTCAGTGTCTGATTCAACGGGGGCTGTAGGAACAACCACTACTGGTGTCTCAACTTCTAACTCAATTTCAGGTTCAGGTTCAGGTTCAGGTTCAGGTTCTAGCTCAATTTCTAGATCACGAGCAATTTCAGGCTCAGGAGATTCCTCTTCTTCTCTTTCCTGCATCTCATCAGAGGATCGATCTGTTTCTTCTTCTTCCGAGGGAAGAGGCGGGCTTGGTTCAGTGACTACCGACTCGTCATTGTTACCCTGACGAAGCCCCTCTACAATTTGTACCATTCCATAACCAATCCCCCCTGCGCTAAAAATTATTAGAATGATGATTGCAACTGTCGTTAAAAAGGAATTTCCCTTACGCTCATCAGGTTGTGGTTGAGATTGAGAACGATAAGGGGTTGCTGCCACTGTTGCAACTTCAGTGCGAGGAGACTGTAATAAGGTAGAGGGAGAGGATTGCTTTTCCGTAGTGTAACTGTAAGACCCCATTAAAGCGGCTAACATTTCGTTAGCATCGGCAAAACGATCGCGCGGATTAAACCTTAAAGCCCGATCAATCACTCCTGCTAAGTTACCGTGTAAACGAGGGACAGCTTTTCGCCATAATAACTCCCCAGTCCGAGGGTCACTTTCAATGGTATGTGGCGGTTCACCACTGAGTAAAAAGACCGCAGTTAAAGCTAAACTATACAAGTCGCTAGAATAAACGGGTCGCCCTGCTGCTTGCTCTGAGGGCATATAGCCAGGGGTTCCAATGGCAATGGAATGAGTGCGTTCTGAATCGATTACGGTTCCCAGTGCTTCTTTAACTACCCCAAAGTCAATCAAAACAGGTTGGGAATCTCCAGCTCGTAAAATAATATTATCGGGCTTAACATCTCGGTGGATAATATGCTGACTATGAACATAATCCAATACTTTTAACAGGCTAATCAGAATTTTAGTAACTTGCTTTTCTGATAAAACTCCACTCTTTTCTACCTGTTCAGTTAGGGTTAGCCCTTCGATATACTCTTGAACTAAGTAAAAGGTTTCTGACTCAGCAAAATATGCATAGAGTTGGGGAATCTGACTGTTACCACGGCTTAACGCTTCTAAAATCGCTGCTTCTCGTTGAAACCGCTCTCGAATCCATTGATACTGCTTGGGCCTCGAAACAATGGGATAGAGTTGTTTAATCACACAATAGCGTTCTGACGGAAGATGAGTATCTATGGCCAGAAAGGTTTGACCAAACCCGCCCTGTCCAAGTTCTCTTACTACACGATACCGATTATTTAAAACAACAGCAGTCATTCCCACACTATTACCTCTTCTGCTACTGAGTCGCTAGCATACAACTACTTTAAGTCGAGCCGTCCTTTTTCTTTGAGCTTGGGGTTAAACCGAATATCCATTTTAACGCCACGTAAGCTCAGTTCCTGTTTAATTTCTGCTTCGACTCGACGGGAAACATTTTTTAAGAGTTTCGTTTGCGCGATCTCGTCCCCTTGATTATACTCTTGTTTTTCCGCTTCTGTCATTGCGAATGTGGCATCAATTGGTTCTGTCCACCTTTCTTGTTCTAGACTGTTTCCGGGGGGAACTGTTCCATTTTCTTCAATCCAGGCTTGCTGAATTTCAGCGAGAACACGACGACTGGGGCGGTCAATGGTTTGAAGTTTTACCCAGTAACAGGATTGGGGTTGACGAACTAAATGCTGTTTTAGGCTAGTATAAATATCACGAGAGTAAGCCACTAATTGCAGTATTTTTTCCGAGTTAAAAATCCCATAAACGCCAATCTTTTTCTCTAGTTGAGGGTTAATTTCTCCATTTTCATTAAGGTAGGGAAGAAAATCTAAGTTTGCTAAAGCCTGAATCTCACTGTTACTTGTCATTATTTTAATCTAATTTTGATGGTCGAGTTTTGTCTTATAAATGTAACGAAATCTAACACTTTTAGTCAGCATTTATACTTATTGTTATGATTGATAAATAAGTGAGTTTGTATGGAAGGATAAGAGTCACCTTGATTGATTTATTTGAACTTTCTCGTCAATACTGTATTACCATCTGTAGTTTTTTAGTTCCGATTAATCTTTTATTAACCTGCTGTACCTTATTTTGTTTAGTGAGACAGTTTAATCACACTATCATTCGCTACAGTGCTAGTGTCGCCATGGTATTTGGGTTAGCAATGATTGCCCATGTGGGAAGTTGGCTAGCCGTGGGGGTCGTGATGGCTCCAACCTATATTTTATTAGTCTTAGGAGCCACTTGCTTAGGGATCAATTATTATGCCTCTTTTGCGCCTGATAAACTTCGGAACTTATTAGTGCTAGCCATATCTCACATAATTGGGGGGACAACTTCCTCTAATTTTCCTCGATAAGACTCATCCTCACGTCTTTCTCTCCCGAGTAGGGGAAAATTGAGGCGAAACTCAGAAAAAGGTGTATTGTCCTGTTGGGCTAGAAAACCATTTCCAATGTTGTTAGAAGAAGGCGGAGTTCTAACAACCACTTTCTCATAAGTCCAGTGCATTCCTTTCAGCCAAAGCTCTAAAAAAGGAGGTACTTCTTGAGTCACTCGAAATGAGAGATTAGGCGTAGAAAGAAATTGTGCATATTCAGGAGTCAAAAACGGCTCATATTTTTCTGCTTCGGAACTATTTTGTTTGATAAAAGCGAGAGTAGTTCCTCGAATCCAGTTGCGAACCGGTTCAGCAGATTTTCCAATTAACTCTGGGACTACCTGATTTTGGGCTATAGGGCTACTCTTATCACGGAGATCTGTAACAGTCATGTGGGTGGCTCCGATCGCGCTTAGGAGATATTTTTCCCCTGAGAGTTGAGCAAAGGGTTTAAGTTGATTATTTAAACTGGGGGTAATGGCATCCTTACTACTACTAAAAACCAGTGTCGGAACCTCAATTTGACCCAAGCCATCATCACCAAATAGCTTACTAACGAGAGGATTTAGTGCTACTACGCGTCGGATACGATTATCATGTAGATTCATGGTTCCATTAGGTAACTCCACCCCAGAACATTGCAACCAATCCGCAGGCGACCGTCCAAGAGGAGTAACATTGCGACAAAAACGTCGTACAGCCCTTAAATCTAGCTCTCCCCCCGCAACTGCTAAAGCAGTGTAACCTCCAAGAGAATGACCAATCATCGTTACCTCATCAGTATTAAATTGGTCTTCAAACATTCCTGGATGACGATTTAATCGTGCTAATTCATTCAGAAGAAAGCTAACATCTTGTGGACGCTCTAGTAATTCTTGTGGTGAGAGTAATTCTCCTAAATCAAAAGCTAAATCGCTTCTAGATAAGTAATTGATATTACTACCAGGGTGTTCTAGGGAAGCAACAGTATAGCCATGAGAGGCTAAATGTCGAGCCAAGTAAGTTAAAAAGCGACGATTGGCAGCATAACCATGAGACAAAACTACCAGTGGTCCTTCTGGTTTAGTTTCTGGAAGATATAAATCAGCAACGATCGCGCGATCGCGCGTTTTATCCCGAAAAATCAGACTTCTTTCATTAAAGTTGTGATCCCCCGAAGCCGCTGGATCGAACTCAGGACGGAAAGATTCTGTTGGATCCACTTTTAGTTCTTGAGCTAAAATGGGGCCTAAAATTTGGCTTTGTAAGTAAGAAAAATTAAGTTGTATTCCTAAACCAATCACGGCGGTTAAATCAATGGTTAAAGTTTCTTGAGGGTACGCTGACAAGAAGTTCAGTAAACTTAAGCCATTGCCTCGCTTTAAGGCCAAATATAATCCTAAAATTACCTCTTCAAAATCTGACTCAGGAAAAGCTGTCTGTAACTGATCTCGTAATGGTTGTATTTGCGGCGACTGTAACATTTCTATGGCAAAGCGATCCAACACCGCCTCATCAAATTCCAATGGGCGAGTTAGCATCTGTCGCACGTCTTGAGTCAAGACTGGTCTCAATAAGCGTAATGACTGGGGAACTTCTCCTGTTTCTCCATAATGTTCTAAATCTTCAACTTTAATTTGCTGTTCAAAAGGGCCTAAACGTAGGTTAATGTTTTCAGCAGCCTGTGCTTCACTCATCATCAGTAGAGAAGCTATGCCGATTACTGATGAAAAGAGCTTACCAAACAATGTTTTTTGGTGGTGGTTTGTCCGTTTCACTCCTCTTTCCTGAATATTAAGTTATACTAAGCCAATCAACTTATTCCTATCTTTATCTTAATGGCAAGGACAAGACCCCTGTTATTGCCTTAACTGGTTTCTGATTAAACTTGCACGATCAGAATCCCAAAAGGGGATCATTGTTCCCGATTAGATCTTTTTTGATACAATAACCTCCTTTAATGGGTAGTTCACAATTCTAGCTTTCGATATTTCCTCTGATTTTGCAGATCATCATTTATGGAAGAGAAAAAAAAATTACGACAAGAGTTAATTAATCAACGAGAAGCCTTGTCAAAACAGGAATGGCAAGAAAAAAGTCTCGCTTTGTGTGAGCATTTACAACAGTTTTTAGCCCATGCGACAGTTGTTTCTCCTCAGAGGATAATCCTTAGTTATTTTTATTTTCGGCAAGAACCAAATCTTGATCCGCTATTTGAGCTTAAGCAGTATAATTGGGGAGTGCCGCGTTGTGTTGGCGAAACATTAAACTGGCATTGTTATCAGCCTAGTGATCCGCTAGAGAAGGGAAAATTTGGTATTCGAGAACCTAAGCCTGAAGCCCCCCTTTGTCCAGTGGAAAAGGTTGATTTAATTTTAGTCCCCGCAGTGGGGTGTGATCATCGCGGATATCGTTTGGGCTATGGGGGAGGATTTTATGATCGCTTGTTTGAGCAATCCCCATGGCGAGATATTCCCAAAGTTGGGATTATTTTTGATTTTGCCTTTGTCCCAAAAGTTCCTGTTGAGGCGTGGGACATTCCTTTAGATGGAGTTTGTACGGACTGCGGATGGCGCATTTCTCTTTAGTACATAATGCTATAGCAGTCTCCGAATCAGTTGTGAGACAGCAATTCTGGTTTAAGGCAATAGGCAATAATAGGCAATTTGCCCCAAAAACTTCTCATTAATTATGGCTGATTGCTATAGATCATTCTCTTGTTACAAAAGGATTAACAATTTTTAATTGATCATTAATATTTTGCCCTGCTTGCAAATCTTCACTATAAAGGTAATCACATTTCATCTCTAAAGCACTAGCAATAATCAAGCTATCGAAGTAACTATACTGATATCTTTCAGCAATGGCTAAAGAATTTTGAATGGTAGTGGTAGAGACAATTGCTACTTCGAGCCTTTGGCTTAGTTCCTCAACCACTAGCTTAATTTGAGCATAATCTAACTTAAATTTACGTCGTAAAGTATTAATAGTTTCATTCAGAACTTGGGTACTAATCCAAGGCTTACCTACTTGAATACACTCAAAGGCACGTTTCTGTTTATCAGGTTCATCTCTCGAATAAACGTAAATAATGATATTTGTATCAAGAAATATATTAACGGGCATTAGCCTCTTCCCGATTAAAATTAAATCCCTTAGTTTTGAGAGAAGTGGCTTTAAAAGGTTTTGATTGAGAGGCTTTCATTGATGGTTCTAACTGTTTAGATTCATCTACGACTAAGACGCGGATTGTTTTTCCTTCCCATTGCTTTGCATATTCTGGCGGAAGAGTAACCTTTCCATTATGAAGAATTGTTTTAAATTCAATAGTTTCCATGATTGAGCTGAATATTAATAACTTTAAATAATTGAGTTGTGCTTATTCAATAATAATTAATCTTTAGAGAATAAGGCTAACATTAAACACACAACTTGGTTCACTTATTAGCGAGAAAACTAACAAGGGCTTCGAGTTTTTCCCAAGCTGCGCCACTGGCGAGAATGTCTTTAGCTTTTCGGATTCCTTGTTGATGATCATGAAGGGGAACGATTCCTGCTACTTGTAAGGCGAGAGAGGCATTAAGGGCGACTACTTCCTGTTGAGCAATACTACCCTTTCCTTGGAGAACTTTTTTAAGGATGGTGGTATTTTCTTCTAATTCTCCCCCTTTTAAGGCTTCGGTAGCCACAGAATGCAGTCCTAGTTGTTCGGGTTCAATGCTACTAACGGTGACTTCCCCTTGATCTAAAACGGCTAAATCAGTGGGAGCGGCTAATCCTGCTTCATCCAGCTTTTCTTGTCCATGAAGCACGATCGCGCGTTCCATTCCTAAGCGTTGTAAGGCTTGGGCAATAGTTTCAATTAAATTACTATCAAATACCCCGATCACTTGGGCAGTGGGGCGTAAAGGATTAACTAGGGGACCCAATAAATTAAAGACTGTTCGCACTTTTAAGGTTTTTCGGAGGGGAACAACACTTTTCATGGCAGGATGCCACCCAGGGGCAAATAAAAAGGTGATTCCCACTTCTGCTAGGGCGGCTTGAGTGCGTTCCATGGAACTATTGAGATTAACGCCTAGAGCTTCTAAAACGTCTGCTGAACCCACTTTACTGGAAGCGGAACGGTTACCATGTTTTGCCACTTTTACCCCTGCGGCGGCGACAACAAAGGCAACTGCGGTAGAAATATTAAAGGTGGATGCGCCATCTCCCCCAGTACCACAAGTATCAATAACAGTTTCATTATGAGTCAGAGGCGTTTTTTGCAGGGATTGCTCTTGTAAAACTTGTGCCATTCCTGCTAATTCGTCCGCAGAAACTCCTTTGGCTTCAATGGCTGCTAAAATTGCCCCTGATAAAACGGGTGGGATTTCTTCTTGTAACCACCCTGTCATCAGGCTTGCTGATTGTTGTTGAGAGAGTGATTGTTGATCGAGAAGTTGTTGTAATAAGCTTGACCAAGCAGGACTAGAAGTCATATTTTCTTAAATAATGAGTGAACGGTATAGCGTTTCTTAGTCTGTTAAGGTACACACTGAGTCGGTGGTCATTAGTCATCAGTCATTGGTTTACAAACAACAAAGGACTAAGGACTAACAACATTTTCTCTGTTGTTGGTTTGAGAAGTCGTAAAGAAATATTAAGATAAAAGGGAAGACAATATTTAAAGATAATAAAAATGCGACAAGTTTTAAAGGTTAGTATCGTTTTAGGCGCGATCGCGCTATTTTTCCTTTCTTCTCCTGTTTTAGCAGCCACCCCTAGAGCAGTTCGTTCCTTTAATGAAGCAGTGGAAGCTGAAACCAAAGATTTCTCAGAACAAGAACTCATTGAAGCCGAATTTTATGATGAAGAGTTAGAAGGCGCAGACTTCCATAATGCTAACTTACAGGGGGCGGTTTTTAATGGCGCAACCCTTCACAATGCTAACTGGCAGGGAGTTAACTTTAGTAATGGTATTGCCTATCTTACCGATTTTACAGGAACTGATCTCACCAATGCTGTTCTCACCGAAGCAATGATGTTGCGTTCTAAATTTGATAACGCCAAAATTGAAGGAGCAGATTTTACAGATGCGGTGGTTGATCGCCTGCAGATGACAAAACTCTGTGAACGGGCTTCTGGGGTAAATCCCACTACTGGGGTTTCTACCCGAGAGTCTTTGGGCTGTCGTTAATTCCAAAGAATGCGATAATCAGTAACGTGCCGTTGAAGTGGTAATGCAATGAATGTCTTAATTGTTGGCAGTGGGGGAAGAGAACACACCCTCGCTTGGAAACTACTACAATCTCCCAATGTGGAAAAAGTTTTCTGTCTTCCCGGCAATGGGGGAACCGCTTTACTCCCTAACTGTCAGAATTTAGCAGGCAGCGAAGAAGACTTTAATCGCATTGCTAATCAAGCTAAGAAAAAAAAGGTGGCTTTTGTGGTAGTTGGGCCAGAAGCCCCCTTAGCTAAGGGAATTACCGATGCACTAGCAGAATTTGATATTCCTGTGTTTGGGCCGACTCAAGCAGGGGCGCAAATTGAGGCAAGTAAATGGTGGGCAAAAGAGTTAATGCAGAATGTTGCAATTCCCACCGCTTTTGGGGAAACATTTACCAATGCTGAAAATGCAAAAAAGTATATCTCTCAACAAGGCGCACCGATTGTTGTGAAAGCAGACGGGTTAGCAGCAGGAAAAGGGGTAACTGTAGCAGAAACCGTGGAAGAGGCAATGGAAGCTGTGGATACTCTCTTTGCTAACGAGGTAACGCAAGTGGTGGTAGAAGAGTATTTAGCAGGGGAAGAGGTATCTGTTTTAGCGGTGACTGATGGGATTACTGTGCGCCCCTTACTACCAGCCCAAGATCATAAACGCATTGGCGAAGGGGATACTGGGCCTAATACTGGGGGAATGGGCGCTTATGCACCTGCCCCTGTTTTAACTTCAGGTTTACTAACAGAGATTACCAAGCAGGTTTTACAGCCAACAATTGATGCTCTCCGAGAACGTGGCATTATTTATCAAGGGGTGCTTTATGCAGGATTAATCCTAACTTCAGAAAAAAAAGTAAAGGTTTTAGAGTTTAACTGTCGTTTTGGTGATCCTGAAACGCAAGTTATTTTACCGCTGTTGGAAACGCCATTAGATGAGTTGATTTTAGCTTGCTTAGAACAGCGATTGAAAGACTTTCCCCCTTTACAGTGGTCGGGTAGAAGAGCATTATGTGTCGTTGCTTCTGCTGCTGGCTATCCTGGGAGTTATGAAAAGGGAGAAGCAATTACCGATCTTCCTGAATTAGACGATATTTTAGTTTTTCATGCTGGTACTTGTCTGACGGAAAAACAGCAGTTATTAACAAATGGCGGTCGTGTTTTGGCAGTAACTGGGTTAGGAGATACTTTAAGAGAGGCGGCGGACAGAGCCTACAGCGCGATCGCGCAGATTAATTTTTCTGGCTGTTACTATCGCACTGATATTGGTCATCAAGTCCTTTCCTCTCAAAAGAAATCAAGTTAAGCAGTTTTTGGAGAAGAGAGAGAGGGTTTAGTTGGCTCAGATGTTGTTGCTTGATTCGCCCATTGACGATAATCAGCAATGAGTTGATTCATGAGCTTTTGTTTAATCCGCATCAGAACACTTTTTAATAGTCCATTTCCTGTGGTTTCTAACATGGGACGAGGAGTAAGCCATAAAGGGGGCGGTAAATCAACATCCACCTTTAAGTCTGCTTTTCCTTCTAAATAAACTTGTCCATTTTTTTCCACAGGATATAGTTTCCCCTTGAGATTCATCCCAAAGCGATCATTAATATAATCGTTTCCTAAAATCTCGCAGCTTTCTGAGGTGAGAGTTACTGTACCATTACTATCAGCCACAACTTTTAAGACAACAGAAGGCTGAAAATGATACATATCCAGAAAGTTTAAGGGACGCATTTTCAGGTGAAAGCGATTCTCCGATAATTGCGTCATTAGTTTAGGATTCGCGATCGCGCTCACTAACCGTTGCGGTTGACGCAGATAATGTTGAATGGGTGTCTTTTCTTGAGGGACACTGAGATTAATAGACTCAGTGCTTGTAAATTGTACGGTTTCCATAAGAATATGAGACGATGCTCGCTTCAACTAGCTGTTATTTTGATCCTCTCATTGTTAGAGTAATCAAAGTGGCTACAGCCTTAAATGAGTTCAATAAACTTTACATTACTTAATACTAAGTATAAAGAGCCGAGAGACTGTATATCCTCTTCCGAAAGTGACAACTATAATTTTGTTATGACTCTCTCTATTGCCTATTTAGGTCCGGTGGGAACTTACACCGAAACGGCAACCTTAGCTTATACGCAATGGCTACAGGAAACCCAAGGCAAAGACTCCATATTATGCCCTTACCCGAGTATCGCCCAAACCTTACAAGCGGTTGCCACACAAGAGGCTGATTTTGCTGTTGTGCCAGTGGAAAATTCTACAGAAGGCAGTGTTACGATTACTCTTGATACTTTGTGGCAATTAGAAGGGCTACAAATTCAAAAAGCCCTTGTGCTTCCCATTCATCATTGTTTACTTGCTACTGTCTCTTCTCTAGAAGAAATTAAAACCGTTTACTCTCATCCTCAAGCCCTTGCTCAATGTCAAAAAACTTTAGAATCTCGTCTTCCAACAGTGCAGTTAGTTCCCACAGCTTCTACTGCGGAGGCTTTGCAATCATTAAAAACAGAAAAAAATAGTGGCGCGATCGCGTCTTCTCGGGCTTCCCAACTCTATAATCTACCGATCTTGATTTCCTATCTCAATGACTATCCTGATAACTGTACACGCTTCTGGGTAGTGGGATTAGAGACAACTACTGAGGGAAAATATCTCTCTTTAGGCTTTAGCACTCCTGCAAATGAACCGGGAGCCTTAGTACGTCCTCTTGCTGTTTTTGCCCAACGAGAAATCAATCTGACTCGCATTGAATCTCGCCCTACCAAACGCTCCTTAGGGGAATATCTCTTTTTTATTGATATCGAAGGCAGTCTCACTCAGTCTCCTGTGCAAGCTGCCTTAGAAGAGTTACCAAAATACACAGAGGTTTTAAAGATATTCGGCAATTACGATGTATTATCTATTCAAGCAACAGGCAATAATAAATAACTAATGACTAATGACTAATGACTAATGACTAATTTTTTTTAGATATTCTTGAGAGCCAATTTTTTCTAGTTGTGATTGCTTTTGTAAGACAGACTCTTCTAACTCCTGACGATAGGTTTCTAGTTTTTTCGCAATGTCAGAATCAAACGTGGATAAAATTTGTATAGCTAGTAATCCAGCATTTTTTGCGTTATTAATGGCAACGGTAGCCACTGGGATTCCTGCTGGCATTTGGACAATGGAGTAAAGAGAATCAACTCCTTGTAAATGACGAGTTTTAACGGGAACCCCAATCACAGGTAAAGTGGTTAAAGAAGCAACCATCCCAGGTAAATGCGCTGCTCCTCCAGCCCCAGCAATAATTACTTTTAATCCTCGTTCCCTTGCCGTTTTAGCATAGTTGACCATGCGCTCAGGGGTACGATGGGCTGAGACAATAGCAACTTCATAGGGGATAGAAAACTGATCGCACAGCGCGATCGCGCTTTCCATTGTTGGTAAATCAGAATCACTCCCCATAATAATCCCGACCAATGGCGTTTTGTCTGACATTGTGATTAGTTATTTGTCCTTAGTCATTGGTTCTGCAAGTTCGCTAATGAGACTAATAATTGATAGGTTAGGCTTCTATCAATTAGCAAACTTTTTCGCTGTATTGACAAATTCGTCGGGATCAACGGGTTTTACTAAATACGCATTAGCCCCCAGCATATCTCCCCACATTTTATCAACGTTGGTTTCTTTAGTAGAACAAATAATAATGGGAATATTTTTGGTTTCATCTTGAGATTTCAATTCTCGACATAATTCAAACCCACTTTGTCCAGGCAGAATAACATCTAAAATAATTAAGTCAGGCTTATTCGCTTTTACCTTAGTCTCTGCTTCTTCTACAGTAGAAACAGCAGTCACAGAAAATCCTGCTTTCTGTAGATGACTACTAAAAAAATTTTGATCGGTTTGACTATCTTCAACAATTAGTGCCGTTTTCATCACAAATAGACTTTAAAACTTACTTTAACAATTCTTAATTTTATCACTAACAGGCATCTGGTAGCGATCAGTAAATTTACCCTTGAATCATTGCCTTAATTCTATCGCAGTGACAGCGGAGAGAGATGCTTAAAATTTCCCCTCGTGTGAATTGTATCAAGACATCACCTTTAGTGTAAATTCCTCTCACATCAGAAAATTGTTAAAACTCCTTTCAGCTAATTATACCAGCATGAGTTTCTTGCGTTTGGAGATCATTAAAGTGCGGTGTTTTCAAGGTTAAGCATTAAAGAGCATGGTTAAGTTCTTCTGTAAATTCCCGAAAGCGTAATAAGTCCTGATGAGGATCGGCAACCACCACTTCCATTTCTAGGCGATCGCCGAGTTCTACTTGATTTTGGAAGCGATGAGGGAGTTCTAAGCCTAAATCTTCTAATAAAACAATCCCCAAATTATCTTCTTCTCGTAACCACCGTAAAACCAGTGCATTCCAGCGTTGATCGCTATTGCGACGTAAATACTCTAAGGCCCAATATCGTCTAGTTTGCCGTTCCACTAACGTGGCTTCATAAGCCCCAGATGCAGCACTATAAGCCATTTCCTGCATTTCCTCGGCAGAAAAAGGACAAGAATCTCCACGCAGAAAAGCCTTTAATTGAAAATGGGCTAACAAATCTACATACCGCCGAATCGGGGAGGTAACTTGAGCATAAACATCTAACCCTAACCCGGCATGAGAGCTAGGAGTGGTACTCATTTCACTACGAGGCATACAGCTACGAAGGGCACAACAGCGCACGGGACCCGCAGGGAGTTGTAATAATTCTTCTTCGGGGGGAAATTCGGGTTGGGGTTGAGAGCGAAACACTAAAGGAATCTCATTATCTACGGCAAACCGTCCGGCTGCTTCTCCAGTGAGAATCATCATTTCTGCCACCAGTTGATGGGAGGGAGAGTCTTCTAAGAGTTCGATCTCTACTTCTTCATTCTCATCCACTTTCACCATTGCCTCAGGTAAGCTAATGTTAATTGACCCTTGAGACTTGCGCCACTCTTTCCGTTTTTCCGCCCAATGAGCGAGTTGGGCAATTTCTGGCTCTGCTGTGACCCCTAGCTCTAGCATTTCGTCCACATCTTCATAGGTAAGGCGATAGGTGGGTTTAACCCAACTGGCAGCAATGGTATAGTCGGTTATTGATCCATCGTCTTCTAGAATCACCCCAAAACTTACTGCTGGCGAAACTTGTCCCTGTCTTAAACTCATGGGTCCAGTGGCAAGTTCTGCTGGAAACATGGGAATCATCCCTGTGGGAAGATACAAACTGGTGCATCGTCGTCGCGCTTCTTGATCTAGTTCGTCTTCAGGCTGTACTAAGCGTGTGGGATCAGCAATATGAATCCAAATCTGTTCGCGCCCATCGGGGAGGGTTTCAATGCTTAAGCCATCATCAATTTCTTTGGTGCTTTCGTCGTCAATGGTGTAAACTTTTTGGTGGGTTAAGTCAAGCCGATCGCGCTCTAGGTCATCGGGAGGGGAGTCTAAATACTGTTGCGCCACATCAAGTACCTTCTGAGGAAATTGGACAGGATAGGAGCTACGACGCAAGAAAAGATTTTCATGGCGACTCCATAAGCCGAGATCAACCAACAAGCTAAATGCTGCTTCAGGGGTTTTTTCCCGTCCCACTTCCCCTAAGGTATCTTGGGCGAGACGAACTTCCTGTTCAGGATTGAGAACATATCTTTCTAGGGCTTCAAAGCGAGCGCGATCGCTGTTTTCCCACTCTATTGCCTCTCCTGCTAATCGACGTTTAATGCGATCAATAAAAGCCGCTTTTTCTTGATTACGTTGCTTTTCAACTTCTTGCTGATGTTTAATTTCTGCAACTTGCGACGGCGATCGCGGTTCAAACTGATTTCCTTTCTGCTTAAAATAAATTTTATCCTCGGCTAATAGAGAATAAGCAGCATAACAGGCAACAGCACTTTGCTCTGAAAATAAAACTTCTGCCATGTCCTCTGGCGTGACTGGCTCGCCCTCTAACAGTTCCCAAGCCACTTCTAAACTTGAGGGATCAAGATAGGGATCAACCTCTTGGAGAAAGAGGGGAATATCTTGAGGGCGTTTGGGGTCGCCTCCCACTTCATACTCCACCTGTCGCGGGTGCAGGGTGTGAGAATGACCCCATTGATCTCGCACGATCCAGTTCTTTTTCCCTTCTGGTCGCTCTGGCACCCCAAGACGACGTTCTCCTTGGACTTTAAATTCGATTAGCTTTCCCTTTTCCACCAGCTTTACGCTTGTAGCTTGTTTGACGACTTGTTCTCTAGTTTAACCTCCAGTGGCAACAAGTCAGCGAGCTTTTAATTTTCCGCATCCACATAAGGAATCAGCGCTAATTGTCTAGCATGATTAATCGCTCTTGTCAAGTCCCGTTGTTGTCGAGCGGTTAAGCCGGTGATTCGGCGGGGAAGAATTTTGCCGCGTTCAGTGATAAATTTACGAAGCAATTCCACATCTTTGTAATCAATGGGATCGCCTGGTTTAATTGGGGATAAGCGTTTGCGATAATAAGCCATTTTTACCTCCTCTATTTAGTTTCCTTGTGCATAGTGTGCCGATTACAATTGGGGCAATATTTTTTAAATTCAATCCGCCCAGAATGGTTGCGACGGTTTTTCTCTGTGGTGTAGCGAGAGACACCATTTTTACGCTTGTCGGGATTCGTCCGACACTCCGTACATTCTAAGGTAATAATAATCCGAGTTCCCTTTTTACTTGCCATGATTTGGGGTTATGAGATTTCGCTAAGTTTCTTTAATAATGATGACACAGCCTACTATTGTCTCATACGATCGCTGATTTCATCAACCCAACGACGAATCCGAATATCAAGGGAGTAACCACGGCGACTAGGAACAATGACGGTATCAACAAAGCGCTCATGAAATCCCTGCTGATGCTCTTCATCACCAATGGCAATTATTAAATTAGCAAATAAAGGTGCGTTCAAGATCATAGCAGTGAGAACATTGGGTAAGCCATATTGTAAGCCAATCATCCCTAACAACGCAGTTGCACCAAGGACTAATTCTCGTTTTGTTAAATCCTCTATATTAGGGAGTTTTGCCCGCCTCCCATTAATGATTTCCACATCAAATGCCCAACGCCCTAAACTTTGCCCTTTGTAGCGAGAAACAGCATACACTCTTAATCCCCACCAACCGACAATAAAGGCAATAAACTGAAAAATAGGAATACCCACTAATGCACTGACCAACCAAACGGCAAAAAAATCTAATAAAAACGCATAGACTCGACGTTGAATCGGAACGCGAGGATAACGATAGGGATAAGATTCTTTAGGCATGATTGTTGTCGTTTCTGACATTATTAATAGGAGATTCCTTAGTCTTTATCAATATAAGAATTTTCTTCTTCCTCTTGGGAGGGGTTACTCATTCCCTCACGAAAGCCTTGCAACGTTTTTCCGAGAGAACTCCCCATTTCTGGCAACTTTTTGGGACCAAAAATTAAAATAGCAACTCCGATGATGACGCTTACTTCTAGCCAGCCTAAACCCAACATATGATTTCTACCTTAAATGTTTTTTACAGATATCTTCACCGCGACCCATCTTCAGTATATCGTGAGAAAAGTGTCATTATTGTAAAACCTATGTTGGATACTTCATCGTCATTACGTTCCCAGCAACATCCCTTAATTCAATCTCTGGCGAATACGTTAGAGAACACTTGGCAAACACAACTAGAGTTATCGCCCTATGAGTTACCTGAGGATTTAGGCTATATTGAAGGGCGATTAGAAGGGGATAAACTCACCATCGAAAATGCTTGCTATCAGACGAAAACGTTTCGGAAAATCCATCTAGAGTTAGCCCAAGTGGGGAAAAATTTAGATATTCTCCATTGTGTTATGTTTCCGCGACCTGAGTATAATCTTCCGATCTTTGGGTGTGATATTGTCGGGGGACGAGGGCAAATTAGTGCAGCGATCGCGGATTTATCGCCAATTAGTGCTGATGGTCGCTTACCTGCTGCTTATGAGGAGAATCTTTCTCAACTCCCTGCGCCTCAATTTTCCCAACCTCGGGAATTACCACCATGGGGAAGTATTTTTTCTCAATTTTGTCTCTTTGTTCGTCCTGAAAATGAACAAGAAGAACAGCAATTTTTACAGCGAGTCCAAGACTTTCTAACCCTTCACTGTCAGCAGGGAACTATCGCAGAAACCGTTTCTAGTGAACAAGCCCATGCTAATTTAGCCGCCCAACAAAACTATTGCCAACAACAGCAGAAAAACGATAAAACCCGTCGCGTTTTAGAAAAAGCCTTTGGGGAAGAGTGGGCGGAACGCTATATGACTACGGTTTTATTTGATCTGCCAGCTTAGAGAAAATCATTCTCAACTGTTAGCAGTGAACCCTAATTATGCAACAATGGTAAAGCCGTATGCGTTATGGGTTAATTGAGTTAGCCCTTATGAATAAATTTCTGTAAGAGTCGTTCAATAAGTTAAGAAAGATATATGAAACCTGGCGATCGCGTTCGCGTTACTCAATCCGTTATAGTCTATCACTATCCCAAACATAAAAAAGAACCCTATGATATTAAGGGGATGGAAGGGACAATCCAAGAAATTGTCACGGAATGGCAAGGAAGACCGATTAGTGCGAATCTCCCCGTAAAGGTGAAGTTTGAAAAGAAATTTACTGCCCACTTACGAGAGGATGAAGTGGAAGTCATCGAAGAAGCAGATTAGTCATTAGTCATTGGTCATTAGTCATTGGTCATTGGCTTACAAAGGACGAAGGACAAACAACGAAGGACAAACATGGTGGCTCAAGTTCACAAAGTGCTAATCTACCCTATTAAAGCCCTTGATGGGGTAGAGCGCGATCGCGCTTCGGTTGTTTCTCCTGGCGCTCTTGAGTTTGACCGTAGATGGGCAATTCTGGATGAAAATGGAAACTATGTCAATGGGAAGCGCAACCCGAAAGTCCATCAACTCCGTAGTCAATTTGACCTGACTCAGCCTAGTGTCTCCCTGCAAAAACAAGGGGAAACTACCACCGCTACTTTTAATTTAAGCACCGAAGTTGAGCAACTGAATCAATGGCTTAGTGAGTATTTTCAACAGCCTGTTTTCCTGCGAGAGAATCCAGCAGGAGGATTTCCTGATGATACCGAGGCGTATGGACCGACAATTATTAGTACCGCGACTCTAGAAACCGTTGCTAGTTGGTTTTCAGAGTTAAGTTTAGAAAATGCGCGATCGCGCTTTCGGGCTAATATTGAACTCAGTGGCGTTCCCCCATTTTGGGAAGATCAACTTTTTAGTACCGCCGACACTGTCGTTAACTTTCAAGTGGGTGCAGTAGAATTTGAAGGGATCAACCCTTGTCAACGTTGTATTGTTCCCACCCGTGATCCCCAAACAGGAGAAACTTATCCCCAATTCCAAAAAGTATTTACCCAGCAACGCCAAGCCACCCTTCCCCATTGGAGTAACCCAACTCGTTTCAATCATTATTATCGTCTCAGCATCAATACACGGATTCTTCACAATCAGATCGGTAAACTAATAGCGGTCAGTGATAAATTGACCATAAACTGTTAAGTTTCCTGAAAACAGCCCTGTCATTGTACATTATTCTTGTACACCCTTGATTTTTTAAAATGCGCGTTCTCAAAAACGTTCCCTTTTATCGTTGGTATGCCTTTATTCTTCCCAGTTTAGATGCTGTAACCTTTTTAGGGTGGGGCATTTTACTATTAGGCTATTGGCTCAGTGGTGAAATCAGATTACTGATTCATCCTAATTACGTTTGGTTAGTGATTTTAACTGGTTTTATTTTATTATTTGCAGGGATTGCGAAAAGTATAGAACTGTATAAAGAACGCAACAATATTTATTTTAATAATCGTAAAAAAGTTGTTCAGCATATTACCCTTTTACCCTCAGGATGGAGTACAGGTTTTCTTTTAATTACGTTAATTTTAGCCACATTTATTCCACCAAAAGTGTTAGATAGTGACGTTGCGTTACAAAGAGGAATCCGAGAAACCCTACCTTTAACCCAGACTCAACCTGAACCCTTTCGAGTGAATGTGCAACCTGAAGATCGTTCTTTAATTGATTGGGTAAAAACCCTAAATTCTTATCCAGAACCAGAGGCATACAGGGGAGATGCTGTCGATGTTAAGGGATTTGTTATTAAAATGAATGAACTCGATGATAATTATTTCTTATTAGCTAAATTCATTATTACTTGTTGCGCTCTTGATGCTTATCCCATTGCAATTCCTGTTAAAATTGATGGCAACAACGAAGCATACAAAGAAGATAGCTGGCTGGAAATTCAAGGAGAAATGACAACTGAAATGCTGCCATTAGAAGGAATGCAATATAAAGAGGGAACTCTTAATCGCCAACTCGTCATTAAAGCAGAAAGTATTACTGAAATTCCGACACCTGATAATCCCTATGGCTACTAAGTCTCATTTCAGCCCAATTGATCGGGTTGCCGTTATTGTCATTATTCTATTAGGCATTTTTGTAACCTTTTTAGTCACTGCCGATAATGTTTGTGGAACCGATTGTTGGTTTAAAGTCAGCCCCAGTGTGCAACAATTTAACTGGGAAGAACGGGAAATTAATGCCAACGATCGCGCTTTTATTCTCACCTTTAGTCGTCCCATGGATCGGGCAAGTGTGGAAGAAAATTTAGAAATTGAGCCAGACTTATCAGGAAAAATTAGTTGGTCAGGGCGACGTATGGCTTATACGTTAGATGAACCTGCCCCCTATGGGCGAGAGTATCAAATTAAAATTGAGGGCGCAAAAGAACGGTTAGGGAGTGAAATTCGTCCCTTTGATGAAATTGTCAGAACGCGCGATCGCGCCTTTGCTTATTTAGGGGTAGAAGGAGACGAAAAAGGACGCTTAATTGTCTATAATTTAACCCAACAAGAAAAAAGCATTCTCACCCCACCCGATTTAGTGGTTCATGAATTTGAAAGTTACCCAGAGCGCGATCGCATCCTTTTCACAGCCACTGATCAAGAAACTTGGGAAGAAGGAAAAATTGACCAACAACTTTATACCGTCACCACAGGACTAAATCAAAATCAGTCAGATAAAGAAGTTAAACGCATTTTAGATAACCAAGACTACCGACTTCTAGACTTTGATCTCTCACCGAATGGCGAAAAAATCGTAGTCAGACGAGCCGAAAAAGAAAACCTCGGAGATGTCAGTTTATGGCTACTTGAAAATAATCAAGCTCCCAAAATGCTAGAAGAAACCACAGGTGGTCAATTCATGATTCCCCCTGATAGCGAAACCCTAGCCATCGCTCAAGATCAAGGTGTGGGACTAATTCCTTTAACAGACGACACAGAACCCTCTAACTTTCTTCCCCGATATGGTCAAGTAATCAGCTTTTCCCCTGATGGTAAAGCCGCTGCCATGGTCAACTTTAATACTCAAGACGCTGAAAAACAGTACATCCGTTCTCTCTACTTTGTTAATAATCGCGGCGTGGAAAAAAATCTCCTCGATACCGATGGCTCAATCCTTAGCTGTGAATTTAGTCCTAGAGGAACTCATTTATATTGCTTATTAACCGAACTGATGGAAGGAGAAGACTATCAAGAACAACCCTATCTAGTTAGTATCGACCTTGAAACTGAAGATGTTACCCCAATGATGACCCTTCCTGAATATCAAGATATTGAAATGAGTCTTTCTCCCGATGGGTTAGCTCTCCTCTTTGATCAAATTATCACTGTGAATAATCCAGAAAATCGTTCTTCAACCCTACGTAGTGACTCTGGAGAAACCATTATTGGTAGCAGTTTATGGTTATTAATTCCAGGCTCGCCACTCACTGCAAGTTCTCATGATCACTCTCAACTAGAAGAATTGCCCATTGCTGGATTAGGGCCAAAATGGTTGCCGTGACAACAGACGAACTGTCATCTTGGCTTTAGTAAAAAAATGTAACTTCACTTATCTTAAAAAATAGAACCTCCATATCTTGCGATGAACTCATGTCCAATGCAAAAGTTTCCCCTTGGCTAAGTTGTCTGCTTTACCCTCTAGGCTGTTATTGGTTAATTCCTAGTTATTTTAGTAAATTAGACATTATTGGGCGTGAAAATATTCCTCGTACTGCTCCACTGATTCTTGCTCCCACCCATCGCTCTCGTTGGGATGCCTTAATTGTTCCTTATACCGCAGGGCGTTGGAAAACAGGGCGAGACTTAAAGTATATGGTCTCTGAAAATGAAACTTGGGGATTACAAGGATGGTTTATTCGTCGTATGGGAGGATTTCCTGTTAACCCCATTCACCCTAGCTTAAGCACCATTCGCCAAAGTGTAGAAATCTTATCTCAGGGAGAAGTGTTAGTCATCTTCCCAGAAGGAAATATTTTTCGTCACCAACCGGTACAACCCTTAAAACCTGGGCTGGCTCGTATCGCATTACAAGCAGAGTCGCAACGCAAAGTAGCAGAAACGGTCAAAATTGTCCCCATGAGTATTCATTATTCTCAGGCTTATCCGCAGTGGGGAACGCAGGTAAAAGTAAAAGTGGGTTCTCCCCTTGACGTTTCAGAATATAAACAGGGTTCATCAAGAAAAAAGGCTGACCTTTTAACCAATGATCTTGAAGAAGCACTACGAGAGCTTTATGATCATGATCAGGAGTTGGTAAACCAGTGTTCTAATCATTCTTTACAGGAAAGTCATTGATAACCTGTAAGTGAGCTACTCCCGTTAAATCGAAGATTCTAACGGGAGCTTCCTACCCAATCGGTTGCTTTTCTAATCGTAGGAAAAGAGAAGTCTTACACCAAGGCGATAGGCGAACAGCCCGGCTCCCGAGCTTTATAGATAATTGGATGGAAGAGAATCAAAAATTCTTTTATATCTTGGCTTGGTTTTCGCCGAAAAAAGTTCCCCATCCGAAACTTTTTCGATTATAGCACGACTGTTCTCATTCATCTCACCGACAAATCAAAGATTCTGTCGGGAGACTTCTGAGAACGGATAGTTAAATTCAATCTCGTTGTTGTTTATTTTTGGTAAGCTAATAGGAGATAACAAATTATTAATTTCTGAATTAGGTATGCAAGGTAATCAATAATATTAAGAAAAAGTATAACCTTACTCTTGATATTATGAAAATTACAGAAGAGACACCAACCCTTTTAAAACTAGAGAATAGCCACTTGATGCTGAGTTGGAAGCGAATGCAAGGAGTTATCCTTGGATTTATTTTTTTTGGAGCAGGCTTGTCCACAATTGCATTAGCGAGTAGCAGAACCAATTTAACTTGTTATCGCAATAATGAAGAGAATTGCGAAGTTAAGTCTTCTCACTTGTTTGGTTTTTTACAAGGAACTAATGATGAGATTCCACTAAATAAACTAGAAGGAGCCACGCTTGAAAGTCGCACCAGTAGAAGAAGTCGTAGAAGTGGTGGAAGTCGTAGAAGAAGAAGAACAAGCACCACTTATCGCGTTACCTTGATTACTAATAATGATGAGATTCCTCTGACAAATTCTTATAGCTCTGGTCAATCATCCAAAGAACGAAAAGTAAATGAAATCAATCAGTTTATTAATGATTCTAGTCAAAACTCTCTACACCTAACTCAAGGTGGTAATTGGTTGGTTTCAGGCTTTGGAAGCCTTTTTATGTTAGCAGGAGGGGGAATTGGTTATGCAACGTGGAAAAGGAAGTTTCAGCTTCAGTGCCTATTTGATCGAGATTCAGGACAAATGTATTTAAAGAAACAGAATCCTTCTTCTTCGGAAACAGAATCATGGGCAATTGAGGAAATTCAGGAAGCCGAAGTGGTTAGTAAAAATAGTAGCAAAAAGAAACAATATAAAGCGCAGTTAGTCCTCAAATCGGGTGAAAGCATTAAATTAGATGTATTTGGCTCACGGAGTCACAAAGAAAAAATAACTCAATCAATTAATGAGTTTCTTGGCTAATTTGATGTTTCAACAGTGTCATAATATTGATCGGATATTGCAAATTGTTGAACTTGTCTTCAGATCTAAAACTGCAATCTGTAAATACCTATTTCTATTTTAGAAGTAGTCATTTCCTCGTGACCAAAATTTATTATGACTAATTCGACAAAAGAACTTCCTGAGTCTGTCACTGAAGCTTTATCTAATAATGGTGATGATGATCAATCGTCTCAGCCTGATCCAGTAACTTTAGATTTAGCTTTAGAGGATGTGCGTCGTGTCATTGAGCAGCAACATCAGCAAAGTCAACTCCTAACAACAAAACTTAATATTTTGTTTGCCGTCAATAGTGGGGGAATCCTCACTGCCCTTGCTATTTCTAAACTGATACTAATTCCCAGTATCTTTAGTATTGCAGAGATGATCGGGTTTATGATTACATTTGGCTTACTTCTGAGCGCATTTTTACCGCGTCAAGTTGCAGTCACTCCTAATTTAGGAAATATCGAAGTGGTAGAACGTTACCTTAACCTCTCGAAAACCAACTATCAACTGCAAATGATTGTAAATCTAGTGGAGACTTATAATGTAAATAGACAAAGATTAGATGATAAATCAAAATCATTAACCTATGCTGCTTATTCTACCTTTACGATTGTCGTGATTGTTACCTTTCACGTTTTTTCGCTGTATTATGGAACGTAATAACCTCAGTTTAATTATGAGTACCGACCCCAATCAAGACTCAAAAGAGAATCAAAAAAAAGAAATGAATCAGGAGGAAAATGAAGGAGTGAAATTGCCTGATCCTGATATGGAAAATGTTACCGTTTTAACTGATAATTTGCCTAATAATCCGATTTTACCTTGGCATCACTATGATTCTCCTTGGGAAGAAGAAGAAACTGAGTCTGAGGACGATAATCAAGAAGAATAAGCATATTCAATAAATATAATTATTATGAGTCATTATCAAGAAACCATTACTGTTAAAACTAGTGGGAAGTGCTTACATAAAATTACTTCTAAAGTAGAATCAATTGTCGCCCAATCAGGGGTAGATAGAGGAATATGCCATGTTTTTATTCGTCATACCTCGGCAAGTTTAATTATTCAAGAAAATGCTGATCCCGAGGTTTTAACGGATCTCTCTAACTTTATGAAACAATTAGTTCCAGAGGATAGCAGCCTCTATGTTCATAATGCTGAGGGGCCCGATGATATGCCAGCCCACATTCGCTCAGTTCTCACTAATACTTCGGAACAAATCCCCATTGATCGCGGACAATTACGATTAGGAACCTGGCAAGGAATTTATGTTTGGGAACATCGCGATCGCGCTCAAATGCGAGAAATTGTCATCCACATTAGCGGCGTGTAAATTACACTAGAAGCAAGGGACATCATTATTTCTAAAGACACTACTGGCAACCTCAAAAATGAAAAAAATATTTGGCTCTAACCCACCTTTCAATCGCTTCTCCCGTTACTTACTTCCCGTTGCTACTGGTTGGATGGTTTTACAAAGTGCTTTTTTTGCCTCACCAACCCTAGCTAGAGACAATGGGGAAGAGCTAAGTTATAGCCAATTCTTAGAAAAAATTGAGCGTGGAGAAGTGCGGGAAGTAGAAATTGATTCTCGCACCAACATTGCAGTTGTGGAATATGACGATGGGACTGGCAGCACAAACACCGAAGAAGTACAACTCTTTAGTGACCATAGTGACACAATTTCTCGGTTGCGCGAGCAAAATGTCCCTCTTGATATAGACACTTCTGGGGATAATGCTCAAACCGTGGGAATTATTGCCAACGGCTTTCTCATTGTCTTACTAATAGGCGGATTAGCTTTAATTATCCGTCGCTCTGCTAAAAATTCAGGACAAGCAATGAGTTTTGGCAAATCTCGCGCCCGTTATCAAGTAGAAGATCAAACAGGGGTAAGGTTTGATGATGTGGCTGGCATTGAGGAAGCTAAAGAAGAACTACAAGAAGTTGTAACCTTTCTCAAAGAAACCGAACGCTTTACCGCAGTTGGGGCGAAAATTCCTAAAGGTGTGTTACTGGTGGGGTCTCCAGGCACAGGAAAAACCCTCCTTGCTAAAGCCGTTTCAGGAGAAGCTGGCGTTCCCTTCTATAGCATTTCTGGTTCAGAATTTGTGGAAATGTTTGTAGGGGTTGGGGCTTCTCGTGTCCGTGATCTCTTCAAAAAAGCCAAAGAAAATGCTCCTTGTTTAGTTTTTATTGATGAAATTGACGCTGTCGGGCGTAAACGCGGTGCTGGCGTTGGTGGTGGCAATGATGAACGCGAACAAACCCTGAACCAGTTGTTAACCGAAATGGACGGGTTTGAAGAAAATACAGGTATTATTGTCATTGCTGCTACAAACCGCGCGGATGTCCTTGATCCTGCTTTAATGCGTCCTGGGCGATTTGATCGGCAAGTGCGTGTAGATTTACCCAGCTATATTGGACGATTAGGGATTTTAGAAGTTCATGCTCGCAATAAAAAATTAGCCCCAGAAGTCACTCTCGAATCTATTGCCCGAAAAACCCCTGGGCTATCAGGAGCCGATTTAGCCAACCTGATGAATGAGGCAGCTATTTTAACAGCGCGACGATTCAAGCCGATGATTACGCTCGTAGAAATTGATGATGCCCTAGATCGCATTACCATTGGCTTAAGTTTAAATCCCCTGTTAGATAGCAAGAAAAAACGTCTCATTGCCTACCATGAAGTGGGACACGCCCTCCTAATGACGCTCTTAGAACATTCGGATCCGCTCAATAAAGTCACGATTATTCCACGCTCAGGGGGCGTTGGTGGCTTTGCTCAACAAAGTTTTGATGAAGAGATGGTGGATAGTGGCTTATACAGTCGAGCATGGCTTATGGATCGCATTACCATTACCCTCGGTGGACGTGCTGCAGAAATGGAGATTTTTGGCGATGCAGAAGTCACTGCAGGGGCAAGTAATGACCTGAAAGTGGTCTCCAATTTAGCCCGAGAAATGGTCACTCGTTATGGCATGTCAGATTTAGGGCCATTGGCTTTAGAAAGCGGTAACGATCAAGTGTTCTTAGGCGGTGGGGATATGTATAACCGCAATGAATATTCCGAGGAAGTTGCCTCTAAAATTGATGAACAAGTCCGCGCGATCGCGCTTCGAGGGTATGAACGAGCGCGACAAATTATTCGTGAACACCGAGACTTAATGGATCATATTGTGGATATTCTCCTTTATGAAGAAACCATTGAAGGGGACGAATTTCGCAAAATTGTCTCTCAATATACCCAACTTCCTGAAAAGCAATTGGCAAAAGCTGGTTCTAAATAATCACCGTTGACAACGTAGCGATTAAGATACCATAGAAACGTAAAGAAACATAACAAACGTTAGCACTGAATAAAAGGAAAGGAAGCGCGTGTTTAGCCTATCTGGTTATGAATACTTGTTGGGATTTTTAATTATCTGTTCATTAATCCCAGTCATTGCTTTAACCGCCGCCAAACTATTACGACCCAGTGGCGGTGGGCCCGAAACTTCCACCACTTATGAATCAGGAATGGAACCCATTGGCGGTGCGTGGATTCAATTTAATATCCGCTACTATATGTTTGCCCTTGTCTTCGTCATTTTCGACGTGGAAACCGTATTTTTATACCCTTGGGCAGTAGCATTCAACCAATTAGGGTTACTTGCCTTTATTGAAGCCCTAATTTTTATTGCCATTCTGGTGGTGGCATTAGTCTATGCATGGCGCAAAGGAGCATTAGAATGGTCATGAATTCTGAATCAACAATGAACCAAGGAACATTAGAAGAACAACAAAAAGAGAAAATTCTTAATCCTGCAACTCGTACAGGAATCACTCAAGATTTATCAGAAAACGTTATTTTAACCACTGTGGATGATATTTACAACTGGTCGCGGCTATCAAGTTTGTGGCCAATGATGTATGGCACAGCTTGCTGCTTCATTGAATTTGCCGCGATGATTGGGTCAAGGTTTGACTTTGACCGCTTTGGATTATTACCCCGTAATAGCCCCCGTCAAGCAGATTTAATTATCACCTCAGGGACAATTACCATGAAAATGGCTCCAGCGTTGGTACGCCTTTATGAGGAAATGCCTGCGCCTAAATATGTCATGGCTATGGGGGCTTGTACTATTACAGGGGGAATGTTTAGTGTGGATTCTCCCACGGCTGTGCGTGGTGTGGATAAGCTGATTCCAGTAGATGCTTATATCCCCGGTTGTCCGCCTCGCCCAGAAGCCATTATGGATGCCATTGTTAAGTTACGGAAAAAAATTGCTAACGAGTCCATTCAAGAGCGTGCTGGTTCTCTTGAACAAACCCATCGCTATTACAGCATTCCCCACAATATGAAAGTGGTTTCTCCCATCCATGATGGTAAGTATTTGAGTAAAGGAACTTGGGAAGCCCCTCCAAAAGAGTTGGCTGAGGCGATGCAGCCTGAAGTTTCCACAGCGCTCAGTGAATCTCAATCTCAGAAAGAGGAGGCTTAAATGGCAGAAGAAGAAAAAGAAACTCAAAATGAGCAAGAAGCGTCACAAATTGTGGAAGCAGGGGTTGTCTCTTCTTGGCTAACGGAGAATGGTTTGCAAAATCAGCCCTTAGCACGGGATCATCAGGGAATTGAAATGATTAGTGTTGAACCTGATGCGCTACTTCCTGTGGCAACGGCTCTATATCAAAATGGCTTTAATTACCTGCAATGTCAGGGAGGCTATGATGCTGGTCCGGGAAAAGAATTGGTCAGCTTTTATCATTTAGCGAAAGTTTATGATGATGCTGACGCTACTGAGGAAGTTCGCATTAAGGTATTTTTACCCCGTGACAACCCTTCTGTGCCTTCAGTTTACTGGATTTGGAAAGCGGCAGACTGGCAAGAACGAGAAACTTACGATATGTATGGCATTGTGTTTGAAGGGCATCCTAACCTGAAACGTCTTTTAATGAACGAAGACTGGGTGGGTTGGCCCCTGCGTAAGGATTATATCTCTCCTGAATTTTACGAAATTCAACACGCCTATTAACTTGGAAAAATCTCCCGTTATTATATTGGAAGTAACGGGAGAGTTGTAATTAGTAATTTAGTAACTGATGAATAGTCCGATGCAAGAAGTGTCTGTGGAAGAGTTCGCGATCGCGCTAGAAAATTTTTCTCCAGAAGACACCCAACTGATTGATGTCAGAGAACCGCAAGAAGTAGCAACCGCGTCAATTTCAGGCTTTATTAATCTTCCCCTTAGCGAATACGAACAATGGTCTGATCAAATTCACCAGCAACTTGATGCAGAAAAAGAAACCTTTGTCATTTGTCATCACGGTGTTCGTTCTGCCCAAATGTGTTATTGGTTAAAACAACAGGGATTTAGTAACGTCAAAAATATTAGTGGCGGGATTGATGCCTACAGTTGCGCGATCGATCCCTCAGTTCCCCGTTATTAGTCTTTCCCGATCTTATTTTTGAACCTCCTTAAAACCATGCGCTTAAAAGAACGTCATCAGCACATCCTGTCAACAACGATTCGTCATTATGTTGCCACAGCCGAACCGGTGAGTTCTAAAACTCTGGTCAACGAGTACGATCTGACAGTGAGTTCTGCAACAGTTCGTAACGCCATGGGATTCTTAGAAAAAGCAGGGTTACTCTATCAACCCCACACTTCTGCCGGGCGCATTCCCTCTGACTGGGGATATCGCACCTATGTAGATCAAATCATGTCCCTAGATCAAACGATGCGCCGTAAACTGGATCATCTTTTGAGTAATGCGATTAAAGAAGAAGTGGGGAGTTTAGAGGCCCTCCTTTATGGCGTAGCGCAGTTATTAGCTACCTTAAGTGGTTATATTGCCTTAATTACTCTTCCCCAGCAAGATACCTCGACTCTGCGTCATTTACAGTTATTTCCTGTGGATAGCCAGCACATTATGCTGATTATTATCACCGACACCTATCAAACTCAGTCGGGATTAATTAATCCGCCACCGAGGATAGCGGAGAAACTGGCTTCAGGGGAAGGAGTTGAAGAAGAATTAGAATTACTCTCAAACTTTCTCAACCGAAAACTAGAAGGTCAACCCTTATCAGAATTAGCAAATTTAAATGTGGAAGATTTAGAACAGGAATGGAAGCAAGATCGGGATTTTTTAGGGCAGATTTGTCAAAAATTAACCCAGCAGTCTCAAAATCGCCCTTCTTCTCCGATTTTAGTGCGAGGAATTTCAGAAGTTTTACGACAGCCTGAATTTTCCCAACTCCAACAAGTGCAAACCCTGTTGCATTTGTTAGAAGCAGAACAAGATCAGTTATGTTCATTAATTTTTAACTTAGTTGAACCCAACGATGATCAAAAGAAAGTCAGAGTAAGAATTGGCTCAGAAAATCCCCTAGAACCCATGCAAATCTGTAGTTTAATTTCTGCTGATTATTATCAAGGAAAATTATTAGCAGGAAGTGTCGGGTTAATTGGGCCCACGAGAATGTTATATGAAAACGCGATCGCGCTAGTAGAAGTTGCTGCTGATACCCTATCTGAAGCCCTGACCAAAGTCGAAGGTGGCGAGCTTTGAGAGCATTCCCACATAGCAGATTTTTCATGGAAAGGAAGCTCGAACTAACTCTAATTCCCATCTTAAATGCGATAAGCATCCTTTTCTCTTCCGAGGGCAAAACGTAGAGAATGGGAAATATTTTTGCTCGATCGCGTCAGGAAAATCATTAGAGCCAAGGCAGCTAAAGTTACTCCTAAGATAAACAGCCCCCGATACCCTAAAATATCTGCTAGAGCACCTAATCCTGGCCCAGCGAGGGCGATTCCTAAGTCAAATCCGCCAATGGAAAGGGCATAAATCCGTCCTCTTTCTTCAGTAGTCGAGCGATCCGACATTAACGCAATCATCATGGGAATCAGTGTACCACCGCCAGCTCCCTGCGCGATCGCTGCCATCACAAACTCTATTGGCGCATTTGCTGTTGCTAACAGAGACATAGCAACCGTATAGAGGGTAAGACTCATGGTAATAAAAACCCCCCGACCATAGTAATCAGAGGCTCTCCCTACAAAAATCCGCATCGCAAAACTAGCAACAGCAGAAGTTGTGTAATATAACCCCGGATTAAAATCAATTCCTAATTCTCGGACATAAAGAGGGAGAAATGTTGTCAGCGTGCCAAACACTAAGCCGACAATAAATAAAACCATTGCTGGAGTGCGAATGCGTGGGCTAACCAACATTTGCCAAAACCCTTCTTGTGAAGCTGGTTTTCCGTCCTTCTCATTTTGATAATCTTGCCTAGCTTCCGTTATTTGAGAACCAAATAGTAACCCTAAATAACCCGCAGCCGCTGACACAGTAAACAAGACTTCATACCCCACGCCTTCTTGCAGATATCCCCCCAAAGCTGGTCCCAAAGCTAACCCAATGGGAACAACCAAACTCATATAACCAATCAATTCACCGCGCTTTTCAGGAGGAGATAAATCCACCACCAACGTGCTATAACCAGTGGTAAAAGCTGCAATACTAATGCCATGAAACGCCCGAATTGCAATTAATAAGGGAATCGAATCCACCAATAGATAGCCCAAGGGGGCTGTTCCCACAACAAACGTGCCAATGAGAATTACCACTTTCCGACTGCGTTGATCCGAAATTTTCCCCAACTGAGCCCGAAATAAGAGTAACCCAATGGCAAAACTGCCCATCACTAAACCAATTTGATGGTTAGTGCCGCCAATATCTGCAATGTAAGCGGGTAAAGTAGGCAATAAACTGGTTAAACTAACCCAAAACAATAAACCAGAGAGCCCTAAAACGATTAAATTCTTTTTCTGACTGGGAGTAAGAGCTTTTAGCAAATTCACGCAGTTTTCTTCCTTAGGTGGGTTTTTATCGCCTAGTTTACTATTCTTAACATTTACTGTAATCTGCTATTGGGGAGACATTCATATCTACTTAAAAGCAATGACCTTAGAAGCCCTCACCATTCCTAGTGAAAGCGAAACACCCAAATATTTATTAGTTGCCCTACACGGTTGGGGAGCTAATGCCCAAAATTTAGCCACCTTTGCACCGTTTTTTAACTGGCAAGAAACCCAGATGATCTTCCCCAATGCCCCCTTTACTCATCCCACAGCCCCAGACGGAAAAATGTGGTATGACTTGCAAAAACGAGATGAGGAGGGATTAAACCAGAGTCGTCAGGCTCTGAAAAGTTGGTTAGCATCCCTAGAAAAGGAAACAGGCGTTCCCCCACAACGTACCTTTCTCATTGGTTTTTCTCAAGGCGGTGCCATGACCCTTGATATCGGGTTTAGCTTTCCTTTTGCTGGTTTATGTGCCCTCTCTGGCTATCTTCATAGTGAACCCCAAGGGAGTCCTACCGCGCCACCCACCTTAATGATTCATGGCACACAAGACCCCGTAGTCCCTGTAACTGCAGCCCAAAAAGCAAGAGATACCCTTCAACAGCAAGGAGTTAATGTGACTTATCAAGAGTTTCCCATGCAGCATGAGATTAATCCCGAAGCCTTGGAAACATTAAAGCAGTTTGTGAACAACCTTTGTCAATAAAGAACTGAATGGTGGCAAGTGCTAGTACACTTAAAGATAAACCTAAATAAATAGTTAGGAATTTAAGTGCTATGTCCAACAGCGAAGCTCTTTCTTTTCCCTCCCTCGTTCAATTTTCCACAGCCACAGAAACTGAGTCTCGTCCTTGGGGGGCATTTACCACCTTAGAAGAAGGTAATGGGTATAAAATTAAACGCATTGAAGTTAAACCAGGACATCGCCTGAGTTTACAAATGCATCATCATCGCAGTGAACATTGGATCGTAGTTTCAGGAACTGCGAAAGTCATCTGTGGTGATAAAGAAGAAATCATTACCTCTAATCAATCCACCTATGTTCCGCAATGTACTCCCCATCGACTAGAAAACCCCGGAGTAATTAACTTAATTTTAATTGAAGTACAAAATGGAGAGTATTTGGGGGAAGATGATATCATTCGTTTCCAGGATGATTATTCTCGCCATCAAAGTTGATGATTAAAATTAGTGAGGCAGCCCAAAACGAAATTAGGCGCATGCAAAAAAGCCAAGAACAAGAAAATAGTTACCTGCGTCTTGATGTAAAAGAGGGGGGTTGCTCAGGGTTGTATTATACTTTTAGTTGGGAGAAGGAAAGTCAAGGTAGCGATCGCGTTTATCCACAAAATGACTTCTCGGTCGTCATTGACGAAAAGAGTCTTCCTTATCTGAATCAGCTTACCCTAGACTTTACTGAAGACTTGATGGGAGGGGGATTCCGCTTCCAAAATCCTCAAGCTACTCAATCGTGTAGTTGTGGAATTTCTTTTACCTTAGACTAGTATTCCTTTTACTCAAGTTGTAACAGAGTAACCTTGACAAGCCTGCGAAAATAGGGGTAGAATGGGGTGCTGTTGACTCAATTATTAAACAGTAATAATTACTCGTAAAAAGGAATTGTCCAAGGCTAACTCATGCCAACAATCCAACAACTAATCCGAAAAGAACGCTCAAAACTCACTCAACCGACAAAGTCCCCAGCATTAAAAGGATGTCCACAACGGAGAGGGGTTTGTACTCGAGTTTATACCGCAACGCCGAAAAAACCTAATTCTGCCTTAAGGAAAGTAGCTCGGGTGCGTCTTACCTCTGGCTATGAAGTGACCGCCTATATTCCGGGGATTGGTCATAACTTACAAGAACACTCTGTAGTTTTAATTAGAGGAGGAAGGGTAAAAGACTTACCCGGAGTTCGCTACCACATTGTTCGTGGTACCCTTGACACTACAGGAGTGAAAGATCGCCGTCAAGGACGATCCAAATATGGAACAAAACGCCCAAAATAAGCTTAATTAGGAAACTCGCTTATGTCTCGTAGGAGTAACGTCAAAAAAGGTCCAGTTCCTCCCGATCCAAAGTATAATAGTCGCTTAGTCAGTATGATGATTCGGCGATTAATGCTGGATGGGAAAAAATCCCTTGCATCAAAAATCTTATACGATGCTTTTGAAATCGTAGAAGAAAAAACCAATGCTGACCCGCTAGAAACCTTTGAACAAGCAGTACGTAATGTCACTCCTTTGGTACAAGTTAAAGCCAGACGAGTGGGAGGGGCCACCTATCAAGTGCCCATGGAAGTGCGTCCAGAGAGAGGAACCAGTTTAGCCCTACGCTGGCTCGCGCAATATAGCCGTAGCCGTTCTGGGAAAACCATGGCGACACGATTTGCTAATGAAATTATGGATGCTGCCAATGAAACGGGGAGTACGGTTCGGAAACGGGAAGAAACCCACAAAATGGCAGAAGCAAACAAAGCCTTTGCTCACTACCGTTATTAGCGTGATGCTGGCGCGGTGAAAATGTAAAAAAAGTTATAAAATTGTAAACAGCGCAAAAATGTATATAAAAACCAGCACTGCTCAAAGAAGGAGGTCACCATGGCGCGTAGTATCCCCCTAGAACGAGTCCGCAATATCGGGATCGCAGCCCACATTGATGCTGGGAAAACGACGACAACCGAACGCATCCTCTATTATTCAGGGGTTGCCCATAAGTTGGGGGAAGTTCATGATGGTAATGCCGTAATGGACTGGATGTCTCAAGAAAGAGAACGGGGCATCACCATTACTGCGGCTGCTATCAGCACCAGTTGGCTAGATAACAAAATTAATATTATTGATACCCCTGGTCACGTGGATTTCACCATTGAAGTGGAACGCTCCATGCGGGTACTAGACGGTGTGATCACCGTATTATGTTCTGTGGGAGGAGTTCAACCGCAAACAGAAACGGTGTGGCGACAAGCAGAACGTTATAGCGTTCCTAGAATTGTCTTTGTCAATAAAATGGATCGCACCGGTGCTAATTACTATAAAGTGTATGAACAACTGCGCGATCGCCTACGTTGTAATGCGGTTCCGATTCAACTCCCTATTGGGGCAGAAAGTGAATTTCAGGGACTTGTTGACTTAGTGGGGATGAAAGCCTACATTTACAACAACGACTTGGGAACTGATATTGAAATTACTGAAATTCCTGAGGAGATGCAGGAAATTGCTCAGGAGTATCGGGCGAAGTTAGTAGAAGCAGTTGCAGAAACTGATGAAGAACTTTTAGAAAAATACCTCGCTGAGGACAATTTAGAGGAAGATGAGCTTCGGCAAGGGCTACGTCAAGCCACTTTGAAGCGCGAAGTTGTTCCCATGCTCTGCGGTTCTTCCTTTAAAAATAAAGGAGTACAACTCCTACTGAATGCGGTGGTTGATTATCTACCCGCACCAACAGAAGTTCCTCCCATTGAAGGGGTATTACCCGATGGCACTGAAGCTACTCGTCCCTCTAGTGACGATGAGCCTTTAGCGGCTTTAGCGTTTAAGGTGGCAGCGGATCCCTATGGACGATTGACCTTTATTCGGGTTTATTCTGGAGTGGTGCAAAAAGGAAGCTATATCTATAACGCCACTAAGGATAAAAAAGAACGGCTCTCTCGTTTAATTGTCATGAAATCCAACGAACGGATTGAAGTGGATGAATTGCGAGCAGGAGAGCTGGGCGCGATCGTGGGCTTGAAAAATACCACTACGGGGGATACCCTCTGTGATGAAAATAACCCAATTATCCTAGAGTCAATTTACATCCCAGAGCCAGTTATTTCCGTGGCAGTTGAGCCAAAAACCAAAGCCGATATGGATAAGTTATCCAAGGCTCTACAGGCGTTAGCTGATGAAGACCCCACTTTCCGAGTGACCACCGATCCAGAAACCAATCAAACGGTAATTGCAGGAATGGGTGAACTCCACTTAGAAATTCTAGTGGATCGGATGCTTCGTGAATTTAAGGTGGAAGCTAACATTGGTCAGCCTCAAGTGGCTTATCGTGAAACTATCCGTCAGCCGAGTAATGCAGAAGGGAAATTTATTCGCCAAAGTGGCGGTAAAGGACAATATGGTCATGTGGTTCTAGAAGTAGAACCTGGAGAAGCTGGTAGTGGGTTTGAGTTTACGTCTAAAATCGTTGGCGGGGTAATCCCCAAAGAATATATCCCCTCTGTAGAAGAAGGGATCAAAGAAACCTGTGAATCTGGTATATTAGCAGGTTATCCCATGATTGATCTCAAAGTGAGATTAGTTGATGGTTCTTATCATGACGTAGATTCCTCCGAAATGGCTTTCAAAATTGCTGGCTCGATGGGAATTCGGGAAGCAGTTCAAAAAGCTAGCCCAGTTCTCTTAGAGCCAATGATGAAAGTAGAAGTAGAGGTCCCTGAAGACTTTATGGGCGATGTTATGGGCGACCTTAACTCTCGTCGGGGTCAAATCGGTAACATGAATACCGAGGATGGAATTGCCAAAATTTCGGCAGAAGTTCCTCTGGCTGAGATGTTTGGGTATGCCACTGATATTCGCTCCAAAACTCAGGGTCGAGGAATCTTTACTATGGAGTTCAGCCACTACGCTGAAGTCCCTAATCATGTTGCTGAAGCCGTAATGGCAAAAACGCAAGGGAACGGATAATTTAGAAGACATAAGGAATAGTTAACTCATGGCACGCGAAAAATTTGAACGTACAAAAGAACACGCCAATATCGGGACAGTCGGTCACGTTGACCACGGTAAAACCACATTAACCGCAGCTTTAACCATGACCCTATCTTCTTCGGGTCGTGCAAAGGCTCGTCAATATGAAGATATTGATGCAGCGCCAGAAGAAAAAGCACGGGGAATTACCATTAACACCGCTCACGTGGAATATGAAACCGATAAGCGTCACTATGCCCACGTAGATTGCCCCGGACACGCTGACTATGTGAAAAACATGATTACTGGGGCAGCCCAAATGGATGGTGCGGTACTCGTAGTATCTGCAGCTGATGGCCCCATGCCTCAAACTCGTGAGCATATTCTGTTAGCACGTCAGGTAGGTATCTCTAACTTAGTGGTTTTCTTAAATAAAGTTGACCAAGTTGATGATGAAGAGCTTTTAGAATTAGTGGAATTAGAAGTTCGGGAGTTGCTCAATGAGTATGACTTCCCCGGAGATGAGATTCCCATTATTTCTGGCTCGGCATTAATGGCAGTAGAAGAATTAACCAAGAACCCCCAAATTGGTAAAGGGGAAAATGAGTGGGTTGATAAAGTCTATGAATTAATGGATGCAGTGGATGATTATATTCCCACTCCTGAACGTGATGTTGATAAGCCGTTCTTAATGGCAGTAGAAGACGTATTCTCCATTACTGGTCGGGGAACGGTTGCTACTGGTCGCATTGAGCGTGGTAAAGTCAAAACTGGCGAAGAAGTGGAAATTGTTGGCATCCAAGATACCCGTAAAACCACGGTTACTGGCGTAGAAATGTTCCAGAAAACTCTTGATGAAGGGTTAGCTGGAGATAACGTTGGTGTTTTACTCCGTGGGGTTCAAAAAGATGATATTGAGCGGGGAATGGTTTTAGCCAAGCCTGGCTCGATTACCCCTCATACCCAGTTTGAAGCTGAGGTTTATGTATTGAAGAAAGAAGAAGGCGGTCGTCATACTCCTTTCTTTACGAACTATCGTCCTCAGTTCTTTGTTCGGACAACTGATGTCACGGGAACCATTGTTGGGTTTACTGCTGATGATGGCAGTGCTGCAGAAATGGTAATGCCCGGCGATCGCGTCAAAATGACCGTTGAACTCATTAGCCCCGTTGCTATTGAACAAGGAATGCGCTTTGCGATTCGTGAAGGTGGCCGCACCATTGGGGCTGGCGTTGTGTCCAAAATTGTGAAATAGCTCACTTCTTTCGCCCATTGAGAGCAGCAGGGATAGTCTCTGTTGCTCTTTAATGTGTCACTAATCATTAATATTTCTGAACTCTGAACCTAGAAAACTGAATTAATCTCAAATTATGGCAACTCTCCAGCAACAAAAAATTCGTATCCGTTTGAAAGGATTTGACCGTCGTTTACTTGATACTTCCTGCGATAAAATTGTTGATACGGCAAAGCGTACTGATGCGAATGCAGTGGGACCGATTCCGTTACCCACCAAGCGCAAGGTATATTGTGTACTACGTTCTCCCCACGTAAACAAGGACTCTCGGGAGCATTTTGAAACCCGAACTCATCGACGAATTATTGATATTTATCAGCCCTCTTCTAAAACGATTGATGCATTGATGAAACTTGATTTACCGGCAGGGGTTGATATTGAAGTGAAGCTTTAGTTACACTGCATTTTTCTTTGGTTGAGGTAAGGCTGTTTCATTGTTTTCAAATGAGTAGCAGCCAAAGCCTCTGTCCCAGGTATAGTAATTTGATGCAAGTTAATTCGGAGGTTCAACCCCCGTAACTTTTTTTCAGCAAGCCCTATTTAAATAAAAATTTCAAGAACTTAAACTTATCTGCATAAGGGGGATAGCGTAATTTAATATCTAGCCAAAACTTACGATTAGTAACACTTTTATAATGGGTAAAGGTATCAAAACTAGCTTTTCCGTGATAAGCCCCCATTCCGCTTTCACCTACGCCGCCAAAGGGCAATTCTGGGGAACCAAGGTGAATAATGGTATCATTAAGGGTTACGCCGCCGGCTGAGGTTTGTTGTAAGACTTGCTTTTGCTTGCTTTTACTTTTAGAAAAGAGGTAAAGCGCGAGAGGTTTTGGACGATCATTAATCTGCGCGATTGGACTCCGTCCATGCTTCGCAAACGCGCTTTCTAAATCATCATACTCAATAATGGGCAGAATGGGGCCAAAAATTTCTTCTTCCATTACCGCATCATTCCAACTCACCTCATCGATAAGGGTAGGTGCAATATAACGACTTTCTGCATCGGTTTCTCCGCCGACAATAATGTTTCCTTCTTTTAGAAATTCAGTGAGGCGATTAAAATGTCTATCACTGACAATTCTGGCATAATCTGGACTTTCTGCTGGATTTTCCCCAAAAAACTCTTTTAAGCTGTCTTTCATCGCGGTAACTAATTGATCTTTAATTTCCCGATGAACCAATAAATAATCTGGCGCAACACAAGTTTGTCCAGCATTTAAGCATTTCCCCCAAATTATCCGTCTGGCACTATGTTTAATGTGAATATCAGGTTCAACAATACAGGGGCTTTTACCGCCTAATTCTAGAGTAACAGGGGTTAAATTTTCCGCCGCCGCTTTCATAACAATTTTGCCAACTCTCGCGCCACCTGTGTAAAAAATATGATCAAATTTCTGTTTTAATAACTCCTCAGCAACGGTTTTATCCCCTTCCACGACAGTAATATAATTGGGGTCAAAGGTTTTT
Organism: Euhalothece natronophila Z-M001; assembly: GCF_007904085.1. GTDB lineage: Bacteria > Cyanobacteriota > Cyanobacteriia > Cyanobacteriales > Rubidibacteraceae > Halothece > Halothece natronophila. The sequence goes on from NZ_CP042326.1 coordinate 2,384,659, forward strand.
CCAATGACATCTGCAATTACTTTCGAGACATTGGGGGTAATTTCGGAGGGTTTAATAATGGCACAATTTCCTGCCGCGATCGCGCCTAATAACGGTAAAATACTTAATTGAAAGGGATAATTCCAAGGGCCAATAATTAGAGCTTGCCCTAATGGTTCAGGAACAATCAATGAATTGGCAGGAAAGAAGTTTAACGGCGTTTTCACTGGCTTATATTTTGCCCAACGATCTAAATGCTTGAGAATATAGTTAGTTTCTTCCTCACAATTAGCCACTTCAGTTAGAATGGCTTCAAATTTTGGCTTACCTAAATCCTTAAAAAGAGCATCTGTAATTGCTTCTTGATGATTTTTAATTTCCTTTTTTAATTTCTCTAACTGCTCTTTCCGAAACGCAATATCTTTAGTTTTTCCTGTCGCAAAAAACTCCTTCTGTGACTTAACAAGATTTGGTATTTCTGTTGTTTTTAACATAATTTGTTATTTGTTATTTGTTATTCGTACTTTGTAACCCAATAACCAATGACTAATGACCAATGACCAATGACTAATGACTAATGACCAATGACCAATAACCAATGACCAATGACTAATGACTAATGACCAATGACCAATGACTAATGACTAATGACTATCCTTTTTAAGTGGAATTTTAACAGTAAAAACACTACCTTTTCCTTCCTCTGACTCTAAATTAATAGTCCCATTATGACTTTCTAAGATGCGTTGAGATAAATGTAACCCTAAGCCACTTCCTGAGTTACGATGCTTCCCTTTCCGAAATCGTTCAAAAAGGTTTTTTTGTTCTTCAGGAGAAACCCCTGGCCCTGTATCCTGAACTGAAAGCACTAACTGGGGGGGTTCTGTTTCCGTTACTTGTTGAATATCTACTTTGACACTTCCTTCATCAGTAAATTTAATGGCATTTCCCACTAAATTAGTAAGCACTCGTCTTAACTCTAATCGATCCCCTTCTACCGTTACTAATTGCTCATCATTCAGGTTTTCTTCGAGGGTTAAACTTAGCCCTTTTTCTTCCGCTAAAGGCTTAAGTTCGTCGATGACTTCATTAATAAGTTCAGTAATATTAACTGGGGTAAAATTCAATACTTTTCGTCCAGCTTCAAACCGATAAACCTCTAGTAACGTATTTACCATATCAAGTAAATTACGATTACTGCGTGTCATTGTCGCCACTGCTTCCGCCATTGGTTCTGACATTTCTCCTAACGCCCCTTGCTGAAACAAATTCAACATCCGATCTGCTGCCACAAGAGGAGTCCGCAAATCATGGGTAAGACGGGAAACAAAATCCGCCCGTTGACGCGCAATTTCATCTCTTTCATCCACACTATGCTTGAGACGCAGTAAAGATCGTACTCGCGCTAACAATTCTTCTAACTCTACAGGCTTACGGATAAAGTCATCAGCGCCACTATCTAGCCCTTTAGCAACACTGGGTTGATCATAAGCGGTAATAAGAAGAATGGGAATAAACGGTAAATCTTCTTGCTGACGAATGCGCTCGGTTACTTCAAACCCATCCATGCCTGGCATCATAACATCGAGGAGAATGAGTTGGGGAGGATTAGCATTGACTTTATCGATCGCGCTTTGACCTTCTTCGGCGACATCAATATCATATCCTTCGTCTTCTAAGATACTTTTGACTAGTAAAACATTATCTGGGGCATCATCAACTACAAGAATCGTGTCTGATTTTCTGTTGCTTGTATCTGGGGAATTACTCATTAAAATATAAAGTTATTTTACTAACGCTGAATTTTTATTAATATATTTACGCTTCCATGCTATTATTTCCTCATTGCAAACGTTTTAGCCTCATCCTCTCGAAAGATTCCCAGCCAGAACTTTAAGCTGAATTAAACTTCAACTTAAACTAGCTAACACTGCCTTTGGAGATAATTTATCCTTAAACCACACTAGCTTTGCGGGAACATTTTGAAAATTGACCCCCGCTTTATCTAGGTTGAGGCGTTCTGAAATCGCCAGAATTAAGTTATCTACCTGTGCTTTACGAACCTGATGGAATTTTTTACGAAGATACTCAGGTCGCCAATAACCAACAATTTCTAAAAGAAACTCTTCCCCATTGGGATGAACTAAGCGAAAATCTGGAATCATTACACTACCAGGAATCGGAATGAGATCAACTTCTCGTTCAAGTCTCCACTGAGTTTTCTCTTTCTCCCATCGCTTGGCAAAAGAAGCCTCTAGCATACTATCATAAGCCTTATCTGGGGGGTAATGACTAACTAGCCCACAATTACTATCAAGGCTAAATCGTCCCTTTTTAAGGGTTTTGCTATAGGGATCACGGTTTTCTAAAACAACTTTTAGTTCCCAACGACTAACGTGCAGTAAAGCAGGGAGTAGTTTAGCAAGAGCTAACCCATAACGGGTACTGGACTTAAAGACACTTGCCGGCCCATCAATAGTAATGGTAAAGCCGTGATCAGCATCTCCTTCAATGTAAGCCATGAGTTGAAAGAGCTTGAGGTAGCGAAATAAAAGTTTATACTGTCCAGGAACATTACGGTGGGCATTAATTTCAATATAAGTAGCCCGATAAAGGATTCCCTGTACTTGCGAGAGATTATAGCGGTGAAGAAGTGTCTCGGCAGCAGGGGCTTCAAATTGAGTTAAAATGCGGTTCTCTTGTAAATCAGCATATAATCCTTGCTGAATTTCCGAGACAACAACAGTACGGTTTAATTCTGTGCTCAGTTCTTCTGCAACTAGTTCTAAGGTTAACTGGCGGTTATGAGGAGTAGGAGTGGAATGAGCTGCTTTTGTAAATACTCTTTGTCGCAATTCTTGTGGTTCTAAGGGGCTAACAATTTCAAAGGTAGAGAAATGATTTTTTAAAAGGTGGGCGAGTCCGCGTTGAATACGATAATCAGTATTATCTCCTTCCTGTTCCGATAAGGCGCGGTCTAAGTCCTTTTGTGGTTTGCCTACGGACTTTTCAAAGCAAGAGATGAGTTCTTGGGCTAACTCAATTGCCCCATTATTTTCTTCGATTAACAACTGTTTAGGGACGATAGTTTCCCCATTTTGACGATAAATCAAATGCTCACTTTTTAGCATTCAGAAATTAATTAATTTCTACTTGTTTAATTTTAGAAGTTAACCCTGATTTTATACGAATCTGTGATTTTTTCACACCATAAGTTTTAGCAAGAAGTTTAATTAATTCGGTATTGGCTTTACCGTCAACTGGGGGAGACTGGAGACGAACAATTAATTCCCCATTATCTCCAGTTTTGATTTCCTGCTGTTTCGCATTGGGTTTGACTTTGATTGAGAGCTTTTTCATGACTCCGGTTGAGGAAATTTTGTAATTTGCGCGATCGCGCACAGGTTTAATTCCCCTTCTTTCACCTGTATTTGATTAATGGATAAAGAAATTCCTTCCATTTCAAAGTTATTTAAATTCAGAATATTTCTAGCTTTTTCTAGCAAGGCTTCCGTTAACTCAGGAGATAGTTCTTTTCCTTCAGCGTAACTAACCGAATCTAAAGTTACGCCTCTTCCTCCGTCACTAATGCGAGGAATGGTAGTAAAGTAAACTTTTTGCGTTTCTCCAGTTTCTTGAATTTTAATTCTCGCATCAATGCTAACTGTTCCCTGTTTTAGAAAATGACACTCTACGGCGAGAACATCTAAAGTTACCTGTTCATTTTCCACCTGTATTTTTAAACTCTCCATCTGATCACGGAGCGTGTCAGAATTAAAAGCACGGTTAATATCGGCATCACTTAGGAGAATATTTGCCTCTCCTGTACTGGTTTCAGTTAATTCAATGTTACCAGTTAACGCCTTCATTGGACTTACGGCAATATTTTGAAGGTTAATTAATAGCTTCTGCATCCGTAAATCCTTTTGCATTACTAGCCCATCGCCATCAATCGTTAAAGAAGTAAGTTTTCCTTGCGCTAGTAACCCTGGATCTGTTTTAACATTAACATCCAATCGCTCTGACTCATCTAACTGAGTGGACAGTGCAAAGGTGGCAATTTTATTCAGGGTTTGTTCACCTAAGTGTTGAGTTGCTAGTGAAAACAGCATTGTTATTTTACATCCTTAACTGTCAATTAATTATTAGCCCTGAAGCTATTGTATATTAATTTATATTAAGTTTCCTCTCTACTGCGGAAGAGTTTTCAGAACTAGGGAAATTATTGCTGCTACCCTAGACTCTTGTAAGATGAGATGGAAAAGAGGAAAATAGTGATCAATACTAGCTTTTTCTTTATTATCCAAGAAATCGCTATACCATTAAGGGAGAAAACATTATGGCTACCAAAAAATCACAAGGAAAGGAACAATTACTCAGTATAGAAGACAATAATGACTCTTTAATAGAAGATGAAGCTACCGCTTCTCATATTGAAGTTATTGAAACGATTATCTCTAGTCTTGATCAAAATGACACAGCGATGGTAAGCCGCAATGAAAGCGGTGGTCGCATCTGGAAATTTCAGTATGGCACAGTAGAAGTATTCGTTCAACTGACAGGGGAAGAAGACGATGATACCCTAGCGGTGTGGGCTTCAGTGCTAAAACTTCCAGCCAAGGATGAATCTAGATTAATGCGGAAGTTGTTAGAAATGAATTGGTCAGATACCTATGAGGCTTCCTTTGCGGTTTATAATGATCAGGTAGTGGTTTTAACCCATCGCACTGTTGCTGATCTCTATCCTGGGGAAATTTCTCGGGCAATTACCCTAGTTGCTTCCATCGCGGATGATAACGACGAAGCCTTACAAGAAGAATTTGGACAATCCTAAAACGTGGCGATATCTCCCTATGATCCCAGCATCAGGGGAGATACAAATGGCAATTGATTCTTGGTTATTACAGCAGGTTCAACAAGGAATTCATCCTCCTACTCTCCGCTTTTATACTTGGCAACCGCCTGCGATTTCCTTGGGGTATCACCAAAAGCGATTTCCTGATCATTGGCAGAATCTGGTTCAGGAGGGAACTTTAGAGTTAGTTCGTCGTCCTACTGGCGGAAGGGCTGTTCTTCATCAAGGGGATTTAACTTATGCAGTGGTCATTTCTGGGGCAACTGGAAAACGCCTTCAGATTTATGAGGAAGTTTGTCAATTTTTAATTGTGGGCTGGCAACAACTAGGCATTTCTCTACACTATGGAAAAGAAGGGCGAGGTTATCGAGATGTTGCCAACTGTTTTGAAACTGCAACAGGTGCTGATTTAGTCACCTCCTATGGAGAAAAATTGATTGGTAGCGCACAACTACGACGAGGAGAAACCCTCTTGCAACATGGATCAATGCAATTAAATCCTGATCCATGTCTTTTTCAAAAGGTCTTTAATCAATTGCCAACTTCAACTCATTTGAGTGTATCTCATCAAGAAATTATTAAAAAATTAAAAACCGCAGCTATAAAATGTTTTCAAATTAATTTAGTAACTCAACCTTTGCAAAGGAGTGAATGGCAAGAAATTCTGGAAGCAGTTTCTGAATGATTAGTGTTTACTCCTGCAATTGTGAAGTCATTTTAGGAGTTTCCGTTTTTTGAATTGAGGGTAAGGCGCAACAGTTAACATCATCTAAGCAGACTTTTCCCCATTGTAATGCCCAACGCACTAGTGAAACTCGGTTATCAGTGGAAGTTTTGGTTAAGATATTGCTGATATGATTATCTACGGTTCGCTTGCTAATTTCAAGTTTTTGGGCAATTTCTTGATTGGTTAAACCTGCCGCCACTAATTCAATAATTTCCATTTCTCGTCCAGAAATGGCAATGGGGCTATTTAATTTGCTATCTGTCATAAAATTATCTCCGTTAAATTATATTTCAACTTGCTATAACTGCATCATTGACTACAGAAAAAAATCGCCACAGCAAATTTACTTACTGGTTTAATTTTATTGTAACGATAACTGATCCCCACTTTACAATTTGTTATATATGGGACGTTATTTTTTATTTGATGATGGTTTCCAATTTCCATGAAAGCTATGAGGAATTACTTGCGGTAATTGTAAGCGGCAAATGGGTTCTTGTTCGAGTTGATCAGATTGATAAATCCAAACTTGGCTTTGATGTTCATTGCCATCATAAACGACAGTTAATAGCCAACCTGTGTCAGAATTTTCAGGATTAGGAACAAAAATGGGTTCGCTTGGATAACGGTTTTCTCCAGCATCAGCAATTGTTAACGTGCTTGTGGGATGATGATAACGCGCGATCGCGCCCAATAATTCATTCTGAGGATCAACCCCCTCTCGCATAATGGAAAAATAGGTATCTTTATGATATTTTCCCACTCGGCTTGCATCCACCACTGGAAACTCACAATGTCTTTCTACAAGAGGCTGGCTGTCTAGAATTTTTCCTGTTTTGGGATCCAATCTGAGTTGCCAAAGATTAGCATTGGCACTAACACTGGGACTTCCCGTGGGAATTTCTTTTAAGTATTGATTGGTGGTAAAGTCAGCATAACGAGCAAATTCAGCGACAACAGTTCCATCTTCCTCTTCATAGCCATTAGCAAAATGCCATTGATACCAAGGATCGGTTTTAGTACGACTAACAACAGAGAGAGTGGCGCGATCGAGAACAATGATTTCTGTTCCTAATTGTGGCTTCCATTGCATCGCATCACTAAAACTTTTGAAACCAAATAAGACTGGTAATAACTGCACTCGTACTGGTGGCACTAAAAACACCAAATAACGCCCTGCTAAGACAAAATCATGAATCACGGATAAGCCATCAAGTTCAATGGAAGCTGTATCTATGACTTTCCCATTAGGCTGGCTTTTATACACTTGTAGGGTGACTTTAGTTCCCGGAATTGCGCCAAAGTTATAAATTTCCCCTGTTTCAGGATCAACTTTGGGATGGGCAGAAAAAGGAGACCCTAAAGATAAACTTTCCAATTGATCTGTGCCAAAGGTGTCTAAAGTGTTGAGATCAAGCCCATGAGGGAGTCCCCCTTCCCATAAGGCTAACAGCTTATCTTCTAAGGCCAAAACTGAAGTATTGGCACTGTTTTTAACGTCTTTACCCCAATTTTTCCAGAAAGGGCCAGGAACCGTCATCCCATAGTTGGGGAATAGATACTCATTTGCCTTCACTTCTGCCTGGTAGCCTTCTGTTTGCACGTAGCGGTAAACAGCTTTTGCTCCTTCAGAGGTAAAATGGACGGCTAATATTGCCCCATCTCCATCAAACCAATGTCCCACTTGTTGCCCTCCTCGCTGCAAACAAGCTGGACCATTACGATAGAGAGTGCCCCGTAAAGCCTGGGGAATGCTACCTGAAACAACTGATATAGGGGTGAGCGGAAATTCTTGCGGTGGGGTTTTTAGAGCTTTAAACCAAGCGTTTTGCGACATAAAATGATTGGAAGCAATGATTAGGCACTTTAAAAACTGTCAATGCACAATGATTGATTGAGCCGTTGACAATGTTAGAATCTTTCAGTCTGACTAATAGTTTAATAATAAATTTGCTCTGTTAACCATGGTAATGTTACTCCTTAAGTTTCAATCTGTCGCATTTAGTATTTTGTTTGTAGTGCCATTACTCTTTTCGGGAATGCCTGCATTTGCTCAGCCCGTGACAGAGGAAGAAGCCCCTGATGAAGCCATAGAAGCGCCAGAAGAAGCACCAGAAGAGCCGATTGAAGAAGGGGATGAGACAATACAGGAGGAACTGCCAGATGATTTGCGCTCAGATAACTTTCTCAGCTTGAGTACTGGGGAACAACTCATGGAACAAGCCAGTGAGGCAATTGATGAAGAAGATTACGAAACCGCTAAAGAAAGATTACAAACAGCACGACGATTATCCAATCAGTTATCTAACTTTTATCAGCAACTGGGGGGGACTTTTCAGGGAATTAATACCCGTTTAAGTGAAGAACAACGCCAAAAGGCGGTGCAAGCAGCAAGAATGCGCGATCGCGCTACCTATCAACTAGGATTAGTCCATCGCAGCCAACAAGAACCTGCTTTAGCCATTCCCCTATTTATTCAAGTGATTCGCTCACAAAATCCTACTTCGGAATTAGGAAGTCAAGCCTATCAGCAATTGTATGACTTGGGGTTTGTTGATACACCTTTGGAAAATTAGTCTTGACAATCCCAATCAGGTAAACAATTTCACTAATTTTCCGTCACAGTTCAAAATCGCCTACCCATATTCTGAGCATGGGAACTCCTATCGAGATGGAAGTCCTTGAACCTCTCCCGTTAAATCAAAGATTATAACGGGAGATTCCCATATAGACTCTTATCTAGGCAACCGTAGTTGCCCCCGACAGACCGACGGGGCTTATAAAGGGCGGAACTGAATTCCGCCCACAGCCCCTTGCCGTGACTGGGCTGTTTCACCACGGGCGCACCGACCGCAGTTAATCCTCGCTTTAACACCACTTCTGCTGCTGCTACATCCCTGTCTTGCTGATATCCACACTCTGGACAAACATGAAGACGTTGGTTTAAGTCCTTTTTCCCAGTATGAACTCCACAATTAGGACAAACTTGAGAGGTGTAATCCTTATCCACTTTGGCAAAATAGATATCTGTTTGAGAACAGACATCTTCCAAAATAGTTATGAACTGACCTAAGCCCATATCCAGGGATTGCTTAGAGAACATTCCCTTACTCCAAGCTGTGAAGTTGATGTCTTCAACGAAGAGCATTCCAGTGTCAGCGCAGAGTTGATGAGCAAGCTTGAAGTGGTAATCTTTGCGTTGATTAGCTACTTTTTCGTGTAACTTAGCTATCCTCTTTTGTAGCTTGAGATACTTTCCAGACCCTTTTTTCTTGTTGCGTAGTTTTCTTTGCAGTAATCCAATCTTGCGCAGAACGCGATCAAGAAACTGTGGTCTTTTTATGGTTAAACCGTCAGAGGTAGCTAGCAGACTTTTAATTCCAACATCTAACCCCACTGCATGACCATGAGGTGGTGGTGTTGGGACATCCACATCTAATTCCAAAGCTAAGTTAACGTAGTAGCCAGACGCTTTCTTAATGACTTGGACTTGTTTAATTTGGAATCCTTCTGGAATCTCCCGTGATTTAACGAACCTTACTTGTTTCAGTAAGGGCCTTTTAATCTGATTACCTTCGACTTCAATTTTGTTACTAACGAGATTAAAAGACTTCATCTTCTTCTTAAACCGAGGAAACCCTTTGCCTTGAGACTTCATGTCGTTAAAGGCTCGGTCAAGTTTCCTCAAAGTTTGTTGCATAGCCTGAGCATTCCCAGACTTAAGAAAGGGATAAGTTTTTTTAGCTTTGGTTAGGTTAGAGGATTGAATGTGGTAATTGGGATATTCAAAAGGAGGTACAATATATTCCGAGGTGATCGAGCATGAATTAATCGGACAACTACGAGAGTTATACCAGAGCTTTCTTTCAGCCAAGGCATAATTCCAAACCGAACGACAAACCTTGAGATTGTGTTCAATCTTTTCAATTTGTTCTTTCGTTGGTTTAATTTTGTAGTTGTACGTTAAATTCAGCATCGACCAGATTTCTCAACATTAATCTGAGTTTAGCACCTATCTTACATAATGGGTAAACTTATTGTAACTGGCCTGATTCATCTACCCGTTAACCTAACAGTATAACGGGGCGGAGCGAAGTGAGCATCTTCTCAGGACGTTAAGATAATCCGTTAAGATAATAACTCGACTAGGAATCTCAATAAGGAGGAAGATAATAGTGGCGGAATTTGATTATGATCTCATCATAGTGGGTGCAGGTGTTGGTGGACATGGGGCAGCCCTTCATGCTGTAAAACAAGGACTGAAAACTGCAATTATTGAAGCCAAAGACATGGGAGGGACTTGTGTTAACCGCGGATGTGTTCCTTCTAAAGCCCTCCTCGCGGCTTCTGGGCGAGTGCGAGAATTACAAGATACCAACCATCTTCAAAGTTTGGGGGTGAATGTGGGAAATGTGAGTTTTGACCATAGCGCGATCGCGCAACACGCCCAAAGTTTGGTAGAAAAAATTCGGGGCGACATGAGTAACAGTCTCAATCGCTTAAAAGTAGATACCATTAACGGTTGGGGAAAAGTGGTTGCGCCACAAAAGGTAAGTGTCCTCACTGAAGAAGGCGAAAAAACCATCACTGGACGGGATATTATGCTTTCTCCCGGTTCCACTCCTTTTGTTCCCCCTGGCATTCAACTTGATGGAAAAACCGTTTACACTAGCGATGATGCCCTGAAATTAAGTTGGATTCCAGACTGGATTGCAATCATTGGTAGCGGTTATATTGGCTTAGAATTTTCTGATATTTACTCAGCACTCGGATCTGAGATTACGATGATCGAGGCGCTAGATAAATTAATGCCAGGTTTTGATCGCGATATTGCCAAAATTGCCGAACGCGTTTTAATTAAACCCCGTGATATTGAAACCTATTCAGGAGTCTTAGCAAAAAGTGTTAAGCCTGGTTCTCCTGTGGTCATTGAACTAGCTGATGCTAAAACTAAAGAAATTACAGAGGTGTTAGAAGTAGATGCAGCCTTAGTTGCAACAGGTCGTGTTCCTGCCACCAAAAATATTGGACTGGAAACCATTGGCGTAGAAACTGATCGCCGCGGTTATATCCCTGTTAATGATAACCTACAAGTTGTTTCCAATGGTGAACCTGTTCCCAACTTATGGGCAATTGGAGATGCTACGGGCAAAATGATGTTAGCCCATGCTGCCTCTGCACAGGGCATTTCTGCAGTGGAAAACATTTGTGGTAATCATCATCAAGTTAACTATCGCGCAATTCCTGCTGCTGCCTTTACCCATCCTGAAATTAGTTATGTCGGTTTAACCGAAGATGCAGCGAAAGAATTAGGAAAAGAAGAAGGTTTCCCTGTAAAATCAGTTCGTACCTACTTTAAAGCCAACTCCAAAGCTTTAGCAGAAGGAGAAGAAGATGGGGTAGCAAAAATTATTTATCGCCAAGACACAGGGGAATTATTAGGAGCACATATTATTGGAATGCACGCTTCAGATTTAATTCAAGAAGCCGCTAATGCCATTGCTTCAGGAGAACCTGTACAAAATTTAGCCTTTAATGTTCATACTCATCCGACACTTTCAGAAGTGTTAGATGAAGCATTTAAACGTGCTGAAGTAAAAAGTTAATTAGGAAATTTTTTCTTTTTTTAAGGTGCTTTAACAGAAAGTCCATGAATTATTTAAGGGATTAGGAGATAGTTTTAACTCTCCTTGTTGTCCCTTTTTTCCTATCTAATATTAAAATCATGATGCTAAACTAGTCTCGGGTTGGAGACAGGAGGAAAATTAATGAATTCTCTAGAAAATAAGGTGGTTTTAATTACAGGCGCTAGTAGTGGAATTGGGGAAGCTTGTGCCAGAATATTTGCTCAAGGAGGGGCAAAGTTAATTTTAAATGCTCGCCGTCAAGATTCATTAGAAAAATTAGCCAAGGAACTCAATGAAAAGTATGGTAGTGAGTGCCAATTACTCCCCTTTGATGTGCGAGATCGATCATCTGTGGAATTAAATGTTCGTTCCCTTCCTGCTAGCTGGTCAAACATTGAAGTGTTAATCAATAACGCAGGGTTAAGTCGTGGCTTAGATCCCCTACAAGACGGGAAAATTGAAGACTGGGAGGAAATGATCGATACCAATATTAAAGGGTTACTCTATATGACCCGACACATTACTCCCAAAATGATAGAACAAGGAAGCGGTCATGTGATTAATATCGGATCAATCGCTGGACATGACACTTATCCAAAAGGGAATGTTTATTGCGCCACGAAAGCTGCGGTACGTACCCTATCAGAAGGATTAAAACAAGATTTATTAGGAACACCTGTGCGAGTAAGTTGTATTGATCCAGGGTTGGTGCAAACTGAATTTAGTTTAGTGCGGTTTCGGGGAGAACAAGAAAAAGCTGAGAAAACTTATCAAGGCTTAACCCCCCTTTCCCCTGAAGATGTGGCTGATGTCATTTATTTTTGCGCCACCCGTCCCCCACACGTTAACATTAGTGAAATGCTGGTTATCCCAACTGATCAAAGTGGTTCTACCATGGTTCATCGCAACAGTGAATCATAAATCATTAGTAACTTCCAATACGAGCAAAAATTTCAAAAACAACAACGAATGACCAATGACCAATAGCAATATTCAATTTTGTTATGATCCTGAAAAAATAAATATTACCACCTTGCAAAATCTTCTTAATCTCTGTGCATTTTGGGCAGAAGGGCGAAGTAAAGAAGGATTAGAAATCGCAATTGCTAATAGTAACCCTGTTATTACTGTATGGGATGGTGAGCATTTAATTGGGTTTTCACGAGCAACAACGGATTGTGTTTATCGGGCTACAATTTGGGATGTGGTGATTCACCCTGAATATCGAGGGATTGGTTTAGGAAGTAAATTAGTAGAAACGATGCTAGCTCATCCTCGTTTAAATCAAGTGGAAAGAGTTTATTTAATGACCACTTATCAACAAAAGTTTTATAAAGAAATTGGATTTCAAGAAAATCACACTACGACTATGGTAATTTATAATAATGATTTTCCTCAACATAAGATCTCCTCTCAGCAAGTAGAAGAAATGGTAGAAGTGCCCTTTTCTTCTAGCAAAATTAATGATTAATTAGGAGCTTTCGATGATAGGGATTCAGTTGATTAGCCTCTGCTAATGTCAAAAGACTGTAACAAAAACTACAAAACCCCTGCAAGGGATCGCCATAGTTTGAGACACTAGAAGAGTAGTCGTTAAAAATAGAAGATGGGAGGATTGTGTGGGCAGATTCCGTGATGTCCCGTTAGCCAGCCGTGTCGGAGAAGTTAGCCCTTCTTTGACCCTAGAAATTGCCGCTAAAGCGAAAGCCATGAAAGCCGACGGGTTAGATGTTTGTAGTTTTAGTGCTGGAGAACCCGATTTTGATACGCCTTCTCATGTGGTTGAAGCCGCTAAGCGAGCTTTAGATGATGGCAAGACACGGTATGGGTCAGCTGCTGGGGAAGCGGAACTACGAAGCGCGATCGCGCAAAAATTAAACTTAGACAATAATTTACCCTATAACCCTGAAAATGTCATTGTCACCAATGGGGGCAAATATTCCCTTTTTAATTTAATGCAAGTTCTCATTAACCCCGGTGATGAGGTAATTATTCCCTCTCCTTATTGGTTAAGCTATCCTGAAATGGTCAAACTGGCTGGGGGAGTTCCTGTTATTGTTCCCACAACCAGCGCTCAACAATATAAAATTACCGCCTCTCAACTCCAAGATGCGATTACCCCGCAAAGCAAACTATTTATTCTCAACTCTCCTACCAATCCCACAGGAACGGTTTATTCTCAAGAGGAATTAGAGGCGTTAGCCACAGTGATTGTGAATAATGATCTGTTAGTCGTCTCTGATGAGATTTACGAGAAAATTCTTTATGATGATGCCGAACATATTAGTATTGGCAGCTTAAATCCAGAAATTTTTGCTCGTACTTTAGTGAGTAGTGGCTTTGCAAAAACTTATGCCATGACTGGTTGGCGCGTGGGATATTTAGCAGGGAGCGAAAAAATTATTAAAGCCATGACCAGCATTCAGAGTCATAGCACCTCGAATGTTTGTACATTTGCCCAATACGGCGCGATCGCGGCTTTAAAAAATCCCCTCTCGGAAAAAGCTATCTCCGAAATGCGAGAAGCCTTTACCGAACGTCGAAAAGTGATGTTAGAAGTTCTTTCTACAGTTCCTCAATTAAGTTGTTCCAAACCTTACGGGGCCTTCTATCTGTTCTTAGATATTAGTCAAACTGGGAAAACTTCCTTAGAGTTTGCTAATCAACTATTAGAAGAACAACAAGTGGCAACTGTACCCGGGATTGCTTTTGGCAATGATGCTTGTATTCGTTTATCTTACGCCACAGACATGAATACCATTAAAAATGGCTTGGAACGTCTAACCAAATTTGTACAGGGGATTTAGAAGGGAAAATCTTTCCCAAAGCTGATTAAACTCAATGATAAGAGTTGGTACATTAAATGGCGGTATAATTTAGGTTTTGGCAGGGAGGAGACAATGAACACCAACAATCGTCAACAAATTGCCTTAATTTCGGTTCATGGAGACCCCGCAGTGGATATTGGGGGAGAAGAAGCGGGTGGGCAAAATGTTTATGTACGACAAGTAGGAGAAGCCCTCGCCCAATTAGGGTGGGAGGTGGATATGTTTACTCGTAAAACCGATGTTAATCAACCGAATATTGTTCAACACCAAGATCATTGTCGTACCATTCGCATTAGTGCCGGACCTGAAACTTTTATTCCCCGACAAGAAATTTTTGAACACTGCGATCGCGTGGTAGAAGGAATCATTAAATTTGCCCGTCAAGAAGGACGAGAATATTCCCTTCTCCATACGAATTACTGGCTATCAGCCTGGGTCGGGTTAGAATTACAGCGCAGACTTTCTCTTCCCATTGTCCATACTTACCACTCTCTCGGGGCAGTGAAATATAAATCTGTGCAAGAACCCCCACAAACAGCAACTAGACGGTTAGAAATTGAAAAAGCCATTTTAGAAAATGCCAACTGTATTGTTGCCACCAGTCCCCAAGAAGAAGAAAATCTGCGATCGCTGGTTTCCTCTCGCGGTAACATTGAAATCATCCCCTGTGGCACAAATATCAATCACTTTGGTTCAATTTCTTACCAACAAGCCAGAGAAAAACTAGGCTTTTCCCCAAAAGAAAACATCATCTTTTATATCGGTCGTTTTGATCCACGTAAAGGTATTGAAACCCTAGTTCGCGCCGTTGCCAACTCCAAACTACGAGGACAAGAACCCCTACGCTTAATTATCGGCGGAGCCTATCGTCCCGGTCAAAGTGACGGTGAAGAAAAAGAACGCATCAGCAAAATTGTCGAAGAATTAGGACTTAGTGACATAACAGAATTTCCAGGGCGAATTGCTGACGAAAACCTCCCCACCTACTTTGCCGCCGCTGATGTTTGTGTTGTTCCCAGCCATTATGAACCCTTTGGCTTAGTTCCGATTGAAGCCATGGCAAGTGGAACTCCTGTTGTTGGCAGTGCAGTGGGTGGACTCAACTTTACCGTTGTCTCAGAAGAAACAGGCTTATTAGTTCCCCCCAAAGATAACGCCGCCTTCACCGAAGCCATTGATCGCATTTTAAGTGATCCCCAATGGCGCAACCAACTCGGAGAAAACGCTCGAAAACGCATGGAAGAAAAATTTAGTTGGGAAGGGGTAACCTCACAACTCAGTGACTTATATTCCCGCATTATTAATCAACGAGTTTGAAAAATATTCTGCACCATCTGCCGAGAAATTTGGTTACTAGCGAGATCTAATTCCTTCACCTCAGCCTCACTCAGTCGCCATCCCAATGCCCCCACATTTTCTTGCGCTTGTTCGAGATTTTTCGCCCCAGGAATGGGGATTGTTCCCTTACAAATACACCAATTCAACGCCACTTGCGAAAGCGTCTTACCACGAAAATTGGCAATCTCCCGTAACGTATCTAAAACAGGCTGGATACCAGGTAATAAATAGCGAAATAATAATCCCCGTATTCCTTTCGGAAACACCCCATTGCCATATTTCCCCGTTAATAACCCTAAAGTCAGCGGACTATAAGCAATTAACTGAATCCCTAGATCATCACAAAGCGCTTTTAATCCTAATTTTTCCACCGTCACCGTCGATAAAAGGGAATATTGCACCTGTAACGTCACAATGGGAACCCCTCGTTGCGAAAACCTTTGATGAATCTGTTTAAGGCGTTTAGGGCCATAATTAGATAAACCCACCCCTTTTACCTCTCCCTGTTCATAAAGATCAGCCAAGCCATCAAGAAGGGCATTTTCCTGCCAAGGGGCATAATTTGCTGTTGGCCAGTGCATTTGCGCTAGATCTACAGGTTTTCCCAAACGTTCCGCCGAAGCCTGACAAGCCGACACCATAGACTGACGAGTTAGCCGCCAAGGATACGCCGCTAATTTTGTCGCAATACAGATATTATCCTTCTCATCCCCCTGATAATCGCGGGTAAACTGTCCTAAAAGTTGCTCACTGCGTCCTTTTAATTTTCCCGTTCCATAAGAGTCCCCGGTATCAAAAAGCGTCACCCCTTTATCCACACAAAAATTAAAGACTTCCTGTAAGTTTTGATCTTGACTTTGATCATAATCCCATAACAACTTATTGCCCCAAGCCCAAGTTCCACACCCCATCGTTGGCAGTAATAATTGATTATTAACTTTAATTTTATTTTCTTTAGCTTGCATATTATTAGGTTTGATAGTTTATTAACAATTTTATCAAGAGTGGTGAGCTAAACTAGAAAGTAAAGTAAGTTTTAATCGCTTCCGATGACAACAACAACTGCGCTTCAACAACAATTACCGCCTGGCCCAAAAGAACCTGTATGGTTTCAACTTTTACAATGGATCAGCGATCCGATCAAAGTCATGGAAACGTCCCAAACCACTTATGGTGATCTCTTTACGTTAAACTTCTTTAAAAACAAACCTTTTGTTTTTATTTCTAATCCTGATACTATCAAAGAAATTTTAAGCCAAGATCAAAAACAGTTTCTGAGTGGAAAAGGGAATGAGATACTAGTACCCTTTGTAGGTGAGCATTCAATTTTATTAACAGATGAAACAACTCATACTCGACAACGAAAATTAATGTTTCCCCCTTTTCATGGAGAAAAAATTAACTATTATGGAGAAGTGATAGCAAAGATTACAGAAAAAGTCGCTCAAACTTGGACAAAAGAGAAACCTTTTTCTATCCGCCCCTCGATTCAAGAAATTACCTTAGAAGTCATTATGCAAACAATTTTTGGAATTTCAGAGGGAGCGCGTCATCAACAATTAAAAACTCGCTTGATGAAGTCTCTAGAATTAGCAACGGGATCAGTTTTACGCTCAAGTTTACTCTTTTTTCCGCTATTACAACAAGATTTTCCAGGTAGCCCTTGGCGCAATTTCGTAAAACGCCAGCAGTCCATTAATGACTTATTACAAGCCGAACTTGAAGAACGACGCAATAGTGAAGAAGAAGGTGGAAATGATATTCTCAGCTTACTCTTGTCAGCGCGAGACGAAGAGGGGAACCCGATGGGTGACGAGGAATTACGTAATCAGTTAATGACCCTTTTATTCGCGGGACATGAAACCACAGCAACCGCCTTAACTTGGGCTTTTTATTGGATTCATAAATTGCCAGAAGTGCGAGAAAAACTATTAGCAGAATTAGAGAGTGTTTCTGATACGAGTAATATTAAAGAACTCAATAACTTATCCTATTTAGACGCTGTATGCAAGGAAGTTTTACGGATTTATCCAGTTGCTATTGTTACTTTTCCTCGTATTACTAAAGATACCCTTGTTATTGGCAATTATGAATATCCTCCTGACACAGTGCTAGCACCTTGTATTTATCTGTTGCATCACCGTGAGGAAATTTATCCCAACTCAAAACAATTTAAACCTGAACGTTTTCTAGAACGAGAGTTTAGCCCCTATGAATTTATGCCCTTTGGTGGGGGAAGTCGTCGCTGCATTGGGGATGTTTTTGCACAAATGGAAATGAAGATTGTTATTGCTACTATTTTGAAAAACTATCAGTTAACCTTAGCAGAAAAGAAACCTGTTAAGCCCGTAAGAAGAGGAGTCACAGTTGCCCCTGCAGGTGGCGTAAAAATGATTAGTCATTAGTCATCAGTCATTAGTTATATGAAATATCTAAATGTTTGCTACAGATAAAGCATTGAGAATAAAGTCCCATCCAGTGATCTGAGTAATCACTTGAGAACTTAATTTTGATAAGATTTTGGAAAGTCGCTTTCTTAAATCATCTAAATCGGGAAAGAATTCCCATTTCAAAGGTTTCTTAATTTCTTGCCATAATCGTTCAATGGGATTAACTTCTGGGGAATAAGGTGGTTGGAAAATTAAAATGACATTATCAGGAAGTTGTAACTCTAACCAAGTATGGCAACGACTGTTATCAACTTGTATTAAGTGTAAATCGTCAGGATATTCTTGAGCAAACCAGCTTAAATACTGCTCAAAGCAAAGACCATCAAGATGAGAAAATTCTCTGAAAAAATTCTCTCCCGTTCTCGGTTCCACTAAACCGTACAACCATAAATAATCAAACTTCCACTGTTTTTTTCCTGTCGGTTGAATTCCTTTACCTGTAATTTTTGTACCCACATTCCGCACCCCAACTGTCACATCGTCCGTTCCCCCTAGCTGAAATGAGAAGAGTTGCTCTTCGTCTGTCTATGGATCACTTTTCAAAAGTGACAATTCACCAAGGACGCTCGTAGCACCCAGAACCAATAAGCATGGGTTTCTGAAGAAGGAAAAGAAAGGTAAACTGATCAAAAAATCCTTTCTTATATGAAATGGAACTGTGTATGCTACAAATAGAGGGAGAGATTGTTAGTAATCGAGATTAGCTATGGCAGGTGTCATTAAAATTGAGATTGCCGAGTCAGCTCAAGAGCTTAAAAAACAGCTCAACTTCTCCCAAAACAGTGAAGTCAAAGAACGAATCCAAGTCTTGTATTGGCTGAAAACGAACCAAGTCAGAAGTACCGGCGCGCTCGCCTCCCTAATCGGAAAACACCGAACGACAGTATCAAGATGGCTCAGTAAATATCGCAAAGGAGGTCTCAAAGGTCTTTTAGAAGTTAAGAAAAGTCCTGGGCGAGTCCCTAAAATCACGCCATCAGTAGAAAAAAAATTAATCCAAGAACTAGAAGATCCAGAAGGATTTTCTAGTTATAAGGAAATTCAAACATGGCTTCAGTTAATTCAAGATATTGATATTAGTTATAGTGCTGTTCATAAACGAGTCCGCTATGGTTTAGAAGGAAAACTGAAAGTGCCACGTCCAGTTCATAGCAAACAGGAATTGGGAGCACCGGAAGCTTTTAAAAAAAACTAAGTGAAATTGTTACAACCCAACTAGAAGCTAATTCAGAAAAGGTTAAACGATATCAAAACATTAGATATTGGTGCCAAGATGAATCTCGAATCGGGTTAATCACACTTCACGATACAAAAATTACAGGTAAAGGAATTCAACCGACAGGAAAAAAACAGTGGAAGTTTGATTATTTATGGTTGTACGGTTTAGTGGAACCGAGAACGGGAGAGAATTTTTTCAGAGAATTTTCTCATCTTGATGGTCTTTGCTTTGAGCAGTATTTAAGCTGGTTTGCTCAAGAATATCCTGACGATTTACACTTAATACAAGTTGATAACAGTCGTTGCCATACTTGGTTAGAGTTACAACTTCCTGATAATGTCATTTTAATTTTCCAACCACCTTATTCCCCAGAAGTTAATCCCATTGAACGATTATGGCAAGAAATTAAGAAACCTTTGAAATGGGAATTCTTTCCCGATTTAGATGATTTAAGAAAGCGACTTTCCAAAATCTTATCAAAATTAAGTTCTCAAGTGATTACTCAGATCACTGGATGGGACTTTATTCTCAATGCTTTATCTGTAGCAAACATTTAGATATTTCATATTAATTAGAGTTCATCATGGCTAGTGTTTTCCATAATTGATCATCAATCGAAGTAACAAATTTAGATCATTTAGGAATAGTTGCTGGCTTAATTGACGAAATCGGACTGGTAGAACAAATCAATGAATTAGTAGTAGAACAACCTGGGGAAAAAGTAAGCCCAGGTCATGTAGTTAAAGCTATGATTCTCAATGGCTTAGGACTATTTTCATCTCCCTTATACCTATTTCCCAAATTCTTTGAAGGCAAACCAACGGAACATTTAATCGGAGAAGGAATTGAAGCCGAACATTTAAATGATGATCGATTAGGACGAGTTTTAGACAAATTATACTTAACGGGATTAGAGGACATATTTCTCAGCATCACCTTAAAAGCCATCCAACAATTTTCGATTGGTGTAGAAAGTATTCATCTTGATTCAAGCTCTTTAAGTGTCGAAGGAGAATACGAAAATACTTTAACAGAAGAAGCCAATGTAGAAATTAATTCAGAACAAGGAGAAAAGCTAAATCCTCTTCAACAGATTCAAATTACCTATGGTTATTCTCGGGATAAACGTCCCGACTTGAAACAGTTCATGGTTGATTTAATTTGTAGTGGCGATGGGGATATACCAGTTTTTTTAAGAACAGGAAGTGGAAATGAATCTGACCAGAAAGTATTTCCTGAACTTTTTAAGCAATTCCGAAATCAAGTTAATTTCGATTCATTGATGGTAGCAGACAGTGCTTTATACACCGCAGAAAATTTGAAACAAATGCAAGATTGGAAATGGCTGACGCGAGTTCCCTTTCGTCTCAAACCAGCTCAAACTCTTGCTAGACAAATTAAATCCTCAGAAATGATTCCCAGTGTTCTTCCAGGGTATTATTATTCAATTTACCAAAGAACGTATGGGGGATTTAGATTTTTAAAAGACCCCATGTTTTTAGCAGACAGCATTTTTATTAAATCTCCTGAACGAATTCAGGCGATGGTCTTAATTCTGGGCTTGTGTCTGCTCATTTATAATTTGGGGCAAAGAGAACTGCGTTCGGCTTTAGTGAGACGAGGAGAAATGGTTAAAAATCAATTAGGGAAAGAAACCAAGTTTCCTACTTTGCGTTGGATTTTTCAACAATTTCAAGCCGTTCACTTATTAAAATGTAACGGAGAAAAAGAAATTTCTAATCTCACCGAAGAGAGATTAAATTTACTACAATTGTTTCCCAAACCTTGCCAACAATATTATTTATTAGTGTAAGGAAAGTTTCCCCAAAGGAGTGAAAATCAAAGCTGAAGTCAGTTAAGAGCTGCTGTAATTTCAGGCTTATAAATTCTCAATTACTCTTGGTTAATGAGAATAAGAAGAATTCACCCTGATTCTCCCCCTAAGTTTGATGCTAGAATCAATCAATTCCCCTTGATACGGTCGCTAAACGGACAATGTGACAGTTGAGGGTGCGGAATGTGGGTTTCAAAGTGCCCTTGACCACTATCTCAGTGTCGGTTTTCAAGAAGGACGAGAAGGAAGCAATATTCCTTATGATGAAGCCTTCTACTTGAATGAGCATTCTGATGTTCTAGACGCGGTAGAAAATGATGATTTCGGCTCAGGATTTGAACATTTTGTCTTGCATGGTGCAGAAGAAAATCGAGCTTCCACACAAGAGTTACTAGAGTTTGATGCCGAAAGCTACTTGGGAGCGAATTCAGATGTAGAACAAGCCGTGGAACAAGATGAGATGTCTAGCGCGCTAGAACACTGGATTAACTTTGGTGCCGAGGAAGGACGCGATCTGGGAACTGTCCTTTCTTAAAGTCTAGAACGAAGCACAAACCAAGCTTGAAAGTGCTTTTGTCTCCCCATCTTCCTACCTGAGAGAGATTTCAGGAGAATGAAGCAACCCTGCTTTATTAAGGAGGGTTGGGGGAGATCACATCTTGCTATATATGGTCATTCAAAGATGCAACCATTTCTATATAATAGAAAGCACTGTATGGCTAGAAGAAAGCCAACTGCTCCTATGGTGAAATAAGATGAGCCAACAGACAACAAACTCCCTAGAATTATCACAAGAAGAACAGTACTTCCTTGAATTAGTTAATCGCGCTCGCCTCAACCCGCTTGAGGAAGCTAGCTTATATGAAATTGATCTCAATGAAGACTTAGCTTCGGGCACTATCTCTGCTGAAGCTAAACCACCTCTAGCATATAATCCTAAACTCTTAGAAGCCGCTAGGGATCACAGCCAATGGATGTTGGATACAGATACCTTTAGTCATACTGGCATTGATGATACCCAACCTTGGGATCGAACAGAAAATGTTGGCTATACTTCTAGCCCTATTGGTGAAAATCTAGCTTGGAGAGGAACCACTAGCGAGATTGAAGAGATCACTAATTTTGTTGAGGCTTCACATGAAGGTCTATTTCTCAGTTCAGGTCATCGCGTTAATCTGATGTCTGATGAGTTTCAAGAAGTTGGGATCGGAGTTTTAACTGGTGAGTTCACAACTGATGAGAGAGAATATCCGAACTCAGTGATGACCACACAGAAATTTGGTGGAGGCTTAGATAATGATCATGTATTTATCACTGGTGTAGTTTACGAAGATGCCAATGAAACTGGCTTTTATGATCTAGGGGAAGGATTAGCTGATATTGAAATCGAGGCGACAAGTCTTGATAATGACTTTCAAGCTACCACCACTAGTATGAGTGCTGGTGGATATCAATTAGAAGTCCCATCAGGAGAGTATGAAGTTACATTTTCTGGTACTCCATTACAAGCACCAATTACTGAGGTAGTGACTGTAGAAGATAGTAATGTCAAAGTAGATGCTGTGATCGAGCATGATGAGCCAGAGCCAAATTTTCCTCCTGTATTTGATGAGAATGAAGATGAGGAAGACCCCATTGATGAGCCAGATTTACCTGACATTCCTCTTGCAGTCAACTCAGAAACTATCTTTAACGAATCACTCTACCTAGAGCAAAATCCAGATGTTGCCAATGCAGTAGAAGATGGTTTATTTGACTCAGCATTAGACCATTTTCAGGAATTTGGATTGGGAGAAAATCGAATCCCAACAGATGTTTTACAAAACTTTGACCCGACTAGCTATCTGAGTGAAAACTCAGATGTCGCTGATGCAGTAGAAGATGAGATTTTTCAAAGTGCCCTTGACCACTATCTCAGTGTCGGTTTTCAAGAAGGACGAGAAGGAAGCAATATTCCTTATGATGAAGCCTTCTACTTGAATGAGCATTCTGATGTTCTGAACGCGGTAGAAAGTGGTGATTTCGGCTCAGGATTTGAACATTTTGCCTTATTTGGTTTAGAAGAAAATCGAGCTTCTACACAAGAGTTACTAGAGTTTTGATGCTGAGAACTATTTGGGAGCGAATTCAGATGTAGAACAAAAGGACAAAGGACAGAAGAATAAACTATAGTTGAACTCAAGCTAGGAGAATTCGATAAAGTTTTATTTGACATTTAGAGAGAAAATTGCTAGAAATCTCCTAATTGTAGTAAATTTTAGATTTCTAATGACCCAAAATATTTCTCTTCAACAACAATTCCCCCCTGGTCCAAATACCTCTTCTTTGAGAAATGTCATTAAATGGGCAAGTGATCCAATTACGTTTTTAGAGCAGTCAACACAGAAATATGGTGATCTTTTTAGCTTAAAACTTTATAAAGGGAAAACTTATGTTTTTACCTCCAATCCTGAGATTATACAAGAAATTTTTTCTAAGGATATCAATAATTTTGATGCTGGAAGAGGAAACCAAGCGTTATTACCCTTGGTGGGACAATATTCAACCTTATTAATTGATGGCAAACTTCATTCTCGGCAGCGAAAGTTGATATTTCCTCCATTTCATGGTGAAAAAATTCGCAATTATGGGGAGAAAATGGCAGAAATTACAGAAAATGTCGCAAAACAATGGAAAAGCGGAGAACTCTTTGATCTTCGTTCTTCCATGCAGGAGATTACTCTAGAAATAATTATGCAAACGGTCTTTGGAATTTCTGAGTTTGAGCGTAAAGAACAATTAAAAAGCCGTTTAGTGAACACGCTGGAGTTAGTTTTATCTTCAGTTTTACGCTCTATGTTATTATTTTTCCCGATATTGCACAAAGACTTTCCAGGTAGTCCTTGGCGCACATTTGTAAGAAATAAAAAAATGATCAATGAGTTATTACAAGAAGAAATTGAAGAAAGACGCAATCGTGTAGAAAAAGATGATAATACAATTATTAGTTTATTAATGCTTGCCAGAGATGAAGATGGCAACCCTATGAGTGATGAAGAATTGCGGGATCAGTTAATGACCCTTTTACTGGCTGGACATGAAACTACAGCAACGGCTTTAACTTGGGCATTTTATTGGATACATTATTTTCCAGAAATACGAAGTAAATTACTAGCAGAATTAGAAGAAATTTCTGATCCGAGTGATATCCAAGCTCTGAATAAGTTACCTTATTTAGATGCAGTTTGTAATGAAACTTTAAGGATTTATCCTGTTACTATTATTACCTCTCCTCGCATTACGAAAACCACGACTAAAATTGGAGATTATGAATATCCACCAGAAACATTTTTAGCTCCTTGCATGTACCTTTTGCATCATCGGGAAGACCTTTATCCTAATTCTCAAGAATTTCAACCTGAACGCTTCCTTAATAGGACATTTAAACAGTATGAATTTATGCCGTTTGGTGGAGGAAATCGCCGTTGTATTGGTGATGCATTTGCCCCCATGGAGCTAAAAATTATTTTAGCAACAGTGTTGAAAAACTATCAGTTAGCTTTAGTGGATAAGCAAGTAACTAAGCCTGTACGAAGAGGAATTACTCTTGCTCCTAATAGAAGTATTAAAATGAAAGTTGAGGGTTAGCTATTTATCCTTTGTCCTTTTTCAACCAATGACTAATGAATAACTTGATAGTTTTTCCCCAAGTAATCTGTTACCAACTATAGCAACATGATCTCATTTGTAAAAACTAGCTCAACATTACGATCCCCCCCACCCCCCTTAGTAAGGGGGGAATTAAAGGGGGGATCCCAACTAAAAATTTACAACTGATTTAGGATTGCTATATGGAGCTATTTGTCATAAGGATTTTAACTTTGAATTTCTTCCAATAGCGCGTAAAAAGGATCCCATTCATTTTCTAAACTAATCGGTTCCCAAACTGACTCAATAACAGGGCGTAAGAGGGCAGTTTTGGGGTTTTTCGCTTTCAGACGAGACGCAACTGCTTCTAACTCTTGTTCAGAACATTCTTTTAAGGCTTGTTGATAACACTGTTGCCAACTTTCCCAAAGCGTTTCCCTTGCTTGTAACTGTTCCACAAATTCGGCATTTTCTAAAATGATATTAGACTTTTGTTGCCAACTAGGGCTAAACCAATTTGCTAATTCTGCAAAAAAACGATGATAAGGAACTTGGGTTTCGTATAATAAATTAACTGTTTCTTCTACTAACTGTGTTCCCGTTTCTGGGGATAAAGACACAAAGCCTAATTTCTCTAGCATTAACTGCTGATACTGTTGCTGATAATGGGGTTCAAATTTCTCCAACCCCTTCTCTAAGTCTTTCACTGACATTACCATTGCTAAGGGGGCTTGCAATTTTTCTAAGTTCCAGCGACAAATGCGAGGTTGATTACCATAGGAGTATAATCCCGAATAGTCAAAATAAGCTGCAGTAAAACGAGGGCTATAGGTAGGAATAAAGGCATAGGGGCCATAATCAAAACTTTCCCCTGTAATAGACATATTATCGGTATTGAGTACCCCATGACAAAAGCCAGCAACCATCCATTGAGCCGCTAATTCTGCTACTCTTTGCACTAATTCCTGATAGAAGTAAGCATATTTCTCTGTCTCATTTTCTAAGTGAGGGTAATAGTAGTAAATTACATGATCTAATAATTTTTTCGCTAAATCAGGGCGTTGCAAGTAATTGAGGCGTTCAAATGTGCCAAAGCGAATATGAGAATGACTCATGCGAATTAAAACTGAGGCGCGAGTGGGGGAGGGTTCATCTTCACGCCAAAGTGATTCTCCTGTTTCAATGAGACTGAGACAGCGAGAGGTGCGAACTCCTAATTGATGTAAGGCTTCGCTAGCGAGAACTTCTCTCACGCCCCCTTTTAAGGTTAATCTGCCATCAGCAGTGCGGGAATAAGGGGTTTGTCCTGAGCCTTTTGTGCCAAAATCATATAAGCGACCATCATTCCCCCGTACTTGTCCATAAATAAACCCTCGCCCATCTCCGAGATATGGGTTATAGCTGCCAAATTGATAACCGTGATAGCGGAGGGCAAGAAATGGGCGAATTGCTTGAAACTTGCCAAAGGCTTCGATAAAGTGTTCGTCTGTTACCTCTGAGGGGGTTAAGTTAAGTAAGGGAAGTAATTGGTCATTGCGAAACCGTAACAAATGGCGCGGAAATTCAGCGGCGGTGACAGGATCATAGTAGTCGTGTCCAAGGTTTTCGAGGGCGGTTTCGTAGTTGAGATTGAGAAAGGGATTGGAGTTAGTCATGCTTTTTTAAGTTACCAATTTTTTTACTGATCACGATAGAGATAAATCATACGAATATCATCTGGTAAAGCAGTTTCTAATAGTTTATAACCCTGTTTTAATCCGCTTTTTACTTCCTCAACACTCAAATTTTCCTTTTGCTCTTGTAGATATTCAGCAATCCGTGATTCACTCCAATGAAAGGTTTGTGCCATTAATACCATTAAACGCACAATAGGAGGAAGTTTATTGAGGGCAATTTCTAGATGACACCAAAAGGGAGGAGGAGCAGCTTTTAAATCATAATTGATTTCTTTAACAGGGGGAATTTCTACTTGGTTGAGGGTGACAGCTACCATTTTAATTAACCAGCTTTGCAGGGAATTATCCCCTGTAACGTCTAATTCATTAATGTTGAGACCTTGCATCTCATAGTACAAGTGCCGCCAAATTTGGGCAAAAAGATAGTCAGATTGAATGCGCGATCGCGCACTGTGACGGATAATTGTATAAATGAGGGGACTATAGCGACAAAAAATAGCTATGAAATATTTTCCCTGTTCAGGATGTCGCTGTAACAGAGTCAGTAATTCTAAATCGCTATGATGGAATAAGGGTTGAATAAGAGGGTGGTTTGCTTCTGGAAAACTAGGAATCTGCACGAGTGTTCATCAACCTAAAACAAATATAAAATAGGATAAGCTAGTCTAGCACTAGCGTTTAACCTCACAGGGGTAATCACCTATTGCACTTTACCGCATCTGATTTAATTTGTCGGTAAGTTTTGACTGTAACACATTGAATGATCTGCTTATGGCTTGGGAAATGATTGTTAATATGACTTCGATCGCGGCTTTTCTTCCTGGATTGGATACAGTTTTTTCCACCCAGGGAATCATGGTCATGTTGTTGGTGGCGTATGCAGGGGCAATGTGGCTCTTTCTTACTAGCGCACCAAAAGTCCACACTGTTATGGTATCGGATTTAGAGGTGGCTCGTCAGTTTTATGAGGGAGTTTTAAATTTACCTATTGCCGAAGTGCCACTCCACTATTATTACAATTATGAACAATCTTTAGGGGCAACTGCTATTGATCCCATGTATATGTCTGCGAATACAGGAATGGCTAGTAATCCTGGTTTTGCTGCTTCAGAAGGACTTTGGTATCAACTGAAAAAAAATACACAATTGCATATAATTAGTGGTGCAAATTACGGTCACAAAGAGCGCGATCGTCACGTATGTTTTGATCACGATTGTTTAGAACAAATTTTAATGCAAGTGCAAGCGCGACGACTAAAATTTAAAGTCCGTCGCACCAAACCTTTAAACTTTTTAGTTAAAGATTTGGATGAACGAGTGATTGAAATGGCAGAAGTTTCTAACTAGTTAGTTGTGGATTTTTATGCGGCATATTTTTTGAGAGTCTCTAAGGAGATCACTTCTAAAGCTCGAGCATGCGTAGAAGCTAAAACAACAGGTGGTGCGACACCAGCTTGTCTCGCTTCTTCCCAACGAGAGGCACAAAGACACCAGCGATCGCGCGGTTTTAGTCCTGGAAAATCAAACATGGGTCTTGGGGTACTTAAATCATTGCCTTGGGATTTAGTATATTCTAAAAACTCTGCTGTTACTTCTGCACAAACTACATGCAACCCGAAATCTTGTCCACCTGTATTACAATAGCCATCGCGATAAAATCCTGTCTTGGGTTGATTACAACACAATTCTAAAGGGGTTCCTAAAACATTGGTGGCTTCAGTCATCCTTGTTTTCTCCATTGTTATTTATGCTAGATTTTAGCATACTAATCAGGAACAATCTACACTGGAGATTGAGGTTATTTTTATTATTAAAGCGATGAGGAATTAAAAAAATGAGTGAGCAAATTTTATTCACAATTGGACATTCTAATCATTCTATAGCGGACTTTGTTTCTCTCCTTAAAAAATATAATATTACCGCCCTTGCTGATGTTCGTTCTCAACCTTATAGCCGTTATCTTACTCATTTTAATCAGCCTAATTTGAAGCTAGCATTAATGGAAGCAGGAATACAATATGTTTTTCTTGGCAAGGAATTAGGAGGACGACCGCAGGAAGAGAATTGTTATCTCAACGGGCAAGCAGATTATGATAAAATGGCAGGGACAGAAACCTTCAAGGCAGGAAAAAAGCGATTATTAGAAGGGATTAAGAAATATCGAACTGCTTTAATGTGTGCGGAAAAAGACCCGTTAGATTGTCATCGTTTTTTATTAGTTTGTCGCTATTTACGTCAAGATCACTTAGCAATTAACCATATTTTAAAAAATGGAGAAATAGAAACCCATGAAGACTTAGAAAAACGATTACTTAAAAAACAGGGTTTCCCTACAGAAGAAGCAACAACTCAACAGCTTTCTTTATTTGACTTGGATTTCCCTCCGCCTCAAAAGTCTCCAGAAGAACTGTTAAATGAGGCTTATCGTTTACAATCTCAACAAGTGGCTTATCAGGCAAAATCATGATTAAAATTTTCACGATTGGATTTACCCAGAAAACTGCTCAAAATTTCTTTGAAACTCTCGGAAAAGTGGGCGTTAAAAAAGTAATAGATACCCGAATTAATAACACTTCTCAATTATCAGGGTTTGCCAAAAAAAATGATTTACAATACTTTCTCCAGTCTTTAAAGTCTATTGATTATGATCATCAAATCTCTCTCGCCCCCACTAAGAATTTATTAAGCCAATATCGTCAAAAAGAAATGAGTTGGGAAGACTACGAAAAAGCATTTTATCAATTAATCAGCGATCGCGCGATCGACAAACAATTCTCACCAGAGTCTCTTCACTGTAGTTGTTTATTATGTAGTGAAGCCAAGCCTCATTATTGTCACCGTCGCCTCGTTGCAGAATACTTACAACAAAAGTGGAGAGATGTAGAAATATGTCACCTTTAACCTCAATTATTTGTTTAGCCAATTCTTGGAAACACGGCGATCGCTGTATTGCTGGAATTAATCTTCAAACAGGGTGTTGGGTGCGTCCTATCTCTAGCTTAGAAGATGGTCGTATTCCACTTTCTATGCGCTTAATTAATGGGAAAGAACCAAAATTATTAGATATCATCGCAATCCCCCTAGCAAAAGAGGGTAATGACTTTGGATTTGAAAGTGAAAATTTATCAGTTTTACCGGGAGAATGGAGAAAGCAAGGTGAAGTTGTCCCAAAAGATATTTTAAGATATTGTCAGCGAGATCATTATGTTTTGCATAATCATAAAAAGTATGTCACCGTTACTGAAATCACCAGAAAACCATTTTTACAACGAAATACCCTGCAATTAGTTTATGTAACAGAATTTTCCGTAGAAAAGAAATTAAGAGATACAGGAAGCAATCAATATCAAGCTACAATTGTAACAGCAAATGGACAAACTCTTCGCCGAATTGGTATTACTGATCCTGTATTTGTTCAGAAACTAGATCGAGGAGAACAGCCTAATGTTCCCTGTTTAGTCACGGTTAGTTTAAGTATGCCTTATCGTCCTGATAATTGGGAAGGAGATGATCCCTGTTGGAAACTCTTAGCAGGTGTTATCGAGTTAGAACCGCAAAATAATCGCAATGATGATATTATAGATATTCCTTTTTGATTTCCTAAGAAAATGAATCAATATTTTGCTACAGTAGCACGAGGATTAGAAGAAATTGCCGCTCAAGAATTAGAAGCATTAGGGGCAAAGAAAGTTAATCCCACCTTTACAGGAATAGAATTTCAAGGAGATCAAAAATTACTCTATCAAATAAATCTTTGGTCGCGGCTTATTTTTCGGGTTTTAGTTCCTATCCAAAAGTTTCCTTGTCATAATGCAAAACAACTTTATCAAGGGGTGCAAAGCGTTAATTGGGAGAAATATTTATCTCCTGAACAATCATTAATGGTTCACTGTACAGGGAAAAATAAACAACTGAATCATACTCACTTTAGTGCTTTACAAGTTAAAAACGCGATCGCGGATCAGCAAAGAGACTATTTTGGAAAACGATCAGATGTTAATTTAGAAAATCCTGATTTAATTATTAATCTCCATATCAAAGATACTTACGCTATCCTGAGCTTAGATAGTACAGGAGAGAGTTTACACCGTCGCGGTTATCGCCCTGCAATGGGAGTCGCCCCCTTAAAAGAAACCTTTGCCGCCGCTTTATTACAAATGACAGATTGGGAAACTCATTTACCGTTACTTGATCCTATGTGCGGATCAGGAACATTTCTAATTGAAGCAGGATTACAATCGCTCAATATAGCCCCAGGGTTATTTAGAAAACAATTCGCCTTTGAGAAATGGTCAGATTTTAATCCTCAACTTTGGCAACAATTAAAACGAGAAGCAAGACAACAGCAACGATCAGAACTTCCTGCTGGAATTTATGGGCGCGATCGCGCTTCTGAAATGTTAAAACAAGCTAAAACCAATGCCAAAAACTGTAATCTTAATCACCATCTTGACTTAGCCCAAATAGATCTTGAAAACTTAGAACCACCTAGTGAGCAAGGCATTATTATTTGTAATCCCCCCTACGGCAAACGCCTTGGAGAAGTCAAAGAACTGGGTCAATTATACAAACAACTTGGAGATGTTTTTAAGCAACGTTTTAAGGGTTGGATTGCTTATGTTTTATCAGGAAATAAAGAACTAACCAAACAAATTGGTTTAAGAACCTCAAAACGCATCCCCGCTTACAATGGTTCAATTCCTTGTACCCTTTTACGGTACGAGATTATGTGAAGTATTACAACTTGATGCTCTCCTATTGAATCGAAAATTACATTGGGAGCCCCATCAAAAGGATTCAAGACAGGTTACTAGTAACGACGCTAATACATTTTGAAAAATAGCGGGAGGCGGATTTGAACCACCGACCTTCGGGTTATGAGCCCGACGAGCTACCAGACTGCTCTATCCCGCGTTGCACTTTAGCTATTATAAACATAAAGTTTGAGTAGTGACAAGTAAAAAAAGAAAATGATATTGAACAATGTTGGGGAATCGCTATTTTTGGGCTCAGCTAGTTCAATATACCAGTCTCTAGGTGTTAACTATTTCCTGCACGGATTAATAAAATTATGTCGGGAGATGATTTTGCACATTAAGATACAATAAGAATCTCTCCCTCTCTCAAGCAAGACAAGTAATTAGACTCTATGGGTAGCATCTTTGGGCAACTTTTTCGCATTAGTACCTTCGGGGAATCTCATGGCGGTGGCGTTGGTGTCGTTATTGATGGGTGTCCGCCACAACTTCCCATTTCCGCAGAAGAAATCCAATTGGAATTAGATCGCCGCCGCCCAGGGCAAAGTAAGATTACCACCCCTCGTAAAGAAACGGATACCTGTGAAATTCTGTCTGGGGTATTTCAGGGGAAAACCACAGGAACACCAATTACGATTTTAGTTCCGAATAAAGATACTCGCCCTCAAGATTATAGCGAAATGGCAACCACTTATCGCCCATCTCATGCTGATGCTACCTATGATGCGAAATATGGCTTTCGTAATTGGCAAGGAGGGGGACGATCTTCAGCGCGGGAAACTATTGGCAGAGTGGCGGCTGGCGCGATCGCGCAAAAAATTCTCCGTGAAGTTGCTAATGTGGAAATTGTGGGCTATGTGAAACGAATTAAAGATTTAGAAGCCCCAGTTGATACCGATACTGTCACCCGAGAAGCAGTGGAAAGCAACATTGTCCGTTGTCCTCACGGGGAATGCGCCCAGCAAATGATTGATCTCATTGAGCAAATTCGCCGCGAAAAAGACTCTATTGGTGGTGTTGTCGAATGTGTAGTGAGAAATGTTCCCAGAGGATTAGGGGAACCAGTCTTTGATAAATTAGAAGCAGATCTCGCAAGAGGGATTATGTCCTTACCTGCCAGTAAAGGCTTTGAAATTGGCTCTGGCTTTTCGGGAACGCTTTTACGAGGAAGTGAACATAATGATCCCTTTTACCCTGATGAAGAGGGAAATATTCGCACTCGCAGTAATTATTCTGGAGGGGTGCAAGGGGGAATTAGTAATGGGGAAAATATTATTCTCCGTGCTGCCTTTAAGCCCACTTCTACAATCGGGAAATCCCAAGAAACTGTTACCAGCAGTGGGGAAGCCACGGAATTAGCCGCCAAAGGACGACATGATCCCTGTGTGTTACCAAGGGCAGTTCCTATGGTAGAAGCTATGGTTGCCCTTGTTTTGTGTGATCACTTACTGCGCGATCGCGCTCAATGCCACCTTTTTGAACAAGAAGGGGAGTAATACTAATACAGAAAGCAACACTTTTTGATAGAATCTTATAGAAAGTTTAAGATACTCTCATATTTTTATAAATGGATATATTAGTGGTCGGGGCTACGGGAACCCTAGGAAGGCAAATCGTCCGTCATGCTCTAGAAAAAGGCTATCAAGTAAAATGTTTGGTGAGAAACCCCAGAAAAGCAACATTTCTTAAAGAATGGGGAGCAACACTGGTTAAAGGAGATTTATGTCAACCTGAAACATTACCCCGCACCTTAGAAGGCATAGAAGCCGTTATTGATGCTGCTACCGCCCGTCCTACTGACGCATTAACCATCAAAAATGTTGATTGGGATGGCAAAGTAAATTTAATCCAAGCCTGTAAAAAAGCAGGGGTAGAGCGTTATATCTTTTTTTCGATTCTCAATGCAGAAGCCTATCCTGATGTTCCCCTCATGGACATTAAACGCTGCACTGAGCAATTTTTAAAAGATGCAGAACTCAATTACACAATTCTCAAGCCCTGTGGCTTTATGCAGGGATTAATCCCTCAATATGCGATTCCCATTTTAGATAACCAAGCCGTGTGGGTAACAGGAGAAAGCACCCCTATTGCTTACATGGATACCTTAGATATTGCTAAATTTGGGGTACGCGCCTTAGAAGTTTCTGAAACTGAACAAAAAACATTTCCCCTTGCTGGATCACGAGCTTGGACTGCTGACGAAATTATTAATCTTTGTGAACAACTCTCAGGAAAAAATGCAAAAATTTCTCGTCTCCCCATGGGGTTATTAAAATTCTTATCACGAGCAATGCGATTTTTCCAATGGACACGTAATGCCTCTGACCGCTTAATGTTCGCTAATGTGTTAGTCAGTGGCAAACCGTTTGACGCGGATATGAAGGAAGTTTATGATACCTTTGGTTTTAAGCCTAATGACATGACTAGCCTTGAAACCTACTTAAAAGAATACTTCTCACGGATTATGAAGAAATTAAAAGAGATTAATTACGAAAAAGAAAAAAGCAAGAAAAAGAAAACTCCCTTTAAATCTCAGTCTTAATGAATTCTTTTGCCTTACGATACAATCAGAAGAACATTCTTGTATTCATAATAAAATTCTAAAAACGGATTAGTAGTCGTGCCGAAAATAGGCATTATTTATAACGATAATAAACCAGTTGCTTACCAAACCGCTTGCCAAGTCCAAGAAAAACTCCAACAGGAAGGATGGGAAGTGGTACTCGCCACAGGAGTGGGAGGTCTCTTAGGATATTCCAGTCCTGAAACTCCTGTGTGTCATACGCCCATGGACAAGTTAACCCCTCCAGGCTTTGATGAAACAATCAAGTTCTGCTTAGTCTTAGGGGGTGATGGTACTGTCTTGTCTGCGTTCCGACAGTTAGCTCCCTATAATATCCCTTTATTAACTGTTAATACAGGACACATGGGCTTTTTAACAGAAACTTACTTGAATCAACTTTTTCCTGCTTTGGAGGAAGTATTAGCAGGAAATTACCATGTGGAAGAACGCTCAATGATTACTGTAAAAGTAATGCGAGGAGAGCGTTTGCAGTGGGAGGCTTTATGCTTAAATGAAATGGTGCTTCACCGGGAGCCTATGACAAGTATGTGTCATTTTGAGGTAACTGTTGGGCATCATGCCCCTGTAGATATTGCAGCTGATGGGATCATTGTTTCTACTCCCACTGGTTCTACCGCTTATTCTTTGAGTTCTGGTGGTCCGGTGGTAACCCCCAATGTCCCTGTGTTGCAATTAGTTCCGATTTGTCCTCATTCTCTTGCTTCACGGGCTTTAGTTTTTTCCGATCAAGAACTGATTACCATTCATTCTGCTAGTGAAGAACATCAGTTAGTGATGGTGGTAGATGGTAACGGGGGTTGTTATGTACAACCGAAAGATCTCGTTTATGTTGCAAAAGCAAACTACTCGGCGTATTTTATTCGTCTGGAACGTCCAGAATTTTCCGTGTCTTAAGAGAAAAACTCGGCTGGGGATTACCCCATATCGCCAAACCAACTTCTGTCGAGCTACCTTAAAAGTTAATTGCTCCTGGAGGGCTTCTGCTATGTCGGTTTTACTCATTGAAAATGATCCTTACCTCGCTCAACAGGTGAATTTAGATTTAACCCATGCCGGTTATACGGTAACAGTGGTTTCTAACCCTGAACAAGGAGAACCCTATTTTAAAGAGTTACAGCCATCGCTGGTAGTAATCGATCAAGCACAATTTGGGGAGAAAGGTTTAAAGCTGTGTCGCCAAATTCGAGGAAATAATAACCCAGTATTGATTTTACTGTTTATGAATCAGGATCAATTGCGCGATCGCGTAGCTTGTCTCGAAGCGGGTGCAGATGATTATACCTTACTTCCCTATAAAACGGAGCAATTTCTAGAGTTAATAAAACTGTATCTTCAACCCTCAACAAAAACTCCAGAGCAACTGCATTTTAGCGATTTAGTATTAGATTTATCTCACCGTTGTGTTTATTGTAATGGAAGAAAAATTGAGCTTACAGTTAAAGAGTTTGATCTGCTTAAGTATTTAATGTCTCATCCTGGAGAAGTTCTCACCCGTGAACAAATTTTAGAAAATGTTTGGGAAGATAATAATGGTGGTGAATCTAATGTAATTGAAGTTTATATTCGTTATTTGCGCTTAAAAATTGAACAAGAAGGACATAAACGTTTAATTCAAACTGTTCGTGGCGTGGGTTATGTGCTAAGAGAAGGATAAATATTTTTCTCCTTCGTTGTTTGTAAACCAATGACCATTTTATTAAAGCGCGATCGCGCTTCTCTCACATTATTCTTGCAACACGTGATCGCATTTATTCTATCCTGCTCGCTTCGCCAGCATCAGGATTTTGTTACCGAAATTTTAATCGATACTGATTGCAGACCTTTTGCTGTTGAGGAGTCATTTCTTGATAACGATGAATAAAGTCAGCCTCAGCCCGTTCGATCATTTCTTGTACCGTGTTAGAAGACGTATAAATCATTGCTTCTAAGACGCTTGTCGTTAAGGCGTTGATATCATCACTGGGTTTCGCATTTTCAGCAACATTAGCCATAATTTCTTCTAGAGAAAAAAGGTAAGCATCAGGATAATTTTGTTTTGTCGCCTCCACATATTGAGTGTGTAATGCTTGCAGTGTTGTTGTTCTTTCTGTTGTTAATACCATATAGTCTTTGTTTTAGCTCTCAATACCTTTAGGTTACTGATTGTTAAGTTAAGTTACTGTTTACTGTGAACTTTGTGTTTTTACTGGACTTATTATCTACTCTATGATATAGACGAAAATACGGAATCTTCCGAAGCGCGATCGCGCTTCCTTCCCTTTCCAAAACGGCGATCATCTCCATTCACTTCGCATTAGTTATTATTTAAGTGCTAGATTTTGACAAACTTCATGCTTATAAATTTTTCAACAATTTATCATATTCGCTATGTGAGCCAATCCAAAACCAAACGATTGTATCTGATGTTTTTAGCACTCCGACAGCCCGCCAACCGATTCCGACTCTGATCGAATACAAAGGTTCTTGAGTATTGAGTTTCTTGAATTCTAAACTAGGATGTGTTGGGTTATCCTTCCAGAGTTTATAATTCTTCCGTGCCGTCTGTTTAACTCCATCGGGTAATTGAGCAAAACGTTGGACGAAATCATTAGTTAGTTCGGACTTCATAGTTCATCAAAGCCCATTTCATTAGTTTTCCCCTCCCAAGAATCATTTAAGGCTTGACGGGCTAATTCATCTAGAGAGGAACTTTGAGGTTGAGATAAGATCTTTTGCCATTTAAGCTCGCTTTCAATATCTTCAATCATTTTTTGAGCGAGTTCATTTTGAAGATGTTCTGGCAAATTTTGGGCTTTATTAAAGGCTTCTATTAATAAATTAGTCATTTTTGTCTAGCAATTAAAAGCATCTCTTATCTTTCTTGATCATATCGCGCATTTCTTCCCCTTCCTCAAACAGCGATCGCCGTAGGCAAGTAGCTTCCCTACATCGCGCTCTCTACTTCACATCAACCTAGCAAGTTTGAACTCCTGAATAGTTAAGAATTTTTTGATCTTGAGTTAATAAAGGACAGTTGTTCACTTTAGCGGTTGCTACTATAATTTGATCGGCAGGATCAGCATGAAAGCCAATTAATTGAGTGGAAGCGGTAATAATGGGAAGAGTTAAATGTAATAGGTTAACTTGAGATGATGCTAAAGCGAGTTCTAACCATTCCTCAACCGAACAATTAAATTTGATTCGATTTTTTTCAACTAATTTCGCAACTTCCCAACAAGAAATTATACTAAGTCCTAACTGATTGGGGTTATTTTGTTGAATCAGCTTCAGGTTTTGTTCTTTTAACTTAGGATTCCCATCAAGCCACCAAATCCAAATGTGAGTATCTAGCAGAATCATTTTAAGACTTCCCAATCTTCTTCTGCTACAGGTTCATTAGGCTGGTGGTAATAAATCACTGAACCCTTTAAGGATTGAATCTTATTGGATGACTCGGGAGAGTTGATGTTTTTAGTTTGTTCTAGTTCTTCTAAAATAATTGTTGCAATCCGATCGCGCTCTGATGGTGGCAGTTGTTTGACTTGTTCAATTAGAGATTCCAATAATTCTGTCATTTGAGTTTTTTAGTCAACGAACTATATCAATTTTATCAAAGCGCGATCGCGCATTCCTCTTCTTCCAAAAAGCGCAATAAATATAAACTTAAGTAGCTTTCACCATGCGTGAAAATACAATTAGAATTATTAGTGCAAGGAAGGCAAACCGTCGTGAGCAGAAAAGATACTGGAAACAAAAACAAAAGGAAACTGACTCCTGAATTGGCAAGGCTTGATAGTCAAACGGATTGGGAACGATTAGAGAAGATGAGTGATGAAGAAGCGACTCAAAATGCTTTAGATGATCCTGACAATTTGCCTCTAGAAGAAAATACTCAAGGCTGGGAAGTCCCATCAGGTAAAGTGTTAGGATTAAACTTTTTTCCTGAAGAAGAAATGTAATGCTCAACGCGATCGCGCCTTATCTGGACGACTAAAGAAGACTAATGTTACATGACGTTGACTGGATACGCACGGACTGCTGTATCTACTGTCGCAATGGTCAAACC
The DNA here is from genome assembly GCF_007904085.1 of Euhalothece natronophila Z-M001. GTDB lineage: Bacteria > Cyanobacteriota > Cyanobacteriia > Cyanobacteriales > Rubidibacteraceae > Halothece > Halothece natronophila. The sequence continues at coordinate 2,422,205 of NZ_CP042326.1, forward strand.
GTTTTGTAATGCTTGGCAGATCAACATCCTGTCAAATGGATCGCGATGTAATGTTGGCAGTTTAGCCAGTTGAAGCACACTACTTTCATTAAGGTCAAGACTGGCAATTTGATGCAGATCGCGCTGTTTGGGTAAATAAGTTTCAGGATGCTCCGGCAAAGGTAGCTTGCCCAACTGGTACTTGACAATTGCTTCCCAGACTGAAATTGCACTCAGGTAAACCTCATTGTCTGGATCGCGAATTGCATCCCGAACATCTTTTGACAACCGGGTATCGCCACTGATAAACCATAGAAAGATGTGTGTATCTAGCAGAATCCTCATTTACCCTCGAATGCATCGAGAATATCTTCTGGCAATGGAGAATCAAAATCATCTGGCACAGTAAACTCCCCTGCACATAATCCAAACGGTCGTAATGACTTATTCGTATTAATTGGTCTCAGTTCAGCGATCGCTTTATCTGCTTGAAGAATCACAATGGTTTCACCTGCCTCCACTTGGCGCAGATACTTTGAAGGATCGAGCTGAATTTCATCGATTGTCACACTTAGCATAAAAAAGCCTCAGTATAAGTGCAAGGGATAATCCTCTTCCTGATTCAATTGTAAATGATGGGTCGTATGTTCCCATTGGGAAGAGACTCGCAATGTTCAAAAAGCCACTGTGGATTGGAATTTTTCTGCGTCTGTTAATCAGTCATTGTTGTCTAGCAATTAATTGAAGCTAGAGAAGACATTTCAGAAGTGGCTAAAGAAGCTAATATTTCTCAGGAAGAATTAAAGCGTTTTCTCAGTAAAGAAGATAATCCTAATTTTATGACGCTTACTTCTATTCTCAAGGCAGTTGGGTTAACAATTGACTTTAAACCCTCAGTATCTGTTAATCAAGACTAGATGCGTTTCCTAATCGCGCCTCCATCTCCATTTCACACAAACAGCGATCGCGCTTTCAACTAATTAGTTTTGTCTGAATTTTCTATGAGTTCCTGTAATTTTTTCTTCTCTTCAGATAGAGTAAGATTAGCATCAAAATAAATCGCATTTGGACGGGGACGACTGGTAAATTCTTTCCAAGCCTCCTGATCATTTCTATTAGCCAAGACATAAGACCTTAATTCAGAAAGACTCATTTGAGTGAAATTAGGTTTCTGTGACATCATACCTCCATTGCCCTGTTTCAAAATTAGGGTTCATTTTTAGGCCGAAGCGACAATGTTGCTTGGTGCAATGCTTCTATGAATTCACTAAAGCGCGCTCTTGCATTTTGAGCGATTTCCTTTTTTGGAAATACAGGCTCTTCCCGTGGAACACTCTTTTGGTTGAGCATCCCGAGCAAAGGAGACACGTGTATTATTCTGTGCCGGTAATGAATGTATGATTTAAGGGATTTGCAATAAAAAAGGATACCCATCAGAACGAACCAACAGTAACTGACCATTTGGGCAAAGATTCTGAAGGATGCCAATCAACTCGATAGTCTGCTAAAGACTCAGGGTCAACTTTGACACCAGTTTGATAAAGCTTAGTGACATGGTGAACCACAGGCTGAGAACCTTTCCAACTCATCTTACTTGCCCATCTCAGAGCCGTGTCAATAGAGTCCAGAATCGCTCCGTTCCAGAATTGTTCAAGGGCAGCCCAACAACGCTCAATGGGATTGTATTTACTATGATAGGGAGGATAGTAAATTAAGCGAATCTGGAGCTGGTAATGACGAGAAAATTCTACAATCCTTTTGATGAACTGAGTGCGATTGGAACGGGTAGCACTGCCGCCATCCAAGTTAATGGCTAAGGTGTTAACCTCGGGAAAGTTTCCTTGATTGCTTTTCCACCAGTGCTCTAGACAATCAACAATGAAATCTGAGGTTTCAGGGGACTCACTCATGTAAAGAGCTAAGTTGTCTGTACGGAGGTTAAGAATCCCAAAGGGAAGTAGAGTCGTGTGCCATTGAGTATCATGGTCATCGGCTTGAGGGGGAGCTTGGCGACGGTCTTTCCCACCCCGTGAGAGGTTTCCTAGTTTGACTTTGGCTTTCGAGTCAATTGAGATGCGTAAGACGGTTGGGTCATCATCGGCCGCTTGATTAGCTGTTGCCACTTGTTCAAAAATAGCATCAGTTTCAGGGATTTTCTTCAATGGCTTGGTTTTTAAGGTTTTTTTAAACGGTAGCCGAGGCGATTTAACATTGCTCCAATTGTTTGTCGGGTTGGTAATTGTTCATCGCTGTATCCTTTTTCCCTAATCAGAGCATTTCTCACCGCTTGAGCACTCATGCGGCTATACTGAAATGTGGTTTGGAATTTTGGGTCGGCTTGAGATTGTTCCTCTACTAGGTCGCGAATCTCCTTTCCTAAATTGGGCAAGTTTTCTTCGCTTTTTTTCCGACCCCGCTCCTGATACTTGTCCTGATAGGAGATTCCCCTTTCCAGATGGTCAAGACCTCTTTGAACACACACTCTCCCCCAACCCATTTGCCTTTCTGTCCGACGGGCTGAACCTTGAAAGTAGTCAAGGCACACCTGAGCGACAAACACTCGTTTTTTCTCTCCTGTTAATTTTCTCGCTGCATCTTTAAGAGTTCTTTTGAACTGTTCGTTTAACTCTTGCATCCTCTTTTTACCAATATCATCTCTTCTAGTTTCTTGGGTAATTCATTTTTTCGCAAGTCCCCAATCGAATGTTCTCCCCTGCAACTCGAACAAGGTAATCACGAAAAAGTTGTAGAAGCCTATTGACCTCATCTTCCCACATACGTCCACTAGGAAGATAAACACGGAATAGCAACCCCTCATCTGTTGCTTCAATAAAAGCTTGAGCTGATATAGTTACTTCGGACACACGCCGATAAGGAAGAGTCAATATATTATAGAAATCAAATAGTTGGTTGGTAAACCTTACAGTTTCAGGACTCGCATCAGCTAAAAGTTTTAAATTTGCTTCACGATAATCATCTGTTTCTTTAGGGTTGGGAGTTGTCCCCAGAAGAGACTCATAAACAAACAGTTGGTGTGGTTTCTTGGCAATTTCTTTAAGCAGGATGTTGCCAATTTCTTCGTAATCTGGATCTGCGAAGAAATTATATGTTTTAGGAGTCACCTTGCCCAAAATAGCTTTAACATTTGGGGATTTAACAATACTAACTATTTTCTTCCAATTTTCTGGTTTGGAATGAAGCATCTTCTTGATATATACCTTACCTGCTGTTCTCAGAGAAGATATAATTCCTTCGTGATCTATATCGTTAATTAGAAGGATTTCAGCGTTATTTGTATCAAAATCATGTTCCATTATGCACTTTTCGGCTAACAACTAAGTTAGATAGTGTGCTCACGCCTCACAATTTTACTCCTAAAAATGTGACTTTGTACCTCCGGCTCTCCCAGTGCCAATTATGAGGCATATTATACACAAGACCAATATATAATTCAAACTCAGCCAACTACTAATAACCTAAATCATTACTATTGAAAACATCAGTGATCAATCAAGGAAGATGTGTTAGTAAGAGTTGTGGTGACTGTCTTTGCAATGCTCCCAATCCTTCTCTGTTAAGCTATAAACTACAATTACAAAGAACGATCGCGCTCCCTTTATCGTTACAATAACCGTTATGGTTCATGTAAAACGTCTAGAATTATCGCGGTTTAAGTCGTTTGGTCAGACGACACAAATTCCCCTGCTACCAGGTTTTACCGTAGTATCGGGTCCCAATGGGTCGGGAAAATCCAACATTCTCGATGCGCTGCTGTTTGCGTTAGGTTTAGCGAGTTCCCGGGGAATGCGGGCGGAACGTTTGCCTGACTTAGTTAATAATAGCCGAAATAATGGCAAAGGACGAGCAGAGACAACGGTTAAAGTTACCTTTGAATTGGATGATGAAACAGAATGGTCAGTGGCGCGACGGTTACGAGTAACGAAAGAAGGAAGTTATGCCTCAACTTTCTATATTAATGATGAAACTTGTACCCAAAGCCAACTCCATGAACAACTGCGCGAGTTAAGAATTTATCCCGAAGGCTATAACGTGGTGCTACAGGGGGATGTCACTCGTATTATTAGCATGAATGGACGGGAAAGACGGGAAATTATTGATGAGTTAGCAGGGGTGGCTGAATTTGACCGTAAAATTGCTAAGGCGAAGGAAACTTTAGAGACGGTTAAGGAAAAAGAGGAACGCTGTGAGATTCTACAACAAGAGTTAATTAAAACACGCGATCGCGCTGCCAGTGAACGTAACAAAGCAGAAAAATATCGTCAACTGAAAGCCGAGATTCAAGAAAAACAGCAATGGGAAACGGTTTTAGAATGGAAAGCCCTTAAACAAGAAATTGATAGCTTACAGGGGGAAATTAGGGGGAATGAGGAAGCCTTAAGTCAACTGAACCAGACGATTCAAACCACTGATCAAGAAATTCAAGAAGCCAGTAAACAGCTAGAAACCCTAAACCAACAGGTAAAAGCCTTAGGGGAAGATGAACAGTTAGAAGCTAATTCTAAACTTGCTACCCAAAAAGCCCAACAAGAACAATTACAACAAAGGGAAACTGAATTAAATCAAACCTTAGAAGAAACAGAAACCGCAAAAACAGAAACCCAACAGCAACTGCAACAACATCAGACTCGCTTAGAAACTCTACAGCAACAATTAGAAGATTTAACTCAGAATAAATTACAAGAATTACAGCAAGCCCAAGAAACTGCTCAGACTAGATTAACAGAAAGTCGAGAACAGGCAAACGCGATCGCGGCAGCCTCAGAAGAATGGATCCAACAACAAACCCATCTCAACCAACAAATTAATCAACTACAAAACAGTCTAAACCCCCAAAGAACAGAACAAGCGCAACTGCAAGAACGAGAAACCCAACTGCAGCAAAAAATTCAAGATCAACAAGCCACCCTCTCTTCCCTAACCCCTGAACTAGAAGAAAAACAGGAACACTACCAACAGCTAGAACAAACCGTTAACGAACTACAACAACAAGTTCAACAACTCGCCCAACGCCTCAGTGAAACTGAAGAAGAAAAGAAACTGCAACAAACTACCCAAAACCGTCTTTTACAAGAACAACGGGATAAACAACGGCAATTAGATAAATTAGAAGCCACCCAACAAGCCCAACAGGAAGCCCAAGGCACTTATGCCACTAAAATTATCTTACAGGCAAATCTTGAGGGAGTCTGTGGTTTAGTCGCCCAACTCGGACAAGTAGAACCCCGTTATCAACTTGCTTTAGAAACTGCAGCTGGGGGAAGACTCGCCCATATTGTCGTTGAAGATGATCAAGTGGGCGCAAAAGCGATTCAACTGCTAAAAGAAAAACGGGGGGGACGAGCAACTTTTCTTCCCTTAAATAAAATTCAACCTCCTCGCCATAACTTGAGTACAGCCTTACGCTATGCCAATGGTTTTATTGATTATGCCGTTAACTTAATTGAATGTGAACCCCGCTATCAGGTAATTTTTGCCTTTATCTTTGGCAATACCACCGTCTTTGAAACCCTAGAAAAAGCCCGTCCTCATTTGGGAAAAACTCGTATTGTCACTCTAGATGGAGAAATTCTCGAAAGTAGTGGGGCGATGAGTGGGGGAAGTCGCAGTACCCGTTCTAGTCTTCATTTTGGCACAGCAACCGAGACAGAATCAGAAGAAATTCAAGAATTAAAAACCCGTTTAGCCGAAATTGAGGAAATTTTAGCCGTTTGTGAACCAAAAATTGAACAAGCCAGTGCAGAAAGTCAACGTCTCACAGAACAACTGAATACCACACGCCAACAGCATCAAGAACAGCAGTGGCATTATAACCAGACAGAACAGGAAATTACTCGTTTAACCCAACAAAAAGAGCAACTCACTGCACAACTGCACCAAAATGAAGGAGAATTAACCCAATTACAGCAACGGTTAGAAGAACTTGCCAATACGATTCCCCAACAAGAAGCGGAGTTAGAACAGCGACAAGAAGAACTTGCCAACCTCGAAGCGAGTCATAGTAATAGCCAATGGCAAGAGATGCAAACATTAATTAAACAGCAAGAAGGGGAGTTAAAGCAAGCCGAAACTGCTTTAGAGGAAGCAAAACAGCAAAAACAGGAGTTAGAAACAGAAAAGCTACGGTTACAGGAAAAAATAAGTACCGCCCAACAGCGTTTAACCGAGTATGAGGAAAAAATTCAAACGACTCAAGAACAGAAAGAGAGTTTAGACGGGCAAAAAGAAGAAATTGCTGAGAAAATTACAGAAACTGAAGGGATTATTGCTGAATTACAGGAGAAATTAGGTAAAATAAAACAGGAGCGCGATCGCGCAGACCAAACCCTCCGTTCCCGTCAGCGTCAACAAGACAAACAAACTTGGAAACAACAAAAACTGCAAGAAACCCTTAACGAACAGCGAGAAAAACTCATAACACTACAAAACCAACATCAAGAGAAAGCTAACACCCTTCCCCAACCCCTTCCTGACATTCCCGAGTTAGTAGCAGAAACTGACAGCGAAAACATTACCTTTGCCACCTACAGAGAACAACTTAGCCATCTCCAAGAGACCATACGTCAAATGCAACAGCGTCTTCAAGACATGGAACCTGTAAATATGTTGGCATTGGAAGAATACGAAAAAACCCAGGCACGTCTTGATGAACTAACAGAAAAACTAAATACCCTCGAAGGGGAACGCAACGAACTCCTCCTCCGCATTGAAAACTTTACCACCAGTCGCATCCAAGCCTTTAACGAAGCCTTTAACGCCGTTAATGAAAACTTCCAAACCATTTTTGCCACTCTCTCTGATGGGGATGGTTACTTAGAATTGGATCAACCCGATGATATTAGTAATGCTAACTTAAATCTTGTTGCCCATCCTAAAGGAAAAGCTGTCCAGAAGCTACATTCTATGTCAGGGGGAGAAAAATCATTAACCGCCCTCAGTTTTATTTTTGCCCTCCAACGTTATCGTCCCTCCCCATTTTACGCCTTTGATGAAGTAGATATGTTTCTCGATGGTGCGAACGTCCAAAGACTAGCAAACATGATTCAACAGCAAGCCCAAGAAGCGCAATTTATTGTGGTTAGTTTACGCCGCCCCATGATTGAGGGTTCCATGCGAACTATTGGTGTAACACAAGCTAGAGGTGCTTATACACAAGTTTTAGGAATTAAACTGTAAAATACCCTCTTTTTTAATGGGAGTGTCAAAAAGCACATTGAAAGCCAGTTTCTCTAGATGCTTTTTGATCAAAAGTTAGAAGTATCTCATACCCATATTTTTCACCAATTTGCTGAATTAGATAATCAGAAAAATCAGCTTCTCCCTTCTCATAGCTTCTCAAAGCCTTCAGACAACAATCCAGTTGCTCAATTTTAAAAACAGGAACAGACAGAATTTTTTGCAATGTTGCAACTCTTTCACGCTTAGAAATTTTATAAGCTGTTTTATAGTGATTCCAAATAAAAAACAGCAACCTAAAAGTAGTGGGAGCATCTTGCTCCCTAGTAGCAGCCAAGATGGCTGCACTACGGAACTGAATTGGAACGACTATAAGTACCCAATTCAATTCACATAATACAATACAAGAGATAAACCCTTGTTTCTCTGTTGTTAGTGGTTCAATTGCTTCTGTTGCCTTTTGTGCCTGTTCGGGATTATCTTCAACAATATACCGAATCAGAACATTAGTATCAATCGCATACATTACAACTTGGTTCCTGCTTCTTGTTCAATTGCAGCATTCATCTCTTCTAGAGTTTTTGGCGTTCCCTGATAATTGACACAACCTTTCAGAGATTTTACATCTGTTGCTCGTGGCTTAATGACATACGTTCCATCTTCTAGTGGTTCAAACAAAACTTTGTCTCCTGTTTTAAGGTGCATGGCATCCCGTAAGGCTTTCGGTAAAGTAATTTTAATACAAACATTGGTATCCAAGAGATAACTCATAGCAAAGGCTCACGTTCTTGATCTTCTGGTTGAGGTTCTCGCACCAGAGGTTCACCTTCCCAACCGCCAATCACTTCCTCAAAAAAATTTGGCAGCCATTCTTCCTGTTGAACTTCTATATCTTTTTCTTGCAATAATTTTGCTAAAAGTTCCGTTGCTTCTGCTTCTAAACTACGATTATTTTCCGTAGCTAATTGTTCTAATCTTGCCCATAAATGAGGAGGAATTTTATCTAAAATCAATTGTGGAATATTTTCTCCAAATTTGAATTCTGATTAATTATACCTTTTTCTATTCTACCATTTACTTCCATTTTATTTCATAATTAAGTTTGAGTTTCGCTAACCTCTAGCTAACCTACATTGAATGATTCATTGGGTGGACATGAGATAACCTATGATGATAGACATAATATACCTAAAACAATGTCTGATTGCTCAAAAGTTAACCAATGGCTGTCCCGGATTATCAAAGTTTAATGTTTCCCCTTCTCGCCTTCTGTAATGATGCCAATGAACACAATGTACAAGAAGCCATTGATGCTTTAGCCCTTCAATTTCAACTGACTGCTACTGAAAAAAATGAATTACTTCCCAGTGGAAAACAAACACGCTTCGCCAATCGTTTGGGTTGGGCGAGAACTTACCTTAAAAAGGCTGGATTAATTGAAAGTACCGCTAGAGGTAAATTTAAAATTACAGAACGAGGAAAGCAGTTTCTAAAGACTAATCATGATCAAAAAATTAGTGCTAAAGACTTGGAATAATTTGCTGAGTATTTAGACTTTAAAAAGCAATCAAGCTCAAATTCTAATCCTCAATATTCTGCCTCTTCCACTGCCGAAGAAACTCCTCAAGAACAATTAGAATCAAGTTATCAAACACTTCGCTTAGAATTAGCTCAAGATATTTTACAGCGTTTAAAGGCTTGTTCTCCCCAATTTTTTGAACGAGTGGTATTAGATTTACTTGTGGCTATTGGTTATGGCGGTTCTCACAAGGATGCAGCGCAAGCAGTTGGACAAAGTGGTGATGGCGGAGTTGATGGGATTATTAAAGAAGATAAACTAGGCTTAGATGTTATTTATATTCAAGCAAAACGTTGGGAGGGAACAGTTGGCAGACCAGTTGTGCAAGGTTTTACAGGTAGTTTAGAAGGCGTTCGGGCAAGACGGGGAATTTTAATGACTACTTCTAAATTCTCTAAAGAAGCATGGGAATATATTGAACAAATTGAAAAGCGAATTGTTTTAATTGATGGAGAAGCAATGGCTCAATTAATGGTTGATTATAATGTTGGGGTGACAGAAGTTGATCGTTATACTCTGAAAAAAGCTAACTCAGATTATTTTGAAGAAAGTTAGTTAGCTCAAAAATTAACTTTTTAATCAAGTAAATTCTTTATAAATAGCGCGATCGCGCTCTCTGAATCTAGTATTGGATTTATTATGGGTGGTTGGGAAAAGAATTGGAAATGGAGTTTGAATGGAATGCAGAGAAGGCAAAAGTTAACTTAAAAAAGCATAATGTTTCGTTTCAGGAAGCTGGTACTGTCTTTAATGACCCACTTTCCGTAACTGTTCCCGATCCCGATCATTCCATTGGAGAAAGTCGTTACATTATTATTGGAATGTCGAGTTTAGGGCAAGTTTTAGTTGTTGCCCATACCGATCGAGGTACAAACATAAGAATCATCAGCGCACGAAAAGCAACACCAAAGGAGAGGAGGTTTTATGAACAAGGAACTGAATAACGAAATGGAAGATGAATTACGCTCTGAATATGACTTTGCTCAAATCGAAGGAGGTGTCAGAGGCAAGTATGTTGATCGATATCGCGCTGGAACTAACTTGGTGCGGTTAGCGCCTGATGTGGCTGCTGCTTTTCCTGATGAAGAAGCGGTTAATTCTGCTTTGAGAATGTTAATTAATGTTGCTCAACGCTATAACAGCAATCACTAAACAGGAAAAGATTACTACTTCTCAACAACGCTTGAGTAAGTATGAAGCAATTTAAGACAGAAAATTTCTATTTTCCAATGCAAAAACGACTGAAAATTCGATCAAGCATGGATTCGGTGACTTCTTCTCCTGTAATTTCTCCTAAGGCTTGAATCGCGCTACGGAGATCAATTGTCCAGAAGTCGAAGGGAAGTTGTTGGTCAATGGTTTCTAAAACGTGCTGAAGGGCGCTTTTGGCGCGAGTGAGGGCTGCCGCTTGTCGTTGGTTGATGGCAAAGTCACTGTTGGCTGCGTTGAGGTTTCCTTGTTGAATCAGGCTAAGGATGGCGGCTTCTAGTTCATCAATCCCTTGAGATTGGGTAACGGCGGTGTAAACTTTTTCTGGGATGGCTTCAGGATATTTAATGTTACTGGGGGAGGCGAGATCGGTTTTATTAATAACGAGAATGAGGGGACGGGATTTAACTTGTTCGTAGATGAGGTCGTCTTCTGTAGTCCATCCCTGTTCGGCATCAATGGTGTGTAGAATGAGATCAGCTTTTTCAGCGGCTTGGCGCGATCGCGCTACTCCAATTTTTTCCACCTGATCTTCGGTTTCTCGGATTCCTGCGGTGTCTAATACTTCTACGGGAATCCCACCGACTACCAGTTGTGATTCTACAACATCACGGGTGGTTCCAGGGAGGTCAGTTACAATTGCGCGATCGCTGCGACTCCAAGCATTTAATAAGCTAGATTTCCCGACATTTGGTCGTCCCACAATCGCCACTTTAATCCCAGTCCGCAATAATTCTCCTTTGTCGGCGGTACTGAGAAAATACTCTACTTTTTCCAACACTGATTTCACCTGTTGCTGGATTTCATCTTCATCTAAGGGGGGTAACTCATCCGCAAAATCCACTCTTGCTTCCACTTCCGCTAAGATGTCAAGGCAGGTACTTCGTAATTCCCGAATCGGCTGGGCTAACTTCCCTTGTAAGCCTGCTAACGCCATTTCCCCTGCTTGTGGCGATTTTGCCCCCACTAACTCAGCAATGCTTTCAGCTTGAGTGAGATCAATTCGTCCATTGAGAAAGGCCCTTAAAGTAAATTCTCCAGCTTGGGCAAGTCTTGCCCCTTGTTCTAAACATAACTGCAACACTTGCTGTACTGGAATCATTCCCCCATGACAATGAAATTCCACCACATCCTCACGGGTATAAGATCGGGGAGATTGCATAATGAGGAGTAAGGCTTCATCTACCACCTTTTGGGTTTCAGGATGATGAACATAGCCATAGAGAATGCGGTGTGATTCCCATGGTTGTTTTCCAGGGGGATGAAATAGGGTTTTGGCAATGGTTAGGGCTTCTTCTCCAGATAAACGAACAATCCCGACACTTCCTTGTTGGGGAACAACAGGGGTCGCGATCGCGGCAATCGTATCTCCTTGCATTAGTTTATCCTTTTTTCTACAACAACAAGGGCAAGTAGTATAGTACGTATTATTTATTTTATGGGATGTCCTACTTTTTAGAATTGGGAAAACTTGGAAAAGCGCGATCGGGTATAATCGTTTGGTTCTAGGTTTAAATATGGTAACACTGCTACTCCAACCACTTGATATTACCCTGAGTCAATAGCTACTGCTTTGTCATGTTAACTGGAGAAAACATGAAGCCATTTTTGTATAAATAGGAGGTTAAGATGGATGATTTCTTGAAAATATTGGAACAGTCTCTAAATATCGGGATTGATACCAGAACAATTACAATATTCAGCCTAGTTTCAATTTTATTGGTGGGGTTAGCTATTTGGGCAGTTCCTAAACTTTTTCGATTGATTAATAATTTTCTAATTCCTAGTGAAATCCGCTCCCTTTATCAAAATATAATTGAACCTTTTCAGGGGTGGCTTGGTTTAACGACAATTTTAATTTTAATTGATATCATCCTTAATTATTTTTTTGAAGCCAAATGGATCAATATTATTGAAATTCCGATCGCGTTAGGGATAGCCGCCTTAGTTTCTTGGTCAGGGTCAAGCATTTTTAGTCGCTACTTTGATCTTTATTTATTAGATGCTGCTATTCAAAGTAAGCGTAAAATCAATAGTGAACTATTACTATTAGGCAAAATTATTGTTAATGCGAGTATTATTTTAATTGTTATTATTGTCTTTGCCCAAACTCATCAAGTTAACCTAGTGGGGTTAGTTGCCAGTTTAGGCGTAGGTGGTTTAGCAGTTGCCTTTGCCGCGCAAAAGAGTTTAGAACAGTTATTAGGGGGAATTGTTCTTTATGTGGATCGTCCCTTTGTTCCTGATGATTATATTGGTTTACCTGATGGTACATTTGGGCGAGTGGAATCTATTGGTTTACGTTCGACACGAATTCGGGTTTCTGGGAAAGGAACATTAATGGTTGTTCCTAATAATTTCTTAACCCAAACCAATATTGAGAACTTTACAGGGGCGAAAAAAGTCATTTCCATGATTTATATTAATTTCGATCTCCTAATTTCTGATACAGAAAGAGCCTTTATTCGTCAAGTTATCACCAATAGTACCAAAGATATTTTTGGGATTGATCCTCGTAATACCGAAATTATGTTTAAAACAATTCAAAAAGATGGACAAGAAGCAACACAAGCACAAGTCAGTCTTCTTATTTTAGGATCAGGAGAAGTTTCAATGGAGTTACGTCGCCAACTATTAGATGCTGCCCGTCAAAATATTACTCGGGAGTTAAGACAGTTTGGCATTGGTTTTGATATTGAGGATCGCAATATTAATGTTGATGCCCCAATTACCATTTAATCTCAGTTTAATAAAGTATTTGTTCTTAATCATATTTAAATCAAACTCTAATCTTCCCTTGACTGTAATGGGGTAAGCTCTTAGGGTGAATTAAGAACTTAATTCTTTTGCTGTTTCAACGCAGTGAGTGAAACTTGCATCGGTTTTAATCGCTTGTAAATTGACATGAGTAGCACAGGCGCGATAGCCTTGCTCTTGTAGCGTTGCAATTAACCGATCGCGCTTCGGTAAATCTATTTTCCCCTTCTTACCAATGTGTTGTAACGTATAAAAGTAGGGAGGAAGATCCGCTTCTGTTGCCATCAGATTCAGTAAAGACATTGGTTTACTCCAACCCCATTCTTGAGCTAAATTAGCCATCTCTTTAACTGTCGCGCGATCGTGTAAGGAATCTAGCCACAGGGGGCCACTGAGAACTAATTTTTCCCCATCATAAGGGCAAATTGCCTTTCCTAGTTTACGCCAACCCACTGTCTGATAGTTACCACAGTGATGACAATAGCCTAGCCAACCATAATTATTTTCAGTTAGTTGTGGCTTTTCAACAAAGCGCATCATTACGCGATACGTTTCCCCTGTAAAATAAGCAAAAACAGGATCAACGCCACGTTCTTGGCTGGCAGCTTGTTCTTGAAGTTTTCCCATAATCAGGCGTAACCCTTGTTCATGGGCAGCAGGATGGGAACGGGCATAAGCCCCATAGAATTTTAAGCTATTGTGAACATTATTCCCCGTAACAGAACGCCCATCTGTACTGGTGAGATAAACCATGCCCCCTAGCTTGGTTCCCCATAAAACTGTACCAACATAGGGAACAGGCGCACCAAAACAATCTACATCAATTAAATCATAAAAATCGGAGCGATTATAACAGTCAAAAAAAATGCGATTAACATCAGTTTGGGTAAGGTGATATTGGGATGCTGAGAGAGTGGTTCTTAAATTGTCGCTTAAGACAGGATAAACATTAGGATCAGCGTCATTAACCCAGACAAACTCCGCCTCTGCTTCTAACAGATAACGTAATCCTCTTACCCCACATCCTGCCATTGCGTCTAAAACTCGCAACTCTCCTGTTTTTTGTTTGTGAATAGCAGCGGCTAAAATACCTAAGTCTCGAACGATCTGGGTTGTAGGGCGATAAAAGGCATTTCCAACTTTAAACTGTGCTTTTCCTTCTTGGTGAGTTGAGATCAAATCAATAAGCTGACAAGGTGATACTATCCATTGGTTTACCAAGGACAAATAACTAATAACTAATGACAAACAAAGAAATATCCTCCACATAGGGAGGAATTAAAAGCTGAGTGAGGGCTAAGTTAAGCTATTTAACTGCCCCTAAAACATCGTCAGCATGGGTACTGGTGTTGACATTCGTATCAACGTAACTGATTTTGCCATCAGGATCAATGACGTAAGTAATGCGCTTAGAGACTTCCCCACCGTCAGCATCAAAGGCTTTTGTAATTGAGCCATCAACATCGGCTAAAAGGGTAAAGGGTAAGCCATATTTCTCTTTAAACATTTTATGAGAGGCTTCATCATCTCGACTAACCCCTAAAACCACCATGTCCTGTTGTTGGTACTTTTCATAGTTATCGCGGAAACTTTGCGCTTCCTTGGTGCAACCTGGGGTGTCGTCTTTGGGGTAAAAGTAGAGAACTACCATTTTCCCCTTAAAGTCAGAGAGGGAAACGGTATTCCCGTCACTATCTTTGGTTGTAAAATCTGGTGCTTGGGTACCAATTGCCAGTGCCATAATTTAACGCTTGATTGAAAATGTGCTTTTATCTCTATCCTATTCTAGATGGGAACATTTAAGAATGTCTCACGTCGTAATTATCAGTTATTGTGATTCTTCCTGTTTGGCAGAGGAGAAAAGTCCAGACTTGGCAAGACTAGAAAATAACATGGTTGCGCCTGTGGTTAGTAGGAATAAAACGCCTAAACCATTGAGTAAGACATAAATTCCTTTTAACTGATCCCCAAGGTATTCTCCTTCGTGAATCACCATTAAAAAATGAGCTTGATCTCTGCTCCAACCAAACCAATCTTTTAATAGGCGATAGGAAATTCCTGTAATTGCGGTAATAATCAGGGGGAGAATCATAATGCCAGCAATCCGTCGATGCCATTCTCGAAACTTTTTACGCCAATTCATTTTTTATCCCTAAACTCTCTGTAAAATGACCCTATTATACTCTTTAGCTTGTGACAATTCCTGTTCATCACTAACTTCTCAGCTAAAAAATTCGTTTAGTTGCTACAACTAGAATAGACTGAGTTAATAATAAAAACTATGAATCAAAAATTCTTACGACCCCTAAAAAAATTACTTAAACGCTCGAAATATGGGCTGATTTCTCTACTTGTGATTGTTGGTTTGGTGGTTGGAACACCACAAGTTAGCCAAGCCTTTTCTTTCTCTTTCATTGATTTAATTTTCCGAGGAGTGCAAGTTTTCCAACTCTCGAATATGTCGGATAGTCAAGAGGTGGAGTTAGGGAAGCGAATTAATCAGCAATTAGTTAATCGGGAATTCACCTTATATGAAAATCGCGAAGTGAATCGCTATGTGGATCAAATTGGAGAACGATTAGTGGATAACAGTAGTCGCCCTGATTTGCCTTTTACTTTCCAAGTAGTGGATGATGATAGGATTAATGCTTTTGCCACTATGGGAGGCTTTGTTTATTTACATACAGGCTTAATTAAAGAAGCTGAGAATGAAGCAGAGTTAGCTGGGGTGATTGGTCATGAAATTGGTCATATTACGGCCCGTCATGCGATTCAACAAATGCGTCAACGCGCGATCGCGCAAGGATTGCTTTCTGCAGCCGGCTTAGATCGTAGTGATGCCGTTCAAATTGGGGTAGAGTTAGCCGTGAGTCGCCCGAATAGTCGTCAAGATGAGTTTGAAGCGGATGAAAAAGGACTAGAGATGATCACAGCTTCTGGATATGCACCGGGCGGCTTAGTTAGCTTTATGGAGAAACTCAAACAACAAGGCGGTTCTCCCCCTACCTTCTTAAGTACCCATCCTGCGGTAGATGATCGCATTGATCGCCTACAAGCCAACATGGATAATCCTGAACAAGGAGATGGCTTAAATGCCCAAGCTTACCAGCAACGCACCCAAGCCCTAAGATAAGGCAGGCTCGTTTCATTCTCATGAAATTTCCCTCAGGTGGGGAGATGGGGAAATGGGGAGATGGGGCGACAAAACCTTAAAAAGAAGTTAAATCAGAAAAAATAATCGCGGTTGTCCCACTATGTAATGGTTTCAGTGCCATTACTTTCAATTTTCACCCCGAGAATGAAACAGCCATGCTAAGATAAGACACTTGTCAAATTAAGCCAAAGTTGCTTATAATGATAAGTGACGCACGGGGCCGTAATGGTTTCGACAGGCTGGTGGAAGCCGACCCGTGATGCAGGCCGAGAGAGAGTCAACTCTCGATAATAAAGACTCACAAAATAGTAATTGCGAACAACATCGTTCCTTTCGCTCGTAAAGCAGCCCCTGTAGCTGCCTAAAACACCTCTAAACAGGTTCGAGCACTCATTGTCTGACACCGTTAAGGGCAATGGGTAAAACCCAACGGTTGCTCACTTTCTAAGCTATCTGGTCTAGGAAAGTGAAAAGACTTAACCAGAGAACCCTCTCATCTGGGATAAAAGATGAGTCCTGTCCTGAGGGTTAGAAGGACTAAGCCTGTGAAGGATCGGGAGGTCAATAGCCAGTCTGGACAGCAGTTCGATTCTGCTCGGCTCCATTTTTAGCAGAATAAGCGAGAATCCCCCATCCACAATCTTTGATTTGGGTGGGGATGAATCGCTATCAATCGAGGGGGTTCAACATCCTCACGCTTTGCTCCGGCTGAGATTGATAACTTTCTGATCTGTTCTCTTATTACTTCCTGCGTGGCTTCTACCCTTATGTTTACAGTAAGAGAGAAGTTGCTGATGTTCTTCCTCAGTACATCTTATGGTTATTTGTTTCATTAATTAATGTCAATGTGAAAGTTATGTGTTATATTAAAGGTAACACGGGTTAATTCATTAAAGCAATGCGATTTTCCTATGTGCGACCTGAACTGGTCGGTTGAATCGGTGTAACCCTTACACCACAGGGATTTCCACCCCTGTCCTTCGTGGAAAGCTCTCCTCATCTGGAGAGTGGCGACGCTGGTAGTAAGTAATGAATCCAGTGGAATGCACGCCCCTAACGTAACGGTTGCTGGTAGGGATTAACTGGTTTCCGTGCTAGAAGGAGAATTGGAAGGATGAACATAGCCTAAGCTGATGATTAAACTGCGTAACCTCGCAAACAGCCAAATTATTCCTGACAGGCTGTAACCAAAAGGTAAGAAGGTAGTTTGTATCTTATATGATTATACGAACGTGGAAATACATCCCTTCCGCAGGAGAGTCAGCCATCCTAACCAAATCGTATGTTTAGCCGATACAACAGGGTAAGCCCTACAGAGTCTCCTTGACTGGTCGAGTCAGGAGTAGGGGGGAGGCAACAAACCCACAACTCTCTGGAGGGTAGAAGATGAGGCAAAAAGCGAATGCCAGCCTGTAATAGGTTGGATAAAGGTTGAAACATTACCTTTGACCGAAAGGAACAGCAGACTTGCCTTGGGTCTTATACGGAAGTGAAGTTTACAAGGGTGACGAACCCAAGGAGAAGTTAGATGTCATCTATAACGTTGACAAATGGACTAAGGGGACAGCTTTCAGACTGGGGTCAAATTAACTGGCGTAAAGTCAAGAAGTCTGTCAGAAACTTACGTATGCGAATCTTTCGTGCTAAAAGTCTTGGTCAGTGGAAGAAGTTACGCCGACTTCAGAAGCTGTTGTTACGAAGCCGAGCCAATTTGCTTTTATCAGTGCGACAAATCACTCAAATCAATCAAGGAAAGCGAACCGCAGGGGTAGATAAGGAGGTATTAAACACCCCAAACGAGTGAGTGAAACTTGTGAACAGTTGGGAGATGCCCAAGGCTAACCCGACACGACGAGTTTACATACCCAAGTCAAATGGGAAGAAACGTCCCCTCGGAATCCCTACCGTACGGGATAGAGTCGCACAAGCAATGGTTAAAAATTTACTAGAACCTGAATGGGAAGCCGTATTTGAGCCTAATTCCTACGGATTTAGATGCGGTCGAAGTTGTCAGGATGCTATAGCACAATGCTTTCAAAGGTTGAGTATCAATCCCTCAAGTTGCACCGACAAATGGGTTCTGGATGCTGATATTTCAGGTTTCTTCGACAACATTGCCCATGAATCTATCCTGACAGCAATTGAATCTGTACCACGTGGAGATTTAATTGAAGGATGGTTAAAAGCTGGTTACCTCGACAATGGGATTCTCAATCCAACCGATACGGGGACACCTCAAGGTGGGGTGATAAGCCCTCTGTTAGCAAACATTGGGTTACATGGGTTGGAAGACTACATTAAGTCAATCAACCCGAAGGTCGGAGTTATTCGTTATGCAGATGATTTCGTCGTCACCTCCAAGGATAAAGAGAGTCTCGAACAAATCTTAGACCAGATAAAGCAATGGATGTCCAAAAGAGGTCTAGAAATCAGCACGGAGAAGACGAGAATCGTCTCAATGGAAGAAGGTTTTGACTTTCTTGGGTTCAACTTACGTCACTACGGTGGCAAATTACTGATTAAGCCCCAGAAGAAGAAGGTTCTTGCCTTCTGTAAAAAGATTGGGGAAACTCTAAGAAAAATGAAAGCCTGCACTCAGGAAGAGGTCATTAAAATCCTAAATCCACTTCTCCGAGGTTTTGCTAACTACTACAGAGGAGTAGTAAGCAAATCAACCTTTAGCTATATTTCACATCGAGTATGGCAATACCTCTGGAAATGGTGTTGTCGGCGACACCCAAACAAAAGCAAAAAGTGGGTACGAGCTAGATACTTCGGTTCATACAGAGGGAATCATTGGACTTTTATGTGCAAAGGGACTGGTCGTGGAAATAAAGAGAAACTCTTTGTTCTTTATGACATCAGTAGTACACCCATAGTAAGGCACGTGAAAGTCAAAGGGACAGCAAGCCCTGATGACCCCTCACTTCGGGACTATTGGCACAAGAGAAACCTCAAGATAGGAAAACAAAAATGGGCGAAAGGCTCTAAGAATGAGCAAGTAGCCAAGATGCAAGAGCATAAGTGTCCTATTTGTGGTGATAGCCTCTATAACGGAGAAGAAATCGAAACCCACCACATAGTACCTGTGAAAGATGGTGGCTCGGACGACACCGAGAATTTAATCCACTTACACAAAGCGTGTCATAAACAGGTACACAGTTCAAAATCCAAGACGAAGGCTGGAAGTAAGGCTTGAGCGGTATGATGGGAAACTGTCACGTACCGTTCTTAGGGGAGGGGAGAGAGGCGACTCTCGAACCTTACCCGCTCAATATCGCCTCAAACCTGACAAAGAGCAAGTAGCCAAGATTGAAAAATGGCTAGAGATGCTTCGCTGTCAATACAACTATTTGTTAGGTCAAAGGTTCGACTGGTGGGAAACTCATCGCACGGCTGTTAACTCATGCTCTTTAATCTGTCATCTCCCAGAGTTATCTGACCGTCCCACTTATTTTTCGCAAAAACAAAGGCTAACTCAACTGAAAAAGGATAGACCTTGGTATAAAGAGGTTCAGTCACAAGTCCTTCAAGATTGTGTAAAA
The DNA here is from genome assembly GCF_007904085.1 of Euhalothece natronophila Z-M001. GTDB lineage: Bacteria > Cyanobacteriota > Cyanobacteriia > Cyanobacteriales > Rubidibacteraceae > Halothece > Halothece natronophila. Next base: position 2,441,622 of record NZ_CP042326.1, read on the forward strand.
AGAGTTGACTTAGCTTTTCAGCGTTGGCTTAGAGGGGATAAGAATGGGAAGAAATCAGGTAAGCCAAGATTTAAGGGAAAAGGACGTTATCGAACAATTTTGTTTCCACAAGTCAAACCTGATTGTATTCAAGGTGACTACATCACCTTACCTAAGTTTAAGACAATTCGGTTGATTAAACATCGTCCTCTACCCGATGGGTTCAAGATTAAAACCGCTCAGGTAACAAGGAAAGCTGATGGTTACTACTTAACGCTTTCTCTAGAAGATATCTCAGTTCCAGAGTCAACCATTAACATTGTTCCCACCTCAGAAAATACGTTGGGAATTGATCTGGGATTGAAGGACTTTTTGGTGACTTCTGAAGGCGAGAAAGTAGAAATTCCTCAGTTTTATCGAAAAGGACAAGATAGACTCAAAAAGCTACAGCAGAAGGTTTCTCGTCGTCAGAAAGGAAGTAAACGCTATCAAAAAGCAGTCAAGCAACTAGGAAAACACCATCAGAAGGTTGCTAGACAGAGAAAAGATTTTCACTTTAACACCATTAAATCAATTCTCAGTAAGGGAGATGTAATTGCCCATGAGAAACTGAATATCAAAGGACTTGCCAGAACCAAACTAGCCAAATCAATCTATGATGCTGGTTGGGGAACATTTTTAAGTAGGTTAGCTGTCAAAGCTGAAAATGCTGGACAGTTAATAGTAGAAGTTACTCCCAAAAATACATCACAGAATTGCTCAGGTTGTGGCAAGAAAGTTCCGAAGAAGCTATCAGAAAGAATCCATAATTGTCCTCATTGTGGTCTGTCCATGGATCGGGATCAAAACGCGGCGATAAATATTAAGAATTTGGCGGTTGGGATACCCGTCAGTAGTAAAGCTCAGTCACGAACCGAAGCGCAAGCTGGTGCTGCTGAGAAGCCCGACTCACATCGCGTAGCGATTGAGTGTGGGTAATTCACGTTAGTTACCAAACTGTTTGCGAGCTTCTTCTACCATTTCTGCGGTGACGACTTCCGCATCAGAAGCTCTTGCCATTTCTTCTATGCGTTGCCGAGCTTGGGAGCGCACAAAGAAGGGAATGTTTTTTAATTTTGCCTTGGCTTCACTTGTCCATTGCAAGGAAGAGGAAAAAGGATTAGTTTCAGTCATAGGAACTCTATTATTGCTAAGGGATGTTGCCTTTAATTTTTGCGTAAAAACGCAACAGAGAATCCTAGTTTTACATTAAATTTAACAATATTGTTATTGTTTTTTATGCTGGGGGCTAGTCTGGAAAAAGTGACCCAAAAAGAAGATCACCATGAAAAGAATTGCCCCACTAACAATTCCTAAACCCAGGCTAGTGGGTTCATGTTCTTGATAGAGATTAGTTACGTCAGAACTGCTAATATAGGTTCCTGACTCCACTTGCTGGGCGGTGCGAAAATCAAGGGTGTCCTCTAGGTTTAAAGTGATCTTATCAGCAAGAATTTGACTCTCACTACTGTTAACCATCACATCTATTTTTAAGTTCTGATCATCTACCGTCACTGTTTCAGTGACAGCAGTTTCTAACTTATCGCCAGTAAATTGAACTTCATATTCTCCAGGGGGGACTTCTACTTGATATCCTCCCGCACTCATTGTAGTAGTGGTAGCTGTAAAGTCATTATCAGGGCTACTAACGTCAACAGTAATTTCAGGTAACCCTTCTCCTGGATCATAAAGTTCGTTGTTATTGATATCATCATAGACGACTCCTGTAATAAACAACTCATCCTGATCGAAGTTAGTGCCATAGTTATGGTTTGCGATGACAGCATTCCAATCTGTCCCGTTACGGGTAAATTGACCTGTATATAAGCCAACTCCTACTTCTTGATACTCGTCTTTCAGAAGGTTGGTACGATGATTAGCACTGGTTAATAATCCTTTGTGTAGATCGTCGATTAAACCAATAATCTGATCCATGTTTTGGATTTCTTGATTGCTTCCTTTCCAAGCTATATTCTCTCCAACAAAGCTAGAAGGATAGCCAGCACTCTCTGCTCTTTCAATAGCGGTACTACCATTAACCCCCTCATGACTAAATTCATTATTTTCGAGCATCCATTGGCTATGGCTTCTGGCGGATTCTAATAAGGTTTCGTTAGAAGCAAGGGGTTGCTTAGGTTCAGGGGAGATTTGTTCTTCTCCAGTTAATCCTTCGTTGAGATCAACATCATATCGGCTAGCTTCTTCTTCTGGGTTCAGTCGAGCGCGATTAACTAGCTCTAAAAAATATTGTTCGTAGGGAGTAAGTTCAACGCTCATGATTTTAGCCCTCACCTTTAACCGCTGTTACCTTTATTATACTCAGTAAAAAGTATAAAAAAGTACATGAAATTACGTAACTTTAATCAAAGTCTTTCTTAAGGAGGACTAGAATCATTTTTCACTGGCTCAGTTTGTAATAGGTTGATTGTTAGATTCTATGGAGTCTTCAATAGGTGCAGGAGAAACCATATCATCAGGAAGAAAAATACGGGAACTGACAGCTAAAAGAGCTACCCCAAAAATGAGGACAATTAGCAATGGGATAATGTAGGAACGAATAATACTCATATTGTTAAGGGAACTTAAAATTTCTATCTTCCCCTAGTTTAAACAGTTATTGCTATTATCTAAACCCAAGTTCCCGATCGCGCTAAAATTGGGTCCAAAGGCGAATTATGTTCATCGACAAAAATGACACGAGGCTCATGGGTTTTCACTTCCTCAGGGGTAAGCAAACCGTAGGTGAGGATAATTAACCGATCGCCGCTCTCCCCTAATCTGGCTGCAGCGCCATTAAGTTCAATTTTACCCGAGTTGGCTTCTAGCGCGATCGCGTAAGTTATGAACCGTCCCCCTGTTGTGATATTGAGCACCTGTACCTGTTCATAGGGCATAATCCCCGCTGCCTCTAACAGGGTTTGATCAATGCCGATACTCCCCATATAGTTGAGGTTACTATCACTAACTCGGCAATTATGAATTTTTCCCAGAAGAAATGTCCGTTGCATGGGAGTTTTGACGAATATCCAATAGAGCGACCTATTCTAACATAACTTGATCACGACTCAGTTGAACTTTTGCAACTATAACAAGGATTGTGCCCACCTAACTCAGTACAATGAATAAAAGAAGAATATCCTTTAGAGTTAAAAACTGATGGCAGAATCGACCATTGAATCAATTTTAGAAGAAAAGCGTTTATTTAATCCCTCTCAGGAGTTTGCTCAACAAGCTCATATTAAGAGCAAACAAGAGTATCAACAACTTTATGAACAAGCTAAAACCAATCCCGAACAGTTTTGGGCTGATTTAGCAGAAAAAGAATTAGACTGGTTTCAAAAGTGGGATCAGACGTTAGACTGGCAACCTCCCTTTGCCAAATGGTTTGTTGGTGGTAAACTGAATATCTCTTATAATTGCCTTGATCGCCATCTTCAAACTTGGCGTAAAAATAAAGCCGCTTTAATTTGGGAAGGAGAACCAGGAGACACGCGCACCTATACTTATGCCCAACTGCACCGAGAAGTGTGCTTGATGGCAAATGTTTTGAAACAGTTAGGAGTGCAAAAAGGCGATCGCGTTGCCATTTATCTGCCGATGATTCCTGAAGCCGCGATCGCGATGTTAGCCTGTGCCAGAATTGGAGCACCCCATAGTGTGGTATTTGGGGGATTTAGTGCTGAAGCCCTAAAGACTCGGTTAGTGGATGCGGAAGCCAAATTAGTAATTACTGCTGATGGCGGATTCCGCAAAGATAAAGTGGTTTCCCTAAAACCAGAAGTAGATAAAGCCTTAGCTAACAATGGCGCACCCAGTGTGGAAAATGTTTTAGTCGTCCAACGCACGGAAGAAAAGGTTCAAATGGAACCAGGGCGCGATCATTGGTGGCATGATCTCAAAGCTGGGGTTTCTGCTCATTGTCCCCCAGAAAGCATGGATAGTGAAGACTTACTCTTTATCCTCTATACTTCGGGAACCACTGGTAAACCAAAAGGGGTTGTTCACACCACAGGCGGTTATAACCTTTATACCCATACTACCCTGAAATGGGCTTTTGATCTCAAAGAGACAGATGTTTATTGGTGTACTGCTGATGTGGGCTGGATTACAGGACATAGTTATATTGTCTATGGGCCCCTTTCTAACGGCGCAACTACCGTCATGTATGAAGGTGCGCCGCGTCCCTCTAACCCCGGTTGTCTGTGGGATATTGTAGAAAAATATGGGGTGACAATTTTCTATACAGCCCCAACTGCAATTCGTGCGTTGATTAAAATGGGAGAACATCATCCCAACGCCCGAGATTTATCCTCTCTTCGGATTTTAGGAACTGTGGGCGAACCCATTAACCCTGAGGCTTGGATGTGGTATCACCGCATTATTGGTCAAGAAAAATGCCCCATTGTCGATACCTGGTGGCAAACCGAAACAGGAGGCTTTATGATTACGCCGTTGCCTGGGGCAATTCCTACTAAGCCTGGATCAGCAGCATTACCCTTTCCGGGGATTCTCGCGGATGTGGTGGATTTAGATGGGAATCCTGTTAAGCCCAATGAAGGGGGCTATCTTGTCGTAAAATATCCTTGGCCAGGGATGATGCGAACGGTTTATGGCGATCCTGATCGCTTTCGTCGCACCTATTGGGAACATATTGCCCCGAAAGATGGACAATATTTCTACTTTGCGGGTGATGGAGCGCGAAAAGATGATGATGGCTACTTCTGGATCATGGGTCGCGTTGATGATGTGATCAATGTTTCGGGACACCGTTTAGGCACAATGGAAGTAGAATCAGCCCTAGTCTCTCATCCTGCAGTTGCTGAAGCTGCGGTTGTCGGGCGTAAAGATGAAATGAAAGGGGAAGAAGTGTTTGCCTTTGTCACCCTTGAAGGAGACTATCAAGGGAGTGATGACTTAAAACAAGAGTTAAAACAGCACGTGGCAAATGAAATTGGCGCGATCGCGCGACCGGGGGATATTCGCTTTACTGATGCGCTTCCCAAAACGCGATCGGGTAAAATCATGCGTCGTCTCCTGCGGAATTTAGCCTCAGGAGAAGAAGTCGCGGGTGATACCTCCACTTTAGAAGATCGTAGCGTCTTAGATAAGTTACGTGGCGGCTAGAAAGCGTTAAGCCCCATCTCTAGGATAGGGCTTGATTAACTTTTTTTCCCTCCCCCTCTCCTCTTTTCATGGGGTTAAAGGAGGGGGAAAATCGGCAAAATGAGGGAGTGTTAGCTAGGAAGATTATTGCTTGCGTAAGTGTCGATGCCATAAGCGGGGGTACGGTCATTGTAATCAAGTTGCTCACCCGTAAAGGATTCTGCAAGTTTCTCAAAAGACTCAGAACGCCAGTTCCGTTCATGGATAGGCTTACGTTGCTCGCCGCGAAAGTAGGCTTGAGTACCAATTAAAGATACAGCTACCCAACCAGCAACAAATAATGCAATTAACCAAAACATAATTTTTTTCTCTTTATTAACTTCTGTTTACATTATGTAAACTTTTATTACACATTGCTTCCTCTTTTAGATAGATATGTTAATTCCACCTAAGGTTGGAGACAAGCCTCTGCTGTTGCCATTACTGATTGAGATAAGGCATCTAAATCATAGCCTCCCTCCAAGCCAAACACGATTTTGGAAGTTAGCCCTAGACAAAGCTTTGTAAAATTAAAGTAATTGTCAGGAGTTAAGGAGATTTCTGCTAAGGGATCGGCATGATTACCATCATAGCCAGCACTGACTAATAATAAATCAGGCTGAAACTGACTTAAAAATGGCATGACTTGTTCTTCCACTAGAGGCTGGTAGTCATTCCATGTACTACCCGGAGGCATCGGAATATTGAGAACATTATTATAATGCCCTTTTTCTTCGGCTTTTCCTGTTCCAGGATAACAAGGGGATTGATGTAGGGAACAGTAAATAATATCAGGAGAGGATTCCACAATTTGTTGCGTTCCATTGCCATGATGAACATCCCAGTCTAAGATGGCAACGCGATTAACCGATGGTAAACTTAATGCATAATGAGCCGCGATCGCGCAGTTAGAAAATAAACAAAATCCCATCCCTCGATCACTTTCTGCATGATGTCCGGGAGGACGAGCTAAAATTAAACTTGGTTGCTGATTGTTTAAGACTTCTTCCACCCCGTCTAACCAAGCATTGACTGAGAGTAAGGCAATCTCATAACTATCAGCAGACACAGGAGTATCCATATCAATTCTTCCTCCCCCCTCTCTAGCTAACTGGGCAACTTTTTCCACATATTGAGGATGGTGAAGTTTATTTAGCCAAGAGAGAACATCACGTTCGGTACTCGGTTCTCGCCACTCTAGCTGGTTGCTAAACTCAGAAGTTTTCAAGGCTTTAACAATTGCAGATAAACGTTCTGGTCGTTCAGGGTGAAGGCGTCCGGTACGGTGTTTTAAAAACTGCTCTGAATAGAAAATCGGCAACATATCTTGGTGATTTATTATTTATTATCTGTTTAAGTAGTTTCGTTTGCTACCGTTAGATATATAAAGAGGAATTAAGTGTTGAGGGAAAATGCTAGAGCCTGCTCGTATTTCTAAAATTTTACCAGACTCCATCGGAGAAGAACTGGGGTTTGAAGTAGGAGACGCGATCGTTGCTATTAATGGAGAACGTCCTCGGGATTTAATTGACTATCAATATTTTTGTGCCGAAGAAGAACTGACACTAGAGGTTCTCGATAAATATGGTGAAACTCACCACATTGAGCTGGAAAAAGACTATGACGATAATTTAGGATTAGAATTTGAAACTGCTCTATTTGATGGCTTAATTCAGTGTAATAATCGCTGTCCTTTCTGTTTTATTGATCAGCAACCTCCCGGAAAACGAGAAACCCTTTACCTTAAAGATGATGACTATCGCCTCAGTTTTCTTTATGGTAGTTATCTGACCCTAACTAATCTTACCCCAAAAGAATGGGATCGCATCGCGCAAATGCGATTGTCTCCCCTTTATGTCTCAGTTCATGCCACAGAACCTGAGCTGCGATCGCGCTTACTTAAAAATCCTCGCGCTGGTAAAATTTTAGAGCAACTTGCTTGGTTTCAAGAGCATCGTCTGCAAATTCATGCTCAAGTTGTAGTTTGTCCTGAAATCAATGATGGAGCGCATCTCGAACAAACTCTCCGTGACTTAGCGCAATTCCATCAAGGAGACATTCCCACAGTTATTTCCGCAGCAGTTGTTCCTGTGGGGTTAACGCGATTTCGTCCCCAAGAGGATGAACTATTCCCTGTTAGTACCGCAAAAGCCCAAGAGATTATTCCACAAGTGCAAAAACTGCAAGAGGAATTTAAGCAAGAATTGGGAACTAACTTTGCTTGGTTAGCTGATGAATGGTTTTTAATTGGCCGTCAACAACTTCCCCCTGAATCTCATTATGAAGATTATCCTCAATTAGGAAACGGAGTGGGATCAATTCGCCAGTTTATTAAAGAGTTTCAAACCGTTGCTACAGAGATGCTTCCCCCAAAAATTGATTCCCCCCGAGAGTTAACTTGGGTAGTGGGAAATGCCGTTGAAATTGCCTTTCAGCCTTTAGTTGAGCAATTAAATCAAGTATCAGGATTAACAGTGGAACTTGCGCCCTGTCGTAGCAATTATTGGGGACAAGAAATTACCGTAACAGGGTTATTAACTGGCTCTGATTTATTAGAACACCTCACAGGGCAATATTTAGGAGAAGGAATTTTACTCCCCTCTTTAATGTTAAAAGATCATGACACTCGCTTTTTAGATGATCTCACTCTAGAAACTGTTAGTGAAAAATTAGGCGTTCCTATTTATCCTGTTACAGGGGTTAAAGAGTTAATTGAAATTTGTTTATCAGGAGGAATGGAAAATTAAGCGATTTCCATCAGGATCATAAGCATAAATTTCTCTCCCATGAGAGGCTATCATAATATCAGTTGTGGGAGGATAGCCAAGAGCGTTTAATTGCGCGATCGCGCTCTCTAAATTTTCAACTTCTACACATAAACTCATCGCACTTTTTTGAGGTTGACTAAACTCTAGTTCCTGATCAACTCTAGGCTTAAAAATTCCTAACTTTAATCCTCCCTTTATTTCAAACTCAGCATATTTATTAGGAATGTAAGGGTTAGGCTTTTGCTGAAAAAGAGCTTTATAAAATTGGATTAATTGTTCAATTTGTGGCGAAGCAATAGTGAGAAAAGTTGTGTAGTATTCCATTTTAATTCTTAACCTCTAATCTATATGAAAGCTAACTGACACGCTGACTCCTTACAGTCAACTATTTGAATTCTAATTTTTAAGAAAAATTAAGTAAAAACATATCAAGGGATAGATTACCTCTCAAAAAATAAATTTTAAGATCAAATAGAAAGGATTGATTAGAGTCGATAAAAGCCACAAAGGGAGGAATCGACCTATGGGACAAGCAACATTACCGATCGCGCTTCGTAACTGGTTAATAACTACCTTACAAGACTTCCCTAATTCCGTTGAAATAAATTTTTGGAAAGACCAAACCCTGAAGTTAGGGGAAAAAACAGAAGAACCCAGTGTCAAGTTGTTTTTTTGTCATCCGGGAGTTTTACGATCGCTGGTATTCCAGCGTGATCCCTTAGTCTTGACAGAAGCTTATTTTAATGGCTGGTTTGATTTTCAAGGGGATATTGAAACCGCCGTTCAACTGGGAAAACATCTCGCCTATCGAGGATTAAAACAGTCTCAAGGAATCAAAACTTGGTTACAATCCCTGAAACTTCCCCGTCTTCCTTTAAAACCCAATGTAGAACAGGAAGGAGAGGTTCATAGCAAAGAGCGCGATCGCGCTGCCATTCAACATCATTATGACCTCGGAGATGAATTTTATCAACTGTGGCTAGACCCAGAGATGGTCTATTCTTGCGCCCATTTTGAACATCCCTATGTTCCCCTCAACGAAGCCCAAGCCCACAAATTAGACCTTGCCTGTCGTAAACTGAAATTAGAAGCAGGAGAAACCCTCCTCGATATCGGCTGTGGTTGGGGGGGAATGTTACGTTGGGCTGCCAAAAATTATGGCATCAAAGGTTGCGGAATTACCCTCAGTGAAAAACAAGTGGAATACAATCAAAAACGTATCCACCAAGAGGGCTTAGAAGATCAAATAGAAGTAAAATTATTAGATTATCGCGATCTTCCTACGACTCCCACTTTTGATAAAGTCGTCTCCATTGGCATGGTAGAACACGTAGGATTAAAACAATACCCTGCTTACTTTGATCACGCCCTAAAATGTCTAAAACCCGGTGGTTTATTCCTTAATCATGGCATTACTTCCACTGATGCTTGGAATGGATCGAGTCTCGGAGAACGTTTCATTAATCACTATATCTTTCCTGATGGGGAACTCGTGCCACTAACACCTATGTTACGTGAAGCCGAAGAAGTCGGCTGGGAAATTGTGGATGTGGATAACTGGCGACCTCATTATGCCTTAACTTTACGAAGTTGGGCGGATAATTTAGCCTCGAAAAAAGCAGAAGCTGTTAAATTAATTGGGGAAAAACTCTATAAAATTTGGCAATTGTATTTAATCGGTTGCGCGATTGGATTTGAAGAGAATCAAATGGCAATTTATCAAACCCTAATGCGTCGCCAATCAGACCAAAAATGGAACTTACCGTTAATTCGTAAAGGATGGTTAGTTTAAAGCGAGGTAGTGCCTTGAGTTTTTCTACAAAAGTTACTTGAATTACAGATAACAAGGGGATTAGCTCTAGCAAAAATTTTCCAATCAAGAAATGATTACTTCAATTTGGGAACTAAGCCACCTGAAAAATCGACAGAGTAATCTAGAACTGTTTATTATTTAGGAGCAATAAACTATGTTACGCTCTTTCACAATTGGTTTATCGGCTTGTGCGCTGGGAGTGAGTAGTTTTCCTGTCGCTGCCACAGCCAATTCAGTTTCTCCGTTACAACGTTGGTCTCAGCAATTATCCCAAGCAGAGAGGATTCCAGAGGTAATTGTTGATACAGTTCCCGACAATGATCCAGTTTCTTCTGAACCAATAGCGCAAGAAGATGTGATTATTGATACTGAACCAGACCAGACTAATCCCACTCCAAGCAATGAGAACAGCGATCGCCGCTTTACTTGTGAAAGAAATAATGGAGAATACACGGTGGTATATCGCCCACAAAGTGACCCCAATACTCCTTACGCTTGGGCGATTCCTGAAGAAATGGGAAGTGATTGGTCGCCCCAGAGACGCTGTCAGACGATTAGCGACCGCTTAGAACGCTATCGCCCAGATGGGTTAATGGAATTACAAACAACGAGCATGAATGGAGAAGATGTGGTCTGTGTGACCACGGAAGCTGACAATAGTTGTCGGATTGTTTTTACGGTTCCTCGGGGACAAGATCCACTCACAACGCGCGATCGCGTTTTTGAAAATCTTGCTGATGCCCATGAAGGACGACGAACCCAAGGTGTGCGAACCTTTACTGATAACTCTAGCTTGGGTGATCTGCTACGAGGGGGATCGTCTCAGTCTCGTCAAACCAGCGAGAATATTAACCTACGTCCTTTCTTGGATGAAGCAGATGGGGGAACGGGTCAAGAATTACGCTCAAATGATTCTTCTCCTTCTAATCTCGATCCCGATCTCTTTCGTTAAGCCAATTTGAGAAAACTCTGGAGGATTATTTCCCATTTCCTTCAGGGGATGTTATTAGTCATTAGTCATTAGTCATTGGTTACTGTTTGACAAAGGACAAGATGGTGTTATTGTGTGGTATTTTGATTGGAACGTTTTGAATAGATATAACAAATGGCTTACGAAAAGGAATTAGAAGTGGGAATTGAGGCAGTTTTAAGTGCTGCTAAATTATGTCAAGCGGTGCGAAAAGATATTCCTGATCACATAGAAAAACAAGATCGCTCCCCTGTGACAGTTGCTGATTTTGGGTCGCAAGCCATTATTTGTCGTGCCTTAGCGCAAGCCTTTCCCAAGGATCCCGTCGTAGGGGAAGAAGATGCAAGCGCTTTCAATTCTCCAGAAATGTCGGAGCAAGTAGCACAAGTTACGGAATATGTCAAGCAAGAAATTGCTAATGTTAGCACAGATGATGTTACCGAGTGGATTAATCATGGTAATGGAGAACCCAGTGAGCGATTTTGGACATTAGACCCCATTGATGGGACAAAAGGCTTTTTACGGGGCGATCAATACGCGATCGCGCTTGCTTTAATTGAAGAGGGAGAAATTAAAGTGGGGATCTTAGGTTGTCCTGCTCTTTCCTTAGATTTACCCTTTGATCATCAAGGACTGTTATTTGTGGCGGTGCGTGGAGAAGGAACAAAAGTTCGTCCCTTGGATAAAGATGAGTTTACTACCGTGGGAGTTACCTCCCCTAATGATGAAGAACATCTCCGCTTTGTAGAGAGTGTGGAAGCCGCCCATGGGGATCAAAGTTTACAAAGCGCGATCGCGCAAAAAGCAGGAATCACCAGTTCCTCTCTCCGCATGGATAGTCAAGCCAAATATGGGGCAGTCGCCTCAGGATCCGCCGCCCTTTATTTAAGACTCCCCTCCCCTAAACAGCCCGATTATCGAGAAAATATTTGGGATCATGCAGCCGGAGTAATTGTTGTAGAAGAAGCAGGAGGACGCACCAGTGATATGTATGGGAAGCCCCTCGATTTTTCTGCGGGAACAAAACTTTTTCAAAATCGAGGGGTTGTGGTGAGTAACGGATCAATCCATGAACCCGTTTTAGCTGCCTTGGGAGATGCGACTTAACATTTGTCTTTTGTCCTTAGTTGTTTGTCCTTTGTTGACCAATAATCAATGACTAATGACTGTTTGCAGAAACAGCTTTAGGAGAAGGACTTACTTGCATCAATTTTTCCTTGATATTTCCCTCGTCTAGGTCTTGTCCAATTAAAACTAAACGAGTTTGACGGGGTTCATCAGTTTCCCAAGCGCGATCGTAAAACGATTCTAAATGTTTTCCGACCCCTTGTACCACTAACCGCATTGGCTTATTGGGAACATTCACAAATCCCTTAACCCGATAAATTTCTGCTTCTTGAAACAATTGTTGTAAGCGTTTCATTAGAGGTCGCGGCTCAAACGCTTCATCTAAAACCAGCTGCACTGAATTAATATCCTCATCATGTTCGTGATCTTCTTCGTGATCATGATGACTGTGACGACTGTCTAAATTTTCCTCCACTGAGGCATTAAACCCTAATAAAACATCAGGATGAATTTGTCCATCATAACAAGGAAGAATACTGACTCCAGCAGGTAATTCTTGCTGTAACCAATTTTCTACCTTCTCTCGGGTTGCACTATCTACTTGATCCGCTTTTGTTAATAAGACTAAATCAGCACAAGCTAATTGATCCTCAAACAATTCCTCAATGGGAGTCTCATGTTCTAAATTGGGATCAGCTTGACGTTGGGCTTGTAATGCGTCTAAATCTCCCACTAACGCCCCACTAGCTAAAGCCTCACAATCAACAACCGTAACCACTCCATCAACCGTCGCACCATTCCGAATTTGGGGCCAACGGAAGGCTTGCACAAGGGGTTTCGGTAAGGCTAATCCTGAAGTTTCCACCACAATGCAGTCAATCTCATCACGACGTTGTAAGAGTTCTTGCATTGTCGGGAAAAATTCCTCTTGTACGGTGCAGCATAAACAGCCGTTGGTTAATTCAACAATATTATTGCTACTGTTTTCTTCTTCATCACAAACTTGACAGCTACGGAGTAAGTCACCATCAATGCCTACTTCTCCAAATTCATTAACGAGGACAGCAATTTTCCGTCCTTGATTATTTTGTAAGAGATGTCGAATCAGTGTCGTTTTACCAGCACCAAGAAAACCAGTAACAACGGTAACAGGAATTTTCGCTCCCATATTAGCTCCTTAAATTATTAACGAAATGTTCTGAAAGGGCGACGACGTTGTCGCTCGTAAAATTGCAATCGTCCCACTCCCATGTAGAAGTCATGGTCAGAATTGGCGGTGGGACTAGCCGTGACCCCAAATAAGTAAACGCCACCTGTTCGGGGATTTCTTCTGGGTTTCAGTCCTAAAGTGACGGTGGTTCCAGGTTCAACTGGTTCTTCAAATTGAGCCGTAATTTCACGCTTATCTTCACTTTGAGAAACATTAGCCAGAGGAATCTTGTCTTGTCTATCTCGGGAAGTCCCGATAAAGGCAGTGGTTTCATCCAGTAAGAAAGGGATATCACTAAATCCCCCTCGTTGTTCAATAATCAGTTCATTCAGAGATTCAACTGCATCTTCAGGAATGGTCACAGTAAAGTAGTAAGTTGCTCCACGCACTTGCGTATCATTAAAGGTGGTGCGGACGTTTTCTAAACGGGGAGCCGCTTCAAAAAATCCTCTCCCTGCTGCTAAGGCTTCAGGTATGATTATTCCGGAAGTGCCAGCAGTAACTGTGAGCGCAATAATCCATGAAAAACGCATGACTTCTCCTGATGATGATTAAAATGTAGAGGTAATAAAGATGATTCCCATCCCTACAATTCCGCAACCAAGTAGTTGATTCACGGGAAGTGTGGGAGAACTAATTTTAGGCGTTACAGTTTGGGCAAGTTTATAGCTACCAAGGGCAATTAGTAACTGGATCAGGGTAAAACCAGCTAAGTAAGCAAGAATGGGAGTCATTTCTGCTCCAATGACAGCTTCCCCATAAGCATAGCCGTGAAAAATTCCCGCGATCGCGCTTCCAACGGCAATCACAAGACTATAAACTAAAGGCTGAGACTCTTCATTAGTCCGACGGTTGATTAATAAAATGCCCATGGCTAGAACCGAGATCCCAATTAAGGCTTCAACAAAGGGAATATCAATCTCTTGTAAATGAATCCCAGTTCCAATGGGGGTAGCCAGAATAAATCCTGTGGGAATTAACCAGCCTCGCTGACTGCCAACAGCAATTAGACCACTGGCAATTACAAATACTAAATGATCAATTCCGATAACCGGATGACCTAATCCTGATAAAAAGCCTTCGAGCCAGCTATTGGGTAATTCTCCCCCTGTTGGGTGGTGGGCGAAAGCAGGTTCAGTAAAGCTAAAAAAGGCTAAAATTGCAAATAGGACAACAGTTAATCCTAGTCGGGATTGATTCTTGTTCATAGTTATTATCTTGTTTTGGTGTGTAATAATGATGAAGTTTTAGAGACACGTCGCCTCTGTGCTTGAAGTTAAGTTCTTTCTTTGGGTTAGTAACTTTCCGAAGAGCAGTGATCGCTTATTTCAGGTGAGATCACCGTTGTAGTGATGGATAATGTAATATTGATAAAAAATACTGACATGGGCATCTGTACCTCGCAGATTGCTTCAAAGGTTGACAATGATTACTTAGGCGGGTCTTCTGACTGAGAAATCGTTTTCACCACAGATTTCATCACAGCTGCGGGACAGTGTCGGTTTTTCACCGATCTTTCCCCATTGCTTTTGATCGCTGCTCCCGATCAAAACCTAAGCATTTTGTTTACTATATCATAGTTTGCACTATGATATACATTTATTAATCTTCTCAAAAGGTAGAAAACGTTGGAAGGCTAAGTTACCCTAAACTAGAGAAGGAATTCAAGGAGAGTTTGAGCTATGGAAATTACGGACTTAAAACGAGAAATACAAACGGTGTCGCAGCGCCTGGGCAAAGCCCAGGAGTATCTTTGACCCACCTTTAATCGAAGCGAAAATTGAAGATTTAGAACAACTTGCTGCCCAGCCTGAGTTTTGGGATGATCCAGAAACAGCGCAACAAACCTTGCAGAGACTGAATGATCTCAAGGCAAGTTTAGAACAATATCAACAGTGGCGCGATCGCGCTGAAGATACCAAAGCCATCATTGAGTTACTTGAAGCCGAAGAAGATGAATCCCTCTGGCAAGAAGCTACAGACAACCTAAAACAACTCCAAGCCTCCCTTGATCAATGGGAATTAGAACAGCTTCTCTGTGATCCCTATGATGAAAGAGGGGCAGTAATTACGATTAATACGGGAGCCGGGGGAACCGATGCTCAAGACTGGGCGCAAATGCTATTGCGGATGTATTCTCGGTGGGCCCAAAGACGCGGTTATAAATCCCATCTGACAGAAATTTCCGAAGGAGATGAAGCGGGCATTAAATCAGCAACCCTCGAAATTGAAGGACGCTATGGTTATGGCTATCTCAAAGGGGAAAAAGGCACTCATCGCCTAGTTCGCATTTCTCCTTTCAATGCCAATGGCAAACGGCAAACCAGTTTTGCAGGGGTAGAAGTTATGCCCATTTTGGATCAAACGACGATCCAAGATATTAAACTTCCCGAAAGTGATCTCGAAATTACCACCTCTCGTTCTGGCGGTGCAGGAGGGCAAAATGTCAACAAAGTTGAAACGGCGGTGCGAATTGTTCATATTCCCACTGGGGTAACAGTGCGCTGTACCCAAGAACGTTCCCAACTGCAAAACCGTGAAAAAGCCATGGCGCTTCTGAAATCAAAACTAATTGTTATTGCCCAAGAACAACGAGCGCAAAAAATTGCCGAAATTCGAGGCGATGCAGTAGAAGCCGCTTGGGGAAATCAAATTCGGAACTATGTTTTCCATCCCTATCAAATGGTAAAAGACTTACGGACTAATGTTGAAACCAGCGCAGTTGAGGATGTTCTCGATGGGGAAATTGATTCCTTTATTGAGGCTTATCTTCGCAATAAGCAATGAATCTATTAATTTTTGGACTTACAAATGAGTTTAATAACTCCTACTCAATTACAGCATTTCCAAGGATTTATTGATTTAGCGAAATCTAAAGAAAGCAATTCTGAATCAATCTTTATTATTAATAATGTAATCTGGCAAGATTATGAAAAATTATTAGAAATTACCAGTGACGAGTCTGGCATTTTATTAAAATATTCGCAAGGTCACTTACAAGTAATGTCGCCCAGTAGTCGCCATGAAATCTACAAAGAAAATATTGGGATTTTATTAGAGTGTTATTTTTTGGCAAAGAAGATTCGATTTTATTCTCTCGGATCAACCACTTTTCATTCTCAGTCACTTTCTTGCGGAATTGAGCCTGATAAAAGTTATTGCATTAACAGTCGTAAAGATATCCCTGATTTAGCAATTGAGGTTATCATTACTCATGGGGGAATTAATTCTTTAGAAATCTACAAAGCATTAGAAGTAACCGAGGTTTGGTTTTGGGAAGAAGAAAAACTAACGGTTTATGTTTTACAAAATCAAGAATATATTCAAGCCAACCAAAGCTCTTTATTTCCTGACTTACCGCTAGAGTTATTCGCAACCTATATTCCCAGTGATGAACCGTTTGATGCCGTTTTAGAGTTTAGCAATCAAATATAGCGTTTCAGAGTCTTTTGAGGAACAAAAAAGCAGTAACTGTTGCGATTAATCAAGGGGGCATACTGGTAGCAACGGTCAATCTATTGAAATTTGGGTTAACCTATCAAGAAAGACAACAATAATTCATGAGCAATGACAAATAACCAAGAACAAACTACCCACCAAGAAGCCCAGCCCAGTTATATTAAACTTGCTATGCGGAACATGGTTCGTAAGTCTGGGAAATCCTTAAGACACTTTTTCCTAAGCGCGATCGCGCTACTTGCTTTGTTTATTGGCTTATCTTACTTAACCCACTAATGTCTGTTCCTCTCTCCGTTTATATTCAAAGCCATATTCAGGAAGCAACTCTCCCGAAGGAATCTATTTGGGAACAATGGTTTCAAAAATGGGTTGACGCTTTAAAAGCTGAGTTACCACCAGCAACAGAATATGAATTGACACTATGTTTGGCTAATAACACTAAAATTAAAACTCTCAATGCCCAGTATCGGCAAAAAGACCAACCAACAGATGTTCTTGCTTTTGCCACCCTAGAAAATTCTTTATCAGAAGCAGAAAAGTTGCTTTTTCAGGAAGAACCGTTGTATCTTGGAGATATTATTATTTCCGTAGAAACTGCTAGAGAACAAGCCAAAACCTATGAGCATTCTTTGGAACAGGAACTAGCTTGGCTAGCAACCCATGGGTTACTTCATCTTCTTGGATGGGATCATCCTGATGATGAGAGCTTAGAAAAAATGCTTGCTCATCAAGAAACTTTATTGCTATTGTCAGGTCATAAAGTGATGAAAAATTAATATCAAGTAATGAATAATGAACCATCAACAATTAATCATCCCTAGCAATCAAGCTACTAAGAAACAAGGGGGAAATCATTTGACTGTTGTTCCCAACTCTTCTCAAACTCAACAAATTTCTTCCTCTCCTACTGAAGCCTCCTCTGTGAAACGTCGTTTTGCCTTTAAAGTTGCTCCTGATCTCATTAGCAGTTTTCGCTATGCCTTTAAAGGTGTGCATTATGCTTTCACCACCCAGAGAAATTTTCGCATTCATACCCTAATTGGTACAATCGCCCTAACTCTAGGGATTTTTTTACAGGTAAGTGCCGTAAAAATGGCAGTTATTGGCGTAACTGTTGCCTTTGTTCTAGTCTTAGAACTCATTAATACTGCTTTAGAATCAGTAGTTGACCTAACAGTTAAGCAAACTTATCATGATCTGGCTAAAATTGCTA
Organism: Euhalothece natronophila Z-M001; assembly: GCF_007904085.1. GTDB lineage: Bacteria > Cyanobacteriota > Cyanobacteriia > Cyanobacteriales > Rubidibacteraceae > Halothece > Halothece natronophila. Next base: position 2,459,283 of record NZ_CP042326.1, read on the forward strand.
AAGATTGCGCGGCTGGGGCAGTGCTAATTGGGGCTTTAGCTGCTTTATTTGTGGCTGGGGTGATTTTATTACCGCCACTGTTAACCCTTATTTTTAATTCCTAGAACGTTAAAATTTGATAACGAGCCTTATATCGGAGTCGGCCATGATTCTCGTTATCGACAATTACGATAGTTTTACTTACAATTTAGTCCAATATTTAGGAGAACTAGGGCACAGTATTGCTGTTGCCGAGGAAATTCAGGTTTATCGCAATGATGAAATCGATTTAAGCGCGATCGCGCATTTAAGCCCCAGTGGCATCGTTATTTCCCCTGGCCCAGGACGACCCGATGATGCTGGCATTTCCCTTGATTTAATCCGTGAGTTTGCCCCAACAATTCCCATCTTAGGCGTTTGTTTAGGACATCAATGTATTGGACAAGTCTATGGCGGCACCATTACCAATGCTGGCGTGTTAATGCACGGGAAAACTTCGGCAGTGCAACATACTAATGAGGGGGTTTTTCAAGGCTTAGAGAATCCTTTTACTGCCACTCGCTATCATAGTTTAGTGATCGCCCGAGATTCTATTCCTAATGTCTTAGACATTACCGCTTGGGTCGAAGATGGCACCATTATGGGTGTGCGTCACCGCGAGTATCCTCATTTACAAGGGGTGCAATTTCATCCTGAAAGTATTTTGACCAAAGCAGGAAAGCAATTATTGCAAAATTTCTTGGTATCCTTAACAGAGCCAATTAAAGTAGCATAAATATTATTAATTTTTCTATGAAGCGACGACAGTTATTACGTTATGTGGGTATAGGAACATTAGCGGCGGTAGGAGGAACACTCCTTTCTCCCCAAAGCTATCAAGCCCAAAATTCTCCTCAATTAGAAATTGAATGGCTTGGACACACTGCTTTTTTATTTAAAAGTGACGAGCATCGCGTTTTAGTGAATCCCTTTCGACCAATGGGTTGCACTGCTGGTTATCCCGCCCCAGAAGTGAATGCTGATTTAGTGATGATTAGTAGTCAACTTTTTGATGAAGGAGGAGGTGTTGCCAATTTACCCAATGATCCGCGAGTATTATTTGAATCGGGGTCTTATCAATTTCAAGGGATGAGTATTGAAGGAATTAGTATGCCCCATGATCGCGAAGGGGGACGACGGTTTGGCACTAATGTAGCCTGGAAGTGGGAACAAGCAGGCTTAAACATTCTCCATCTTGGCGGGGCAGCTGCGCCTTTTGAGACAGAGGAGCGCATTTTAATGGGACGACCTGATATATTAATTTTACCTGTGGGAGGAAGCCCCAAAGCCTTTACACCTGAGTTAGCTAAACGAGCTATGGAACGATTGCGCCCTCGTTTAGTCATTCCAAGCCATTATCTTACTGAAGCTGCTGATGAAGATAATTGCGATTTAGTCGGGGTAGAGGAGTTTACTGATCTTTTAGACGGGACTCCCTATCAACAAGTCAATGGCAATCAAATTAGCTTAACGGCAAATGATTTACCTGAACAAACAGAGATTAGGGTGATGAATAGCGAAGAATTATTAGTCAGCAATAATTAACCAATGACAAATAACGAATATCAACAACGGCGACAAGCCTTAATGGACAAAATCGGTCAAGGGACAGCGATTTTTCGCAGTGCGCCTACAGCGGTAATGCACAATGATGTGGAATACCCCTATCGTCAAGATAGTGATTTTTATTATCTGACGGGATTTGATGAAGAAGAGGCCGTTTTAGTGCTTGTGCCTCACCATGAAGAACATCAGTTTGTGTTATTTGTCCAACCCAAGGATGTCAAAAAGGAAACTTGGACAGGCTATCGGGTTGGGGTAGAAGCGGCGAAAGAAAAATTTGGGGCGGATGAGGCTTACCCCATCGAAGAGTTAGGAAAACAATTACCGCAATATTTACAAAAAGCGGATTGTCTTTACTATCATTTTGGACGGGACGAAGACTTTAATCATCGGATTCTAAAATGGTGGCAAAGGCTAATTGCCCAATATCCGAAAAAGGGAGTTGCTCCTCGCGCGATCGCGGATACTAATTTTATTTTACATCCGTTGCGCCAAGTAAAAAGTTCTCAAGAATTGGCACTCATTCGCAAGGCAGTTGATATTGCCACAGAAGCCCATAATTATGCCCAAAAGTTCGCGCAGCCGGGTCGATATGAATACGAAGTGCAAGCGGAAATTGAATATATTTTCACCAAAAATGGGGCCATGTCTCCTGCTTATCCCAGTATTGTTGCTTCAGGAGAAAATGCTTGCATTCTTCACTATATTGAGAATAAACGACAACTGCAAGAAAATGATTTACTCTTAATTGATGCAGGTTGTTGTTATGAATATTACAATTCTGATATTACTCGCACATTTCCTGTTAGTGGTAAATTTACCCCTGAACAAAAAATCATCTATGAACTGGTTTTAGAAGCCCAAATTAAAGCCATTGAACAAGTCAAAGCTGGGAATACTTATAATCAATTCCATGACACAGCAGTGCGAGTTTTAGTGGAAGGATTAATGGATTTAGGGATTTTACAGGGAGATATCGAAGAAATTATCAAAGAAGAAAAATATAAGCCTTATTATATGCACAAAACTGGGCATTGGTTAGGGTTAGATGTCCATGATGTGGGGGGTTATAAAATGGGGGAAGACCATTGGCAAACTCTACAACCTGGCAATGTCTTAACCGTAGAACCGGGGCTTTATCTGTCGCCTCATGCTAAACCTGTGGAAGGACAACCAGAACTGCCAGAACGTTGGCATGGCATTGGTGTGAGAATTGAAGATGATGTGTTGGTGACTGCGGATGGGAATGAAGTTCTCAGTGCGGCGGTTCCGAAATCAGTAGAAGTGATGGAAAGCCTTAAAGAATGAACTTTTCTAACGCTGCTACCACTCCATCTTCCTCTACACTAGGCGCAACCCAGTCTGCTTGAGCTTTAACTTCTGGTGGTGCGTCTCCCATGGCGATTCCCCAATGGGCATAGTTTAGCATTTCGAGATCATTAAAATTATCCCCCATCGCGATCGCGTTTTGGGCTTGTAAGCCTAAAACTTCCTCCACTAGATAGCGCACTGCTTTCCCTTTACTAGCACCGGGGTTACAGGCTTCTACAAAATAGGGGTTAGATTGGGTTAAATACAGTTGTTCCTCAGAATAAAGCTGTTTGAGTTTCGCTAATAAGGCTTTAGTTACCTCTGGCTGAGAACTCATAGCAAGAATTTTGGTGGGGCTTTGGTCTAAAAGGAAACGTAAATCACCAACAGGATTTGCTTTAATGCGACTGCGTTCAATATATAGTTCAGTCTCTTTTGTTACTTCTCGCACATATAATTGATCATCCAGATAAAAATGGACATCTAACGAAGATCGCAACGCAGGTTGTTCGCAAAAATCCAATAATTCTTCAGCTAAAGGAATGGGAACAGGTAAATGCCAAAGAGATTCTTGAGTTTTGGGATTTTTAATCCAAGCACCGTTATAGCAAATCACGGGCAAATCAGTCCCAATCGCTTGAGCAAAGTATAATGCCGAGCAATACATTCTTCCAGTGGCAAGTATCACTTGGATTCCTTGCTTTTGTAGTGCTTTTAAGGCTTGAATTACAGCTGAGTTAACTTCATTAGATTCGCCAGCAATTGTTCCATCAATATCAAGAATGATTAAACGGATATCCTCAAAATTTTGACAGCTAAGAGACTTAGTCATTACTTTCCCTGCATGATTAGACAAAACTATGTTACCTTTTAAAAACATTAAGCTTTTTTAAGCAACGCTTTCAGGATAGAATTAATACTCATGGTGGGATTTATCAAAAACATTTTTGGCTCTAAATCAAAAAATAACAATAACAACGAAGAAAAACCTAAGCGTCAAAAAGCCTTTTATCTTGATCCAGATGAGGCGAAAACTTATGGCAACATTGACTATATGCGCCAGTCCACTAAAACCAGAAAGACTTTTCCGAAAACACTCGATAATCCCGAAGGAAGCGAGTTGGTAGAAGAGGTTTCTGCAATGGAAAAAAAATCTCTTTCTAAATCGAACTCTAATCAGCAAAATGGGAAAACTAATAACCAGCCTTCCCAAGAAGCCCAAGAAGGAAAGATGTATTCGGCAAAGGATGATCCTTCTCTCCAGCAACGTCGTAAGTCTGATTCTAGCTTAGATACCTTCAGAAATATGGCTCGGGATATTAAAAAAGATTAGTCATTAGTCATTGGTAATTAGTCCTTGGTCATTGGTCATTAGTCATTAGTCATTGGTCATTGGTAATTAGTCATTAGTCATTGGTCATTGGTCATTAGTTATTAGTCATTAGTTATTGGGCTACAAACAACAAAGGACGAAGGACAAAGGACAAAGGACAAACCACAAAGGACAAACAACAAAGGACAAAATTGTTATGCTTGCTCAGGAAGAAAGCCAAACCCAATTTTATACTTGGAATGGTTATCAATGTGCTTATGAAGTACGAGAGCCTAATTTAACCAGCCAAGAATCTCCTGTCGCGTTACTCTTAATTCATCCCATTGGGGTGGGGTTGTCGCGACTATTTTGGGATCGCTTTTCTCAGCAGTGGCAAGGGGGGAACGGTGCAGAGACGATTTATAACCCAGACTTATTAGGCTGTGGCGAAACCGCTTCCCCGAGAGTGGCTTATTATCCAGAAGATTTTGCCGCTCCCTTAAAACATTTAATTGAGAATATCATTAAAAAGCCAGTGGTGATTATTTCTCAGGGGGCTTCTTTTCCCATTACCTTGGAGTTACTGGGGATGACGGCTTCGGAAAATATTGCAGGATTGATTTTAGCTGGGCCCCCTGCTTGGTCGATTATTACGCAGCCGAAACCAGAGCGCCAACAACGTTGGCTGTGGAACTTGTTTAACTCTCCTTTGGGAGGATTATTTTATCGGTATGCCCGTCGTCGTCAGTTTTTAGAGTCTTTTTCTGTGCGCCAGTTATTTGGGAAAGCAGAGGATGTGGATCAGCCGTGGTTAGATATGCTGAAAGCTGGGTCCGCTGATATGGCAAGTCGTCATGCTGTATTTTCTTTTTTAGCAGGATTTTGGCGGAAAAATTACGAAAGCGCGATCGCGCAAATCAAGCAACCAACGCTAGTTTTAATGGGAGAAACGGCTTCTAGCATCAGTAAAGATAGTCAACCAGAAGCACCTCAAAAACGGATTGATCAGTATTGTCAAACCCTTCCTAATGGACAGGGAAAAATTCTTCCAGGACGCAATGTTCTCCCTTATGAATCAACTACAGCTTTCACCGAAGCCTGTAAAGAGTTTTTGCAACAATTACGAAATTTTTAAAGAAGCAACACTCAATGAGCTAGAGAAATAATTACCGAAGTGACAAAAAGCAATAATAATGGGAAAAGCTTATTGACAAATTAAAACAATGGCAGAAAATCGAGCTTATGATTGGATAGATAAGTCTCTAGCTACTATTGAAAAAGCAGGTTGGCATCGTCAAGTTAAACAGATTAATGATCGTCCAGGGGCAGTTATTGAACTAGAAGGTCAATCGCTTATTAATTTTGCCAGTAATGACTATTTAGGATTAGCAGGTGATGAACGATTAATTAGAGCTGCCACCGAAGCCATTCAACAGTATGGAACAGGAACTACTGGTTCTCGCCTACTTAGTGGTCATCGCCAACTACACCAAAATTTAGAAAGCGCGATCGCGCAATTAAAACAAACCGAAGATGCCCTTGTTTTTAGTTCAGGTTATTTAGCCAACATCGGAACCATTACTGCTTTAGTGGGAACAAGAGACTTAATTTTAGCCGATCAATATAATCATTCTAGCCTGAAAAATGGAGCAACCATTGCCGGGGCAACAATTATTAACTATAACCATTGTGACTTAGAGCATTTAGAAGAAAACCTACAAGCCTATCGTTCCTCCTACCGCCGTTGTTTAATTGTCACTGACACAGTATTTAGTATGGATGGCGATATTTGTCCGCTTCCCAAAATTTTAGACCTAGCTGAGAGTTACGAAGCCATGGTGTTAGTAGATGAAGCCCATGGCACAGGCGTAATGGGAAAACGGGGAGCAGGTTGTGTTGAGTATTATGGATGCAGCGATCGCGCTCTGATTCAAATGGGAACCCTAAGCAAAGCCTTAGGCAGTTTAGGGGGATATATTGCTGGATCAGCAAAACTCATTGATTTTCTCCGCAACCGCGCCCCCAGTTGGATTTATACCACCGGACTTTCTCCAGCTGACACTGCTGCTGCCTTAGAAGCCATTCACATTATCCATAAGGAACCTGAACGCCGTCAGCAACTTTGGGAATCGATTATCAACCTAAAGCAAAACCTTGCCCACTTGCCCTTACTTCCCTCCGAATCTCCCATTCTCTGCCTTAAATTAAACAATCCCCAGCAAGCAGTTCAACTTTCAGCAGATCTACAAAACAATGGGATATATGTTCCCGCCATTCGCCCACCGACAGTCCCCTTTAGTCGTCTTCGCATTTCCCTAATGGCAACCCATCAACCTCAACATCTACAAAAATTGTTGGAGGTGATCAATAGTGAGTTTTTCTCTTAGAAAACTTGATATCATCGCTCCTTTTCCCTCAAACATTAGAGTTTTTAAGGAGTTTTAGGTTTTACTGCTACACTTTTTAAAGTGGTAACGTTTTTATATTGGGCTTAGGAGTGTCAAGACATACGACAAAATGTTCTATAGTGATTCCAAATAAAAAACAGCAACCTAAAAGTAGGGGGAGCATCTTGCTCCCTAGTAGCAGCCAAGATGGCTGCACTACGGAACTGAATTGGAACGACTATAACTCCTTAACCGACCAAATCACACATTTATGATGGAATGGAACGGAGCGAAGTAAGGATCTTCTCAGAACATCAGATAAACATAAAAATAAATATAAAATTACGCTATCTATGGACAAAGCAGAGAAATTAATCTGGACCGCAGAAAACGAGCTTACAGAATACAGTACCGAAGCCCGTAAAATCGAAAAATTACGAAGAAGTTTTAGTTTGGTTGTCCCCTATCCTGAACAAAAAGAAATTCGGAGACAAATTGAAACTGAGATGCCTAAAAACTTCCTTGCCAAACTCGTGGAAGAAAACCGACAAACTGTTGCCCTCCCATTTTGGGGAATTGGAGGATTAGGCTTATTATTTGGAATTTCCTCCCAACAACCTCTAGATTTTATTGCTACCGTTATTGGCTTTTATCTGGCTTATCAAATCCAAAGAATGGGCTGGAAGCTGCAAGCAAAGCGTCTTGTCTTAAAAACCCTAGATGCTATTGAAGTTAATGTACAAGCAGAAAAAGTCAAAACAGTGACAGATTGACTCATTATCCAATGTTTTTTATGATCGCACCTGAATCAAGATATCATCAGCATATTGTCTCGATACTAGATCATATCAATACAATTCCTTGAAAGTGGAGTTACAATAACCTCCCTTTACTTTGGGGATGGGCAACAACTACCGTACAATTGGATGAATAATAACGAAACCTATCTCAATCACCCCACTTTTGGATTACTGTATCGGGTTTGTGTCGTTGAGCAAAACCGAGAAATTTATACTACCCTTTATGCTCAGCGCTTGTTTTTCCTAGTGATAACCACAGACACAGGCTTATCTTTTGAACCAAAAAGTCGTTCTGAAGCACGGTTAATCATTGAAAACCAACTACGAAAGCTCCGTCGTTCGGGTTCACAAGAAGAATATTCCGCTTTGAGTAAGACTTATAGAAATCTTTTTCAATGACTGGTAACATCACAAAACGTATTCAAGAAATTCAAGAGACAATTCCCTCAACGGTAAGACTGATTGCGGTGACAAAAACGGTTTCCACTGAAGCCATCCGAGAAGCCTATGAGGCTGGAATTCGAGACTTTGGGGAAAATAAAATTCAAGAGGCACTTGCTAAGCAGGAGAAGTTACAAGACCTAAATGATATCACTTGGCATTTTTTGGGACATTTACAAAGCAACAAGGTAAAACAAGCTCTCCTCCATTTCCATTGGATTCACACCTGCGATCGCGTTAAAATTGCTCAACGGCTAAACCGTCTCCTCGGAGAATTAGAAATTACGCCTCCGAACCTTCTTCTACAAGTTAAACCTCTCAAAGATCCAAACAAGTACGGTTGGGAAATTCCAGAATTATTAGAAGCTCTTCCTACTCTCAATGAGTATCAACACTTAAAAATCAAAGGATTGATGACAATTTTGCCTCTCAATCAATCTACCGAAGAAACTCAAGCTGCATTTACTAAAGTTCGTGATTTAGGGCAAAAAATCAACATACAAAAAGATCTAAGCTTTACCATAGAAGAACTTTCTATGGGAATGTCTGCAGATTATCCGATCGCGATCGAAGCTGGAGCAACCATGATCCGCCTTGGGCGAACCATTTTTGGCGAACGTCCACATTGACCTCCTCCCCCGCCCGCGCTTCTTGCGTCGCTATAACGGGGGATTCGGGAGAACCAGTTACCTGCTCCTCCATCCACTCAAACAATACCAGTTGTTTAGGGTTGCTAGGCTCAGTCTCCAACGAAACTGATGTCTCCTCACTGTTTCCAGTGTCCTCTGTTACTTCAGAGTTAGCCGTAACTTCCTGAGTGACCCCCAGTAGCTTAGACAGACTAACATTTAATTGTTCGAGCCCTCTGTTTGCGATGTTAATCGCAGCCTGATTGTCTGCGTCCTGAACATGACCACATTCAATACAAGCAAACTTTTCGCCTTTCCGATTTTCTCTGTCAATCTGTCCACAAGCCGAACATTGTTGAGATGTATGTTTAGGGTTAACTTCAACCACAAGACAGCCAAACTTCGCAGCTACCGACTGTATTTTTAGCTTGAGTTCTCCCCAAGAACAATCTCGGATTAACCGATTTAATGCTCTCTTAGCAGACTGACCATTTTTAAGATAGTTTCCATTTTCATCTTGCTTTGGTTGACATCGCTTAATCATCCCCTTGATATTCAAATCTTCTAAAACAATGACATCAGCCAATCTGACTAACTGGTTAGCTACCTTCCATTGATAATCCGTTCTTTGATTAACAATCTTTTGGTCTAGTCGAGCTAATTCTTGGTAGGCTTTCTTCTGGTTTTTAGAACCTCTCTTTTTTCTACTGGCTCGTCTTTGTCTGATGATTTTAGTGCGTTCTAATCGTTTCTCAAATTGAGGATTCGCTATTTGCTCTCCGTTACTTAAAGCTAATAGTTTATTTGAACCTAAATCTCCTCCCACCACTGAACTTATCTCCTCAATGTTTTTTGGAGAAGACTGAGGTACATCTTGATTCTCTAATCCAATGGAAACATACCAACCATCTGCTTTTCTCCTTACGGTCACACTTCTTAGAGCGAAGCCTTCAGGAAAAGGACGAGACTGAAAAAATCTCATCCACCCAATTTTAGGTAAATAGATTTTGTTCCCCGTGACTTGGACTTGGTTGGGAGGATAGTTAAAACTCTTAAACCGTTGTCTGGTCTTAAACTTAGGATACCCTCTCCCTTCAAAGAAGTTCTTGAAAGCTACCTCTAATCTTTTCAAGTTTTGCTGTAGAACTGTGGAATGGATTTCACGATACCAAGGACGAGCCTTTTTCAGGGTACTTAATTCTGAAGATTGATGCTCGTAAGCGTTTCGCTTCTTACCATTAGATTTATAGGGAGATCCTAAGTTGGAATTTTTAGAAACCGAGCAAGTTAAAGGACAACATTCGGATTCCGTATCTAGATCACAATAGTTACCTAACTTAGGCGATTTAACTTGTTCGTAACTTTCAATTCTATCTCGCAAACAGTAGTTGTAATGAGCGCGAAGCATATTTAGCCACTGCTCCATTACATTAACTTGAGAGAGTTTTGGTTTTAGTTTGAACTGATACGAGACAAGCATAGTTATTTAGGTTATAGTCATTAGAGTATAGCACATTTATTTACAATATGGCTAAGACTCAACTCAATCTTAGAATCGAAGAATCGGAAATGAGAATTTTACAAAAGTATGCTCAAAAGACAGGTAGAACCAAGACGGACATTCTTAGAGAGTTTATCCGTTCTTTGAAGTTTTCTGTCTAAGGATGTCCGATCAGACTTCTATTTGTTTGGTGACGATTCATCCCCCATTAACCTAACGGTATAATGGGTCTCTTCTCGTCACATCCAGATAAAACATTTTTCAATTTCAAAAATTCAGAGTAGAATTAGCCTTAACGTTAACTTCCTTATAGGAGTTAATGTTTGCTTGATGTGAGGAGTAAGTGATCTTGATTAGATTAATTTAAGTTTAAATTAAGAGAACATTCTTCTAAAATGGCTAGCATAGTTCAACATTTAGATTAATTCGCTGTATTGTTTTTGAAGGGAGAAGAAAATAGTGAGTAACGTATTTAACAAATTAAAGGATTTTGTTGGCTTTAATGAGCCAGTGGATCTTGAAGACGACGATCTTGGGTATGATGAGGATGATGCCTATCCTGCTGAAGAACCAACAGTTCCCGTGGCAACAGAACGTCCAAACCGACGTGCCGTAAGCCAGTCATCCAATCGCTTTGCTGCCTCTTCTAGAGAAACCACTAGCTCTACTTCTAAAAGTAATGTGATTGGTATGCCAGGAACGAACAATAATGGACTCAATGAAATTGTCGTCATTGAGCCACAATCTTTCGAGAAAATGCCAGAGGTGATTCAAGCTCTCCGCGAACGAAAAACGGTTCTCCTTAACTTAAATATGATGGAGCCGGATGAAGCGCAACGAGCCGTAGATTTTGTTGCCGGTGGAACCTATGCCATTGATGGCAATCAAGAGCGCGTCGGAGAAAGTATTTTTCTCTTTACGCCCAACTGTGTCAATGTTACCAGTCGCTCTCATAGTACCCCCTCTGCTACCCAAACGGCAGCTTCAGGGCAAGTACAACAGATGGCAACTGCTACAGCAAACTGGCATAAACCAGAGGATTCGATCGCGCAGTAACCTCGATAAGTTAGGGTGAGGGGGGAAAATAACGAATCACGAAATAACAGTGTCTATACGATTTGGAATGATTGGTGGCGGGGTAATGGGTGAAGCAATCCTTTCTCGCCTCCTTGCACAAGAATTTTACGCTCCAGAAGCGGTTTTAGTGAGTGACCCTTCACAGGAAAGACGGGAAGCCCTAGAACAACGCTATCAGGTACAGGTTACCGATAGTAACCGCAAGGTGATGCAGTCGGCTTCAGAAGTGCTATTACTAGCGGTGAAGCCTCAAGTATTACCGAAAATTGAGTCAGATTGGGATGGGGCGCAGGAAAATTTAGAGCATCGTCCTTTGTTAATCTCTATTTTGGCTGGCATCCCAATTTTACGGTTAAAAGCAGGGTTAGACCCATTGCCAGTGGTGCGGGTAATGCCGAATACGAATGCAACAGTCGGGCAAGGTATGAGCGCGATCGCGTCAGGATCAGGATTACGCCCAGAGCAACTGACTCTTGCTAAAGATATCCTCAGTACTGTGGGCAAAGTGGTAGAAGTGCCAGAAAGTGCCATGGATGCCGTAACAGGGGTTTCAGGGTCAGGGCCAGCCTATGTTGCCATGTTAGTAGAGTCTTTAGCTGATGGTGGAGTTGCTGCTGGCTTATCTCGCCAAGTGGCCTTAGAACTAGCTATGCAGACGGTATTAGGAACGGCGACGCTGTTGCAAGAAGAACAACTACATCCCGCCCAACTGAAAGATCGCGTCACGAGCCCCGGTGGAACAACGATTGCTGGCGTTGCCGAGTTAGAAGCTGCTGGGTTTCGTTCGGCGATTATGAAGGCAGTACAGGCGGCAAAAGCGCGATCGGAAGAACTTGGGAAATAACTGCTTCTTGTTTCACTACTCAAAATCGTTATGAGTATGATATAGTGTTTACAGATTGTAAACCTCAAAGTTAAGGAGTATTGCTCATGACCGAAGGATGCCTTAGAGTTGGACAACAAGCCCCAGACTTCACTGCCACCGCAGTAGAAGACCAAGAATTTAAAACCGTTAAACTCTCTGATTATCGTGGGCAGTACGTGGTTTTATTCTTCTATCCTTTAGACTTTACCTTCGTTTGTCCCACTGAAATTACCTCCTTCAGCGATCGCGCTCAAGAATTTAAAGACCTCAACACCCAAGTAATGGGCGTTTCCGTTGATAGTGAGTTTTCTCACCTCGCTTGGATTCAAACCGAGCGCAAAAACGGTGGCGTTGGCGACTTAAATATTCCTCTAGTTTCTGATATTAAAAAAGAAATTAGCAGTGCTTATAATGTGCTTGATCCTGATGGCGGCGTTGCCCTCAGAGGATTATTTATCATTGATAAGGAAGGAACAATTCAACACGCTACAATTAATAACTTAGCGTTTGGTCGGAATGTGGATGAGGTATTACGCACCCTGCAAGCGATTCAGCACGTACAGGCAAATCCCGACGAAGTTTGCCCTGAAGGCTGGAAACCCGGCGAGAAAACTATGAATCCTGATCCTGTTAAATCCAAAGTTTACTTTGCTTCTGTTTCATAAATAGCTGTTTTTATCAACTTAATTAAGGCGATCGCCTCTGGTATTAGAACAGATGCGCGATCGTCTTGTTTTTTTATTAGAAGGGGTAAACTACTCTCCTGAATTTACTCGGGACTCAGCTTTTGCCATTACTTCTGCTTTATCTTCTAGCATTTGACCCGGATAATGTTCTAATTCCTTAGTAGAAAGGGCAATGCGTCCTTGATGTTCATCCACATCCACAATCATTACCTTAAGGGTTTCTCCTACCGCAAAAAGAGATTCTAGAGACTCTACCCTTTTTTGACTCACTTGTTTAATATGAAGTAATGCCGTTACCCCTGGGGCAACTTCTACAAAAGCACCATAGGGTTTTAGGTTTACAATTTTGCCTTCAACCAAGCGACCGGCAATAATATCTCCCATAGCATCGGCCTTGGCTGCTTCCCGCTGGGATAAAACTAAGCGGTTCTCTTCAGGATTAACCTCAATCAATAAACCAGTCACTTTTTGACCAATTAAATCATCTAAATTATCTGAAGCAAGAAGATGCGATCGCGGCATAAAGCCATGCATCCCCATAATGTCGCCTTTAATTCCACCGCGATTAGTTCCGGTAATTTCCATTTCTAAAGGTTTGCGTTCACTTTCATATTCTTGCAAAGTTTCCCATACTTGTTGTCGCTGTAATTCTCGGCGCGAGAGAGTCACTTGCCCATCGGCATCTTGTTCCCGAATCACTAAAAATTCCAGTTCCTCATCGAAAGGAATTACTTCTTCAAAACTATGAACAGAACCTAAAGCTGCTTCCTTAAGAGGGAGAAGTCCTGGGGATTTACCCCCAATATCAATATAGGCAACATTATTATCATAATTAACAGCTTGTCCTCGTACAATTTGCCCTTTTTGGAACTGGTAATCGTAATCAGAAAGAGCTTTTTCAAAATCGTCTTGAGAAAAAGGAACGTTCGCTTTAGATTCAGGAGATGGATTATAATCGGAGGTCATTGTAAATATCAAAAGTAGTCGTAAAGAAAGTTGGGAAAACCAGAAAAATGACTCAAGGCTTTCCCGAAGGCTTTGGAAGTTATTTCAAAATTTCTTGAAATAATCCTTTTACTCGTTCCCAGGCATCTTGAGCTGCACTAGGTTGGTAGCTAGCCCGTTGGTCACAGAAAAAGCCGTGATCGGCTCCATCATAACGAAATATGCGATGGGGAATATTCTGTTTTTTCAGTTCTGCTTCAATTTGATCCACTTGTTCTAAGGGAATTAAGGGGTCTTCGGTGCCAAAGAAGGCGTAAATTGTCCCTTGAATGTCTTTAGTGCGGGTAATAGTGGGTTCACCACCCCCAGGAGTTTGAGTGGCGATACCAGCCCCATAAAAGGAGGCTGTCGCTTGAATATCAGGGAGAGTCGCTGCTAAATAGGCAACATGACCCCCAAAACAGAAGCCAATACAGCCAAACCCCTTACCTTGGCATTGAGGAAGAGATTTGAGGTAGTTAATGGCGGTTTGAATATCATTGAGGAGTTCACTGGCTTTGGTTTGTTCTTTATATTTTCTGCCTTCCTCTAACTCTTCAGCAGAATAACCCACGGAAAAACCGGGAGCTTGTCGTTGATAGATTGCTGGCGCGATCGCGATGTATCCTTCTTGTGCTATGCGATTAGTAACATCTTTAATGTGATCATTTACGCCAAACACTTCCTGAATTACAACTACCCCTGGATAAGTTCCGCCGATGCTAGGTTGAGCGAGATAAGCATCAACTTGGACATCTCCCGCATCAAGTTTGATATTTTCCGTTTTTAAATTAGAAGCAGTCATTTTTATCGTAATTTAGTAGCCATCTTCCCTCTTGAATTTTAGTTTAATTTTTGTCTTTGAGGAGTCCATCTTCTAAATAAGTAATGTCATCAGCCATATCTCTAATTCTAGGATCATGGGTAACAATTAAAACCGTACAATTATTTTCTTTTGCTAAACGACGCAGTAACTCCGTTACCCGATGTCCACTGGTAGAATCTAGGGCAGCAGTAGGTTCATCAGCCATAATTAAAGGAGGATTTCCAGCTAAGGCTCTTGCAATCGCTACCCGTTGCTTTTGTCCCCCTGATAAATCTCTTGGCTTATGATTGGCATATAACTCTAATCCTACTTCTTCTAATAATCGTTGTGCTTCATAGCGCGCTTTTTCCCCTTGTATTCCTTTAATATTCAGGATAATTTCGATATTTTCGGCAGCAGTTAGGGCGGGGAACAAATTAAAATTTTGGAAGATAAATCCAATGTATTGGCGACGAAAAGCAGTTCTCTTTTTTCGCGACAGTCGTGTGATTTCTTTCCCCAATAAGTAAACTTGCCCTTGGGTGGGAGTCAGTAAGCCAGCAAGAATAGACAGAAATGTAGTTTTTCCAGAGCCAGAGGGGCCCATTAGAAGCTGAATACTGCCTTGATTTGCTTCCCAGTCAATTCCCTTGAGAATCGGAACTTCTTGCTTTCCTGCGTGAAAAAACATTGTAATCTGTTCCGCACAAATAGAGGGATTGTATCCTGGGGCGAGGTTGCGAGGGGACTTAGATGGTCGCAAGCTTTTAAATAACACAATACTTGAGAAATTACGCCTTGAATACCACTGCTGGATCAACTCGATTTACTTTTTGAATGGCAAAAATTGCAGATCCTATACACATGATAAGGGTAAGAATAAAAATCGCGATCGCGCTTGTGGGGGTAATCAATAATAAAGTTCCCTGATTAATATTAATGCCATAAGCAATCCCTAAAGAGAGAATCATTCCGGGGAGATAGCCTAAAATTGCCATCCACACTGCTTGTTCAATGATCACCTGATAAATCATTTGTGAGGAAGCCCCCATCGCTTTCAGAGTGCCAAATTCTTTAAGATGGTCAGAGACGGATGAATATAAAATTTGACTGACCACAACAATGCCGACAATAATCCCCACCACTGTCCCTAAGCCTAAAATAAAACCAATCCCTGTGCGCTGTTGCCAGTAATCTTGAGTAACTTGGATTAATTCGTCTGGCGTATAAGTAGTGACATTGTTTAATTGGGTTTCTAATTCCTGTCGAACCGTTGTAATCTCTTCTCCAGGGGCAACTTCTACTAAAATAAAAGTAATCACATCAGAAGCGGCTAAATTGCGCGGGGGTTCTTCTGGATCAGTTTCCGTAGGTTGTTGATCAGGATGAAAGACATTGACACATTCGAGTCGCGAACCTTCTTGGGGTAGCTGACAATTGACTCGTGAAGTTTGCCCGGCTCTTAAATAAGCATTGGCATTGCGAAGAGAGGTAAGAACAAAGGCATTAGAAATCATCGAAGTATTACTCTCAGTAATCCCAACAATTTCAGCAGGGAGAGAATTCATTTGCACTTGGTCTCCCACTCCTGACACTTGCAAAGTTTCTTGATCTGTGGTGTCTATAATGACGCTGTAAGGCTGATTTAAGTTTTCGATCTCTCCTTCTAACATTCTTTCAGGTTGATACAGCCAACTATTAGGGTTAAAGCCAATGACTCTAGCGCGTTCAATTTCTCCTTCTCTGGGAAACCATTGCGCGCCAGAAAAAATTAATCCTTCTGCTCGTTGCACCCCTGAAATATCACGAGCCTTAAGTAAGTCAGAAACTGGGATCGGGAGAGTCAATTCTAATTGGACTAAGGTGTCGGAGGTAACCCAAAGATCAGCATGGGAATTGTTGATTAACTTGACCGTGGATAAACTAAAACCACTGAATATACCAGTTTGAATTGTAACTAGAGTCACCGCGAATAAAATGCCTGCTTGGGCAACTAAAAATCTCGGAATATCCTCTAATAAGTTTTTACGAGCAAGAGAGACCATCAGAAGCAAAAAATAAATAACAGTGAAAAGCAGATCCCATTTCTAACAAGAAAGAGGGTCAGTCATCACAAATGAGCAACAGAGAAGAAATGACTAACCCACCTATTTCTTAACCGTAAGCAAAGTCTCTAGAAATGAGAGCATACTCTACTTCCGATGTTAAACGCGCTGTTCCACCTCCGCAATATTCAAAATGGTTTGCAACACCGAATCAGGATTTAAACTCATGGAATCAATTCCAGCTTCTACGAGAAACTCAGCAAATTCAGGATAATCACTGGGCGCTTGTCCACAAATGCCAATTTTTCGTCCTTTTTTCTTCGCCGTTTCGATGGCAAGTTTAACCATTCGTTTCACTGCTTCATCCCGTTCATCAAATAAATGAGCGACTAATCCTGAATCCCGATCTAATCCTAAGGTTAATTGGGTTAAATCATTAGAACCAATGGAGAAGCCATCAAAGACATCACTGAATTGATCAGCCAAGATGACATTACTGGGTAACTCGCACATGACATAGACTTCTAAGCCATTAACCCCTTGTTCTAAGCCATTTTTTGCCATTTCTGCAATTACGTCTCGCCCTTCTTGGGGAGTACGACAGAAAGGAATCATGGGAACGAGATTGGTTAAGCCCATTTCATCCCGAACTTTTTTCAGTGCCTTACATTCTAAAGCAAAGGCTTCTCGATAATTGGGATCGCAGTAACGAGATGCACCACGCCAGCCTAACATGGGGTTTTCTTCTTTGGGTTCAAATTGATTGCCACCAAGAAGGTTGGCATATTCATTGGTTTTAAAGTCCGACATCCGCACAATGACGGGTTTGGGATAAAAGGCTGCGGCAATCATTCCCACGCCTCGTGCTAATTGATCCACGAAGAAGTCTGGTTTGTAATCATAGCCACGGGTGAGTTCGCTGATTTTATCTTGCACTCGTTCATCTTCGAGTTGATCAAAGTAGAGCAGGGCAAGCGGATGGGCTTTGATATGATTGGTAATGATAAACTCTAGACGGGCTAATCCCACCCCATCAGCAGGAATGCCAGCTAAGGAGAAGGCTTGATCAGGATTACCAATGTTCATTAAAATTTGGGTGTGTGTTTGCGGTAAGTCCTCTAAGGAGTTTTCTTGCACTTGGAAGGGTAATAAGCCCTCATAAACTTTCCCTTCTTCTCCCTCGCTACAGCAGACTGTTACTTCTTGTCCTGATTGAATGAGTTTTGTTGCATCACCACAGCCGACAATGGCAGGGATTCCCATTTCACGGGCAATAATAGCAGCGTGACAGGTTCTTCCTCCTTGATCGGTAACGATCGCGCTGGCTTGCTTCATAATCGGTTCCCAGTCGGGATCGGTGCGTTTCGTCACCAGAACTTCTCCCGGTTGAAAGCGGTCAATATTTTTTGCATCAATAATGACTCGGGCTTTTCCTTGTCCAATGGTAGAACCAACACTGCGCCCAGTGGCTAGGACGGTACTATGGTCTTGTAACTGGTAAGTTTGCAGGATGTTCCCGACTTTCTGGGATTGGACAGTTTCGGGACGGGCTTGGACAATAAAGATTTCTCCAGTAAGGCCATCTTTTGCCCATTCAATATCCATGGGGGTATGATGTCCCCGTAAACTGGAATAATGGTCTTCAATGGTAATTGCCCAGCGAGCTAATTGCAGGATTTCGTCGTCTTGGAGGCAAAATTGAGCGCGATCGCGCGGAGAAACCGCAACATTATGAGTTTGTTTCGATCCTCCCGTATCATAAATCATTTTCATCCCCTTCGTGCCAAGGCGTTTATCTAAAATCGGCTGATAGCCTTCGCTGAGAGTGGGCTTAAACACGAGATACTCATCAGGATTAACTGCCCCTTGCACCACATTTTCTCCTAATCCATAGGCGGCGGTAATCAAAGCAGCATTTTTAAAGCCGGTTTCTGTATCAATGGAGAACATAACCCCGGCACTGGCTAAATCCGACCGCACCATTTTTTGAACTCCCACAGAAAGGGCAATGGCAAGGTGATCAAAGCCTTTATTTTCTCGATAGGAAATGGCACGATTGGTAAATAAAGAGGCAAAACATTTATGGCAGGCTTCTAATACCCCCTGTACGCTATGAATATTGAGATAAGTTTCCTGTTGCCCAGCAAAACTGGCTTCGGGTAAATCTTCGGCGGTAGCGCTGGAACGCACTGCTACATCCGTTTCATCCCCGTAGCGTTGACAAAGTTCTTCGTAAGCCTCAGTAATTGCTGTTTTTAGGGAGTCTGGGAAAGGCGTATTTAAAATCAGCGATCGCGCTTTTTTTCCTGTTTTCTGTAAACTATTCACATCATTAATATCCATCTGGGCAAAGAGTTCTCGCAGTTTTTCTTCTAACCGAGCTTCAGCAATAAAATGTCGAAACGCATAAGCAGTGGTGGCAAACCCATCTGGAACATTCACCCCTTGCTGTTTCAACTGCTGAATCATCTCCCCTAAAGAGGCATTTTTCCCGCCAACCAATCCTACATCTTGGTTATTTACCTGGTTGTACCAGAGGATGAGAGCGGTATCTTTATTTGCTAGTGATTGAGATTTTTGTAAGGTATTAATCATGATTTTTTGCCCTTATTTCTCATACCTTAATTATATTAAATATCCCAATAATTTTGGTTTTTTCTTATCACTTTTTGATAATTTTATTTTTATTCTTAAAAACTATTATAAATTTCGCATAAAATATTAAAAATATGATAAAATTTGGGATTAGTTAATTAATTGAAAAATGGATGCAGTAACCTTGTAAGTAACGATCAACAAAAGAGGAATTATGTCAACGAACCCCTTTCCCCATCGCACTAAAATTGTCGCCACTATCGGTCCAGCTAGCCAATCTGAAGATGTTATTCGGCAATTAGTCAAAGCGGGGATGAATGTTGCCCGTCTTAATTTTTCTCATGGTAGCTATGATGATCAAGCAGCGGTCATTGCCAGACTGCGGAAAGTTTCTCAAGAATTAGATACCCCCATTACCCTATTACAAGACTTACAAGGCCCCAAAATTCGCGTGGGGTGGTTGCCTCATGGGGAAGTAATGCTAACTAAAGGAGAGACGGTGATCCTCACTCCTAATTTAGAAAGTAGTGACAGCAGGGATCTCATTCCCATTGACTACCCCTATTTAGCAGAAGAAGCTGAACCTGGCGCTCAAGTCTTACTCGATGATGGACTCTTAGAATTAGAAGTGGAAGCCATCAAAAATGCTCAACTTCATTGTCGCGTTATCAGCGGGGGGCTTCTTAAAAATCGGAAAGGGGTTAATTTTCCGAACTTGACCTTAAGTTTGCCTTCTTTAACCGAAAAAGATCAACAAGATTTAGAATTTGGGATTGAACAAGGCATCCACTGGGTTTGTTTAAGCTTTGTGCGACAAGTCGAAGACATTCGTCACCTGAAGCAGTTTTTACACCATCGAGGGGCAAATATTCCAGTGATTGCTAAAATTGAAAAGCCCCAAGCAATCGAACATCTTCAGGAATTAGTTGCCGAATGTGATGGGTTAATGGTGGCAAGAGGGGATCTAGGAGTAGAAATGCGCCCAGAACAAGTCCCTTTATTACAAAAGCGAATTATCACCACTTGTAACCAAACAGGGATTCCTGTCATTACCGCAACGCAAATGCTAGAGAGTATGATTCACTCTCCGCGCCCCACTCGTGCCGAGGCTTCTGATGTGGCAAATGCGATTATTGATGGTACTGATGCAGTGATGCTTTCGGGAGAGTCAGCAGTGGGAAAATATCCCGTACAAGCAGTGGAAATGATGGCGCGGATTGCACAACAAGTAGAACCAGACATTGAATTTGTTAATCATCCCCCAGCAGAAAATACCGAAACTCATGCTCTCAGTGAGTCTCTACGTTGTATTGATCAGATGATGGAATTGCGATGTATTGCCTCTTTTACCACGACTGGATTTACTGCCCGTATTGCCTCCGATGAGCGTCCGAAAGCGCCCATTGTCGCCTTTACTCCCAATATAGACGTTTATCATCGCTTAAATTTAGTTTGGGGGGTAAAACCATTATTATTAAATCCCAAAGAGCAAGGGTTAGAACCTTTGATTGCAGAAATGGAATCTTGTTTATTAGAACGGGAATTAGTACACTCAGGAGATAAAGTATTAATTTTAGGTGGTTCACCAGTACAACGAGCAAAAGGAACTAATTTTTTGAAAATTCATTCAATTACTTAAATTATGAAGGAAAAATTTTTACTGTGGCTCGATCGCGCTTTAATGGCTGATTTATTTTTGGTATTAGCCAGTTTTTTCTGGTTTGCCATTGCTTTAGTGGGGCGTTCGGCAGATATTCCCCTAGGCTTAGATTTATGGTACAGGCTCTGGGAACCGGTATTTACCCCCGCCATTGGCATTTTAATGTTAGGGGCAATTGGTAATGGCATTATTCGCCAGATTACCAAACGATTGGGTTAATTAAATTTTGAATATCAGTAAGGCTGTTGTGGCGAAAAGCCTTAACCCCAATGGTATAACAACTGATCACTTAGATAAGGATAATCGCTATATCCCTCACAAACCAATTGGGCTTTCTCCTAGGAACGGAGAGGGAGGGATTCGAACCCTCGATAGAGTTGCCCCTATACAGCATTTCCAATGCTGCGCCTTAAACCACTCGGCCACCTCTCCAACTTTCGATCACGGTTTAAAATTGTACAATATAAGTTCCGTTTTTTGTTCACTTTTGCTGAAATTTCTGGAAATTTTTGTCTGATGACACGCCATTACAAAATTCACGTTTACAATCGCCAAACAGGAACCCAACATACAGCAACGATTCCTGATGATCAATATATTCTGCAAAGTTTAGAGGAGAAAGGGATTAAGTTGCCATTTTCTTGTCGCAATGGGGCTTGTACCACTTGTGCGGTGCGACGGATTGAAGGGGAAATTTATCACCCCGAAGCAATGGGATTGTCTCCACAGTTAGAAGAAAAGGGCTATAATTTGCTTTGTGTCGGCTATCCTCGCTCTGATTTGGTAGTGGAAACCCAAGATGAGGATGAGGTGTATGAACAGCAGTTTGGTCGCTATTTTGGCAAGGGGAAAATCCTGTTTGGCATCCCCTTAGATGATGATTAAATCAACTAGGTTATTCCAAATAAAGTTTGCAGCGCGATCGCGCTACTTTTCTCCATTTGCCCATAGCTGAATAGCCAAGGCACATTACTGGGAAGCGTTTTCTCTAACCAATCCCCCACATAAGGGCTGCCATAAACAATGACTGCTTGGAGGGAGTTTTGATGAGATAAGGATTCTAATAGGGCTTTTGTTGAGTCATTTAGCCCTGATTCACCACGAAAAGGGTTG
Organism: Euhalothece natronophila Z-M001; assembly: GCF_007904085.1. Classification (GTDB taxonomy): domain Bacteria; phylum Cyanobacteriota; class Cyanobacteriia; order Cyanobacteriales; family Rubidibacteraceae; genus Halothece; species Halothece natronophila. The sequence goes on from NZ_CP042326.1 coordinate 2,481,075, forward strand.
CCTCTGGTAAAAATTTGCACAAGTGTGAGGGGGAATTTTTCAGGGGATTGGGGAAACATTTGAGTTTGTCCCAGTAATTGCAACTCATAACCGAGTTTTTCTGGAAGCGCGATCGCGCTACTATTTTCATGAATGTGATCACAGTGGAGAAGATCATCAACAATCACTAAATTTCGGCCCCCTGTCTGAGAAATGGGCAATTGGCCATGAGTCTGTAAAGAAGCCTTTAAAATCTCTGTGGTTGTTTTTTCCGCAAGGGGCGTAGATAATTCTTTGATAAAATTTTCCGTAGGTGGGGTAATGCGTGCTTTTTTCTTCGCTTCCCAAATGCGACTTAAAGAGGCTGTAATCCGTTGCCTCGAAAGGCGACCCGTATTCACTGCATCAGCAATCGCCGCGATCGCGCTTTCAGGATTTTCTGGCATTAAAATAATATCAGCCCCCGCTTCAATGGCAAAAATGGGTAACTCTTCAGGAGAAGCTACTTCCTTTAAAGCCCCCATCACTAAGGCATCAGTGACAATTAATCCCTGAAAGTTCAAATTAAACCGTAATTGTTGCGTCAGCGCTGTAGAAGAAAGGGTTGCTGGGAAAACATCATCCCAAGCTGGCACCAAAATATGGGCACTCATTACTGCATCTACCCCTTGCGCGATCGCGCTTTTAAAAGGAGGTAATTCCACCTCATTTAACCGATCTGCCCCCACTGTTAACACAGGCAAGGAGAGATGAGAATCTGTTGCCGTATCCCCATGCCCCGGAAAATGTTTAGCAGTAGTTAAAACAGGATAGCGGTGTGCCCCGTCAATAAAAGCAGTCGTTAACTCACTAACCGTCTGGGTATCTTCGCCAAACGCTCGCACATTAATCACCGGATTATCAGGATTATTATTCACATCCACCACAGGAGCAAATAACCAATTAATCCCTAAGGCTATAGCTTCTTGCGCGGTAAGTTCTCCCATCTTGGCGGCATAGGCTTTTCCTTCTTCTCCCATCCCACTTAACGCCATTGGTGGCGGAAACCAAGTTGCCCCTGCAAACCTTTGCCCCACCCCTTCTTCAATATCTGCCGCCATTAAAAGGGGAGTAGCAGCCCAACCTTGCAATTGTTGAGTCCGTTGAGCAATTTCGGGAGCACTACCCCCCAATAAAATTACGCCTCCAACGTTCAAACTTTCTAGCCAGTAGCGTAATTTTTCATTAGTCGGTTCCCATTGGGGATAGCGAATTTGCTGATCAAAAAGATGCCCTGAAGCCCGAACAACGATCATCTGGGCAATTTGTTCTTCCAATTGCCATTGGGTGTAGTCTGGAAGCGTCGCCATTAATTTTCTAATTCCTTTGCTTCATCCGTTTTTTCTTCCCGTTTTTCACTAAGTTGATTAATTAACGATAACGTGCGATCACCGAGTTCTAGAGAACGGTCTTCATAAAATACCACTTCTGGAGTCCGACGTAATCGTATTCGTTGCCCTAACTCACGACGAACAAACGCTGTAGAAGACTTTAATCCTGCCATCGTTTCAGTTTTGGCTTCTTCCGTGCCATAAATACTGACAAAAATTTTGGCATGTTGGAGATCATTAGACACATCTACATTGGTGACACTGACCATTCCTGCGCCTACTCGGTCATCTTTGATCCCATTAATCAGCATTTGACTTACTTCTTGCTGAATGAGGGATGCGACCCTTGCCACACGGCGACTGGTTGCCATTTTCTTTCCCTATAGTAATGTTCTCTTTTAAGTTTAACAATATGCCGAGAAATCCCCATCAAGGCATATCCTATTGGAGTTTAATACAGCCCAGGGCTGCTCGTCAATTTTTGATGGGGGCAAGGCGTACAACAAACGACTAGGAAATTAGTCTCTTGAAGAGGGTGGATTATGCCCATTGCTGGAAACTAAACTACTTTCTGACTGGTCGGAACTCGCCCGAGATTTTTCACTGTAATAGTAGGTGTAGTAATAGTGATAATCAGTGACTGATCCTTGTACAATTCCGTTAGCTACGGTTCCTAAGACTGTAGTTTTTGGGACACCTAAAATATCAATCACATCTTTAAACATAGACTTATCGACGACTCCGAGTCCCGCTACTAAGACCAAACCATTCGTCAAAGGCGTAATGATTCTGGCATCTGCTAAACCACCTAATGGTGGTGTATCGTAAAGGACTAAATCAAAGGATTCTTCCCATTCCTTTGCCAATTGTTTCATCATGTTAGAAGAAAGAAGGCTCGTGGGATCAGGAGGAATGGGTCCTGAAGTTAAAAAGTAAAGATTATTATTAAACGTAGCCTGCTGAATCGCTTCTTCACTACTGACTCGACGGGAAATCACACTAGAAAGCCCATGTTGATTAGAGAGTTCTAACATCTGGTGTAGCTGAGGGATCCGAAGATCGGCATCAACTAATAAAACTCGTTTACCAACAGCTGCAGCAGCCTGAGCTAAATTTAGAGTTACAGTGGACTTTCCTTCTCCCGGAATTGAAGAACTAACAACTAATGACTTGATTGGGAAATCAGGATTCATGAAAGAAAGATTGGTATGCAGCGATCGAAACGCCTCACTAAAGTTAAAGGATAAGTTGTTCAATATTGTGGGCTTAGAGGAGGCAGGCAAAGTTGGAGAACTATTTTCTTCAGCCGAAAGTTCCTCTGTCTCTGTTGAATGGGACTGAGTTTTTAATTCCTCAACTCTTTGTAATCCCCCCTCATAGGGAATTACCCCAATCATTGGTAAATTTGTAGCTTGCTTGAGTTCGTCAGGGCTATGGAATTTATTGTCCATTTTTTCAGCTAAAAATGCTGCTCCTGCCCCTGCTAATAAGCCTGCCATCAATCCTACCATTACACTATTATCCTCCTCTGGCAATCGTCGGGCTTGACTCGGCTCTTCTAAAGTTTGCCAAGGCTGGGCCTCTTGCGCTGCTTGCATGGCTAACTCTTCCCGACGCTCAGTAAAGCGTGCTAGGTTTTCCTGAGCCGTATTTAAGCGTTGATTCATGCCGTCATACTCTCGGGCCAGGTCAGTCATTTGCTCTAGTTGCTGACGAACTTCGTCTTCAGCTTCTTCCAGAGCGGAATTACGGACATTGAGAACCCGAATTTGATTAGTTGCTCCAATTAAGTCTTGAGTGAGGGAAAGGCGAATAGGGTTAGGAGAGGTTACTTGTTCTCGAATTTGCTCTGGGACTCTTTCTTCTCCTAAAACCGCTGACGACTCTTCTCTTAATAACTCTAAAATTAAATCTCTTTGTTCTCTCAGTGCTTGAATATCAGGACTGTCTTCAGTAAAGCGTCCTAGTTCTAGAGCAATTTCCGTTTCTTTGTCCTTCAGTTGATTCAACAGTTCTTGATAGCGAGGGGCCTCACTGAGAGCAACCGTGGTCATTGCTTCCTCTAAACTTAATCCTAGTTGGTCTAATAGGCTATCGCGCAGGGAGGTATTTTCTTGAATTTCAACATCTGTAGCTTGTTGACGTTGTTGTAGCGTATTAATAGTTCCAGAAAATTGACCTGCAGTTTGCACCGGATCAACTACTTCATTTTCTTGACGGAAACTTTGAATTTGATCTTGGATCGATTCTACTCGCTGTTGTAACTGTGGTAAGCGCTCATCAATTAACTCGATAACCCGTTGTTGTCCAACCTGCTGTTGTTGTTCAGAGTATTCAATGTAACGTTCCGCCACTGCTTTAAAAGTCTTAAACCAGAATTTAAGCAAAATAGTAAGCCATTGATACCTCGCCCCCAAAAACGTTGAGGCCAAATTCGAGACGTAAGAGAACGTCTAATTTCAATAGTTTTTGTCTTTTCCTTAGGTGGAGCTAAGCAGTTGCCTAATGTATATGCTGGTTGACCCGTAATAACTTTAACCTCTATGTTATATTGAGTGAATTGCTTGGCTAATTCCTCTATTAGCTGTCCGGTTGCTGCACAGTCAGGGGGATAGAATTGAGTAACAATAGAAATTTTAGGCACATTCATACTACCAATCACGTCAGTTTGTTTCCTTTATCATAATCTATCAATGACTGGGTGTCATATTGATATGTTCCTATATTTTACTTGAATTATAGTCAAATAACGTAAGTGTAACTACTTAATTTTTATCCTTTCTTTAAGAAAAACTTGTTTTTCATTACTTATCGGCAATTAGTTCCGTTGAGTTAACGGTTGAGGCGTTGTAAGGCAATAAATCGGGTTACAATCTCACTAACTGACTTTGAATGGGGAAATTGGAGTAATTACACCAAGTAGTATTATAAATTCATTTCATGGCAAAACAACGTCTTGATACATTATTAGTGACTCGTCAATTTTGTGAATCTCGCCAGAAAGCGCAACGTTTAATTCGCGCGGGTGAGGTTAAGGTGAATGATCATGTGATTGATAAGCCGGGAACTGTTGTGGATACCGAAGCCCATTTATTTGTGGTGCAGGCCCCTCCTTTTGTATCGCGAGGAGGAGAAAAGTTAGCTAAGGCGCTATCAGAATTTCCCATTACGGTGCAAGGGCGTATTTGTTTAGACGGAGGAATTTCTACGGGAGGCTTTACCGACTGCTTGTTACAAGCTGGTGCGAAACAAGTGTATGGGGTAGATGTAGGCTATGGACAGGTTGCCTGGCAGTTACGTCAAGATGAACGGGTGATTTTGAAGGAAAGGACAAATTTACGCTATTTGCACCAAAAAGATTTGTATGGCGATGCCCCTGCTGCTGATTTGGGTGTACTTGATTTATCGTTTATTTCTCTGACTAAAGTGTTAAAGCCACTCTGGGATTTACTATCTGTACCAAGAGAAGCAGTGGTATTAGTTAAGCCTCAATTTGAAGTAGGGCGCGATCGCGTGGGGGAAAAAGGGGTGGTGCGATCTGCTAAGGATCACTACGCAAGTATTACTCAAGTTATTACTGCTAGCAAGGAGTTGGGGTGGACTCCTTTAGGGTTAACTTATTCGCCGCTACGGGGTCCGGCGGGCAATATTGAATACTTACTCTGGCTACACAGTGATCCCCCAACTAATCAAACCTCTATAGTCAGTGAAGAGGCAATAGAAACTCTCACACAAGCTGCAACGCAGAACCTAAATTAATCCATTTGCGTCTCTTTGGCTTGTTCAATTTCTTGAGGAGAAAGTTTCTGGTCACGTTTTTCTTGAGGGAAAGTGCCTTGAGCTTTTTCCATATCTTTTTTAGAGATGGAATGTTGTGATGAACTTGTATCAGGTTTTTTCTCTGATGTTAAGACATCTGTCCAAATTTGCAGTTGTGGTCCCGAACTCGCTAACCGAATAATCATCCCATTTTTAACGGCTGCTCGACTAATTCGTTTCCCATCACAAAAAGTCCCGTTAGAACCAGTATTGACAACTTCCCAATCTTTTCCTTTTCGCCGAATTTCCACATGATGGCGAGAGACAACAGCACTATAGAGGGTAACTTCATTATTGCGAGAACGACCCACCCTAATCACTGACTTTGGTTCAAAACGCCAAGTCTGAACAGCTACCGAATGCTGCGGATGCAGTAAAGTGAGCGTTATCATTGGGGTTTGACTGTCCAACGATTGCTCCGGTGATGCGATGTTTGGTTCGTTATCGCCAGAGTAAGTCGGTTGAGATGATGCCATTATTATAGTGAGACTCTGCTGATTATTGCAATTAAGGGGATTCCTCGACTAAGGCGTTCCCTACCTGATTATTATAATCTCTTTTTCCGATCATATTTGTTTTTGTGCTTCAAAGATCGTTAAATTTGTTTGTCCTTTGTCCTTCTTCCTTTATTATTTGTAAAGTAATGACGAATGACGAATGATTAATCACTAATTAATGATTAATTTTACTGGCAATGGGCATCCGCCAACCTGTTCCAAAGGCGCGATCTGTGACTTTTAGCCCTGGGGGGGCTTGACGGCGTTTAAATTCTGCTTTTCGCACTAAATTAGTAACTTTCTTGACTGTATCTTCTGCAAAGCCAGCAGCCATAAGTTCATCAATTCCCTGATGTTCATGGATAAAACGATGTAAAATTTCATCTAAAATTTCATAGGGGGGAAGGGAGTCTTGATCTTGTTGATCAGGTTTTAGTTCTGCACTAGGGGCTTTATTAATAATATTAGAGGGGATAATTTCTTGGTCTTGGTTTAGCCAGCGACAAAGAGAATAAACTTGCATTTTAGGAACATCAGAAATGACGGCAAGCCCCCCATTCATATCCCCGTATAATGTACAGTATCCTACTGCCATTTCCGATTTATTTCCTGTAGAAAGTAGTAAATAGTTAAATTTATTGGCAATTGCCATTAATAAGTTACCACGGATTCTTGATTGTAAATTCTCTTCAGCAACTCCAAATTCTGTTCCCGAAAATAAGGGGGCTAACATTTCATCGTAAGCGTTCATTGCTGCTTCTATGGGGAGAGTTGTGCTAGCAATTCCTAAATTTTTAATCAAGGCTTTTGCATCGGTAATCGAACCTTGAGAACTATAAGGGGAGGGCATTAAAACTGCTAGAACGTTATCTTTTCCTAAGGCAAATCGCGCGATCGCGGCTACTAGCGCTGAATCAATTCCCCCACTTAATCCAATCACGACTTTCTTAAATCCACATTTACGAGTATAATCCTGTACTCCTAATACTAGCGCTTCCCACATTTCTTGATCTAAATTATCAATGGTTGGGGCAATATTGGTGGACATTAAATCTTGTTTTTGGGAACTAAATTCAGCGATCGCTAAATCATCTTGAAAGGCTTTAGCACGAGTTACCAATTCACCCTTGCGATTAATTGCTATACTTCCGCCATCAAAAATTAAATCATCATTTGCTCCCACTTGATTAGTATAAATAATAGGGATTTTATAATGATTAGCACTATGACTAAGCATCTTAGTTCTTAGATTTTGCTTACCGACACTATAAGGAGATGCCGATAAATTAACAATGAAATCCACTCCTCTTGTGGCTAAGTCTTCTAAAGGATTATGTTGATAATTCCGTTGTCCCCAAAAGTTTTCATCATTCCAAAGGTCTTCACAAATAGTTACACCAACGTTAAGAGGAATTATTGAATTTTGCTCCGAATTTAGTTTAATCACAAAGCAATTCGTTTCTTTTGCTGGTTCAAAATAACGAGCTTCATCAAACACATCATAAGTAGGAAGTAATCGTTTATGAAAGTAGTTAATCACTTTTCCATTTTCAATGAGAGCAATACTATTATGAAGGGGCTTTTCTCCTTTTTCTGCTGCGTGAGGATTAGAAGTCGCAACTCCCACTAAAACGGTTAATTGTGGCGGTAATTCTTGGGCTAACGCTTCTAATTCTTGGGACATTTTTTTTAAGAAGCTAGGATTGAGGAGATAATCCCGAGGCGGATAGCCACATAAAGAAAGTTCTGGAGTTAATAGTAACTGGGCATTTTCTTTTACCGCTTCTTGAGCAGCATTTAAGATATTTTTGGCATTGCCTTTTAAGTCACCGATGGTAGAATTGAGTTGCGCGATCGCGATCTTCATAACTTAATTTCCTATTAAATAAAAACTAACGGCTTATCCTTTAATAATGCAAAGGCATCCTCATCGAAACGATAAAGAGCTGCTGGTCTTCCTGCACCCCGTGACACTTTTAAGCCTGTATCCGTTAAAAATCCTAACTTTAATAAACGGGCGCGAAAATTAGAATAATCAGAAAAATTTTCTCCTAATACAGTAGTATAAAACTGATATAAGTCGTTTAAGGTAAAGGCTTCAGGGAGAACTTTAAACGCAATTGGACTATATTCTAACTTATTTCTTAAGCGTTGATAACCATAACGTAAAATACGATTATGATCAAACGCCAGTTGCGGTGTTTCTTTAAGTAAATGCCAAACTGCTTTTTGGTTATCCTTAGTAATTAAATTTGTATCTTCATAACGCACCAACGCAAAATAACTCACCGATAAATAACGTTGTTCATAAGACGTTTCATTTTCTCTTGGATCACGCCCCGGTTCGCCAAATGTATAAAGCTGCTCTAAATAAAGATTTTCTACTTCAATTTTTTCCGATAGCGTCCGATAAGCTGCCGTTTCTAAAGATTCTCCTGTGCAAACTAACGTCCCCGGCAGACTATAATAATTCGCAAAGGGATCATGAGGTCTTTTTACTAATAAAATTAATAACCGATTCCGTTGAGTATCTACTGAAAATATGACATTATCGACCCCGACTTTAAAATCAGCAACACTATTTTTTCCGAAATTGATGGTCGGATCAATCATGAATATAATTTTTGTTCTTGAATGTAGCTTTTAACCGAATTATCGATCACTTCTTTTCCCTTTTCCCGATAAGCGCTGGAGGATACAGACGGTGCATTAATATCAGCAACTTGATAGTTTGCCCCTATCTCTTTTAAGATTTCTAACTCCGTTTCGGTTAAAGGATACCCAGGACGTGGAATGATTAAGAGTTTCACTCGTTGCAATAGTTCCTCACTCTTGTACCACCGCCGAATTTGGGTAATTAAGTCAGAACCAATGACAAAGGTAAAATTAGCCTGATTATTCCAGAGTATTTCTGCCTTTTTCACCGTTTCTAAACTGCGAGGATGGCTTAATTCTGCGTAGAGTTTAACATTAGCTTTCGGAGTGGTTAAAGACGCAATCATTAACTCCAACATTTTCATGCGATGCTTTAACGGGGTTTGTTTTGATTTTAAGGGATTACTGGCTGCCCAAACCGCTACTTGATCATAATGGCGAGATAACCACTCTAAAATGGTTTTATGACCTTCTGTTGGTGGATCAGCACTGGTTCCAAAAAGGGCAATTTCAGAAGAGGTGGAATTATTCATCACTAATGAGAGTTTGTAATTGCGAAGAAAGTTGTACAGAAATTGAATCAGGATGATGGAGATGGCGCACAGAATCAGGAAGGGATAGAATAGATTGGCGAGCGCGATCGCGCAACTGTTCCAAACTTTCCACAGGCTTAATCATTTCTCCATTTTTCATCACTAACTCTAACAAAGGAACTTCTCCCTTTTCCGCCGATTCTGTGATTAACCCTAAACGATCTTCTCTAATTTTCCCCTGTTCATAACGGCGAAAAATCTGTTTCCGCCCCGGATAAGTTTCCTTACTTGCTGATGCCTTTCTCGTGGGAACCCCCTCAATTTCTACTAACTTATATACGCCATTAATCGAGGCACCAGTCACTAATTTTGTCCCAATACCATAACCATCAATAATAGCCCCCGAGGAAAGCAACCGTTTGATTTCCAACTCATCCAAATCTCCACTGACAAATATGGCAGTTTCAGGAAGTAGTGACCGCACTGTTTGAGATAATTCTATAATATCCCCAGAATCAATGCGTACACCTGTTACTTGTCGTGAGTTGTTCCGCACTGCTTCAGCAAGCCGTGTTGCCGCTGCCAAGGTATCATAAGTATCAATTAAAAGAGGGGCCTCGGGAAAATAGCGATTAAACGCGGCAAAAGCTTCATCTTCTCCCCCTTGCAAGCTCCCAATTGCCATCACCAAGGAATGTGCCATCGTCCCACTCGGAACTTCTCCCAATTTTAACGCCGCCGCCACATTAGAAGTCGCATCAAATCCTGTGGCTAACGCTGCCCTAGCTGCCCAGAGAGAGGCTTGAGGGCTAAATGCGCGTCTTGTGCCAAATTCTAATAACTTTGCCCCGTCTCCAGCAATATCTCGCACTCGGGCTGCTTTGGTGGCAATTAGGGTTTGGTAATTCAGGGTATTAAGAAGATACGTTTCTACTAATTGCGCTTGCCATAAGGGGGCTTCTACTCGTAATAATGGTTCATTAGCAAATATGGGAGTCGCTTCAGAAACAGCCCAAACCTCCCCTGTAAAAACTTTCCCCGCTAGCAGTTCCCAAAATTCAGAGGGAGCATGATTAAATAATCCTGTTTCTTGTAACTGTTGGATTTGTTCGGATGAAAAATGCAATTGTTGTAAGTATTCTAAGCCGTGAGCGAGCCCCATCGCTATTAGGTAGCCATAGCAAGAGGGTAAACGGCGGACAAATAGCTCAAAACTAGCACGTTTTTCCGCAACGCCTTCTCCCACATAACAAGCCCCCATGGTTAACTGATAAAGATCAGTAATCAGGCTATAGTCTTGGGGAGAAATAGTGAGAGAGGAGAAAGACATTCTTGATTCCATAAATAACAGCCATTGTTAAATTATAGTGAACATCACCAAAAAAGCCTAGGTATTGCTTGATACAACTATTCAGGTTCAATCTGAAGAATCTCCCCTTATAATTATTCTCAGAGTTAATTGGAGAGTATCAATTGACGGACAGCAGTTAAGGCTGAGTAACTAACCCCTGCTGTTCCCTCTCCTGGATGTGTACTATCTCCCACTAACCAAAGATTCCTAATGGGAGTGCGATTGGCAAATCCAAAGGGGCCAAATGTAGAAACTCGTTGTCCTAAACCTCCTACATAACCAGCTTCACGAGCCGTAAATCGCGCAAAAGTCCTTGGAGTAGCTGCTTCTTGATGGATAATGGTGTCTGCAGTGAGATGAAAATAGTGGCTCAGATTTTTGATGGCAGTTTCAACATAATCTTGCTTTAAGGCTTCATAGCTTTCTGCGGTTTCTGTCCACCATTGACCGACTTCAGTAAAAGCAGAGGCGGTAATCGTTGCTTGTCCTTGGGGCGCGCGTCCATCTCCTGCTCGACTGACAGAGACAAAAAGGGAATTTTTCTCCCCGACAATCCCGTCATAATGATATAAAAATTGTAGATGTGGGGGACAATTTTCTGGAATTGCTGTTTCATCAACTCCTAAATATAAAACAAATGCTCCATTGGCTTCGGGTAAATTTTTCACTCGTCTTTCATATCCACTTAGCCATAACTGGGAAGCGCCAAAAGAATTATTCGGATCACTTAATAGCTTTAATAAATTTTGTACGGTGACATTTGCTACGACAGCTGTTGCTTGTTCTTGCCATACTTCCCCAGTTTTTTCATTGCGAATCCTAACGCCTGTTACTTTTCCTTGCTGAGAGTGAATTGTCTCCACGCGATGACGGAGACGTAATTTCCCGCTATGTTTTCTTAATCCTTTTACTAAACGGGTGCTTAAGGTTTGCATACTTCCCTGTAAATGCCATAGCCCTTGTGGAGATTGGGACATTCCAAGAGCAGTTGCTGCATATAATAAAGCTGTTTCATCCGCATTCACTTGGGAATACAGTTTTAACTGCATATCTAGGAAAGTTTTTAAGCGTTGATCCTTATCAAGTCTTAAAAGGCGTAATATATCCCCAACTGTTAAGAAGGTAAAAGGCAACGTGATTAAGGTATCCAGTCGTAGAGCAGAGATTAATTGCCAAGTATCCCAAAGGTTGCGGGGAGGAAGAACTGGATCGCGCTTTTGAAACTGCCAACTTGCCCCAAATAGCTTTTCCATAAGTTGCCAAAAGGGTTCACTATTGGGAAACTGATCTTGTCGTTCTTTACGCCATTTTTCTGGATCGCGCCAGATATTAATCGGGGAGTTTTCTCCAGGCAGATAGACGCTACAGGCTGGATCACAGGGAGTGGCAGCGGGAACGTCTATACCGAGTTCGGTAAAAATTTGTTGATGAATGCCCCCTTTTTCTAAACCTGCTACTTGAGTTGCCCCTACATCAAAGGTAAAGCCATGACGCTTAAAGGTGGAAGCACAGCCACCTGGGACATAAGCTTGATCATAAACGGTAACGGCATATCCTCGTTTTGCCAGTAATGCCCCTGCAGTTAGTCCCCCAATTCCAGCGCCAATAACAATGACTTTTTTTGACATTCCTTTTTTGATTCCATTTTTAAAAGTTAGGTTACAGTGAGCAGTGATTCACCTATTTCCCTTTACTTTCTCTATTGTAAACTTTTGTATCTTTTATGAATTTCTTCTAAAAAGCAGTTGACAAAGGGGAGTAAAAATGGAAACTTATGAGCAGATTTTCTTAAATTTGGGGTGTGAGGTATGGTCAGAGCTTATAAGAAGCCTCAACAGGGAACAAGTTGGCAACAGCGTATCGCATTACAGATTTTATTCGTCACTTTAGCCAGTATCAGTGGAATAACAGTGTTTTCCGCATGGAAACAAGCATCGGTTCAGGCACAAAATAATAATGTTGCTCGAACTGCACAAGAAGGGAGACAGTGGTCAGAGGCTTCCTTTCCGGTAGAAAACTTTCAACGTTATACTTCTCCTTATGGTTATCGTAAGTCACCAACAACGGGGAGAGTACAGTTTCATCGCGGGTTAGACTTTGCTGCCCCTTTAGGGAGTTATATTCGTAACTGGTGGGGGGGTAAAGTTGTAGGACTCTCTGATCATACTGCTTGTGGCACTATGGTGGTGATTCAGTCTGGGGAATGGCAGCATATTTATTGTCATCTTAAAGGCACTGTTCAACGGACGAGCGACGGCTTAGTAATGGTGGATCGCGGTGGGGGGATTCGCTTGCGAAAAGGTCAAAGGGTTGAAACCGGTCGTCGCATTGGACGAGTGGGAATGACAGGGCGAACAACGGGGCCCCATCTTCATTGGGAATTGAAGTATGAGGGAGAACATCTTGATCCAGCTTTGGTATTACGAGAAATGTACAACCAGCAACAAGCAGCAACTCAGTGAATATTGGAGGAAAATAAGGATTCTGGTTACACTAGGGAGTAGAAAGAGAGTTGGCGAGGTAGTTGCAGATTCCTATCTAAGGAATTTGAGGAAAGTCCGGGCTTCCAAAGACCAGACTGCTGGGTAACGCCCAGTGCGGGTGACCGTGAGGAAAGTGCCACAGAAACATACCGCCAAGAAGGTTCACACTTCTTTGGTAAGGGTGCAAAGGTGCGGTAAGAGCGCACCAGCAGTATCGAGAGGTACTGGCTCGGTAAACCCCAGTCGGAAGCAAGGTCGAGGGAAACTATGGTTGGTCTTTAACCGGTTTCCGTTTTGGGAGTACCGCTTGAGGCTTCTGGTAACAGGAGTCCCAGATAGATAACTACCCTCAGGCACGTTGCTTGAGAACAGAACCCGGCTTATGTCCAACTCTCTTTCTATTAATCCCGTTCTCGGGAATATTTTGCGGAGAATAAACCACTATCAAATAAGCGTGACAGGAATAAAATGAAGGGAGACAGCTCTTCTGGGTTAGCAATTGAAACTAGACCTAAATCGCGTTCCGGTAAAAGAGTAGGGGGATCACGTCGTATTCGAGAGTTAACTAGATTAGTAGAACGGTTGGGAATAACTAATACTGCTAGTGTGGATTGGCATTTATTGGATTTAGCTTTGACTCATCCGAGTTCTTCTAGTCTGGCGAACTATCAACAGCTAGAGTTTGTGGGAGATGCTGTGGTTCGCCTAGCGGCTTCAGAATTACTCTTGGAAACCTATCCTCAAGCCCCTGTAGGAGACTTTGCCGCCATTCGCTCCATTTTAGTTAGTGATCGAGTGCTGGCAGAATTTGCAGAAAGTTATGGCATGGATCAATTTCTCTTGATGGCTGGGAGTGCGGCTAAAAATAAGGCAGGAGCGCGATCGCGCTTAGCTGATGCGTTTGAGGCAGTGTTAGGAGCTCTTTATCTGAGTACCCATTCTATGAGCCTAGTTCGTCCTTGGTTGGATCCTATTTTAAAGGAAAAGGCGGATCAAATTCGTCAAGATCCCGCCCGACAAAACTATAAGGATGCTCTCCAGGAGTGGACGCAAGCTCATTATAAAGTTTTGCCACAGTATCAAGTTGAAGAGACTGGCCAAGGTTATGATGATCCTGAACGGTTTACTGCTTATGTCTGGCTTAAAGATCACTTTTTAAGTCAGGGTAAAGGGCGGTCGAAAAAGGCAGCCCAACAAGCAGCCGCTCAAGCAGCTTATCAACAATTAAGTAAATAATGACTCGTCCTCATACTACTGTTGTCCTAGCAATGAGTGCTGATGGCAAAATTGCGGATGTAGCGCGATCAGCACCGAAGTTTACTTCTTCTATTGATTTCGCTCATCTTGAACGGCAAGTCGCGATCGCAGATGCCGTTTTGTTCGGTGCGGGAACGTTACGCGCTCACGGGAGTGCGATGTCGATTCGGGATTCGCAATTAATTGCCCAACGTAGAGAAAAACAAAAGCCCGATCAAGCGATACAGATTGTCTGTACGCGATCGGGTGTTATTCCTTCTGATATCCGTTTCTTTCAACAAAATATCCCCCGTTGGCTTCTGACTACAGAAAAAGGGGCAACTTCTTGGCAAAATAATTCTCAAAAGCCTTTTGATGAAATTATCGTTGCTGAAAACTCAGCAGGGGAAATTGATTGGGAAGAAACTCTCAAAACTTTTAAAAATAAAGGGATTGAACGCTTAGCTGTGCTAGGAGGGGGAGAACTGATAGCAGACTTATTTACCAGAGAATTCCTTGATGAGTTATGGTTAACAGTTTGTCCTGTTTTATTAGGCGGAAAAGATGCCCCTAACCCGATTGAAGGCACTGGTTTAAGTTTAGACAATGCTCAAAAACTTCATTTATTATCTGTGGAAAATATTGATCAAGAAGTATTTCTACATTATCAAGTAATTCATCATGATAGTGTTTCTTAGTCTTTTGAGGGATAAACTTAGTCATTAGTCATTAGTCATTAGTCATTGGTCATTAGTCATTGGTTTACAAAGGACGAATGACAAAAATCTCAGGAAGCGTAAAAACTGCTATAGACCGACCTATTATTAAATTAACTCTAAAGAAGCAATTTTAGGGTCAATAATTTTACGTCCTATTCCTGGAAACTGTACAGCAAGGTTGGTTTTCTCGCCATTTCCAAGAACATGGGTAACAGTTCCTTCTCCAAAAGTTTTATGAAAAACGCGATCGCCGACTTGCCAATTTTGCCCAGTGTCTTTTTTTGTATCTTTCTTCTCTTGACGACGAGGTTTAATGGGAGGAGAACTATAATTGACTAACTCTTCGGGAAGTTCACTTAAAAATTGTGAGGGAATTGCTGGTTCTCGAGATCCCCATAACCGCCGTTCTTCTGCATGAGAAATAAATAACTGTTCTTGGGCGCGAGTAATCCCAACATAACATAAGCGTCGTTCTTCTTCTAAAGCCGCCGGATCATCTAAAGTACGGCGATTTGGAAATAATCCTTGTTCTAACCCTACCATAAATACTACAGGAAATTCTAATCCTTTGGCAGCGTGTAATGTCATTAAGGAAACTTTTTCTTCTTTCTCATTGAGGTTATCAAGATCAGAGGCTAAAGCCGCATTAGCTAAAAAGCCTTCTAAACTATTATCTTCATTTTCCTCTGCAAATTGTGTCATCGCACTATCTAATTCTTTTAAGTTTTCGATGCGGTTTTCTGCTTCATCTGTTCCTTGATTTTGTAAGTCTTGGCGGTATCCTGATTCACTTAAAATTCCGTCTAAAATTTCTACGGCTGGTAATTGGTCTAAATTAGCTTGATAACGTTGAATTAATTTCGCAAATTCATTAACTTTTTTACTTGCCCGTCCGGCTAACGTATTCACTGACGTTTCATCCCTAATAATTTCCCAAAGAGGAACTCCTAACTCTTGGGAGGCACTAATTAATTGATCAATAGTTTTTTGCCCAATTCCGCGACGAGGAGTGTTAATAATACGAAGAAGGCTAACAGTATCATTGGGATTAGTGAGTAGTCGTAAATAGGCTAAGGCATCTTTAATTTCTTTGCGATCATAAAACTTTAAGCCGCCAATAATTTGGTAAGGAATTTTATCACGGATCGCTTCTTCTATAACTCGCGATTGGGCATTAGTTCGATATAAAATCGCAAAATCTCCCCAGTTTAGTTCAGGGTTTTCGTTTTGTAAGGTTAGGAGTTGACGGCGAATAAATTGCCCTTCTTCAATTTCATTCTCGGCTTTATAACAATAAATTTCTTCCCCATATCCCCGAGTAGGTTTCAGAATTTTATCAATGCGTTCACTATTATTTTCAATGAGGGTATTGGCAACTTCAAGGATATTTTCGCGCGATCGATAATTTTCCTCTAACTTGACCATCGTTCGGGTATCATCATCAGGTAATCCATCGCCAAAGTCCTGTTGAAATTCTAGTAAAATAGTAAAGTCTGCCATGCGAAATGAATAAATGGATTGATCCGCATCTCCGACGACAAAAATAGATCGGTTTTCCCAATTTAAGTTTTGTTTTTTGGGTTCCCCATTAGTTGCAAGGAGATTAATTAACTGATATTGGATGCGATTGGTATCTTGATATTCATCGACTAAAATATGTTGAAACTGTTTATGCCAATATCCTAAAATTGACTCGTTTTGAGAAAATAATCGCGCTGGAATTAGGATTAAATCATCAAAATCGAGAGCATTATTACTGGCAAGTTGAGCTTGATATTCTTGGTAAACTTCGGAAATAACTCTTCCTCGATAGTTGGGTTGTTGCGCCAGCACATCTTCAGGATAAAAACCTTGATTTTTGGCATTACTGATGCTGTAGCGGAGATAACGGGGATTAAATTTTTTATCGTCTAAGTTTAACTGTTTCGTGACAATGTTTTTAACTAGACTTTGGGCATCAGATTCATCATAAATGGTAAAATTGCGATCCCATTGATACCCTTTTGGGTCTTGATATTTATTAATATCTTGCCGTAAAATCCGAGCAAATAGGCTGTGAAATGTTCCGATCCAGAGATGTTTGGTGATATCTTGATAAGCGCGCGATCGCAGTTTAACCTGCTTATGTTCTGGTAGTAATTCTAAGCGTTCCCCTTCTTTTTCTTGAGCTAGCCGTTGGGCGAAAATTAGCTCAATGCGCTCTTTCATCTCCTTCGCTGCTTTATTCGTAAAAGTAACAGCTAGGATATTTTCAGGATTAACCTGATGATTAAGAATTAAATAGGCAATGCGATACGTTAAGGCTCTTGTTTTCCCTGAACCTGCCCCCGCCACTACCAAAAGAGGCCCACAAAAATGCTGAACTGCCTGCCGTTGCGACTCATTCAGTCCGTCTAAAAAGTCCGTTTCTACTGGCATAATCTGAATCAGAGACGAGATTTCCTTAATACTCTCTAGTGTATCGGACAAAGGTAAATTAAAAACTTAGCTATTCATCAGTTCGGAAGTTTTAACTGCGAGCTTTTCTCGAATTGCTTGACAATAGTCGGCTAAGTTTCCTTGATTAAGGCGATAGCTGAGAGGATTCGCAATGAGATGAGCAGTGCTTTCAAACAAGAGATCCACTTCCACTAAGCCATTTTCTCGGAGTGTGCGCCCAGTAGAAACTAAATCAACAATTGCCTCAGACATTCCCGTAATTGGCCCTAGTTCCACCGAACCATAGAGAGGTACAATTTCTACAGGTAAATCCAATTCATGGAAATGATGAAGCGCACATTGGACAAACTTGGAGGCAACGCGAGCATGAGCAGGTAAATCCAGCGATCGCTGATAACCACTATCTGATTTTACCGCTACTGACAACCGACAGTAACCAAACTTAAGATCGGCTAAATCAGCAACATTAGGCTTTTTTTCACGTAGCACATCATAACCAACAATTCCCATTTGAGCCTGCCCATAGGCAACATAAACGGGAACATCTAAGGCTCGCACTAATAATCCCCTTGCCTGCCCAGTGGGATCAACAATTTGTAAGGCCCGATTTTTCGGATCATTGAAGGCACTAAAATCTAAACCAACATCTTGGAGTAAACGGATGCTATCTTCTAACAACGCTCCTTTCGGTAAAGCAACAGTCAGCATTGAGTTCCTTTTTTTTGTAAACCAGACAGAGATCGTACCATATCCAATTTGAATCTGAGCTTTACTAGAGAGAATTGTGATGAGGATTGCTCAAGAAAATTGTTAAAATACTTAGCAAGTGTTAATTCCTCAACTTACCATCAATAATATTAGTTCTTGAAATGTTTTCCCAATCCTTACGGTTAATTTCTCCACTAACCAGCCATCAGTTAGGATTACTCAATTAATTAGTGATTATAATATCGGATAATATTAACACTGCTTTCCACTGAAAACGCCAAAACAAAGGACATTGTTCTATGCCGTCAGCCCAACCCCATAACCTTAACCGAAATGAATATCTAAACGAAGCCAAAAAACATCTCGAAACAATTGAGCGAGGGCTTCTGAATTTATCAGGCGTAGTTAGACAGCCAGAAACGCTACAGAGTTTGTATGAAGCTGCGGATTTTTTAAATACTGGAGCCCTATTCCACGAAATGGAAACTCTACAGCAGATGGCACAGTTTTTTGAAGATTGTTTTGGGGTGATGCGTACTGCTTCTGTGGTTAGTGATAAGCACTTAGAAGGGTTATTGTGGAAAATTTTTGATACTTTCCAAGGGTTAGTGGATATGCATCTTATGTCAGAGGAGCCCACTGAATATACCCAAGGAGTAGAAAGAGAAGTTTATAAAGGATTACAGCCCACCTTAAATGAGGCAAAACAATATCTTCAGTCTCGCATTTTGCACGAGGAAGCAACAGTTAGTGAATTAACCCCCGAAAGCGAATTTTTCCATGAGCAAGTAAATGCGGAATTAAAAGCAATGGAAGGGTTACTCCAGCAAGATAATCCTTCTTTTTATCGAAACGAATTGCAAGAACATTGTCAAGTTCTAGAACAAATTGGGGCGCAGGCAAAAATCCCCACTTGGGTAAAATTATTAAAAACAGCTCAAAGCGCGATCGCTGCTACAGAAAACTCAGTCACAAAAGCGACTCAAACGGCGATTAAAGATATTCAGGAAGCCCAAGAATTAATTAATCTCGGCGAAGCCTACAAAATTAAACCTAGTCAGCGCCTCAAGGCAATGTCCTTACAACTGTCTTCGCCTTGGGATACCCAAACCAGTGAAGCATCTGAAGAAGAAGAGAATAACTTTACAATTGAAGAATCAAACTTCAACAACCCAGATCTTGAATTAGATGAAAAAGCCACAATTGCTGATCTCGATGGTATTTTTGAAAACAGTAATTCTAGTGAAAATGGGCCAGAAGATTTAGACTTACTCGACAGCTTAGATGGAGATCTCTGGGAAGGAGAACAGCTTAACCTTGAAGAGTCACCACAAATCGATCACTCTGAGGACAATTTGCAGTTATGGGATGAGCAAGAAACGATTTTTGAAGAAAATGATGAGTTGTGGAATGAGCAAGAAACCGCCTTAGAAGAGGATGGCAAGGAAGAAAATTTAGAGCAATGGAAAACGGAAAATACTGATCAAGAAGTTGAGAATGATGAGTTCTTACAGGATCTTTTTGGCTCCACAGAACAGGCAAATGAATCTGATGATTTCGACAAATTCTTAAATAGTATCTCTTCAGAAGAAGAAAGTGATAGCAACCAAGATTGGGATGATTTATTTAGTTTTGCTGATGCTTCAGCCGAAGAAGAAACTGGTGAACTAGAAGTAGAAGAAGAGGGAGAAGCGGCTTCTAGTATTGAAAGTGAAGATAACTTTTCTTGGGCAGAACAAACCTTTGAACCTTTAGAAGATCTAGAAACCATTTTTGCTGAGGAAGAAGAACAAACCTTTATTCAACCTACAACAAGAGAGCAGCAACAAGTAGATCAAAATGGTGAATACGAAACCTTTATCGAACAATTACCGCATGAGGTAACAACTCGCACCCCTCAAAATTCTCTGCAATACTATGAAACTTTAGATAACTTAGCAAATCTAATTGAAGCTTCTCCTCAAGCCGATATAGCAGAAAATATTGACGTTACTGCTCTCAAAACGTACATTGAGCAACCTGCTAGCTTGTCAGAAGAAACTGTTGCGCCTACGAGTGAGCAACAACAGAAGGCTGAACCACAACAGCCCGCTCAAGTAATGCCATTGAAATCCAATACAGGAGGCACGAGTTTATTCGAGCAAACTGTAAAAGTTCCCGTGCGGTTAATGGATCATCTCAATAACCTCATCGGGGAATTAGTGGTGAATCGAAATAGCTTAGAACAAGATCAAGAGCGCTTACGACGCTTCCTAGATAACTTGTTAGAACAAGTGCAGAATCTCAATGACTTAGGAATGCGAATGCAAGACCTTTATGAACGGTCTTTATTAGAAAATTCTCTACTGGCTAGCAAATCTTATCGTACTCAGGAAGTCACTCAAGTTGGGGGCAACCAAGGAAATAGTTATCAAGACACAAAAAATAATTCTGAAGACTATGATCCTCTAGAAATGGATCGCTTTAGTGGTTTCCATCTGCTTTCTCAAGAAATGATTGAGTTAATTGTCCGAGTGCGGGAATCTAGTTCTGATATTGAGTTTTTAGTGGATGAAATTGAACAAGAGGCTCGCATTTTTCGCCAAGTGACTACCCAACTACAAGAAGGGTTTACCTCAGCACGAATGGTTCCTTTCTCACAAGTTGCTGATCGTCTCCCGCGGGCAGTACGGGATATTTCCTTAAAACTGAATAAAAAAGCCCAATTACAGGTGGAAGGGAAAGAAACCCTTGTGGATAAGATGATCCTAGAGCAACTTTATGATCCCATGACCCACTTAGTTAATAATGCCATTACTCATGGGATTGAGTCTCCAGAAGATCGGAAACAAGCTGGGAAGTCGGAAACAGGCACAATTAAGGTAGAATCTCATCACCAAGGAAACCAAACCATTATTTCCATTTCTGACGATGGGGCAGGCTTGGATCCGATTCGTATTCGTCGCAAAGCTGTGGAAAAAGGACTGATTTCCCAAGCAGAAGCCAACGGACTACCTGATATTGATATTTTTGACTTTATCTTCCATCCGGGGTTTAGTACCAAGGAGAAAGCGGATGACTTTGCTGGGCGTGGTGTGGGAATGGATGTTGTCCGTTCGTCTCTGAGTAAACTTCGCGGTAGCATTAACATTGATTCTACGCCGGGTAAGGGAACAACCTTTATTATTGGTTTACCTTTGACTCTTAGTATTACCACTGCTCTCTGTTGCAAACTGGATCAGTCTAATATTGCCTTTCCTGTGGATGGGGTAGAAGATAAGTTTGAAACCAGTAAGGAAAATATTAAGGTTAATCAAAAAGGGGAACGCTTTATTCGCTGGCAAAAGAGTTCCACGTTGCTGCCCTTTAAGCATTTATCAGAGTTATTTGTTTATAACCGCACCCTGACTCGCAGTAATGTTTATGCGGCGCAATCAGAAGCAGATGAAATTTCCGTGGTGGTTCTCCGCAGTACAGGGAACTTAGTGGCGGTACAAGTGGATCAGGTTTTAGGACAACAAGAGATCGTTATTAAACAGCTTTCGGGCCCCGTTCCCAAGCCTGTCGGGATTGCTGGGGCAACAGTTACCTCAGAAGGGAGTGTCATGGCGATCGCGGATGTTTTAGAACTCATTGACTTGTTCTATGGACGAGTCCGTAAAGATGTTATGAACTCTATGTTGGCACAACAAGAAAAAGCCGCCGAACAAGAACAGGGTGAAGCAGAACCAATGGTGCTAATCGTGGATGACTCGATTACAGTACGAGAATTACTCTCGATGACCTTTAGTAAAGCTGGCTATCGCGTGGAACAGGCGCGTGATGGTAAAGAGGCTTGGGAAAAACTGCGAGCGGGTCTTGCTTGCGATATGATGTTCTGTGATATTGAAATGCCAAGAATGGACGGTTTAGAATTGTTATCTCGTATTAAACAAGAAGAGCGATTTGCTGACCTCCCAGTGGGAATGCTGACTTCACGGGGGGCGGATCGTCATCGCCAAATGGCAACCCGTCTCGGGGCAAAAGGCTATTTCACAAAGCCCTATTTAGAGGAGGTGCTATTGGATGCGGCGAAGCGAATGCTCAAAGGCGAGAATATGATTAACCAGAAGGCAAATGTTTAAGTAATGAAGCAAACAATCAAATTAGCTCTGAAGGTTGGTGCATTGGGGTTACTCAGCGCATTGGCTGTAATTCTTCCTGCGACTGGTAGTGAGGAGTTTTATATTGATGTGGGGATTGTGCAGCGATTTGGAGAAAATGCTGAGGATGAAATTGTTCTTGAGAGTCCTGATAATGCCCCATTAAGGGTAGAATTTGAAGAAGAGGGAAACGCGATCGCGCTCTTAACTAATCGCTTAACCCTAGAAATCGAGGAACGGGCTTTAGAAAAACCGCAACTGCGAGAACGACTGGTGTTAAGTGATCATGCCACTTTTGAAACGGCAGAAAGTAGTGCCAAAAGTTGGGAAGAACGGGGCTTATTAGTAGAAGTAACTCAGCCTGGGCGTTGGCAAGTTTGGGCAAAAACTGATATTTATCGGACTCCTTTATTGCGGCGATTTTTATTGGCTAGTTTAAAGGAGGAAGGCTACGAAATTCCCTACTTGCAAACAGAATTCTTAGAAGAAGTCCCCATTGTTACTTTTGAGATCAATGGCGAACGCTACACGGTTGAAAATCTAAGTATTCAGCACGAAGGGGAAAGAATTTATGTGGATGCAAGTGATGAACCCCGTCGGCTTTATCCGGGAAGTTTGCAGCTACAACCTAATTCTTATGGGAATTATACGTTAGTGAATACGGTGGAAGTAGAAGACTATTTACGGGGAGTCGTTCCCCATGAAATTGGTCATCAAGCCCCATTTGAGGCAGTGAAAGCTCAAGCGATTATTGCTCGAACTTATGCTTTAAGAAATCTTCATCGGTTTGAAGCGGATGATTACGAATTGTGTGCCACCGTTCATTGTCAAGTATATTGGGGATGGAGTGAAACCAATGACCGCAGCGATCGCGCCATTCAAGACACCGCAAGGCAGATTCTTAGCTATGACAATCAATTAGTCGATGCCCTTTATTCCTCAACCACAGGAGGCGTAACTGCTTATTTTGATGACATTTGGGATGGCAGTCCACGTCCTTACTTAAAATCAATCGTTGACTCCACAGAAGGGATTTGGGATTTAGAAGCCAATCCCTTAAATGAAGAAGAGAATTTCCGTCAGTTTATTGCCCAAGAAAGCAACTTTAATGAAACAGGAAGTCATGCTTTTCGTTGGCAACGGGAAAGTAATCTTGAAGAATTAACCGAAGATTTGACAACTTACTTAGAACGGACTAATCATCCTGACGCTGAGGCAGTGACAGAAATTAAAGAAATGACAGTGACAGCGCGATCGCGCTCAGGGCGCATTTTAGAAATGGAAGTAGAAACCAATCAAGGAACCATTACCCTAGAGAAAACAGAAGTTCGCAGTGCTTTTGATCCCCCACGTAGTACCCTATTCTATCTTCAGCCTGTAGAAAATGATGAAGGTGAATTAACTGGGTATGAATTTATCGGCGGTGGCTTTGGACATGGTGTGGGATTAAGCCAAATTGGAGCGCATCATCTTGCCAGACAAGGGTGGGCAGCTTCTGAAATTCTGTCTTTTTACTATCCAGAAACAGAAATTATCCCCCTTGAAGAAGTAATCGAGGAAGAGTAATGGTTCTTTACGTCATTTTGCGATTAATCTGAGAGATATGTTAAGTTAAGTAAAGATAGTCAACAGATAAAATAAATAATTATTAGCTCCTTAACATTCTTCCTCGAAGAAAACAGAGTAGAAAGCTTGACTTAAGCCTTATTGTTAGACGCAAATTATTAAGGACATAAAAAATGAAACTACCTTGGCGGGTAATCCTACTGTGGACACTACCAATTCTCGTGGTTGGCTTCTTTCTTTGGCAGGGAACTTTCTCTCCCAACGCTGCCGATCTAAGTGGTAATAATACAGCCAATACACGACTCAGTTATGGTCGCTTCCTTGAATATTTAGAGTCAGATCGGGTACAGGCCGTTGATCTATATGACAACGGTCGCACTGCTATTGTTGAAGCCAGTGATCCCCAACTTAGTGGCAGTGTTCAGCGTTATCGCGTTGACCTCCCCGAAAATTCCCCCGAATTAGTTAGCAAAATGCGGAAATCGGGAGTAGAAATTGATTCCCATGATAGTGGCGACAATGGGGCAATTTGGGGCTTATTAGGCAACTTAATTTTCCCTGTGTTGCTGATTGGGGCTTTATTCTTCCTCTTCCGCCGTTCTAATAACGCTGGTGGCGGACCAGGACAAGCCATGAATTTTGGTAAATCTCGCGCCCGTTTCCAAATGGAAGCAAAAACCGGCATTCTCTTTGATGATGTTGCCGGTGTCGATGAAGCAAAAGAAGAACTGCAAGAAGTGGTTACCTTCCTCAAACAACCTGAACGGTTTACTGCAGTTGGGGCAAAAATTCCAAAAGGTGCACTTTTAATTGGCCCCCCTGGAACAGGAAAAACCCTCATGGCAAAAGCCATCGCTGGGGAAGCAGGCGTTCCCTTCTTTAGCATTTCTGGTTCAGAATTTGTGGAAATGTTTGTTGGGGTTGGGGCTTCTCGGGTCCGCGATCTCTTCAAAAAAGCAAAAGAAAATGCACCCTGTCTCATCTTTATTGATGAAATTGACGCAGTCGGTCGTCAGCGTGGTGCTGGTATCGGCGGTGGCAATGACGAACGGGAACAAACCCTCAACCAATTATTAACGGAAATGGACGGTTTTGAAGGCAATACAGGTATTATTATCATTGCCGCTACCAACCGCCCAGATGTTCTTGATACTGCCCTGTTACGTCCCGGACGCTTTGATCGTCAGATCAGTGTCGATGCCCCTGATGTTAAAGGACGGGTGTCTATTCTTAATGTTCATGCTCGTAACAAAAAGCTATCCCCTGATGTTTCTTTAGAGTCCATTGCCAGACGGACTCCCGGTTTTACCGGTGCTGATTTAGCTAACCTTCTCAACGAAGCGGCTATTCTGACCGCCCGTCGTCGTAAAGATGCAATTACCCTTTCTGAAATTGATGATGCGGTGGATCGGGTTGTTGCTGGTATGGAAGGAACGCCCTTAGTGGATAGTAAGAGTAAGCGTCTCATTGCTTACCATGAAGTGGGTCATGCCATTATTGGCACTTTAGTGAAAGAACATGATCCTGTCCAGAAAGTAACCTTAATTCCTCGCGGGCAAGCCCAGGGTTTAACTTGGTTTACACCTAGTGAAGAACAAACCTTAGTATCGCGATCGCAGCTAAAAGCGCGAATCACCGGTGCTTTAGGGGGTCGAGCAGCTGAAGAAGAAGTCTTTGGTGATGCGGAAGTAACCTCTGGTGCTGGTGGTGACTTACAACAGCTAACTGCCATGGCGCGACAAATGGTAACTCGCTTTGGAATGTCTGATCTCGGTCCCATGTCCTTGGAAAGCCAAAATAGTGAAGTTTTCCTCGGCGGTGGCTTAATGAATCGCTCAGAATATTCCGAAGAAATTGCTTCCCGTATTGATGCTCAAGTGCGAGAAATTGTTGAACAATGTCATCAAAACGCCCGACAAATCATTCGGGATAACCGCGTTGCCATTGACCGATTAGTGGATTTACTCATCGAAAAAGAAACCATTGACGGGGATGAATTCCGTCAGATTCTTTCTGAGTACACTGAGATTCCCGAAAAGGAACAGTATGCACCACAACTGCAATCATAGTTGTTGGCATATTATCTCCTAACAATTAACTAATTCTAGGGTGGACAATTGTCCGCCTTAGTTTTTTTGATTGCAGTTAACTTAATTTTGAAATAGAATGAAAGATTGCGTCTCCTGCTCGGAACAGGTCAGACAGCAACCAAAGCGAAAATATCGCTACCTGTACGGCATTTTGAAAGGATTAATCAGACCATGAGTTATGCAATTGTAGAAGCAAGCGGAACCCAGATCAAAGTGGAACCGGGTTATTTTTATGACCTCAACCGTTTGCCCGTTGACGAAGAAGGCAACTATACCTTCGACAAGGTATTATTAATCAATAATGACGGTGAAATCACAGTCGGTCAGCCTTACATTGAAGGGGCAACTGTGGAAGGAACAGTCATGAATCACCTAAGAGGGAAAAAAGTTCTGGTTTATAAAATGAAACCGAAGAAGAACTACCGCAAAAAGCGAGGACACCGTCAGGAATTAACTCGCGTCATGATTAATTCTATTAGTCTTAACGGTTCCGTCATTGCCCAAGCTGAGACTGAACCAGAAGCAGTAACCCCAGAAGTAGTTTAGGTTATACCAGAATAGAATAGGAAGAAAAATAGAGAGGAAATTATGGCTCATAAGAAAGGAACAGGAAGTACTCGCAACGGTCGGGATTCTAATTCAAAACGTTTAGGTGTTAAGCGTTTTGGCGGTCAAGTCGTTCGTGCTGGCAATATTTTAGTGCGTCAGCGGGGAACGAAAATTCACCCAGGACTCAATGTTGGTCGCGGCAATGATGACACCCTCTTTGCCTTAGTCGATGGAGTTGTTTCCTATGATCGCTATGGCAAAAGCCGTCGTAAAGTTAGCATCCGCCCTGTAGAAGAAGCAACAACTGCCTAAGCGATTAACATTAGTTCATATCCCTAAGGATATTTGACCCTCTCCAGTTAAGGAGAGGGTTTATTTAAAAATCCAATTGAAAACGGTTCAAGAAATTAAAGATAAACTGGGTTACACTCTGTTGGGATCAATTCCGCTATTTGGGAAACAAGCCAGTGAATTACCAATGCAGGATCAGCCACGCTCTGCTGTCAGTGAAGCCTTTCGGATGCTACAGGCAAACTTAAAATTCTCACGAGTAGATGAAAAGTTAAAGGTCATTGTCGTAACTAGTAGTGTTCCCAATGAAGGTAAATCAACGGTGACTGGGAATTTAGGCTTGGCTCTAGCGGAGTTAGGAAATCGAGTTTTAATCGTTGATGGGGATATGCGTCGCCCCAGTCAGCACCAAGTTTGGGAAGAACCAAATTCTATGGGATTAAGTAATCTTCTAGTGGATCAAAGTGATGTCAGTACAGTCACTAAAGAACTGCATCCCAATCTTGAGTTATTAACAGTAGGGGCACCGCCACCTAATCCGATCGCGCTTTTAGATTCGCAACGAATTGCTGATTTCATAGACAAATGTCGTCAAGCCTATGATTATGTCCTAATTGATACCCCTCCGATGGCAGTAGGAGCAGATTCGGCTCTTTTAGGAAAACTAGCCGAAGGAACATTATTAGTGGTTCGTCCGAATATGGCTGATCTCACTAGTGCAACGGGAGCGAAGGAAATGTTACAACGCTCAGGACAGCCGGTTTTAGGAATGGTCATTAATGGCGTTAATCCCTCAGATGAGCCTGATAGCTACTACTATTACTATGCTCAAGGCTATTATTATGAAACGAAAGAAGAGGAGGAATCGGGGAAAAAGGCTCTCTTTGGTTTTGGGAGAGGAAAAAGCAATCAATCCTAAATGTTTCATTTCTGATTAGTCTCATCTTCAGTGTCTTCTCAGAATGGAGGATTATGCTAAGGGGAGTAAGGATTAGTATTGTTTCTTGTAATGCAGTTGCTCCCCTTTAAGAAAATTAAGGCTTGGTTTCAGACTTGGAATCCCAAATCGCTGCGGTTTCGGTTAACTCTAGCCATTACCACCGTATCGGTAGTTGGTATGGGGGGGCTAGCCATTTGGTTGGGCGTGACGATGCAACGGATTCTCATTTCAGCACATAAAGACAATGTTCTTTATCTTGATGAGCGTCTCCCTGAAGATGTGGCAATTTATGAGGAGATGTTTTCCCAGCCAGAAGCAATTCAGAAGGCAATTGATAATCTCAGTCGCGATCGCGTGGTGATGTGGGTAGAAGATGAGGAAGAAGACATTATCGCCAGAACTGGGGGTGTCGATACCCCACAACCTTTACCTGTTTCCCCAGAAACCACTAATTTTCCCTTTCCAGGAGTAACACTTTCGCAAGTAGATGGACGGTATTGGATTCTCTGTGCTAGCCCTTTGACTGTTAATGGCGAGAGAATTGGCAACCTTTACATTGTTCAAGATATCCATGCTGAACAAGTGATGTTCTTGCACGTAATGAGAAATTTAGCTGTTGCGACAGTGGTTGCTATTACGGGAATTAGCATAGTCGGGGGAATTTACGTTGCGCGATCGCTGCTTCCCCTGCGTCGGATTTGTCAATTGACTGAAAGTATCTCGGCAGATCATTTAGGAGAAACCCGAATTGCTCTGAATCACGCCCCCACAGAAGTCCAACAGTTAGCAGAACGGTTTGATGAAATGCTCACTCGTTTATATGCGGCTTGGGAACAACAGCGTCAATTTGTGAGCAATGTTTCCCATGAATTACGAACTCCCTTAACGATTGTGTCTGGCTATTTACAAAGTGTGCAAAGACGAGGTAAAAACCTCAGTGAACCCCAACAAGAAGCCCTTGCTATTGCCAGTAATGAAGCGGATCGCACCATTCAGTTATTAGAAGATTTATTAACCTTAGCGCGAGTGGATAATGGGCAAATGCAGTTTCAATTAGAAACCATATCCTTTCCTTCATTTATAGAACAGATCATTGAATTATTCCAACAATGCCACGATCGCGCGATTCATTATCATCTCCCGACAGAAGAAATAAAAATCTGTGCTGATAGTAATCGTCTCAAACAAGTTATTCTTAATCTTCTCGATAATGCCATAAAATATTCCGAGCCAGAACAACCCGTTACAATGACGCTAGAGCGGAAAAAGCAATTAGGCGTCTTATCAGTGCGCGATCGCGGAATTGGCATTCCCTTAGCCCAACAAACTCGCATTTTTGAACGTTTTTATCGCGTTGACGACGCAAGAAGTTGCTCCACAGGAGGCACTGGTTTAGGATTATCAATTGTTAAAACCCTTGTAGAAGGAATGGGGGGAAATATTAAAGTCAGTTCCCGCCCTAGGGAAGGTACAATTTTTACCCTTACCTTTGCCACTATGTAGTGGAGACTTTTTGAGCCTCTTCTGCCTAAAGGCGAGAAGATTCCCTTGTAGACTCTTATCTAGATTTAACTCTTAGAGTTAAATCCCCGACAGACCGCCGTTACAGGGCTGTTTGGTCACGGTCGCCCCAACCGCAGACACTTACATCTTAACACAGAACGCCATAAATGGCGGGGTTTTGAACCCGTGATTTTACGATAATTTCCTACTTTAACTATTATTGCTGGGGAATATGAACATACTATTATAGTCGTTCCAATTCAGTTCCGTAGTGCAGCCATCTTGGCTGCTACTAGGGAGCAAGATGCTCCCACTACTTTTAAGTTGCTGTTTTTTATTTGGAATGACTATAATTATCTGCTTCAGGTATTAAATCATGTTAAGCATCCTGAAAAAATCTTGACAGAAGTTGAAAAAAGATACTTGTTTGCGTTAGGGGTTAATCATAGAGATTATCTTGGGAGGAGCCTCATGGAAAACTTGTTGCAAGAAAATTGTATTCCCTGCCATGGAGGCGTTTCTCCAATTAGCGAGGAAGAAATAAAGCAGTATAAACCTCAAATCCCTGACTGGTCAATTATTAATCAGGAAAACTCGTCTTATCTTGAACGCTGTTATCAGTTATCGGATTTTGCGACGGCGCTGGTTTTAGCCCAGAAAATTGGAGAAGTTGCTGAAAAACAAGGACATCATCCCACTTTGATTGTGGAATGGGGAAAGTTAACTGTACAGTGGTGGACTCATGCTATTAACGGGCTACATCGTAACGACTTCATCATGGCTCGAAAAACGGATCAAATACTACAAGAATTGTGACAAGCGCGATTCAGTTCAGTTAACTGCCTGCCCAGGGGGAAGAGTTTAAAAGCTCATGATAACATAAAGTCAAAGTCTCTGACCTAACCGACTCATCTTCATAGCCATGAAACGACTGCTTATTTTCGGTTTATTTTTACTGGGATTAACCCTTGCGGTTTGGAACTTTTTAAGTTCAGTCCCCCAAGGAACTTATAACAGTTATGTTCTCGATTTCAAAGAAGAAATTCCCTACTCAGTGGTAGAACAAAAACTGAAAACCCTGGAAAAAGAATATGGGGTTACTACCAGACTTAATAGTGAATTTTCTAAGCGCGATCGCGTTTATGTGGTTCAAACAGACGCTGAACTTCCTAGCCTTCAACCCCTCAAAGACTTAGTCAAAGAAGCCACCGAAGCCATCGATCGAAACTTTATTTATCAAACCTTTGATATCCCTAACGATCCTTATTATTCCCAACAATGGAACTTCCGCAGTATTAACCTCGAAAAGGCTTGGGATGAGTCGCAGGGAGAAGGCATAACCGTTGCGGTGATTGATACGGGTGTCAGTAAAGTTCCCGACTTAAAACAAACCGAATTTGTTGAAGGCTACGATTTCATTAATGATCGTAAACAAGCTGATGATGACGTAGGGCATGGCACTCATGTCGCCGGAACCATTGCTCAATCCACTAATAATAACTATGGGGTAGCAGGCATTGCCTACAAAGCCAAAATTATGCCCATTAAAGTCCTTGATGGCAATGGCAGTGGTACAATTGCCGATATTGCAGAGGGCATCCGTTTTGCTGCGGATAATGGCGCAGATGTCATTAATTTAAGTCTTGGCGGCTTTGGTGATAGTCACCTCGTCTCAGAAGCCATTAACTACGCCTATGACAAAGATGTAGTTATTGTCGCTGCGGCTGGCAACTCTAATCAAAATTCTGCTGCCTATCCTGCACGGTATCCCCGTGTAATTGGCGTTTCCGCCCTCGATGCGGCAGGCAACAAAAGTAATTATTCCAACTATGGGGCAGGGATTGATATCTCTGCACCAGGTGGCAGTGAAGCAGGGAAAATTATCCAGAATACGATTAACCCAGAGAAAGGAGATTCTGTTTTCGCAGGTTATCAAGGCACTAGCATGGCCTCACCTCATGTCGCTGGGGTGGCAGCGTTAGTGAAAGCCGTGGGCATTACTGAACCCGACGCAGTGTCCAATGTCTTACAACAATCGGTGCGAAAAGTGCAAGAAGACCCCATGAACCATTATGGCGTGGGACAATTAGACGCGGGAGAAGCGGTTAAACTAGCCATGAAAGGTCAAATTAGCGTCCGTGACTTCTTCCGTTGGATGCGTGATAATGGCTATCTCAATCCCCGTTTCTGGATTGATGGCGGTACAGTCATGTTGCCCTTTAAGTTAGCCACCGTCATTGGCGGTTATATCCTCGCTTGGTTATTACGCAATTACTTCCCCTTTGGCTGGAGTTGGTCTCTTGCCAGTGGAATTATTGCTGGCAGTTCAGGACTATTCTTCTTGCGAGGGATTTATATCTTTGACTTACCTCAAGCCCCCTTCCGTATTATGGGCAGTTCTATTCCCGAATTAGGTAATATGATTCCAGGGACGACTACCCTTAATCCCTTCTTTGCCAGTGTCTTAATTCCCGTGGGATTGGTTTTATTATTCCTGCAACATC
Source organism: Euhalothece natronophila Z-M001 (assembly GCF_007904085.1). Taxonomy (GTDB): domain Bacteria; phylum Cyanobacteriota; class Cyanobacteriia; order Cyanobacteriales; family Rubidibacteraceae; genus Halothece; species Halothece natronophila. Next base: position 2,512,428 of record NZ_CP042326.1, read on the forward strand.
CGAAGTGGGGTTGGTTTGCTGTCGGGACAAGTTTAGGCATGGCTTCCTTCTTAGCCATCAGCGCTGTCATGTCTCCAGCCGTGTGGGGATTAGGAAGTGGCTGGTTAAGTCGCAGTTATCTCCTAATTAATGCAGTTTTATGTTGGGGATTAGCCCGTCTAGCAAGTCAAAAAGAGACTGCAAGTGTTTCTTAAGCATGATATAAATCACTTTCTTGAACTAAAATTGTCAAACTGTTTAAGATGGAGAAACCAACTATACTGAATCAGCTTCAAGATTTGTTTTAAGCTAAACGATCAGATTGATTATCCAAAATTCAAGATCAGCTCAAAAGTCGTGCTTCTGTGAAGTGACGACTGCTATAACACAATGGAGAAATAAAAAAACTGGGCTGACTGAAAGGATAAAGACTCAGACAGCAAACCATCCTTACAAAAGATATGAGTAACGATAGCATGAACACAGAGAAACAAAACGTAACGAATCATTCAACCCCGTATCAAGGACAACCTTGGTTAGTGGAAGAAAGAGACGCTTGTGGGGTAGGGTTTATCGCCTCTCAAGAAGGGAAAGCAAGCCACAATTTAGTACAACAAGCCGTCAGTGCTTTAGGTTGCCTAGAACATCGTGGCGCTTGTAGTGCTGACCAAGACTCTGGTGATGGGGCGGGAATTATGACCGCTATTCCTTGGCAGTTACTCCAAAATTGGTTAAAAGAAAATCATTTATTTAGCCCTTCCCGAGAACATTTAGGGGTAGGAATGCTTTTTTTACCCTTAGATGAAGAAAAAGCAACCCAAGTCAGAAGCTGTGTTGAAAAAGTTCTCAAACAATACTGTCTCTATGTTGTCGGCTGGCGACCAGTTCCTGTGAATGCTGAGGTATTAGGAGAACAAGCCAAAGCAAACCGCCCCCGTGTCGAACAAGTTCTTTTTGCCTCCCCAACGCAACAAGGGGATGATTTAGAAAAAACCCTTTATATTACCAGTGCCAAAATTAAACAAGAAGTTGTTTCTACACCCGGCTTAGAAGACCCCGACGACTTTTATATTTGCTCCTTTTCCAATCGTACCATTGTCTATAAGGGCATGGTGCGCTCCGTGGTCTTAGGAGAATATTATTTAGATTTCCAGAACCCTGACTTTATTAGCCCCTTTGCCATTTATCACCGTCGCTTCAGTACCAATACCATGCCTAAGTGGCGACTTGCCCAACCGATGCGGTTATTAGGGCATAACGGGGAAATTAATACTCTTTTAGGGAATATTAACTGGATGCTTGCCCGAGTTGATGATTTAGAAGCCCCACATCTCAGTAAAGAAGAAATGGCAGCTCTGCCTTTAGTGAGTCAAGCTAAAAGTGACTCGGCAAACCTAGATAACATTATGGAGCTTCTGGTGCAAGCAGGACGCAGTCCCATGGCGGCTTTGATGATGCTGATTCCAGAAGCCTATCAGAATCAACCAGAATTAGCGGAACTTCCAGAAGTAATTGACTTTTACGAGTATCATCGTGGCATTCAAGAACCTTGGGATGGTCCAGCGTTAATTGTTTTCAGTGATGGTAAAACCGTTGGCGCAAACTTAGACCGAAATGGCTTACGTCCGGCCCGTTACTGTATTACCAAAGATAATTATGTCATTGTAGGGTCAGAAGCAGGAGTGCTTCCCATTCCCGAAGCTGACATTGTGGAAAAAGGTCGTCTAGGCCCCGGGGAAATGCTCGCGGTGGACTTACAAAATCACCAAATTCTAAAAAATTGGGAGATTAAAGAAAAAGTTGCTAAAGAAGCCCCCTATGGAGAGTGGTTAAAACAAGGGCGGAAAACTGTCGAGTTACAAGCCTTTCCAGATGCCCCACAAATGGATGAAACCGAGGTTTTTCAAAAACAAACCGCCTTCGGTTACACCGCAGAAGATGTGGAGATGATTCTCCAGCCTATGGCAACGCAGGCGAAAGAACCGACTTTCTGTATGGGGGATGATATTCCCTTAGCTGTATTGTCGGATAAGCCACGGCTACTGTTTGACTACTTTAAGCAACGGTTTGCTCAGGTTACTAACCCAGCCATTGACCCCTTACGGGAAAAGCTGGTGATGTCATTGCAGATGTGTTTGGGAGAAAAAGGGAACTTGCTACAAGCAACCCCTGAACACGCCCAAATGCTGAAAATTGAAACCCCCGTTCTCAATGATGGGGAGTTAGAAAGCGTTAAACAGTCTGGGTTTACCACCAGTGAACTTTCTACCCTGTTTGCCATTAGTGATGGGCCCCAAGGCTTGGAAAACGCCCTGCAACGTTTACAAGAACAAGCGGCGGAAGCGGTCAAAGCAGGCAGTAAAATTTTAGTGCTTTCTGACCGTGCTGCGTCGGGGATTAATAATGAATATAGCTATATTCCCCCTCTGTTAGCAGTGGGTGCAGTTCACCATCACCTCATTGAAGAAGGACTGCGGATGAAAGCCTCCATTGTTATTGATACCGCTCAATGTTGGAGTACCCATCACTTTGCTTGCTTAATTGGTTATGGGGCTTCTGCGGTGTGTCCTTATCTGGCGTTAGAGAGTATTCGTCAATGGGTCAGTGATAGTAAAACCCAGAAAATGATGGATAAAGGACGCATGGAAAAAATTTCTTGTCTCGAAGCACAAGAACAGTATCGCCATGCGGTAGAAATGGGCTTACTGAAGATTCTCTCGAAAATGGGAATTTCTCTCTTGTCCAGTTATAACGGCGCACAAATTTTTGAGGCAATTGGTTTAGGAGAAGATGTCATTAATCGCGCTTTTGCTGGCACAACTTCTCGGGTTGGTGGCTTAAATATGGAAGAACTTGCCCAAGAGGTGATGAACTTCCATCGTCGTGCTTTCCCTGAGTTACAAGGGAAGAAGTTGGAGAACTTTGGGTTCTTTAATTATCGTCCCCGTGGGGAATATCACATGAATAGCCCTGAGATGGCAAAAGCGTTACACCAAGCGGTTGCCGGCAAAAATTATGACCATTATGAGCTATATACCAAGCATTTAGAGGAACGTCCAGCAACGGCGCTACGAGACTTATTAGACTTCAAGGTGGATGAACAAAAGGCCATTCCTTTAGAAGAAGTTGAACCGGTAGAAGAGATTGTTAAACGCTTCTGCACAGGGGCAATGTCTCTGGGGTCGCTGTCTCGGGAAGCCCATGAAACCCTTGCTGTGGCTATGAACCGCATTGGTGGTAAATCCAATTCGGGGGAAGGAGGAGAAGATCCCACGCGCTTTATTGTCATGAATGATGTGGATGAAGAGGGCAACTCCCAGACATTTCCCCATCTGAAAGGGTTAAATAATGGCGATACGGCAAGTTCAGCCATTAAACAGGTGGCTTCGGGACGCTTTGGGGTCACTCCACAGTACTTGATGAGTGGTCGCCAAATTGAGATTAAAGTGGCGCAAGGGGCAAAACCTGGCGAAGGAGGACAACTCCCTGGCAAGAAAGTCAGCCCTTATATTGCCATGTTACGGCGGTCTAAGCCTGGCGTTCCTCTCATTTCACCACCGCCACACCATGATATTTACTCCATTGAGGATTTATCGCAGCTAATTTTTGACTTACACCAAGTCAACCCTGATGCGAAAGTTTCTGTGAAGTTAGTGGCTGAAATTGGCATCGGAACGATTGCTGCTGGCGTGGCAAAAGCAAATGCTGATGTGATTCAGATTTCTGGTCATGATGGCGGAACGGGGGCTTCTCCCTTGTCTTCTATTAAACACGCAGGAACGCCTTGGGAATTGGGGGTAACAGAAGTGCATCGGATGCTGTTGGAAAATCAACTGCGCGATCGCGTTACTCTCCGTGCTGACGGTGGCATCAAAACTGGCTGGGATGTCCTCATGGCAGCCTTAATGGGCGCAGAAGAATATGGCTTTGGCTCGGTTTCCATGATTGCTGAAGGCTGTATTATGGCACGAATTTGCCACACCAATAACTGTCCCGTTGGAGTGGCAACCCAGCAAGAAAAACTCCGTAAGCGATTCAGTGGCACTCCTGGTCATGTGGTTAATTTCTTCTACTTTGTCGCCCAAGAAGTGCGGATGTTGTTGGCGCGGTTAGGGTATCGTCGTCTCGATGAAGTAATTGGACGGTCTGATTTACTCAAACACCGTGAAAACATCAACCTGACCAAAACCGAGTCCTTAAACTTAAACTGTCTGATTAACTTGCCAGATGTGCGAGAAAATCGCAGTTGGTTACAGCATGAGGAAGTTCACAGTAATGGGCCAATTCTAGATGAAAAACTCTTAAATGACCCAGAAATTGCTAATGCCATGGCAAATCATGGTCAGGTGAACAAATCTGTTAAAATTCTCAACACCGATCGCGCTGTAGGGGCAAGAATCGCGGGTAAACTTGCTAAACAACATGGCGATACCGGCTTCAACGGGCAAATTAACCTTAACTTTCAAGGTGCTGCTGGACAGAGTTTTGGGGCGTTTAATCTCGCTGGCATGACCCTGAAACTTACAGGAGAAGCCAACGACTATGTGGGTAAAGGCATGAATGGCGGTGAACTGATTATTGTTCCCCCAGAAGACGCTACCTATGAACCTGCTAATAACGCGATCGTTGGTAATACCTGCTTATATGGGGCAACTGGTGGCTATCTCTATGCCAATGGACAAGCTGGTGAACGCTTTGCCGTGCGAAATTCCTTTGGCTATGCCGTAATTACTGGTGCTGGCGACCACTGTTGCGAATACATGACTGGTGGCGTTGTGGTTGTCTTAGGAAAAGTGGGACGAAATGTTGGTGCTGGAATGACTGGCGGTATTGGCTATTTCTTAGATGAAGAAAATAATTTCCCCGCTAAAGTCAACACCGAAATTGTCACCTATCAACGCATTGTCAGTAAAGCTGGAGAAGAACAACTCAAAGAACTGATCACCAATCATGCCCAACGCACGGGCAGCAAAAAAGCGCAGATGATTCTCGATAATTGGGAAACTTATCTGCCCAAATTCTGGCAAATTGTTCCTCCCTCAGAAGCAGAAACAGCAGTGGCTAATGCTGAAGTTTCGCAAGAGGAAAAAACGCTCACCAGTGTTTAATAATTAGCCAGTTCTTGATCTAAAAAAGCGCACCTGATCTAAGGATTGGGTGCGTTTTTTGAATAACTCTGGCTTAGTCTAATCAAAAGCCATGGTTGTAAAAGTTTCAGCAGGTTGCAATTTGGAAAAAGTTTGAAAAAACCTGTTACCTTAGAAAAAGTGAATTTACTCCTACATAATGAGCAATTTTCCCCTAACCGTTGGTATCAGTGGTGCATCTGGTTTAATTTACGCAGTTAGAACCCTTAAATATCTCTTAGCCGCTGATTATACTGTTGATGTGGTTGCGTCAAAAGCAAGTTTTATGGTTTGGCAAGCAGAAAACAACATCAAAATGCCTGTTGAACCAGATCAGCAAGAACAATTTTGGCGAGAACAATCTGAAGAAAAAGACAGAGGAAAATTACGTTGCCATCGTTGGGGAGATGTGGGTGCAACCATTGCTAGTGGTTCCTACAAAACCTTGGGGATGTTGATTATTCCCTGTAGCATGAGTACCGTCGCAAAGATTGCTCAAGGGTTAAGTTCTGACTTATTAGAACGAGCAGCAGATGTACAACTTAAAGAAGGACGGAAATTAGTTGTTGTTCCCCGAGAAACCCCTTTAAGCTTAATTCACTTGCGAAACTTAACCGCTCTTGCAGAAGCAGGGGGAAGAATCGTTCCCGCTATACCGGCTTGGTATCATCACCCAGAAACTATTGAAGATTTAGTGGATTTTGTTGTTGCTCGTAGTTTAGATCAATTTGATATCCCTTGTGTGCCTTTCCAACGATGGCAAGGCAGAGGAGATCATCAATGAAGTACCAAAACAAAGGACAAATTGACTACTTTTTTAGCTTTTGCCACAATTTAATCACCCATTTTTCGAGCCAGGCTAAACCGCGATCAATCCATTCTAAAATTCGGGCTAAAATATGCTTTTCATAACCAATAGGGATTGCTTCGGTTTGTAAATAATCTGTACTTTCAGATGTTGACTTTCCCTGATTTGTTTTACCATTCTTACTAGCAAGAGTCGTGCTTAACTGTTGCGCGATCGCTGCAGAAAATTCTTCATCAGTAATCACAGGAGATACTGGCTTATTAGTTTCTTCTTCTCCAAATAAATCCGCTTTGGTTAACCAGTCTTCTTGAAAAGAGGGCTCTCCTTCGGCATAAGATAACCCCTGATTATCTTTTCTTCTCAAATGTTCAAAAGCAGCTTCAATGAGTCTAGCGAGACTATAGGGATTATACTTTAGCGAACTTTGAGTGTCAGTTGCTCCCTTACCACTGAGACGTTTTTGGGGTTTTACGCCATAAAAATAATCCACCGCTGAGCGAATAAGAGACAAGATAGCATTATTATCCTGCTTACCTAAATTGGCTTTCCAGTGCCTTAATTGGTTAATAACAGGGCTTAATTTTGTCTTTTCCCAACGAGCAAGAGTACGATCTAAATTATTCAGTTGACTCGAAGGTGGCGTTTGAGAAATCGTATCAGCACCAGCAGGAATTTCTAATTGTGATTCTTGGAATAAATTTAACCGTTTCGCAAAGGGGCTAGTTTGTATCCACACCAGAAACTGCGATAACCACTGAATGGGATTTAAACGTTTTTTCGTTCGAGAATTAGCAAGTCGCCACCACCAAGGTTGTTGCAATTCCTCATAACATTCAATAATAACTTTAATTCGCTTTTTCAATTGCTGATGTTGTTGATCAGATAAGATATCAATGGTTTGATTATTCGCAGTGGCTAAAACCAGTTTCCCCGTTATCAAATCAGTGGCGATTCCCTGAATTAACGTATTGGAGGTTTCAGTTTTTCCTCCTTTGCGAAACGAACTAGCAGGTAAAAATGGAACTTGCCTCAACCAGTTTGCTTTTTGAGGGCGACTTAAGGGCTTAATTTCTACTTTGATTTTTCTAGGCTTCTTTTTACGCCAGAATTTGAGCTTTTCCCAGATTGAAGTTGAGGCTTCAGGGAGAGGAAGCAGTTGATAGGGAGTATGTTTTAGCCAGGGTTGGAGACTATTTAAGATAACACTTGTGGGTTGGCTTCCTACAGAGGAGGTATGTTGCTCTTTTGGTGGTAATAATAACTCAACGGTTTTATTTTGCAGTTGTTTTCCTAGTTGAGTTGAGGTTTGCACTAACAGGTAAAGGGGATAAGCAATGATTTGTATTCCCCACACCGTCGCAGTTTTGAGTTGTCTGAAACTGACCTTAGCGCGATCGCCGAAACGTAATGATTGGCGATTAATAAAGCTCAAAATCTGACTTTTGTAAGGCGACATTAACTCCCTAACCCTAGAATAGACAACATCAGCATGATTACTATTTTATCGTAAAATCACGGGTTCAAAACCCCGCCATTTATGGCGTTCTGTGTTAAGATGTAAGTGTCTGCGGTTGGAGCGACCGTGACCAAACAGCCCTGTAACGGCGGTCTGTCGGGGATTTAACTCTAAGAGTTAAATCTAGATAAGAGTCTACAAGGGAATCTTCTCGCCTTTAGGCAGAAGAGGCTCAATTTCCCACTTTTCCTTGCGTTGATCTATCGGTGTAGTTAGGGAATCAGGATAGGGTGGACAAACTGCCCACTCCATCCACTGTATTTACGCATTTACTGCTTCTTTGGCAGCATATATCACTTCGGCGCTGATATTTTCAATTCCTTGTTCTCGGGCATATTTTTCGGTATTCCGTTTTACTTTGCCACGAACAAACCCAGGAACTTTATTTAATTCTGCTAACCCGTCTTTTGTCCAATTTAAGTCAGATTCCGCAGAAACTGTTTTGGTAATCACTTCTTTGGTATCGTGTCCACCGAAGATTTCTAAGAGGTGATCTTCCATACCGAGAGTAAAGGAATTATACACTAAATCTACCACTTGGTTTGCTCCTTCATAGCCTAAGAAAGGACGATAGCCAACTGGGAAGTCTTGAATGTGAATTGGGGCAGCAATTACGCCACAGGGAATGTTAATGCGTTTACCCACATGGCGTTCCATTTGCGTACCAAAAATAGCAGCTGGTTCTAATCGCGCGATCGCGTCACCAATTGCCCCATTATCATCACTGACAAGAACCTCATCACAATAATCTTGGACTTGTTCTTTAAACCAATCCGCATCGTAGGTGCAGTAGGTTCCAGCTAAGACCACCCGAATTCCCATTTCTTTGGCTAAAATACGGGTCATAGCAACTGCATGAGTATTATCCCCAAAAACAACCGCTTTTTTCCCTGTTAAGTTTTGGCAGTCAATGGAACGAGAGAACCAAGCCGCTTGCGAGACAAAGCGGGTTTGATTATCAATATAGCCTTCATAATCAACATTTCCCCCCTGATCATTAATCGCCTTCTGCATCGAACGGATACAACGGGCCGTTTCCACAATTCCCATAGGGGTTACTTGTACCGTAGGAACATTATAATTATCCTCGATATATTTGGCTGCCATGGGGCCGACTTCCCGATATGGAACGAGGTTAAACCACGCCCGAGGAAGCGTTTTCAGTTCATGGACACAAGCCCCTTGCGGAATAATTTGGTTAATTTCAATGCCCAAATCAGTCATTAACCGTTGTAGTTCTGTGAGATCATGTTGATTATGAAAGCCTAAAGTAGTGGGACCAATAATATTAACGGAGGGCTTTTCCGTTTTATCGGTGCGAATATCACCTTTTTTCTCAGCTTTCTCTAGATAGAATTTGACAACTTGAGCAAGGGTTTTATCTGCTGCTTGTAGTTCATTCACACGATAATGATTAACATCGGCAAGCATGACATCGCCACTGCTATCGAGTTGGGCGCGTTGAACAAAGTTTTCTAAGTCTTCTTGTAAAATACTGGAAGTGCAAGTGGGGGTAAGGATGGTTAAGTCGGGATGAATTTCGGCATCTTTACGGGTAATGTTATCCACGACTTTTTCTTGTGAGCCACGGGCAAGTACCTTACGATCTACCACACTGGTAGTTACAGGCGTAAAATTGCGATCGCGCTCTAACATCGACCGCATAACATTAAAGTAATCATCTCCGAGGGGGGCGTGCATAATAGCGTGAACGTTCTTAAACGAGCTAGCAATGCGGAGTGTGCCAATATGAGCGGGCCCCGCATACATCCAGTAAGCTAATTTCATAAATTCAAGTCTGTCTCTGAGTTAGTTATGTTGTATTGTCTCAGATATGATCGACAGGATTGAGTCAAGGCATATCTACTTAAAAAAGTCTCTAATGCTTATGACTAAAGGAATTTACCAGTTTTATTTCCTTCTCGAAGTGTACAATTTTTCTTGAATCTATAGGATTCTTAAAGTCTTTCAATAAATTTAAAAGAAGGGATATAATTTTACAAAAGTAAAAAAGAAATTACGATTTCAAAATGGTCTTAGGTGCAATTGCAGGAGACATTATCGGTTCAATTTATGAATCACCATGGAATAATATTAAAACTAAATCGTTTCCTCTTTTCCAAAGTGAAAGTCGTTTTACAGATGATACGGTTCTCACTGTCGCTGTCGCCGATGCGATCCTCAATAATCAAAGTTATATCATAAAGTTAAAAGAATACTATCATCGCTATCCTAATGCTGGGTTTGGAGGAAACTTTCGTCGTTGGGCAGCCAGTGATAATACTGAACCATACTATAGTTTTGGGAATGGTTCAGCAATGCGAGTTAGTCCAGTTGCCTATGCGTTCTCTGATTTAGAAACGGTAAAAAACGAAGCCTTAAAAAGTGCTGCCGTAACTCATAATCATCCTGAAGGAATTAAAGGGGCGCAGGCAATTGCTATGGCAATATTTTTAGCGCGATCTAATATTAGTAAAGCAAAAATTCAGGAAAAAATTAAAGAGTTTTGTCAATATGATCTTAATTTAACTGTCTCAGAACTGCAAAAAACATATTGTTTTGATTTATCTTGTCAGGGATCAGTTCCTCAAGCGATTATTTGCTTTTTAGAGGCAACGGACTTTGAAGATGCAATTCGTAATGCTATTTCCATTGGTGGGGATAGTGATACTCTTGCTTGTATGACAGGGGCAATAGCAGAGGCTTTTTATCAGGAGATTCCTGAGGGGATTTTAAAAGAAACTTATCAACGGTTAGATGGGCACTTGAAAACAGTTATTGAGGATTTTAAACAACAATATTTATAAATATTTTATTCAATATTATTAATTTCTTTATGAATAAAGTCCCATAGCTCTGCTCTTACTTGCAAGGCTTTTTTAGCTGCGGATACTGCATTATTCCAGTTTTGAGGAGAATCTCCACAAATTTCAATCATCATTTCTTGTCCCAATTTGCTATGTTGCTCACCATCAACTTTAATATGTCTTTCTAAGTAGTAAATTAGCTTCTGATATTGATCTGCTTGAGGAAAATCTTGCAAAATTCCTAGAAATAACTCTGGAATGATATCTTCTCGACCATACAAAAAGATGGCAACTAATTCTGGATTAGAAGCCATAGAAATATTATCAAACGTAAAATTAAGAAATTGACAAACTGGAGAAGGTAAATTAATAGAGGCAGTCGCTTGTTTAACAGAATATCCTTGCTTAACTAAACTCACAAGAGAGACTATTTTTTCAGTTTCTGCCCCTACATCCTTCATCGCATCTAAATAAAGGCTATAATGGCTACAAGGGATTCCTTGAGGGTCTAAATCAGATTCTTCTCCTAAAACAATTTCATTAATAAGCCGACAATTTTTTGGATTTTTGGGAGTCCAAGGAATTTCTACAGAAGTTAAGCGGTGCTGTAAAGTTTTGACAAGGGACATAAAATCCCAAACTGCAAAAACATGGTTTTCCATAAAGACTTGAATTGCCTTTTTTGATGTTAAGGACTCATATAAAGGATGCGTTTTGAGATAATTTTTTTGCTGGCTTAATTCTTTTTCTATTTGAATCAGAAATGATGACATGAGGGTCATTTAAATTGAATTAGTTGGACAGTTTGACTAGGATCATCTTGATACGTTTTGGCTTTGGCTTCAATTTGTTCAAGTTGTCCTAATGCTAATCCACAAGGGCGACCATATTTTGCTTTAACTCTTTCACTTCCTGAATTTAGGGCTTCACTGCATCGCGCAACAAAATCTTCTAAGGAATAACTTTCACCAACTTGGAAATATTTTTTGATCACTGCCGAAGGAGAATAGCATACTTCTGTTGACCCATCTGGCCAAGCAATTTCAAAATGAACTTCTGGCATAACTTTCCACTCCTTAAAATCCTGTAAGAGGGGTCTGATTTAAATCCCAAAATGGGAGCAATTCTTCCCCTAATTTTAGTTTAAAAACGCGATCGCGCGTTACTTCCCCAACTACAGCAACTGCTAGATTAGCTTGTTGGACATAGAAATAACTATTCTGGGGAATCAATTAACCCAGGGTGATCTTGGGGGCGAGGGCCAGCTGGCCAATGAAAGCGACGTTCAGCCTCTGTAATGGGCTTATCATTAATACTAGCTTCTCTGCGTCTCATTAAGCCATTTTCATCAAATTCCCAGTTTTCATTGCCATAAGCGCGATACCATTGTCCAGCATCATCATGCCATTCATATTGAAACCGAACCGAAATCCGATTTTCCCCATAAGCCCACATTTCTTTTACGAGACGATAATCTAGTTCTTTATCCCATTTGCGCTGTAGAAAAGCACGGATTTTTTCACGACCTTGAAAAATTTCGGAACGATTGCGCCAAAAACTATCTTCTGTATAAGCTAAAGAAACTCGTTCAGGATCACGACTATTCCAAGCATCCTCAGCCATCCGAACTTTCGCGATCGCGGTTTCTCGATCAAAAGGGGGCACTAACTTTTTTGTTGTCATAAGTCTAAAAATTCACTGATATGCTAGAGAAAAACATTCATTAGCTAGGTTTGGGTTATCATAGCATCCTCTCTAAAGTGGCTTCCCCTACCAAAACTGCTAGAATTTTCCGTTATTGTTTAAATAGGGGAATACTAATACCAAGAACGAGAAATGCCATCGCAATTACCTGCAGAGTTTAATCATCAATCGCCACCACCACAACAACACTATAGTGACAGCGCTTTAGGCTTAGTTGCTACCACTAGCTTTCCAGCCATCGTGGGAACTGCTGACATGATGCTGAAATCTGCAGAAGTGATTTTAGTGGGATATGAAAAAATTGGCAGTGGTCATTGTACCGCCATTGTGAGAGGAAAAACTGCTGATGTCCGTTTAGCCGTGGATGAAGGGGCAAAAACCGCCGAACAATTTGGGCAACTAATTGCAAAATTAGTCATTCCTCGCCCCATGCCCAATTTAGAAGCTGTGTTTCCCATTGGCACTCGGTTAGCGGAATTAGCCCAACAACAGCGCGGCTATTCTAATATGAGTAATCGCGCGATCGGGCTATTAGAAACTAGAGGATTTCCAGCGATGGTTGCTGGTGCTGATGCGATGTTAAAAGCGGCAGATGTACAACTAACTGCTTATGAAACCATTGGCGCAGGGTTATGTACTGCCATTATTCGGGGTTCAGTGGCAAATGTTGCCATGGCAATTGAAGTGGGAATGCAAGAAGCTGAACGAGTTGGGGAACTCCATGCGGTGATGGTGATTCCACGGTTAATGGAAGACTTAGAACATACCCTTCCTGTAGCAGAATCCTTACAAGAAAAAGAACCGCAACGGGAAAGCCTATCCCTACCGCAGAAACAAGAAGAAACCACAGAAAAACGGCAACCGTTATCCTTACCGCAGAAAGAAGAAGAAACGATAGAAGCCGAAGCTACAGACGAAGAAGAACGTCCCTTAATACAACTACCCGAATTAGAGAAACTGGAGGAACGGGAACAAAAACCAGAACAAGAGAAAAAACGCCAGCAAGCCCCGCCTCCAGAAGATAACGAAAACTCAACCGACACCAACGGCTGATCCTTGATATACCTTTTCCACAACTTTAGCTAACCGTTGCATGGCTGTGGCAATTTCTTCATTAGTCGCAGTTAAGCTGATGCGGATACATTGGTGTTTATGTTGCCATTCTTCTTTTAAGCCTGGGAAAAATGTGCTACCGGGAACTACAATAACATCCTGTTGCTTCAACTCTTGATAGAGATCCCAATCTGATAACGGCAAATCTTTTAACCATAGCCAAGAGAAAATTGCTCCCTCACCGCGATGGAGAAACCAAGGAACGGTTTTCGGCATATAAGCATCAAGGGTTTCTTCAAGAACCGCAAATTTACTTTGATAGTGAGGACGGATCACATTTTCAGCAATATGTCCTAGTTGACCTGACGCGATCGCGCGAGCCGCAATTGCCTGTCCATAGCGAGGAGAATGAATACATAAATTAGTCTGGAATGATTCTAAAACCTCAATTAACTCAGGTTCGCCAATGGCAACTCCAATCCGTTCTCCGGGGAGTCCAGCTTTAGAAAGACTTAAACAATGTAATAAATTCTCACCAAATTGAGGGGTCATCTCGGTAAAATTCAATCCCGGATAAGGAGGGGAATAAGCGGCATCAAGAATCACAGGAACATGCGCTGGTTTCGCCAGTTCCGTAATTTTATTTAATTCTTCATCAGAAATCACATTCCCCGTAGGATTGCAAGGGCGAGACAGAATCACACAGCCCGTTTGCTCATTAATAGCCAGTTGACTAAAATCAGGGCGATATTTGAAGCGATGACCATTCTCATCAATATCAAGGGTGGGTTTATAAGCCCGTAAAGCCTCTTTAAATAAACTAACGCCTCCGTAACCCGTATATTCTGGACTAAGAGGAAGAACAATTTCCTTAAGAGAGCCATCCTCAGCGTAACCGCCAAAAGCATTGGCAGCATAAAAATAGAGAGCTTGGGAACCGGGGGTAATTAAAATATTGCGATCGCTGAGATTTAAGCCATAACGTTGATTAAAATCTTTAACAATCGCCTCAATTAAAGGAGCATAGCCTTGAGAAGAGCCATAACGACAGACTACCTCACCATATTCAGAACTTGCTAATAACTCAGCAGTACAATCCCGCCATAATTTCTCCACTTCAGGGATAATCACAGGATTACCTGCGCTAAGATTAATAAACTCCCTTTCGCCAGCTTGACGGAGGGTTTCTATAATATCTTTCATAATGGCACGCACGCCTGTTAATTCTGACATCTGCGTACCAAAGTGGGAAAGGTTATAATCCATTGCTTTTTTTGTCATTTATAATGCCATTAATGTTATTGTATTCAACCTGTATCGACTATCCTATCCTGAACCTAAGTTACTCAATTAGTTAATTATGAACAATTAAACATTTTGGGAACACAATAGGGTGATAGAAAGTCATCAAAAACTTAAATCAAATGGTGAGGAAAGAGACTAACTATGTGTGGAATCGTTGGTTATATTGGCACACAAACCGCCTCAGATATTTTAATTTCAGGATTAGAGAAATTGGAGTATCGCGGTTACGACTCCGCAGGTATTGCTACCATCTTTGAAGACGAATTACACTGTGTTCGCGCAAAAGGAAAACTGCACAACCTTCGCTCCAAAATTGAGCAAAACCATCATCCTGCCCAAATTGGCATCGGACACACTCGCTGGGCGACTCATGGCAAGCCAGAAGAACATAATGCCCATCCTCACCTCGATATGGCAAGACGAGTGGCTGTGGTTCAAAATGGTATCATTGAAAACCATCGGGAACTGCGAGAAGAATTAAAAACCCAAGGACATCAATTTGTTTCTGATACCGATACAGAAGTGATTCCTCACCTAATCGCTGAAATATTAACTCAAACTAAAGACAGTGACTCTCCACTCTTAGAAGCTGTCCAAAAAGCTGTTACGCGCTTAAATGGGGCTTATGCCATTGCCGTTATTTGTGCCGATTATCCTGATGAAATGGTGATTGCCCGTGAACAAGCCCCCCTTGTCATTGGGTTTGGACAAGGAGAATTTTTCTGTGCTTCTGATACTCCTGCTTTAATTCCCCATACCCGAGCGGTTTTATCTTTAGATAATGGTGAAATTGCCAAGTTAACCCCTCTCGGTGTCGAAATTTACAATGAAAGCGGCGATCGCGTTAAGAAAACTCCCCGTACCCTAGACTGGAACCCCATTGTGGTAGAAAAGCAAGGCTTCCGTCATTTTATGCTCAAAGAAATTTACGAGCAACCAGGGGTTGTCCGTACCTGTTTAGAAGCCTATCTCGATAAAGACTGGCACGCTAATCAAAATGCCCAAACTTCCCCTATCAATCTCAATCTCTCCTCTAGCCTCACTGAAAATTTAGAACATATTCAAATCCTTGCTTGCGGAACCAGTTGGCACGCTGCCTTAGTGGGAAAATATCTCTTAGAGCAATTAGTAGGCATTCCCACCACTGTCCAGTATGCCTCAGAATTTCGTTATGCCCCAACTCCCATTACCTCTCACACCCTCACCATTGGAGTTACCCAGTCAGGAGAAACCGCCGATACTCTCGCCGCCTTAGACTTAGAAAAACACCGTCGGGAAAACTTAGAAAATAAATTTCATCCCCACCTATTAGGCATTACCAACCGCCCCGAAAGCACGCTTGGGCAAATGGTCGATGAAGTGATTGATACTCATGCAGGAATAGAAATTGGCGTGGCTGCCACCAAAACCTTTATTGCCCAACTAATTGGTTTTTATTGCCTCTCCCTAGACCTAGCTTATCAACGTAAAACCCTTCCTGAAGAGCGCATTGAGGAAATTCTAGATAACTTACGCTATCTTCCCGCCCAAATTGAACTCATTTTAGAGAGTCAAGAGCGGTATATTGAAGAGTTAGCCCATGAATTTATCGAAACCCAAGACTTTATTTTTGTGGGACGCGGCATTAACTTTCCCATTGCCTTAGAAGGCGCATTAAAACTAAAAGAAATCAGTTATATTCATGCTGAGGGCTATCCTGCTGGAGAAATGAAACATGGTCCGATCGCGCTTTTAGATAATAAAGTGCCTGTGGTTTCCATTGCTATGCCTGGCAGCGTTTATGACAAAGTTTTATCTAATGCTCAAGAAGCCAAAGCCAGAGATGCGCGGTTAATTGGGGTAACGGTAATGAATAATCAGGAAGCCAAGGAAACGTTTAATGATCTATTACCTGTTCCTGAAGTTGAGGAATTAATTTCACCTTTAGTCACCGTAATTCCTTTACAATTATTGTCCTATCATATTGCAGCACGGCGCGGCTTAGATGTGGATCAACCTCGAAACTTAGCAAAGTCTGTAACTGTTGAGTGACAAAAGTCAATTAAATCGATTTCAATGATCGCGCTACCCTTGCAAAAGGCAATTTTAATCTGCCAAGCAAAGCAATACTGGAAAGATTACAAAAGACGTGGCAATGAGTAAAACAAGAAGTTACAAAGAGGATTTGCTAGAAGCGTTGACCGATCCCATTGAAGCGAGAGAATATCTTAACACTGCTTTGGAAGATGAGAATCCTGAAGTGTTTTTACTTGCCTTGAGAGATGTTGTGGAAGCTAACAGTCAAACCCAACACGATTCGACGAGGCACTACGGTTCGGTGTCTGACCTACACGCTACCCTTGAAAAAGGCAATTCTGACCTTGATCGCGTTCGCAGTCTCCTCAATCAAATCGGGTTTAAGTTAGTTGTTGAAGTGAATCAGTGAGATAATTGATCGCGCTTTCTCTTAAAAGTAGCCCGATCTCATAGTATCTAGGGATAATCATCGTAACTAGCTTGATTACTTAGTGCAAAATGCCAAACAAAGATAAAAATGCTGATCATTTTCCAGACTCATTAACAATTCTCTCATAAACGACTTTGATCATTTCTGCGCTTAAATTCTCCCGCAGTTCTTCATCATTCATCACACGGGCAAAAATTTCTTCATTCCCCTCAATTCGTTCCACAAAGAGAGATTCTAGCATTCGCTTAAACACAGGTTCAAAATCTTCGATCGCGTTGGCTTTAGCTGCTTGACGTAAAGATTCATTCGCGATCGCGCTTTCTTGGACTTGATCAAAGAATAGCTGATCAGCAAGGGTAAACTCAGTTCCGTGGCGTTCATTGAGTTTTTCCACTAAAGTAGAGAGGTTAACTTTGTCTTCTTGTTGGCGAGTTCCCGTTTCTTTTGGTCCTGATAAGGCATTGGCTTCCCCCTCCTTCAAATCAATGCTTCCCTCGCTGATCTTTTCCAAGCGATAATATTTCAGTTCCACTTCATCATCAACTTTAACGGCGGGTTCGTTTTGAGAACGGGGTAATTTACTCAAGAGATAGCGTCCAAAGGTGTAGAGTTTTTCTAGTTTGGAATCGCTGTAGGGAATAAGTTGAGAGAGGAATAAATACAGTTTTCGGAAACTGCTGAACTGGCTTTTGAAGAGGGCTTGTTCTTCTTCTTCTAACTCAGTTTCTTCCCCAAATTTTTGTTCGGTCAGCATTGTTTCTGTTGTTAATCTGCTTGATATTGCTTTATCGGTTGTATGGCTTCTCTATCCTTAACCTTGGAATCATTTGATAATGTTTAACATTAAAGGTACACAAGATCGCATTATTGCCAACTGCACAGGAAGCAATCAAAGCATCAATTAATCCTATGTTGTCCGATAAACGATAAGTTGTAAAGTCGGACAAAGCACGATTGCAATCGTTCTCACTTAGCCAAATTATAGGAAGGGGTGCAACCAATTGTAAGACTTGGCGAACTTGTTGCTTATTTTTTGTCCCTTGAATCAACTCCATCACCACAAAGCCAGGAACGCTGGGAATTTCGGAAAGGCTCGAAAACCAATGCACTGCGGGCGCATAACCTCTTTGAATATCAATCAGGATATCGGTATCAACTAGATATATCTTTTATACCGAGTTTCTATGTTCTGCCTCATGTCGCAGTTTGCGGGCAGATTGCTGGCTATCTTCAATGTTGGGACGCGAGTTGATCACACCTGCGTTTTCCCAATAGGCAACCAGTTGAGAACCATTTTGAGGGGGGTTTTCTAGAAAAGGATGAGAGGAAAGGATACGCAGAACATATTCCTGTAAGGGTAAGTTGAGGCGGTTTGCTTCTGCTGAGAGTTCTTCTTCTAATTCTGGAGGCAAATCTAGGATAATACTCACGCTATCTTTCTTTTAACACTGTTCGGTTGTTTTCATTGTACGCGATCGCTGTTTTAATAACTGTGTATTTAGCACCAGAATCGACATATTTAAGGATTCCGTGTTGTTATCTATCCTAACGACCATCAACCTGCTCATGTTCATGTCTTAAAGGCGGGGGGAAAAATTAAGTTTGATATTTCTAGGCTGGACGATATCCAAGTTATTACGGTAGTGGGAATGAAAGATAAAGAAGCCTTTACTGCATTTAAGTTGGTGCAAGAACATCAAAAGTTTTTGTTATCGAAATGGGAGGAAATACATGGTTAATCCTTATCTAGAAATCAATAAAGATGACGATATTTTAAGGCAAAAAATAGAGAAGGCGAGGAAAAATACAGAAGAAAAATTAGAGCGATGCGCGATCGTGGCAAAGTATGATCCACAGCGTAATCAGATTTTTATTAAGTTTACTGATGGGGTTGAGTTTAGTTTTCCTCCGCAGTTAGGACAAGGGTTACAAAATGCAACAGCAGAACAATTATCTGAAGTAGAAATTACTCCTTCTGGTCAAGGACTCCATTGGGAGATGTTAGATGCAGATTTAAGTATTCCTGATTTATTGCGGGGAGTTTATGGTAATAAAAAATGGATGAGTGAACTAAAACAGAAAAAGCTAATTTAAAGCAAATTTAGTTGGTTCTAAAACACAATCAAGGCGACGCCAAACAATCATCGGTAACATTACATGACGGTATTGAGGCGGGCGATAGGGACCCCTTAACTTATCCGCAATACTCCAGATAAAGCCAACGAGGTCTTGTGGATTATTGTTTGGCATTACAGGTGTTTTGCTCCTTATTCTTCTACCGCTTTATCACATCTTCGGAGTTGATTATACTTTCTAACGTAGCAACAAGACGATCTGTTTTAAGAATCGGCTATTTTGGAGAGAGATAGAGAGCGCGATCGGGCTTTGTGATTCAGTGTTAGATAGGGAAACAACGGTAATATAGAACTGGTTTTGAATATAGGGAACTACTGCGCGATCGCGCTTAAAGCTTTTTCCCCATCGCCTCATATAATATGAAATGGAACTGTGTATGCTACAAATAGAGGGAGAGATTGTTAGTAATCGAGATTAGCTATGGCAGGTGTCATTAAAATTGAGATTGCCGAGTCAGCTCAAGAGCTTAAAAAACAGCTCAACTTCTCCCAAAACAGTGAAGTCAAAGAACGAATCCAAGTCTTGTATTGGCTGAAAACGAACCAAGTCAGAAGTACCGGCGCGCTCGCCTCCCTAATCGGAAAACACCGAACGACAGTATCAAGATGGCTCAGTAAATATCGCAAAGGAGGTCTCAAAGGTCTTTTAGAAGTTAAGAAAAGTCCTGGGCGAGTCCCTAAAATCACGCCATCAGTAGAAAAAAAATTAATCCAAGAACTAGAAGATCCAGAAGGATTTTCTAGTTATAAGGAAATTCAAACATGGCTTCAGTTAATTCAAGATATTGATATTAGTTATAGTGCTGTTCATAAACGAGTCCGCTATGGTTTAGAAGGAAAACTGAAAGTGCCACGTCCAGTTCATAGCAAACAGGAATTGGGAGCACCGGAAGCTTTTAAAAAAAACTAAGTGAAATTGTTACAACCCAACTAGAAGCTAATTCAGAAAAGGTTAAACGATATCAAAACATTAGATATTGGTGCCAAGATGAATCTCGAATCGGGTTAATCACACTTCACGATACAAAAATTACAGGTAAAGGAATTCAACCGACAGGAAAAAAACAGTGGAAGTTTGATTATTTATGGTTGTACGGTTTAGTGGAACCGAGAACGGGAGAGAATTTTTTCAGAGAATTTTCTCATCTTGATGGTCTTTGCTTTGAGCAGTATTTAAGCTGGTTTGCTCAAGAATATCCTGACGATTTACACTTAATACAAGTTGATAACAGTCGTTGCCATACTTGGTTAGAGTTACAACTTCCTGATAATGTCATTTTAATTTTCCAACCACCTTATTCCCCAGAAGTTAATCCCATTGAACGATTATGGCAAGAAATTAAGAAACCTTTGAAATGGGAATTCTTTCCCGATTTAGATGATTTAAGAAAGCGACTTTCCAAAATCTTATCAAAATTAAGTTCTCAAGTGATTACTCAGATCACTGGATGGGACTTTATTCTCAATGCTTTATCTGTAGCAAACATTTAGATATTTCATATAACTTCCCTAATCGTAGCTTAGTTCGTTCCGCGAAAACCCCCTCAAAATCATCCCCTCTCAATAATTCAGGCTCAATCAAATGTGACCTCAAGAGGTAGGAGCAAAAATACGGCAATTTTGGCAAGTTCAAGAAATTAAAACCTAATGAGAAGAGGTAATTCTCTACAAATCACTACTATAGTGTTATTTAATCACTAATTATAAGTGCTTATCTAAGCCAACTGTCTCCTAACTTTGTACTAAGAAATAGAGGATCTGGCTTGAGGATATTGCAAATTGCAACAAATTAAGAGAAATTGTGCCTTTAAATCTTTTACAGTAGAAGATAATAGAGCCAAATATTAGACGCTAGCACTTGTCAAACAAAGCAGATTATGCACATTAGCGAAATTACCCATCCCAACCAGTTGCACGGGCTATCCATTCGTCAATTAGAAACCATTGCTCGCCAAATTCGGGAAAAGCATTTAGAAACGGTTTCTACTAGTGGTGGACACCTTGGCCCCGGTTTAGGAGTGGTGGAACTAACCTTGGGATTGTATCAAACCCTTGATTTAGACCACGATAAAGTCATTTGGGATGTGGGACACCAAGCCTATCCCCATAAAATGCTAACAGGGCGGTATCATCAATTTCATACTTTACGGCAAAAAGATGGCATTGCTGGCTATCTCAAACGCTGTGAGAGTCAATTTGACCATTTTGGAGCCGGTCATGCTTCTACTAGTATTTCTGCTGGTTTAGGGATGGCTTTAGCCAGAGATGCGAAAGGAGAAGACTTTAAGGTAGTCTCTGTCATCGGTGATGGGGCGTTAACAGGGGGGATGGCGTTAGAAGCCATTAACCATGCTGGGCATTTACCAGATACAAATTTAATGGTGGTGCTGAATGATAATGAGATGTCGATTTCTCCAAATGTGGGGGCAATTTCTCGTTATTTGAATAAGGTGCGTTTATCACCCCCAATGCAGTTTTTAAGTGACAATATTGAAGAGCAATTTAAGCATCTGCCTTTCTTTGGGGAGTCTTTAACCCCAGAAATGGAACGGATGAAAGAAGGAATGAAACGGTTAGCTGTTCCGAAAGTTGGGGCAGTGATTGAAGAGTTGGGCTTTAAGTATTTTGGGCCCATTGATGGACATAATCTTAATGAGTTAATTTATACGTTTAATCAAGCCCATCAGGTACAGGGGCCAGTGTTGGTTCATGTTTCCACCACAAAAGGCAAGGGGTACCCGATCGCGGAAAAAGATCAAGTCAGCTACCATGCCCAAGGTGCATTTGATCTAGCCACAGGAAAAGCAGAACCCTCTAGTAAACCGAAGCCGCCAAAATACTGTAAAGTTTTTGCCCATACTCTCACCAAACTTGCCGAAAATAATCCTAAAATCATCGGCATTACTGCTGCCATGGCAACGGGAACTGGCTTAGATAAACTGCAACAAAAACTTCCTGATCAGTATATTGATGTGGGAATTGCTGAACAACACGCCGTTACCACTGCCGCAGGATTAGCTTGTGAAGGAATGCGCCCAGTGGCTGCCATTTATTCCACTTTCCTACAACGAGCGTATGACCAAATTATCCATGATGTGTGCATTCAAAATTTACCTGTCTTCTTCTGTTTAGATCGTGCTGGAATTGTCGGTGCTGACGGCCCAACCCACCAAGGAATGTATGATATTGCTTATCTGCGTTGTCTCCCCAATATGGTGGTAATGGCTCCCAAAGATGAGGCAGAATTACAACGGATGACAGTTACAGGCATTAATCATACAGAAGGGCCTATTGCTATGCGTTATCCTCGTGGTAATGGCATTGGCGTTCCTCTTATGGAAGAAGGCTGGGATCCCGTTGAAATTGGTAAAGGGGAAATTCTCCGTAATGGAGATGATATTCTCTTACTTGGTTATGGGGCAATGGTTCCCACTACCATGCAAGCGGCAGAAATCCTCAGTGAACATGGTATTGAAGCCACTGTGGTTAATGCTCGTTTTGTGAAACCCTTAGACACGGAATTAATTTTCCCACTAGCGCAAAAAATTGGGCGTGTCGCAACTGTAGAAGAAGGCTGCTTAATGGGTGGCTTTGGTTCAGCAGTGACTGAGGCGATGATGGATAATAATATCTTAGTGCCAGTCAAACGCTTTGGTGTGCCTGATGAATTAGTAGATCATGCCAAACCTGAAGAAGCCCAAGCAGAAGTGGGTTTAACCAGCTCTCAAATTGCCGAACAAGTGTTAGAGAGTTTCTTTAAGTCGGAAAAAGAACCTGCTAAACAAGCGGTTTAACTGTTTTTTTTAGTTTTCATTTGGGGAACAGTCTCTTGAAAATAAGCAAAAGACGCTAACTAATTAAAAAATGGGGATCAAGAAGTTTTGATCCCCTAAATTATTAGATTGTGAGAGTAAGATTAGCTAGCTTGATACCATGGAACGTTCCGTTCTTTGGACTCCCAGAACATATTATGGATTTTTTGCACGGTATCCATTAGTTCTTGGGCGTGTTGAACATTAACTTCCATTTTGCAAGCAGAACAGAGCTTCGCTGCTTTCCAGAAGGTGGTGTGAAGGTCAGGATACTGTTCTAGATGCTTCTCTTTGAAGTAGTCTGTCCAGAGAATTAACAGTTCGTCTTTTGCAATTTGAGCTTGCTCTTCCTTAATTTTAACAAAGCGGGCAAAGGTGTTTTGATAGGCAATTTGAGCCTCTTTGCTGTTGTCTTTGGGTTCCAGATCAACCAGCTTTTTCGTCATTGATAAGACCGCTTCAGCAGCCACACGGGCGGAAGAAGGATCATAAACGCCACAGGGGCCATCGCAATGAGCGTGAACTTCTTGGGCTGGAAACAGATTTTTGAGACTACTCGTAATTTGCTTCAACATAGTTTTTGATACCGATATGTTTTTTAACTTCTCTTTATGACAGTGAAATTGCACTTAAAAGACAGAAAATAAGTGCAATTCGTTAATTTTGCCACTGTTTAAGCATTTACCACCATCATAAAACAAGAAGGGCATATCCTCCCATGGGGGATAAGGAAAATTTTGGAAATTCCTGTCTATCGACGTAGAAATATGCACAATGTAGAAGGAAGGATAAACTAGGTTCATGTCTGACTCTTCTCTAATTCGCATTCGTGGTGCGAGACAACACAATCTCAAAAATATCAGCTTGGAATTACCGCGCAATCATCTGATTGTTTTTACAGGGGTTTCGGGTTCGGGAAAATCCTCTCTTGCTTTTGATACCATTTTTGCGGAGGGACAACGGCGCTATGTAGAATCGTTAAGTGCTTATGCCCGTCAGTTTTTAGGACAGGTGGATAAGCCTGATGTGGATGCCATTGAAGGCTTAAGTCCAGCTATTTCTATTGATCAAAAATCCACGTCCCATAATCCGCGTTCAACGGTAGGAACGGTAACAGAAATTTATGACTATCTGCGTTTATTATTTGGACGGGCCGGAGAACCCCATTGCCCCCACTGCGATCGCGAAATTTCTCCCCAAACCATAGACCAAATGGCTGATCACGTGATGGAACTCCCAGATCGCAGCCGTTTTCAAATTCTAGCCCCTGTGGTGCGTGGGAAAAAGGGAACTCACCAGCAATTACTTTCTAGTCTTGCCAGTGAAGGTTTTGTGCGAGTACGAGTTGATTCTGAAGTCAGAGAACTAACTGAAGAGATTAAGTTAAATAAAAACAAACAGCATACTATTGAAGTGGTCGTTGATCGGCTGGTTAAAAAAGAAGGAATTGAAGAACGGTTAGCCGACTCTCTCGCCACCGCCTTAAAACGATCAGATGGCATTGCCGTGATTGAAGTCTTACCTCGGGATGCGGAAGAAACCCCCGAAGAAATCATCTTTTCTGAAAACTTTGCCTGTCCTGAACATGGGGCAGTCATGGAAGAATTATCCCCCCGTTTATTCTCTTTTAATTCCCCCTATGGGGCTTGTCCCAAGTGCCATGGCATTGGACGTTTACGGCGATTTTCCCCTGATTTAATTGTCCCTGATCCTACCCAACCTGTCTATAGCGCGATCGCGCCTTGGTCAGAAAAAGACAATAGCTATTACATCTCTCTCCTTTACAGCCTAGGAGAAGCCTATGGTTTTCATATCCAAACCCCTTGGGAAAAACTCACTCTCGAACAACAAGAGGTTATCCTTTATGGCAGTGAGGAACCGATTTTTCTCTATGAAGATACCCGAGGGAACAAGCCCAAAGGTCACTATAAAGAATACTACGGTGTCATTCCTGGCTTAGAACGTGCCCTTACCACCGCTTCCGAAACATATAAACAAAAATTAGAACAGTATTTAGTATATCAAACCTGCGAAGTCTGTCATGGACAAAGATTAAAACCAGAATCCCTTTCTGTGAGATTAGGGCAATATAATATCATTGAATTAACTAGCGCTTCCATTGAAGAATGCTTAACCCGAATTAAAAACCTCAAGCTATCCTCAAAACAAGCCAAAATTGGGGAACTTGCCCTAAAAGAAATTGAAGCTAGATTGCAATTTCTCCTTGATGTGGGGTTAGAATACCTCACCTTAGATCGTCCTGCGATGACTTTATCAGGGGGAGAAGCCCAACGCATTCGTTTAGCCACACAAATTGGGTCTGGGTTAACAGGAGTTCTCTACGTTTTAGACGAACCTAGCATTGGTTTACATCAAAGAGATAACGGACGACTATTAGAAACCCTCAAAAAATTAAGAGACTTAGGAAATACTTTAATTGTCGTTGAACATGATGAAGAAACCATCCGCAGTGCTGACCAAATTGTTGATATTGGACCAAAGGCTGGCATTCATGGGGGAGAAATTGTTTCTCAAGGAAACTTAGAGACAATTACTAATAATAAAAACTCCATTACAGGAGACTATTTAGCCCAAAGACGACAAATAAAAACGCCCACTGAAAGGCGAAAAGGAAATGGCAAACAATTATCTTTAATTAATGCTCATGCCAACAACTTACAACAAATTAATGTGGAAATTCCTTTAGGAAAATTTGTTTGTGTAACAGGGGTTTCTGGTTCAGGAAAATCAACGTTAATTAATGAATTACTCTATCCAGCATTGCAACACCGTTTAGGCTATAAAATTCCATTCCCTAAAGGCTTAGAAAACTTAAAAGGACTAGATGCAGTGGATAAAGTAATTGTCATTGATCAGTCTCCAATTGGTCGCACACCGCGTTCAAATCCAGCAACTTACACAGGATTATTTGAACCCATTCGATCCGTTTTTACCGAAACTGTTGAAGCCAAAGCCAGAGGTTATAAAGCAGGACGCTTTTCTTTTAATGTGAAAGGTGGACGCTGTGAAGCCTGTAATGGTCAGGGGGTTAATGTCATTGAAATGAATTTTCTCCCCAATGTTTATGTAGAATGTGAGGTTTGTAAAGGGGCAAGATATAACCGAGAAACCCTACAGGTGAAATATAAAGGCTATTCCATTGCTGATGTTTTAAATATGACCGTAGAAGAGGCGTTAACTATCTTTGAAAATATCCCTCGCGCCGCCACTCGCTTACAAACTTTAGTGGATGTTGGGTTAGGGTATATTCCCCTTGGACAACCTGCGCCCACGTTATCAGGGGGAGAAGCCCAACGGATTAAATTAGCCACGGAATTATCCCGACGCGCGACAGGAAAAACCCTATACTTAATTGATGAACCAACTACAGGTTTATCCTTTTATGATGTTCATCAGTTATTAAATGTCTTACAGCGATTAGTAGATAAAGGAAATTCAGTTTTAGTCATTGAACATAACCTTGATATTATTCGCTGCGCGGACTGGATTATTGATTTGGGACCAGAAGGCGGTGATAAAGGGGGAGAAGTGATTGCCAAAGGAACTCCTGAACAAATTGCCCAAGAAAGCAAGTCTTATACGGGTCAATATTTAGCTAAAATTAGCTTTTAATGAAACGAGGTAAAACAAATACTATTACCAAATCTCTTTTACTCAAAAAACTCAAAGGGAAATTATGAAAATTCCCTCTAATGCAATAATCCAAGATGAGAAACTCACTAAGTACCTTTTAGTTTCCAAGCAAAGGAATGATAAGTCGAAATACTTAGCTCAAGGAGGATTTTACCAAGAAAACTGGCAAAAATTGAAGACAGCAATTCAGAAAATCATTAAAGAGAATGAAGCCAGAGAAGAGTTAACAGATCAATATGGAACTTATTACCAAGTTATTGGAGAACTAGAAGGAGTTAACGCTAAAAAATTACCTGTAATTACAGTTTGGCAACAGCGCAAAGCTGATAATACATTTTACTTTATAACCCTAAAACCTTACCGAGAATAGAATTATGGATTTAGAACTTTATCAAGAAGTCGCCCTAACTCGTAACTTTCCTGAATATCAATTACAAGAAGGAGACATTGCTACTCTTATTGATTTTGTTCCTCACCCTAATGGAGGTGAAACGGGGTGTGTATTAGAAGTATTTAATGCCGTTGGCGAATCTATCAACGTTGTAACTGTTCCCATCTCCGCTATTAAAAAATTAACTAGCCATGAAATTTTAAGTAGTCGCAAATTGATTAATCTATAATGGTGAATAACATCATAAAGATCTGCTAATTTGTCTTCGGTAATATCTTCATTTTTTGTATAATTTTATCTTTACTGCTATAGCAATATGATCTCATTTGTAAAAACTAGCTCAACATTACGTAGGCTGAAAGCCGTGCCGAAGGCTTCCCCCCCACCCCCCTTAGTAAGGGGGAATTAAAGGGGGGATCCCAACTAAAAATTTACAACCGATTTAGGATTGCTATATATGCCTTTACCCTTACATAATAAAACTATTTTAGTGACTCGCGCTGCTAGCCAAGCCAAAACCTTTACCAATCTTCTTGAAAATGAAGGTGCAACGGTTATCGAAATGGCTGCCCTAGAAATTTGTCCGCCGTCTAGTTGGGAAGCCTTAGATCAAGCCCTTTATGAGTTATCTTCCTTTGATTGGTTAATTTTAACTTCAGCAAATGGCGTTAATTTCTTTTTTCAACGGTTAGACGAGTTAGGCATTAATCAAACTCAATTGAACACACTTAAAATTGCGGTGGTGGGGAAAAAAACAGCCAAGGTGTTAGAAAAGCAAGGAGTGACACCAACCTTTATTCCACCGAATTTTGTGGCTGATTCTCTAGTAGCGACGTTCCCAGAAAATTTATCTGATAAGAGAATTCTGTTTCCACGGGTAGAAACAGGGGGAAGAGAAGTTTTAATTGAGGAATTTCAGCAAAAAAGCGCAAAAGTAATTGCTGTTCCTGCTTATCAGTCAAGTTGCCCAGAAAAGGCTGATCCAGTAGCAGTAGAAGCCTTAAAAGCGCAAAAAATTGACATTCTGACTTTTGCAAGTTCTAAAACTGTTAAAAATTTCTATAATCTTTTATTGCCTATCTTTGATTCTAAGGTAAACTTAAGAGAAGCGTTAGCCAATGTTTCTATTGCCTCTATCGGCCCCCAAACTTCTCAAGCCTGTGAAAAGTGGTTAGGACGATATGACATTGAAGCACAAGAGTATACTCTGGAAGGATTAACACAAGCGATTGTTGCTAGTAATTCTTAAAGCACCTTGACGAAGGTTAATTGTATAAATCCTATAAAGAGGTAGAATTATGTTGCAAGCAAGCCCAATATGGGACAAATCTAGCCCAATTATTTTAGTAATTAATCGTCAAGGGAAGTGTTTACTTATTACAAGTAATTTAGAACAAAGCACTAATCCAGTTCAGACTAATTTATCTACTCTTTTTTCTCAAAAGACTCTAGAGAAAATTCAAAACTTAACCACAAAAATACTAGAGGAACAAACCCCTCAACCTTTAGTAATATCTCAACAATCAGATTTTTATTTTAGCTATTTATTTCCGCTCTCTTTAGCATCAGTTTTATTGATTGCTCAACCGCTACAATCATTATCAATAGATTCAACTCAAAAAGCAATTAATATTTTTCCAATTCCAATGTTGCTTTATAAAGCAAGCAATTTTCAAATTAAAGCGGTTAATCAAGTTGCTATTGATCATTATGGCTATTCAGAAGCGAAGTTTTTAGGGATGAAATTTTCCGACTTACATCCCTATCAAAATATTCCTTATCCTTTGCAAGATGTTTCACAATTAACCAGAGGAGAGTGGCAACATTATCGCCAAGACGGTAAATTAATTAGTTTAGAAGTTATAGCTTATCCCCTTAATTTAAGAACTGAAAAACTAGTTCTGCTAGCGGCTCAAGATATTACTGCTAAATATACACAAACTGCTTTAGAAAAAAAACAAGATGCTGATGTAAAATCACTATTTCCTCCTTTTGGCATTTTATGCTTTGATCAAAACTGGAATTATACTTTGGCTGTGGGGGAGGTTCTCAATCAACTTACCCCAATGACAATGACAGAAAGGGGAGAAGCTATTACAGGAAAGTCCTTTTCAGAATTATTTTCCCCAGAGTTAAAAATGATTCTACAATCAATTCAAAGTAATATATTACGAGGTCATTATCAAACGCAATGGTTTCAATATTCTCAATATACTTATTATATTCAAGGTTATCCCCTCATCAATCAAAATAAGGAAATAAAAGGCGGACTTTTGATGCTTCAAAATTTAACTCAAAATAAGAAGTTGGAAGCATTAATAAATCATCATGCTTTTCGTGATCCTGCAACTCATTTACCGAATAAAACTTGGTTACTTGAACAAATTAGACATCAAATTAAAGTTGACGGAGAATTTGGGGTAGCAGTTATTTTAGTTAATTTAGAACGCTATTCTGTGGTGAAATATGGGTTTGGCCCCGAAATTGCTGAAAAACTAATCAGTGCAGTGGCAAAACGCCTCAAACAAACTTTGCCAATTAATTGTGATTTTGCTCGGGTTGGTGATAGCACGATCGCTGCAATTATTCTAAAAATATCACAACAGGCAGAAGTAGAAAAACTTGCTCAATTAATCCACTGTCAATTAAGTTTACCATTAAACATTGCAGGACAAGAGTTATTTTGCCCTGTGAGCGTTGGAGTTTCGATTTATGATCAAAATTCAGAAACAGGACATTTTTTAAATGAACCTCGTGCGCTTCTCCATGCAGCAGATACAGCTATGAATGCGGCAAGGGGAGAGGGCAAGTTGTCTTGTGTTGTCTTCCACCCATATTTACACCATTCAGCAGTAACTAGAGTCCAATTAGAAACCGAATTAAGACGGGCTTTAAGATTAAAACAACTTCATGTTTTCTATCAGCCAACAGTGAGTATTGCTAATGGAAAATTAGTAGGGTTTGAGGCTTTAGTTCGATGGCAACATCCCGAAAAAGGCTTAGTGTCTCCTAATCAGTTTATGCCCTTAGCAGAAGAGTTAGGATTAATTGGGTTTATTGATTGGTGGGTATTAGCTGAGGCTTGTGAAAAGTTAGCAGCTTGGCAACAAATGATTCCCGAAGGAGAATTTCTCTCGATGAATGTTAACCTATCGGAGAATATGATTAATCAAGTGGGGGTTTTAGAACGATTAGAACAAATTATTAATCGCACTGGAATTGCCCCTAGAAGTCTGAAATTAGAGGTAACAGAAGGAATTATTTTAGAGGGAGAAACAGCAACCCTAGGAATTTTAAAGCAATTACAGCAAATGGGAGTTTTACTTTCTATTGATGATTTTGGTACAGGATATTCTTCTTTACAACGGTTACATCAATTACCCATTAATACCTTGAAAGTAGATCGCTCTTTTACGAAAAGAATGTTAAAAGCACCAGAAATTATGCAAATTGTCAAGACAATTATTAGTTTAGCTCATAATCTGAATATGGATGTCATAGCAGAAGGGATTGAAACAGAAAGACATTGGGAAACTCTACAAGAGTTAGGCTGTGAATATGGACAAGGATTTCTTTTTGGAAAAGCGTTACCTGAAACAGCAATTCAAGAGTTAATTGTTACTCATCAGACGGATTTAATTATCAAATGAGTCAGCGTATTATTGGGTTAACGGGTGGTATTGGAACAGGAAAAAGCGCGATCGCGCATTATTTAGAAAACTTGTATAATATCCCAATTTTAGATGCTGATTATTACGCAAGAGAAGCAGTGAGAGAAGATTCACCAATTCTAGAAAGGATTAAAAATCGGTATGGGAATGAAGTGATCAATATAGATGACAGCTTAAATCGATCGCGCTTAGGAGAAATTATCTTTAATAATGCAACAGAAAAGCAATGGTTAGAAGAACAAATTCATCCTTATGTGCGTCATCAAATTGAAACCGCATTATCCGCAAGTAACGCAAAAATAATCGTTGCCATGATTCCCTTATTATTTGAAGTGAAAATGCAAGATCTAGTGACAGAAACTTGGGTAGTTTATTGTCCAGAGGAAGAACAATTAAAGAGAATTATGGAACGAGATGGACTCTCCGAAAAAGAAGCGCGATCGCGCATTAATGCCCAAATGTCCCTTAGTGATAAAATTGCCCTAGCCGATGTTGTAATTGATAACTCTGGGAGTCTCCTCCACTTACAAAAACAGCTTCATCAACTGCTTGCTTAAGATCAAAAGGGAGGAAGATAGCCTAAAGCATCTTTGACGCGAGAAAGCGTTTCCTGCGCGATCGCGCTAGCCTTGTCTTGTCCTTCTTTTAAGATAGAATCTAAGTAACCTTTTTCTGTCATTAATTCGTGATATTTTTCCTGAATAGGACGTAAAGTTTCTACCGTTGCTTCCGCTAGTAGAGGCTTAAATTGCCCCCATCCCATATCCTGACATTCTGTAGCAACAGTTTCTTTAGTTTTCCCAGATAAAAGGGTGTAGAGCATTAAAAGATTATCACATTCAGGACGTTCGGGATCATCAAAAGTTAAGCCTCGTATGGGATCAGTTTTGCAACGTTTAATTTTCTTTTGAATCACATCTGGGGGATCTAATAAATTAATGCGACTCATTTCAGAGGGATCCGACTTAGACATTTTTTTCGTCCCATCAAGAAGACTCATCACCCTTGCGCCCTCTGTACGAATTAAAGGTGTCGGAAGTTTCAAAACAGGCTGATCTTTTTTCCCAAATTGATCATTGACTCGCAGGGCAATATTGCGCGTTAATTCTAAATGTTGTTTTTGATCCTCTCCCACAGGAACTTTATCCGCATCATATAATAAAATATCAGCAGCCATTAAAACAGGATAATCTAATAAGCCAGCACTAACATTTTCCCCCTGTTTCATCGCTTTTTCCTTAAACTGGATCATCCGTTCTAGCCAATTTAAGGGGGTGATACAATTAAGTAACCAAGCTAGCTCACTATGGGCTGTCACATGAGATTGAACAAAAATTGTCGAGTAGCTTAAATCAATCCCACAAGCAAGATATAACGCCGCGATTGTATAAGTATCTTGAGCCAGCGTTTCAGGGTTATGGGGAACTGTAATTGCATGAAGATCTACTACGCAAAAGAAGTTCTCATAATCAGATTGCGTTTCTACCCAGTTACGAATTGCCCCCAAGTAGTTGCCTAAATGAAGATTTCCCGTCGGTTGAACCCCCGAAAGAATCCGCTGTGCCATAAAATGTCCTTATCATCACCTTAAAAAATTATACAGCATTCATCAGCCTACTATTGCTGGGTTGTGGATGAAAATTTAACTAAAATGGATTCAAAAAATTTTCTAGAAAGATTAAATAATGACTGATTCTTGTTTAACTCAGATCCGCATTGTCTTAGTTGAACCAGCTGGGGCTTTAAACGTGGGCGCGATCGCGCGAGTAATGAAAAATATGGGGTTAGGGCAATTAATCCTTATCAACCCCCAATGTGATCCTAATAGTGCTGAAGCAAAACAAATGGCAGTGCATGGGAGTGATATTTTAGGGAATGCTCAAATTGTCACCTCCTTAGCTGAGGCGCTAGTAGGATGTAAGCTAGCCGTTGCTACAACTGCACGCGATCGCGCTCTTTCCCTCTCTCTACAATCTCCCACTGATGTTCTTCCCCAACTCCTTAACGTTCCCTCAGCATTGATTTTTGGACGGGAAGATAGTGGTTTAACCAATGAGGAATTAACTCACGCCCAACATTCCATTTATATTCCAACAGCCTCGACTTATCCTTCTCTCAATTTAGCCACTGCTGTTGCCATTTGTACCTATGAATTACAAAAACTGGTCACAGCAGACTCCTCAACTTTACCAGAATCGCCAGCGCAAGAAACCGTAACCTTAGATGCCCTAGAAGGGTATTATCAGCATTTAGAACAACTATTATTAAAAATTGGGTTTTTATATCCCCATACCGCCTCAGCCAAGATGAAAAAATTTCGTCAGCTATTTAATCGTGCTAACCTTACTCCAGAGGAATTAGCCCTATTACGTGGCATTTTAAGACAAACGGAATGGGCAATTCACAATTCTGATGTGGTGCATGAGGAATAATTGCTGTGGTTTCCCCAAATAGTGTTAAAAACAAAGATCGTAATCTGAAACAGAAGAAACGTTCAACTGCTTCTAAATCCGTTACTCGTAAGCGCAAATCTGCTCAGAAAAAGGGCAAAAAAGGGGCTTATTCTGTTACTAAAATGGATCTCTCAGAACGTCGTCGTCGGGCGCGAGAACGGCAAAAACAAGCTAGACAAGCGGAGGATGTGGTCAATCTCTCCTCTCAAAAGTCTAAGCCCGTAAAAAGAGAAAAACCTCAATCGGGAATAACTCGCTCCTTTTTACTGTTAATACGATTGGTAATTCTGGCTGTAGGTGTAGGCGCGATCTCAGGAACAATTTTAGCTTTTTTTGCTTCTGAAACTTATTTATCTGATTCTTCTTCAATTAATCCAGAGGAAGCAACGGAAACTGAGCTAACTACTGATACAGAATCACCACCTCCGCCACCCCCTCTATTGCCTTTGAATCAAGAAATCACTGACCTTAAACAAACCTTTGAACGTTTAGGAAGTGAACAAGACCAACTCAACCCAACTGCCTTTATTATTGATGTGGATAGCGGTGAATATGTGGATTTACAGGGTAACACCACTGTTTCTGCTGCCAGTACCATCAAACTCCCGATTTTAATTGCTTTTTTTTACGCTTGGGAACAAGGAGAGTTAGAACTTGATGAACGCTTAACCATGACCGAAGATGTGAAAGTGGGAGAAGCAGGAAGAATGCAGTATGATGACGTGGGAACCGAGTATGTTGCCCTTGAAACCGCAACGGAAATGATTCGTATTAGTGATAATACGGCAACGAATATGATCATGAAACGGGTTGGCGGAAAAGAGGTTTTAAACCAATTATTTGCCCAGTGGGGTTTAGAAAAAACACGGATTCGCGATCAACTCCCAGATGTAGAGGGAACTAATACCACTAGCCCTAAAGAAATGGTGGAATTGTTAGTGAAACTGGAAAAAGGAGAATTACTGTCAGCGCGATCGCGTGATAAAGTATTTGAAATCCTCCAGACGACTGAAACTGATAGCCTACTCCCCCAAGGTTTAGGCGATGGTGCAACCATTGCTCATAAAACGGGTCATATTGGCTCGGTTGTTGGGGATGTGGGGATCATCAATCGCCCCAATGGTCAACGCTATTTTGCGGCTATTTTGGTAGAACGCCCTCACAATGACAGCCATGCTAATGAGTTAATCCGTAATTACTCTCAGCATACCTACCAGTATTTTGAACATTAAAATAATTGTTGCCATAACCAATGCGGATAAGCCGCTGCCTCAGCATCAGTTAGGGTTTCAGGACAATTTTCACTTACCTGTAGCGCGATCGTATGTAAACTTTCTAGATCGCCAGTGCATTCTAAGCCAAGCGTCCACCACTTTTGATCCTGAACTCGTAAGGCGGTGAGTTCA
This sequence comes from Euhalothece natronophila Z-M001, assembly GCF_007904085.1. Classification (GTDB taxonomy): domain Bacteria; phylum Cyanobacteriota; class Cyanobacteriia; order Cyanobacteriales; family Rubidibacteraceae; genus Halothece; species Halothece natronophila. Next base: position 2,546,694 of record NZ_CP042326.1, read on the forward strand.
ATATTACAAACACTGTCTAGAGAGAGAATAAACTGACGTTGCTGTCGGCTTTTTTCCACTGCTACCCACACTTGATCTTCAGGAGAAAACTCCTTGAGACTTTCTTCCTCACACAGCCACTTGATCCATTTCTCTGCTACACCTTCCCATTGTTGATGGAGAGAAAATTTGACTAATGCTTGTTGTCGCCACTTCATTTCTAATCGCCCTTCTCGGAACTTTAGATTCAAATAATTACAAGGCGCGATCGGGCGCAAATACCAGTCAGTACGAGTTTGGGCGGTTCCAAGCCAAGTTCCTGCACAATCTCGTTCAAACCATTGGCGTAATGATAAAGGGATTTCTCCCCATTTAAACCATCTCATTTCCAGAGTTTTTAGCATCTCTCCCTCCTATCAGTTCGTGATCAATTATTAATCATTCCTTGTCTGATTTCCATGAGAATCTGCTATCCTTGGAGTTATAACTTATTGAGTTTTATTTGCAATAGATAAATTGAAAGCCCATGTCACAAGAAGCCGTCTGGATTAGTGTTAGTTCCTCCTTAAAGAAATTCCATCGTCCTCTTCTCAAGTCTCTTTCTTCCGAAATAACTGTCCGTGAGTGGGAATATCAGCAAGTAGAAGATGAGCCTTCTAACCTTAATATTCCCTTAACTTTACTGCATAATTATCTCAAAAGTACCGATCATCCTTTACACTTAATTGGACATAGTACCGGTGGGATTGTCGCTTTACTTTATGCTAAACAGTATCCCGAACGAGTCAAATCTCTAAGTTTATTAGGGGTAGGTGTTCATCCCTTAATTGACTGGCACGCCCATTATTACACTTATCGCCAGCTTTTGCCCTGTACTCGGGAGATTGTCTTAGCCCAAATGGTACGGGCGTTATTTGGTCGTCAAACCCAATCTAGAACCAAGACTTTAGTAAAGTTATTAGATGAAGACTTAAAAACAACTCCTTCGCCTCACTCCTTATTTGAACGTAGTACGATGGAACCGAAGCAAATTGCTTGTCCATTATGGGTAGGTGGCAGTCGGGATGATATGATTGTTGATCCTAGCGCGATCGCGGGATGGAATAATTATCTCAAACCTGATGATCAGCTTTGGGAATGTTCTCAAGGACATCACTTTTTCCATTATTTTTATCCGCAAGCGGTAAGCCAAGAAATTTTGAAATTCCAGCAAAATATCAACCAACAACCAGTTAAACACTCCCTAATTAACCAGCAAACATGAAAATTGCCACTTGGAACGTCAACTCAATTCGGACTCGTAAAGAACAAGTTTTAGATTGGTTAAATTACCAAGATGTTGATGTTCTCTGTTTACAAGAAACAAAGGTCATTGATCAAGATTTTCCCCGAACCCCCTTTGAAGAGATGGGGTATGCAGTGGCAGTTTCTGGTCAAAAAGCCTATAACGGGGTTGCCATTTTTAGTAAACACCCTTTAGAAGCGGTTAGCTGTGGGTTTTCTCCCATTGTTGGGGAGGCAATAACCGGCAAATTTGATGAACAAAAACGAGTCATTACTGCGGTGGTGGATGGGATTCGTCTTGTTAATGTTTATATTCCTAATGGCAGTAGTGTGGGAAGTGACAAATATCAGTATAAACTGCACTGGCTTGAGATTTTAAACCAATACTTGCAACAACTGTTACAAGCAGAAACTAAAATTTGCCTTTGTGGCGATTTTAATGTTGCCCCAGAAAATCGGGATATTTATGATCCGAAAAAAGGGGACACTAATCATATTATGGCTTCCCCAGAAGAACGAAGCGCGATCGCGCTAATTCAATCTTTAGGCTTCCAAGATGCATTTCGCAAATTTACAGAGGAAGGAGGGCATTATAGTTGGTGGGATTATCGCACCCGTGCCTTTTCTCGCGATCGGGGGTGGCGCATTGATCATCACTTTCTTACCCCAGAACTTTATCAAAAAGCAGTTAATTGTTGGATTGATCGCGCCCCTCGCAAACAGGAAAAACCCAGTGATCATACCCCCGTCATTGTAGAGTTTTGAAAAAATTGTCAAGGGGTTTAAGGTAAAAAGTATTAAAATATAATAATAATTTGATGGTTAGTTAACAATCACGTAAATTTTTTAATAAAACTAGATAATCTGCCCGAAGTATCACTTAAAATGAACATAAGCTGTATGATTAACGCTGTTTAAGAAAAAAATAAAGAAATTAGGAAAAAAACGATGAACGACTTACAAAAATACCAATTTAAATGCACCCTTACCTTTGGTGATATTTATGGGCAAATTATTGTCTGGTTAATTGTCATCTTTATTAGTCTCGCTACCGCTTTAGCCTTATGGAGTAGTGAGCGAGAAATTTATGCTTTTGCCACAGTAGGACTGATTTTAGTGCTTTCTCTCCCTTTTCTACTGTTTGCCTTTGTTACGACCCTTTTCAATCATATTCAAATGACTCCCATCGAAGAACATGAAACTAGTAAGAAGCGTTCTAAATCTTCCCAAAGTCAACAAAAGCCAGCCACGCAAACCTAAGTACAATTATCCCTTCTTTCTTCTCTCTCGCAAGGCATAGTGAAACTGCTAATTTTGTGAGGGAGAGAGCTTCTTTAGCAAAATAAGCGAGAATCCTACGACTACAATTTTAATTTAGTCGGTAGATGATTCAAAAGAATTGGGAAGTTGGATTTGAAACCAGGCTCCCCCGGTTTCAGGATGATTATCGGCTTTAATACTCCCTCCATGGGCAAGAATAATCTGTTGAGTAATAGATAATCCTAATCCTGTTCCTGAAGGTTGAAATTCTGCATCAACATCATAACCATTGTTGTTCTCATGGGAACCATTACCACGATATAACCGATCAAAGACACGGAGGATATCAGTTTGAGATAACCCTTCACCTTGATCAATAATATTAATTTGGACAACATTTTCTGGGTAATTTTTTTGTTCAGAGCCAGTCACAAAAAAAACTTTCACCCAAATACTGCCTTGAAAAGGGCTATGCTTAATCGCATTATCAAAGAGATTCAGGAAAACTTGCGTTAAACGAGCTTGATCAGCTCTAATAAATATATTGGGGTTAGCCTCATTGGATAATTTCAATTGTTTTTGTTGAGCAAAGGGTTGTAGCGTTTCCCAAGCTGACTCAATTAGAGGGTTGAGGGCAAAAACTTCTCGCTTCAGATGTTGCCGAGGTTGCTTTTCTAACTGGGAAATCTCTAACCAATCTTCTACAAGACGAATCAAGCGATTCGCCTCTTGTAACATCTGTTCTACCCAACGACTTTCTGGAGGTTCTAGTCGAGAGTGTAGGGTTTCTGATACAAGACGAATCGAGGTAAGCGGGGTTCTTAATTCGTGAGTGAGATCCGAAAACAGTCGATCAGAACGTTGAGAGAGTTCCACTAAGGCTTGTCGATCTTCAAGAAAGACTCCCACTTGTTCATTGCAAAGGGGATAACTAAAGCCTTTCAAAGGAATTGATTTAGAGAAGCTTTCCTGGGAAATTAGAGAAGAAGGATTACTGGGCACTTGCGTTAGGTGAAACGTCCATTCCTTACTCTGTGGTTCCTGGGTTTGGCGAGTTTTTTCAATTAGCTGATCTAGCTCATAAGAGCGGACTAATTTTAGAAGCAATCGTACCTGATTCGGTTGCCAGTGATCGAGCTTTAAGAGTTCACGAGCCTTTTCATTACACCATAATAGCTGATTTTCTTGATCAACCTGTAAATAGCCAATTGGGGCAATAGTGAGTAGTTTTTGCCATTTCTCTAAGTTTTGCTGTAACTGATAAGTTTGACTTTGAAGACGACGAGTTTCACGGCGAACACGATTAATTAAGGGGAGAGAAATGTTGTCCGGCTGATATTGAGTAATTTCACGTAAAAGCTGGCGTAATTTGGTTTCTCGCAAACGTTGTTGAATCAAACCAATGATTATCCCTACGCCTAAACCCAGAACAAAAATAAGGACAGTAGTTGCGGTCATGAGTTGGAGAATAAACTAACCTGTATTTAAAGATAACAACGGTCTCAAGGTAAAATTAAGATGAATAAATTAATTACCCTTCCATCTTTAGCTATTTTGGTATGGGCAAATTTAGCAACCACTGTTACCGCTCAACCCTTAGATAGCACTGAAATTTGTGATTTGCAGGTTGCAGAGGGATTTCAACCTGGGTTTCAAATTCGCACACAAGAAGAAGAAATTGTTAGTTCAATAACTCCCTCCCAAACTCAAATGACGATTCCCAGTTTGTGGTGGCCCACACAACAATTAAATTCCCTTTATGGCAATTTAATTAACTATTGGCAAGCGAATCGTCAGACAAGGGTCATTGATATTATTGTTAGTAATCGTGGTTGGCGACGTTTAAACTATGTGGAACGGTATAGCTTGGTTAACAAGTTTGGTTCAGTTGCGAGGGGATACCATTACAATTTAGCGATTATGAATCAACAACAAGATTGCCTTGCTGTTTATACTTGTGATTGGGAAGAAACGTCTCCAAAATGTGAGCTACAGTTTGACTCTCGACGTAATTAGGTAATTAGTCATTGGTCATTAGTCATTAGTCATTAGGAATCAAAAAATGAGGAGAGAGTAAGTTTAATTGCCTATTTTTCTCTCTACTCGTTTCTTAATGATGAGTCATTGCTTTACAAAGGACGAAGGACAAACAACGAAGGACAAAGAACTAACAATAATCCCAAGATGAGATCAGTGAAAATGATTTGCTTTTACTTTTTTAGAATTAGCTTTTTCTAAATATTGAAACCAAGTAAAATACAGGGCGATTGAAAGTAATATTAAAACCAATAGCAGGATACCAAACTGTTCCCACTGCTTAGTTAAAAACATCATTCCTGTTAGAAATAAGACTAATTGCCAAGGCACAGCAATACAAGTTGCTATAATGTCCCGTCGGCTTTCTCGTAGAATTTTAGCTTGTTCAGGAAACGATAACTTATCTCGCATTGGTTGCCAAAAGCCAAAGGGACGGGTCACTTGATAAAAATTGTCTAAAACTGATTCTTCAGTGGGAGAAGTAACAAATGTGCCAATTAAACAGCCAACTAAAGAGGCACTTGCAGGGATTAAAAAGTTTGCATATTCAGGAACATCAAGACCACTGAGTTGATTAATAATTGCGGCTGCCATTCCGGTTAACATTCCCACGGCAAAGCCATAACCATTAAATCGCCACCAATACCATCTTAACAGTAAGGGAATAAATAAACCTGAACTAAATCCTATGGTGATCCATCCCCAAATTTCATTAATATTGGCAACAGGAAAACTAAATAATAATCCTAATAAAACTACAGCCACAGAAGCAATCCGACCTTGAATCACTAGCTGTTGATCATTAGCATTCGGTTGAAGGTAGGCTTGATAAATATCTCTTACCCAATAAGCCGCGCTAGAGTTAATAATTGAGTCAAAAGTTGACATGGCTGCAGCAATAAAACAAGCTACAAGTAATCCTTTAATTCCAATAGGAATATATTCTTCAATGACAGTAGGTAAGACTAATTCGGGATCAGCAATAACGGGATTATTTAATCCATAATGAATGCCTAAAATAGCAAAAGATGTTACTAGGGGCCAACGAAAAGAGAGTAAGAGAATCCAAAATAGAGAAAGTAACCCCGCAGTGCGATCGCTGTTTGCCGCAAAATAACGTTGACTCATATATCCCCCAGCACCACTAAAGCCTTCGATACTGGTTTTCATTAAATAGAAAAAGATCGTAATCCCAAAGAGATTATAAGCTGAATATTCTCCTGGTAAATCCATAGTTGCAGGAGGTAAAAAATCACTCCAATTACTTAAGCTAGTGGGAATGGTTTCAAATTCACCGCCACTAAGCGGAACAGAAACAGAAAATGTTTCAGGAAGTGTCACCATTTGTAGGGCTAAAACACAAACATAGATAATAACAAAGAAAATTAAAATACCTTGAAAAACATCTGTCCAAATTACCCCATAAAAGCCACTAGCTGCCGTATAAATCATGGCAAGGACAATCATAAAAATAGCAGCAAGGCGATCATCAATTCCTAAGAGTTCCCCAAAAAATTTTCCACCACCAACGGCAAAATAGCTAATTGTCCAAATAGAAATAATTAAATTAGCAATGGCACTCATTAAACGGGCAATATTTCCTTCTCTTCCCTCGCCAAACCGCAAGCGCATCCATTCTGCTAAGGTCATTACTTGGGCGCGTCTTGTCCATTTGCCCATAAAGATCATGAAAAATGCCATAATCAGGACAATACCGCCTCGAATTTCAATAAAGAACCCTTTCACGCCAAGGGCATAAATCAGGGCAGTGATAATCATTGTTCCTGCAATATCAGTATTAGAAGCCATTCCTGATGCCCCTAACGCCCACCAGGGCATATTGCGATTCCCTAAAAAATAAGCATCAATCCCTTGCGAGGCTTTCCGTTGTAAAATAAAGCCAAAAACAACAATGCTGAGTAAATAAATGACAACAATCAAATAATCTAGAAACTGCATAAGCTAAGGGTGATTAGGTAGTTTTTCTTTAATTTCTGGTAATACTGGTTCAGTATCGCAATATTCTGATTCGATTAAAGCGTCTGCTTCATGGAAATCAAAGATACCATATTGTGAGAGACGAAGGTTGTAACAAAAGTAGGGATATTGCTTCGCTGCACGGAAATTAATTACTGATTAATTGAACCCATATAGTTTCCCCAAAGTTGGGCGGCTTGGGCACTACTGCCGCGAGTAGGCGTGGGAACATCATTTCCTAACCAAATGCCAGTGGTAATATTACGATTGGGAAGATAGCCAATAAACCATAAATCCACTGCCCTATTGGTTGTTCCTGTCTTTCCAGCAGCGGTTTCTCCCATTCTTGCTGATCTCCCTGTTCCTTCTTGAACTGCCCTTTGTAGCCATTGGGTCATAGTTTGAGCAGTAGAAGGAGAAATAACGGCGCGATCGCGCTCTGCATCATTTTCATAATCATAAATTACCCGACAAGTATCAGGATCATTGGCATCTTCACAATCAGCCCCATCTAAAATTTTGACAATTCCATGGGGGCGGTTGAGCTTTCCTTCGTGATCAAACGCTGTATAAGCCCCAGTGATCTCTAATAAATTGACCTCACTTTGCCCTAAAACTAAGCCGGGAACCGCACTTAAATTAGAATTAATCCCTAACCGTTGTGCCATCCGAATGACTCGATTTAAGCCCACATCTTGCGCTACCCGTAAAGCGACCGCATTTTCTGACTGAGCAAGACTAAGCCCTAAACTAATATTGCCACCCGTGCGTTCACAACCGCGATAATTTTGCCCTTGCCAAGTAATAGGAGCGCAGGAATAGGTGCGAGAGGGGGAAATCCCTTGTTCGAGGGCTGCTGCATAAGCAAATACCTTAAAAGTGGAACCCGGTTGACGTTCAGCTTGAGTGGCACGGTTAAATTGACTCTCCTGATAATTTTTCCCTCCAACAAGGGCTAAAATTGCACCAGTTTGACTATCAAGGGTAACTAATGACCCCTGACTATAACCATAAACGGTTCCTTGACTATTTAGATGCTCCTGCAACCTATTTTCTGCTGTCTCTTGTAAATTGAGATCAAGTTCTGTTTCTACAATAAAATTCCCTTCCGCGGCTAACTCAGCACCAAGTAAGTCTCGTAACTCATTTAAAACATGATTATAAAAGTAAGGGGCGCGAATTTCCGAGAGAATTTGTTGGGCTTCAGGGCTAATTTCAATGCGAGAACGACGGGCACGTTGGGCTTCTTCCCCGCTTACCATCCCTAATTGTGCCATGCGATTAATCACGCGATCGCGCAATTGTACGGCTCGGTCATAATTTTGTGCAGGATTATAGGCATTCGGGGCAGGTAAAATGGCAACCAGTGTGGCAGCTTCTGATAAAGTAAGATCACTGGCTGACTTATCAAAATAAAATTGCGCCGCATCTTCAAACCCATAATTTTCCACTCCCAGGAATACGCGATTAAGATAAGTCAATAAGAGTTTATCCTTGCTGTAAAAGGTTTCTAATTTCAACGACACCATCATTTCCCGAATTTTGCGCCCAGCAGTATTCTCTCGCCCCACATATTCTGGGTATAAACTTCGCGCTAACTGTTGTGTAATGGTGCTAGCCCCTTCTCGAATATCCGCGGCGGTTAAATTGACTCGTATCGCCCGTAAAATTCCCAAGGGATCAACCCCTAAGTGCCAATAAAAACGAGTATCTTCGGCAGCAATCACTGCATCAGGAAGATAGTGGGAAAAGTCTGATAAGCGATCTAATTCTTGATGAGTTCCCCGTTGTCTGGGATTAAGGGGTGCTTGCCCATCTCGTGGATAAACCACCACCGGCCCCCGAACTCCCATGGGTAAAGGATGGACGGAAAACTGAGTCCATTCCCGAGCAATAAAAATCCCAAGAATCAGAGCAATCACTAATGTTCCATAAAAGAAATAAGATAGCGCTTTTTGCCATTGCGGTGGCGCATACTGATAGGTAATTTCTACCGCATCTTCTAACTCTGGTGGCCCCAAAGTAAATTTATCACCATGACGGAGAGGGAAAGAGGATTGTTTACGCTTACCAAGGTAAATGCCATTGAGAGAGCCTTCGTCTTTAATATAATAATTTCCCCCTTTATCCTGATTAATGGAAAGATGAACTTGACTAATGAGGGGGTTACGAACCACAATATCGGAGGCGCGAGAACTGCGTCCGAGAAGATATCGCTCACCAATGAGAGGATGCTTAACGATTTTTTTTTCCCGACCATTTTTAATCTGTAATTCGGGAACTTTCGCAGTTGGCTTGAGGGTAAGGGCTTGTGCTTGTACCGTTTGGACTGCTTGGGTTACAAATTGGCTAACAGGATTGCCTGCAGTTTTCTTACGATTCGTCATGGTGATTTTGTTCTCCTCTTGGGCGTTGAGAACCTTGGAAAAATGGGAAATTAACTAGAATTAAGCAAATAATTCCAATATTAATGCAGATATCAGCAACATTAAAAACGGGAAATTGAATTAAGCGAAAATCTAGAAAATCAACGACGTAGCCAAATAAAAATCGATCTAATCCATTTCCAGCTGCCCCCGCTAATACAAACCCATATCCTAATTGTTCTAATTTAGGTAAACGAGGACTGCGCCAAACATAAACGATTAATCCTATGGTAACAGCTAAAGACAGCCAACGCAGCCAAGTACCATTGGTTTCTGCAAAGAGACTAAACGCCGCCCCAGGGTTAATCACGTAAGTCAGGTGAAAAACATTTTCCCAGAGCGCGATCGTTTCCCCAAGTTCATCAAAAGAAAGAACAACAATAATCTTTGTTGCTTGATCTAAGAGAAAGCCAATAATTCCAGCTAGCCAAAATAAATGATTTCTTTTCATCAATAAAATAAGAGATTTCGTAATCCATACGTTGCCACAGCAACTGCACAAACTAAAGCCAATTGACTGCCTAAAGGTTGCCAAGAATATTCTAGAATTGCTGGTAACAGTGGCATCGTTACTTCTAAAATAATTAGCTTAAAAAAGTACAACCCTACTAAATAAATTATCCCAACTGTATGAATAATAAGTAATCCTAACAAACAACTTAGTCCCAACCATTCCAACTGTTTTTCCTGACGAAAGGCAACAACTCCACAATACCAAGCTCCAGGAATAAAACCGATAATATAGCCAAAGGTAGGTTGAGTGAGATAGTCTAACCCACCCCCTTGGGCAAATACTGGTAGCCAAGCTAACCCCAGAGTGATATAAGCGACTTGAGATAAAGCTCCTGCTCGTTTCCCTCCCAGACAAGCTGTAAATAAAACTGCTGCTACTTGGAAGGTAATGCCTAGAGAATGAGCTTTAATTCCTTCTTCCATCCAATACCAAGGAAAGTTGGTGACAAAGGCTTCTACAAAAGTGCCGCCAATGGTTAAAATTAAACCAATCACTGTCCAGAGTAATTCATTATTTGGAGATGACACAGCCCATCCTCTTTTAGTGGATATAATGAGGGATTGCAGATAGTTTTATCTACTAATCAACACCTTTGAAGATACTGATGATGAAGCCTTCCGTCAAGCCTGTCTATTTTTTTATGGGTCGCCTGGGATTCGAACCCAGAACTAATCGGTTAAAAGCCGAGTACTCTACCGTTGAGTTAGCGACCCGTGCTATTGAACTTTTCAACGCACAGTGACTTATACTAACACAAGTAAATTTATTATTGCAAGCTTTTTTGGAGGTTAATTTACAGATCAGGTCTATTCACGTGAGACAGCAGAGAATTACAAAGGGTTCCCGTCATTATCCCTCGATTTGAAATCGAGGGATAATGACACTTAAAGGCTTTAGCCTTCTGTGTCCTTGTAATTCGGCATTTCTAAAGTATCAATCCAGTCCTCTACTAGCTGAGTCATTGTTTTTCTTTTATGTCTTGCATATAGTCTCAACTTTTCAAGTCTCCCTACTTCTATCCGAATGGAAAATTGTTCTTTTTTCATATCTTGTCAATGACTTGATTTATGTTATAATAATTTTAGCATTATTTTAGAACGCCTATGTATGGATGTCAGCAAAATCGAATTCAACCAAGCTCTGACTTAATTCCTATATTAGAACATATTTGCTATACGGCTAATAATCTCACTAATTGTGGGATATATCTGGCTCGTCAAACTTTCTTTAATGAGAAAAGAATCATTGGTAAGTATGAACCAGAAGAAGTCCTAAAACAACAAGTTAACTTCAAAGCTCTCTATTCCCAATGTGCCCAGCAGGTTCTTAGAAGTGTTGCTGAATCTTTTAAGTCCTATCAAGGATTAAGAGAAGCCTTTTTTGAAGGAACAATTGATAAGTATCCCAAACTTCCAAGTTATAGAGACAAAGGAGGAATGGCGGTTGCTTCCTACCCAAAACAAGCATTAAAGTTAAAAGATGGTCAAGTTAGGATCCCTTTAGGAAAGACGATTAAGGCTTGGTTTGGTTTATCAGAGTTCTTTGTTTCTTTCCCTTCTAATCTAGAATGGGACTGCATTAAAGAGTTAAGAATCCTCCCTAGAAACCGAGAGTTTTATATCGAATGGGTGTATGAAAGACCTGAGATAGATTCCACAGTTGACTCCATAGAAGCGTTGGGAATTGATCCAGGCTTGGATAATTGGTTAACTTGTGTTTCTACTATTGGTGAGTCTTTCATTATTGATGGGAAAAAAGTTAAATCCCTCAATCAAAATTATAACCGTCGAGTATCTTCTCTTAAGAAAGGAAAACCTCAAGGTTATTGGGATGGTGAATTAGCGAGAATCACTGAGAAACGAAATCGTCAGATTCGGGATGCTGTCAATAAAGCAGCGAAAATGGTGATTAACTATTGCCTTAACAAGGATATAGGAATCATCGTTTTCGGTTGGAATAAAGGTCAGCGTCAAGGGATCAACATAGGACACCAAAATAATCAAAACTTTGTACAAATTCCCACAGCTAAATTAAAAAATCGAATTCAACAGTTAGCAGAAGAACATGGAATTGAGCAACGCTCAAGGCTTGTGAACCCGAACGCGTTCGGGTTCATTCCTTGAGTTTGTAGAAACTGAGGAATCCTACACATCCAAGTCGAGCTATCTGGATCGTGATTTGCTACCGAAATTCGGTGAAAAACCCGAAAGGTGGAAGCCATCAGGGAAGCGAGTAGCAAGAGGTTGCTATCAAGATTCGAGAGGAAGAGTCGTTAATGCTGATGCCCAAGCGGCAGCAAACATTCTAAGAAAAGTAGAGATACAGCTAGGCTTAGTCCTAGCCAAGGTCAGTAGAGCAGCTTTGAGCCTGCCCCAAAGATTTTATCTTTGGAACTCCAAACGAAAAGCGCGAAGCATTATGGCTTTAGCCTAATGCGAAGCAACGTTTGGAATCCATGCCGATTTATCGCGTGGAGAGTTCAATTAATTGCCGTCTCTAATTGATGCTGTTGCCACAGGGATTGATATAATCCATTTTGTTGTAGTAGTTCTTCATGAGTTCCTGTTTGAACAATTTTTCCTTGATCCATTACTAGAAGTTGATCGGCTTTTGAGGCAGCAGAGAGTTGATGGGTAATAAAGATGACAGTTTTTCCTTTTACCCCTGCAGATAAGTTACTTAAAATATCGGTTGCAGTGCGATTATCAACGCTAGAAAGGGCATCATCTAAAATCAGAACTGGCGCATCAATTAATAAAGCCCTTGCTAAGGAAGTACGTTGACGTTGCCCCCCAGAAAGAGTAATTCCTCTTTCTCCAACAATGGTATTGTAGCTTTGGGGAAAATTAACAATTTCAGGGTGAATTTGTGATTCTTTTGCTGTTGACTCAATTAATAAGGAGTCCGCAAAAGGATCTCCGTAAGCAATGTTGTTGCCAACGGTGGTACTGAATAAGAAGCTATCTTGGGGAACATACGCGATCGCGCGTCTTAAATCTGCTAACTTTAGCTTAGTAATATCATTTCCATCTAAGAATACTTGCCCTTCTTCTACATCTAACAAACGAGGAATCACATGGGCGAGGGTAGATTTCCCGGCACCAATTGATCCCACCACAGCCACTAGTTTTCCAGGTTCAATACTAAAGTTAATCCCTGCAAGTGCTGGTTCTTGGCTACCAGGATAGGTATAAGTTAAATTTTTCGCTTCAAGATGTCCTTTTACTTCTTCCACAGGCAACGAAATGGCATCGGGAGAGTCTTGAATGTTTGGTTCAGTTTGAAAAATCGCTTCTACCCGATCTACACTCACTTCTCCCCGTTGATAAGCGGTAATGGTAAATCCGAGGAGGGCAATGGGGAAAACCAGACGTTGGGCATAAATAATTAAGGCAACAAAATCACCGTTACTAATAATCCCAGCACCAATCCCCCGAGAACCAAAACCTAAGAGTAATAGTAAACTAACTGCAGCCAGTGCTTCAATAATCGGGAATAAAAGGTTACGAGTTCGTGCTAATTTTAGGTTGGCACGCAGGAGATTCTGATTTTTTTCCCCAAAAACTTCACGTTCATTTTCTTCTTGGGAATAAATTTTAATCAGAGACATTCCACTCATATCTTCCTGAATTAACTGACTGAGATCAGAAAGATTTTCTTGCACTTGTTGTTGTTGATCACGAAGGTTTTTACTAAATAGTTGTACCGCTACTAAAATGAAGGGATAAGGCGCGATCGCGAGTAGGGTTAAACGCACATCCACTGACAGCATAAAGGGTAGCGTAATGCCATAGGCAAACACAGTATTCACTAAACTCAATACGGAAAACCCCACTAAGCGACGAATATTATCCACATCACTAGTGGCACGGTTAATCAAGTCTCCCGAGGTATTAACGGAAAAATAGCTAGGTTCTAGGCGCAATAAATGCTCAAAAATCCTTTGTTTAAGGTCATACTCTACTTCTCGCCCTACGCCAAAAATCCAAACTCGGGAGAGCATCCGAATCCCCCACATGATGGAGGCAAGAATAACAATCCCGACGACATAAAGCCAAAAGCGATTCGTTTCAAAGGAGTCATCTACACTATCCCGAATTAAAAGCGGGATATATGCGCTAAGTAAGTTAACCACTAATAGCGCCCCAATCCCCATAAACATTTTTTTACGGTGAGGGCGGATATAGGAAAGTAAGGTTCGTAAACGTGATTGTGCCATGTTATACAATTTAACAAATTTTCATAACAACTTCTTGTCCCAAAAGGTTGATCAGGAATTCCGTTCCCAGAAAATTCCCTGTGAGTATCCTTGAATCGAAGCATCAGCTTTGGCTTGCTGTAATCGTTTCATTGCCCAACAGCAGTATTCCTGATTAATTTCAATTCCAATAAAATGTCGGTTAAGTTTCTTGGCGACTACGGCGGTTGTACCACTCCCTAAAAAAGGGTCAAATACTACCTCTTGCTCCTTAGAACTAGCTAAAATCAGTTTAGCGATTAATTTTTCTGGTTTTTGCGTGGGATGATCGGTATTTTCTGGCATTGACCAAAATGGAATTGTAATATCTGTCCAAATATTCGAGGGATGAGTTAAACGAAAATTACCGTCTTTTTCGGCTTGCCAATCTTTGGGAGAACCATCAGCTTTGCGATAAGGGGCAATGACTTTTTTCTTTAGTTTTACCGCCTCAATATTAAAAGTATAATCCTTAGAAAGGGTACAAAACCAAATATCTTCAGTATTATTTTTCCAATTTCGTTTTGCCCCCCTACCTTTTTCTCGTTCCCAAGTAATGCGATTCTGAATCCAGAAATATTGTTCTAGAATAGGAGCAATTAAAATTGAAGTTTTCCAATCCGAACAAACATAAATTGTTGCCTTAGGCTTTAAGAGTGGTCTTAAGTTTGATATTACTTGATTAAACCACTTGGTATAGTTTGATTTATCTTTTTCCTGAAAGTGATTGCCATGATAATTCTTAGAAAGATTATAAGGGGGATCCAAGATGAGAAGATCAATACTCTCTTGGGGAAAATACTGGATAGCATCAAAAAAATCTTGACATAAAATTTGATTCTTTAGTAAAGCTAATGATTTTGGTGAGTTGGCTACTAGAAGTTTTTTACGAAAATAATTAATTTCATCTTGATCACAACTTAGGGTGCGATTTCTCGATGCGCGTTTCATTGATACTTTTATGATTAATCAAAATATTTTTTTAGATTTCTTGAGTTTCACAAATTTGGCGTAAACTATCAAAAAAGTCAGGGTAGGAAATAGCAACTGCCTCTGCACCATTAATGGTAGTTTTTCCTTTCGCTTTTAAAGCCGCGATCGCGCAACTCATAGCAACCCGATGATCATTATAAGCCTCTAATTCTGTTCCTTTTAACTCTCCACCCCCGTTAATTTCTAAACCATCAGGGCGTTCCGTAATATTTGCCCCCATTTTACTCAGTTGAGAAGCCATTACTGCAATGCGATCACTTTCTTTTACCCGTAATTCTGCCGCATCTTTAATAATTGTTTTTCCTTGAGCAAAAATAGCCGCAACAGCAATAATTGGAATTTCATCAATCAGTCTGGGAATTAAATCTCCTCCAATTTCTGCCCCTTTTAATTGACCTGAACGCACTCGTAAATCTGCCACAGGTTCTCCTGCAATGATCTGTTTATTTTCAATGGTAATATCGGCTTCCATGCGTTCTAAGGCTTCTAAAATGCCTGTACGAGTGGGGTTAATGCCAACATTTTCAATAACTAATTCTGAGTCTGGAACAATAATCGCTGCCACTAGCCAAAAGGCTGCGGAACTAATATCACCCGGAACAACAATTGTCTGTCCTTTTAAGGTAGGTTTTCCCTCAATTGTGATTGATTTTGCTTCGGGGTCAGTGGTAATATTTGCCCCAAATGCTTCTAACATCCTTTCGCTATGATCTCGGGATAGAGCCGGTTCAACAACAGTGGTGTTTCCTTCTGCCATTAATCCTGCTAGGAGAACACAAGATTTTACTTGTGCTGAGGCAATGGGAGAATGATAAGTAATCGCTTTTAGAGATTCTCCTTGTATCGCTAAGGGGGCTAAAGAATTACGTTGTCTCCCCCAAATTTTTGCGCCCATTTCTGTTAGGGGTTTAACGACTCGTGACATAGGGCGCGATCGCAGTGAAGCATCTCCACTAATAACAAAAAAACGGCTAGCATGAGAAGCAAGTAAGCCTAACATCAAGCGTACTGTTGTACCAGAGTTTCCTGCATCAAGCACTGCACTGGGTTCTTCTAAATTGCCTAATCCCACTCCTTGAATAATCACTTCTTGGGCATTTAACTCTGAAATTTGCGCCCCCATTGCCCGTAAACAGTGGGCGGTACTGCGAGGGTCTTCTCCTAATAATAACCCCTGAATGCGAGTTTCTCCTAGCGCGATCGCGCCAAACATTAACGCCCGATGAGAAATTGATTTATCCCCTGGAATCGTTAAATTTCCTTGTAGAGTTAACCCTTGTTCGGGAGGATTAATGACTAATTGTTGTTGAGTCCCAACTGATTGAACGGTGATAATAGAAGGAGGCATTATTATTGGTTATTTATTATTTACTCTTATTGCTTACTTTGACAACCGACGGGGTAGGGAGAATGGTAAGTTTTATCTCTTTTTCCAAAAATTTGATAGCGATGATCTCGAATGTTTTCATAGAGTTTATCGCCTAAGTTTTTCAAACCAGGAATCTGTCGATATAAATCAATTAAGCCAGTGGCAAGAGGAAGTTTACAAGCTATTTCTTCGGCTGCGTCGCTTCCTTGCCAACGTTGTTTCGGATTGTCAGCATTAATTAAAATCATCCCTAGTTCGCAGTCTTGTTCCGTAATTCCAAACTGATTTAAAGTTGCTTGATCTTGCATGGGAATATAATCAAACTGCGTTCCCTGATCAATTTTTTCCATTTGTTGAACTAGAGAAACACAAAGATTACAGTTTCCATCGTAAATGACATGATAGAACATCGTTAAGAATTAATAATACCACTTCTATAAAGTCAACTTAAGGTAAATTCCTCTTTTGCCCCCCTTTAGTAAGGGAGGTTGGGGGGATCGTAGTAGTATAACTAGTTTATCTAAAATAGGATAAATAGAACAACCATTAATATTGTAGCTTGATTGGAAACTAATCATTTTCAATCACTGCTTTACGATCTAATAATACTAAATCTCGTAATTGTTCCGTATCTAACTGAGTTAACCAGTCTTCTCCTGCATCAACGGTTTGTTCAGCTAATTGTTTTTTACTTTCTATCATCTCATTAATACGTTCTTCTAGGGTTCCCGTAGAGATAAATTTATGAACTTGCACATTCTGTTTTTGTCCAATACGAAAAGCGCGATCGGTGGCTTGATTTTCTACTGCGGGATTCCACCAACGATCAATATGAAAGACATGATTAGCGCGAGTTAAGTTTAAACCTGTTCCTCCTGCTTTAATCGACAGAATAAAAAATGGAGGTGCATCAGGATCATTTTGAAAGCGATCAACCATTTCTTCTCTTTGTTTTTTACGAGTTGCCCCATAAAGAAAAGGAACTTCACAGTTAAATGTTTTCTCTAAATAGGCTTGCAGAAGTTTTCCCCATTCCGCAAATTGAGTGAAAATTAAAGCGCGATCGCGCTCGGCTGTCAACTCTTCTAACATCTCAGTTAAACGTAATAATTTTCCTGAACGTTTTGCTTCAATTAATGCTTCTTCTTTCTTTAACAAAGCAGGATGATTACACAACTGTTTCAGTTTCATTAAGAGCGTTAAAATCTTACCATGACGTTGGATTCCTTCAGCATCTTCAATGTCTTTTAGTGCCTTATCCACAACCTGCTGATAGAGTTCTGCTTGTTCTTGGGATAAGCCACAATACACATTCATTTCCTGTTTATCAGGTAAATCTTGAATAATCTCTTTATCCGTTTTAACTCGTCTTAAAATAAAGGGTTGCACTAGAGAGCGGAGAGTTTGCAAAGAATCCTTATCATTATATTTTTCAATGGGATTCGCAAAGCGCTTTTGGAAAAATTGTAGTGATCCTAAATAACCTGGGTTTAAAAAATCAATAATCGACCATAACTCCGACAGGCGATTTTCTAAAGGCGTTCCTGTTAGCGCGATCTTGAAATTTGCCTCTAAACTTCGCACAGCTTTAGACTGTTTCGCTTGAGGATTCTTAATGTTTTGTGCTTCATCTAAAATTACCCCTTCCCAAGTCACCTTTTCTAAAGTTTTGGCATCCCGTTGGGCTAACGCATAACTGGTAATAATTAAATCATGTTTTTGTGCTTGCTTAACAAAGGGTTGTCCTTTTTTCCGTTTTTCGCCATGATGAACTAAACAGGAAAGATTAGTGCTAAACCGATGCACCTCTCGTTCCCAGTTTCCTAATACCGAAGTTGGACAAACTAATAAAGTAGGCGCAGACAGTTCCTCTTGTTCTTTAAGATGTAATAAAAGCGCGATCGTCTGAATCGTATTATGACAAATAATATTATTAGCAATAAAGTTATGATGATTCGCTACTTCAAAATCATAGACCCAACCCTCATAGTCAATTTCCTCAATTGATTCAATTTGACAATAGAAGACTTCTTGATCTAATAAACTTTGGATTTTATCTTTATAGTTACTGATCTTTGGTTTATCTAGTTGTGCATAGGCTTGTAACGTTTTTTCTGTCCAACGAGACTTTTTCTTCTCGCGGTACACTGTTTCCGATGTTCCATCTAAAACCTGTTCAGTATGACTGACAACTTTTTGTAAACTTTGTCGAGAAAATTGCTGAGAATTATTGAGATAAACTGTATTGTGCATTCCGAAATGACGAATTGGTAATTGGCTTACCTCTAACATTTCATTAACCAGAGTAGAAGCAGGGATTCCTTCAATATTTGTATTTTGATTTCGCTGACAAATTTTTGCTAGTTTGTTTTGCTTGTTTTCTGCGTTAAAGCCAATATAGTCACGAAAAATACGTGCTGAGTTACCACTAAGAGTTCCTATATAATACATCCTTTTAATTTTTTTGCCATTGGTGGCACACTTTTCTTTTTGATGCCATCTTAACCAAATACCAAAACGTCTTAGTAATACAGAAAGTTGCTTCATTAAGGTAAAAGAAGCACTAGAAATTTCAATATTTCCTGTCTTTTCACTTACAGAACCTTCAGCATCGAAATAGTGACGCAAAAATAAGCTAATTCCTTTTAAATCAGCATTCATTATGAAATCAGGAATAACTTTATCCTTAGATCGTTGTCCCCATTTATATCCTTTATCTTCTAGAAAACTTTGATAGCTTCTGCTACAGAGAGAGAGACAAGGCGTTCTACTAAGACCATTACGTAAATCGCATTTTTTATGATTAATTTTTGGCGAATTAGTTTTAAATTGATACCTTGATCCCAAAGAATTAAAGAGATTATAAAGTCGATTTAAGGTTGTTATACTATTCTGACTAATAGATAATCTTGCATCTTGATGATGTTCATATCCTTCAGCAATTTGCCACGCTAAAAACTCTACTAATTCAGAATCAACTGATTTTCCTTGCCAAAAATACTTAGCAGGAACTGCTACATAATCCCCTACTCGTAATTGGTTTGTCCATCCTTCCGATGTTAATAATTTATGCTTTTGAGTAATCGTGATGGTTTCCCCATCTTTTAAATGAATTTTGCGTAACTTTTCTTGAACCTTCTGACGATAAAGCCGAATCATTGAGGCGGGAACAATTTTGCCGCTAGAATTATCAATAGCATTGACCCATAAAGACTGGGAAGGTTTTGCCCAAACCCCTTCTCCATCCTCGATCTCTTCAACAGCAAACTGATTCCAAATCTCTTCAGCTGCCCGTAAATTGCCATTAACAAAAACCAAAGTTTTGGGAGAAACACATTTCCCCAAACCCATATCATCTGCTAAACAAGCCCCTAAGCCCCATCTTTGCAAAAATGCTAACCAACCCACTCCCCGTGCTTGATAAGGGCGTAATTCCCCACGAAATCCCTCTGGCGGTTCAATGGGCGTTAACGCTTGATTACCACTTAAATTAGTAATTAACTCTTGTAGCGCCCCTGAAGCCTCAAAATCCACAATGGGGAGTTTTCCCATAGTCTGAGTTTCCCCACTACTGAGACGCACCGCATCCTCTACAGAAAAATCCATGGTTTCATTACTAGCTTGTAAGAGATTTTGCGCGGCTTTAACATCACTGGGTTGAAGGGCTAACCATTTCCCATTTACTTCCACCAGAGGCGACTGCTGATCTAATAATTGCTTAAACTCAGCGGGGGATAATGTTTCCTCATCCACTGCCAATTCCCACTTATAATTGAGTAGGCTTTGTAAGCCTAATTTTTGCCCTTTCTTGGGGGCTTGCGCTTTCACTTTTACCCCTAATCGTCTTTCCCCTTCTCCAGGGGTTAAACCAGGGGGTAAAATAATACCAAAGCCATTTTCTGAAAGTCGCCAGGCACTAGCCCGAATAAATTCGTAAGCCTGAATGGGATCAAGAGAAGATCCTGTAGGAGTTGAGGTTTGTAAACTCTCCTGAATTGGCGGATATAAACGCAGAGCTAATCCTAATCCTTGTAATAAGGTTTCTTGAGGCTGAGTGACGCTTCTCCCTTGAAAAATTACTTCTTCTGTGGCTGTATTCCAAATGGTTTGGGCATTGAGAAAACAGTCTTGATCATCACGGGCTTGTAAACCATATTCTAAAAACCAATTTTCCTTGCTTTCAGAAGGAGGAAGAAGACGAAAACAAGGGCGAAAGGGATGTTGTCCAATGGAATTTAATAAATTATGCCCGAGATAGTCTTGGATGGGTTCTGTCCATAAGGTTAAAGCCTTTTCAAGGCGGCGTAAACTCATGCCCTCTGCTGAGAAGCTAGACTCTTGACTCGAAAGGGCAAGGAACCATTGTTTAAGGAGAGGAGTGGTTACAGCAGGAAAAGTTTGAATGGAATAGAGACGAATTTTAGTATCAAGGAGGGTACTGAGAAAGTCGATAATTAGGGCTTGGGGAGAATCATCTAAGTCATGGGCGCGACAACTATTCGGCATCTGTTGGGCAAAGGTTTGTAAGCGGGTTTGATCACTAGGCGCATCAAAAAGTGGTTGCCAAACAGTGGTAGTCTTTCCAGCTTGTTGCGATTGTAGCGTTGGTAAAAATTTTGATCGTCCTAATAATTGATTAACCCAAACATATAAATGTGACCAAAATCGTAAACTGCCACTTGTTTCTAGGGAAAGATGGTCTAAGAAATGAAGGGCTATTTCAGGGGAGAGGTAGTAACCAGAAACGCGCCACGGTTTCAGGGAAATATTTTTGGTATCCTCTGGGGTTTGTTGCGAGAGAAGTGGTAGAAATTTTTTGGCAGTAACTTGTTGGCTTGGTAAGGTGAGGGTTTTTGTAATCCAATGATTGAGTTGATCTTCAGGAATGGCGTATTCTGTCAAAACTGAGGCGAGTTCATGTTCACTTAGGGTTAGGGGATGGGAGGAAGGCGTTTTTTTGAGCATTACCCCCCCATGAGTGCGCCACATTTCTCCCCAAATAAAAAGCCCTTTACTTTCTGACAGCCAAATCCCTTGTAACTTGGTCATTATTATTACATTCTATTCATTACCATCACAACAAACGCCAAGGTTTTCCCTCAGACATCTGTTTATTTCGTACTTTCTACCTTACCGCGAAAAGCAATGGGTCGATCATTTTCTTGATCAGCGATCGCGCAACTTTAGTGTTCTAAGATAGAGAAGATAGCTCATGAATTGATAGAACGCAAGAAACCAAACAGCTTCCGTAAAGTATTCTGTAGCTGAGTATTTTTAGCGTAATTCCGTTTCTTCAACTGTAACGCTGCTTTACTATTCACCTCAGACAGAGTGGGATAAATATGAATTATTCCCGTTAAGGCTGACACAGGTAAGTTATGCTTCATCGCCATGATTACTTCATGGATAATTTCTCCAGCAGAAGAACCCACAATATGCGCTCCCAGAATTTCCCCTTTCCCAGTAGTGATAATTTTAGCAAAGCCTTCTGTTGCCCCTTCTGCTTGAGCGCGATCCACATCTGCAAACTCTTGCTTGAGAATCTCTACATCATCCCCATAACGGTCTCTCGCCTGTTTTTCAGTTAATCCCACACGGGCTAATTCTGGTTCAGTAAAGGTAGCCCAGGGAACTACCCGATAGTCTGCTTTAGCTGAAGGGAAAAATAGGGCATTTTGCACCACTACCCCTGCTTCATAACCTGCGACATGAGTAAACTGATAGCCACCGATAACATCACCACAGGCATAAATGCGGTTATTGGAGGTTTGCAGTTTTTCATTAACTTCTATCCCTTGCTCATTATATTTCACCCCTGCAGCTGCTAAATTCAGGGAATGCACATTGGGAACACGCCCAGAAGAGATTAAAATTTCATCAACAACCACTTCCTCATCGCCAACCCAGAGATGTTTTTTGCCGTCGATTACCTCGACTTTTTGCGCTCGTGCGCCTCGCAGAAGGTTAATCCCATCCGCTTCTAACTGTTTCTCTACCACTAACGCCGCTTCTGGGTCTTCTTTTGGTAGAATATGGTCACGGCTGGATACCATGGTGACTTGTGAGCCTAAGCGATGAAATGCCTGTCCTAATTCACATCCGATGGGGCCTGCGCCAATGACGGCTAAAGACTCGGGACGTTCTTTTAGGGAAAAGACTTGTTCATTGGTTAAAAAGCCAGCTTCTTCAAGGCCTTCAATGGGGGGAACTTTCGGGCGAGACCCTGTGGAAACTACAAAAGCACGGGCTTTTAAGTCACGCCCATTAACGCTAAAGGTTTTCTCATCCTTAAATTGACCTTCCCCAAAAATCACTTCTACCCCTAGACTTTCAAACCGTTCTGGGGAATCATGGGGTTGGATGGTACTAATAACTTTCTGCACATGACCCGTAGCTTCGACAAATTGAATATCAGGGGGTGTAGTATAAATGCCAAATCGTGAGCTATTTTTTACTTCATGGGCGACTCTCGAAGCGTGTAATAATGATTTACTGGGAACACAACCAAACCAGAGACAGTCTCCCCCTAAACGGTCTTTTTCCACTAGGGCTACCTTGGCGTTTAACTGCGCTGCGGCACTGGCAACCACTAGCCCACCAGAACCACCGCCGATAATTACGATATCATAATCTACTGCCATTGTTATTATCTCTAAATGATCTCGACTTGTTTAATTTTCATTGAAGAGGATGAAACTTAGCCCTTCCTGATAATTAACTAAAAGAGCGATTAGGTTCCGCCTATGTTTCGCGATCGCGCTACTCCCCCTCATCCCAAAAACTAATCGCGCTTCCCCCTTCATCTCAAGTAGCGATTAACTTTATTATGGCTAGAGGTGTGATAACCTAAAACGATAATTAACTGCTACTAAATCCAAGAAGTTGAAGACAGACAGCCTTTTTTACCGATTGTTCCAAATACGACCGCAATTATTTTTTGAACTCCTTTCTGGTTCATCTCAAGCTGATTGCAATTATCAGTTTACCTCCGTAGAAGTTAAGCAATTAGCATTTCGCATTGACGGTATCTTTTTTCCTAGCAGTGGCAACAAAAAAGACCCATTTTATGTGGTAGAAGTGCAGTTTCAACCTGATGAGCAACTTTATTCTCGCATTTTTTCTGAACTTTTTCTATACATCAAACAATATCAGCCTGTGCATCCTTGGCGAGTAGTAGTGATTTATCCGACTCGCAGTGTAGAAAGAAATAGTGAGCCTCATTTCCAACCGTTGTTAAATTTGGAGCAAGTGAGGCGAATTTATCTTGATGAATTAGAGGAAGGGGAAAATAGTCCTTTGGGGGTGCGCTTAGTGAAATTAATTACTTCAAAAGAAACGGAAGTTTCACAACAAGCGCAAATGCTATTAGAGTCAGTTTCTAGAGAGGTAAACGAGACAAAACTTAGAAGTGATATCATAGACTTAATCGAGAGTATTATGGTTTATAAGTTTCCAAAAATGAGTCGGAAGGAGATTGCTGCCATGTTAGGGGTAGATGATTTAAAACAAACAAGATTTTATCAGGAAGTATTTACGGAAGGGAAACAGGAAGGAAAACTAGAGGCAGTGTCAAGAATGCTAGACTCTGGTGTTGAGTTAAATACGATCGCGCAGTGGTTGGATTTACCTCTAGAGATGGTAAAAAAGGAGGCTAACAAGAAAAAAACATCTTAACCTAGGCTTAACCACGATTGCTGCAGAGACTCTCGCAGAGCAACATTGCGCCTTCCCACTCATCCCAAACCCGTTTGTGTAGCATAGACGGTAGCCTAATCGCGCTACTATCGGAGGAAATGGTGCTTTACTTTAATATAGTTTGATAAATATTCATCATTTGCTGATAGTTAATTTCAGGGGTATATTTTTGTTGATAAACCTGACGGGCTTTTTTCCCCATCTTTTCCATTTGCATAAGATGATTGCCACTCCATCTCAAGGCTTCAACCCAACTCTGCATTGCATTATGAGGAATGAGAATTGATTTTTTGGTTGGTAGCCGAGAAAATGAACATTGCTGAGAGCGCGATCGCGCTTTTTACCTTAATATAGTATGGTATTGTTGAATTACTTTTTCAGGCAAATGCTGTTCAATGGGATAAGTGGGAATTTTTTGTTTTGATAGGGTATCAATGATCTGTTCAGCAATGACTTGCGGATCGCGACTGCTCACAACAAAATCAGGACAATGGCACATAAATTCTGGAATATTTGGAGGAAGCAAAGTAGGGCGTTTTAAGGCTAAGGCTTCTAAACTAGAACGACCAATTGACTCATTAGGAGATAAATTAATACACAAGCTAGCACCAGCCATTAAGTTTAAGATATCCTTTCGGTTACGGTTGCCAACATAATGAACATTTTCAGATTGCAGTAAGTTAAGAATTTTTGGATTGGTTGTTTTGATATAGCCAGCTAGCACTAATTTAATGTCAGGCTGCTTTGGATGAACAAATTGAGTAAAGGTTTCTAGGAGTAAGTCAATGGCTTTAATTTCTTTGATCATCCCTGCATAAAAGATATAAGGCGTTTGATCTAGCCCTAATTCCGTCAACAAGTTTTCAACTTCTACGGAATTAACAGAAATGGTTTCTTGGGGAATGGGAATATAAGTAATTTTTTCTTGATTTAAGCCTCCTGAGATGAGAAGCTGGCGAACATTTTCGGAACAAGCAATGACTTGATCATATTGGGATAGATATTTAACCTGTTTGAGGGGTAGCAAAACATCTCTAACATCAGCAATATATTTTTGTTTAGATTGTTTCTGCGCGATCGCGCGTTTCATGACTTGTGGAAAGATACCAGGTAAATTATAGAAGCTGGTGTGAACTAACACAGCATTAGACTGTTTTTTTTGAACAATACTGGGTAGTTTTAAATATTGTAAGTTCTGCCAAGCATAGCCAATTAAATCTCTAATTAATTGTTTCTTTTTTCCAGTACGACTTGGAAATAACCCAAGGTATTCACCATTGTCAAAATTAATCGGAAGGTTCGCCTTTTCACTTATAATGGTTAAATCAATGCCTTGATGCTGTAAACCTTCTGCTAAGAGATAGTAGTAAGTTGCAGCACCAGTACCACTACCGAACAAAATAGGAGTAATGATAATAACTTTATAAGAATAAAATATAAAATTGTTAAAAGGATTGTTATAATGTAAATATGAGTTCATTATAAGCTCAATATTCTCTTAATTTTTCTAATTGCTCTAGGTAATAATCCAAATATTTTTTTATTTCGGAAATTATCAGCTTTAGTATTAGGAATAATGAAAGGTGGGTGTTGAAGAGGAAAACTAATCGGTTGTGTTGGCAAATTAGCAATTGGGCTTTTGACATCAGTCGTGTGGGTACTTGTTGAAGAAAAACCAATATTTGATACTAAATTTTGATTAGGAATAATAATTAGTCCATTTTGTATCCAACAAGAAAATGTCCAAAGATAAGCCCAGCTATCTATTTTTTTATCATAAACAGATTGCAATTTATGTTTTCTGTATTGAATTAGCCAAAAATCATTGTTCAATATATCTTTTAACCAACCTCCATTTCGTATTTCTTCCCATAATTTCATATTATGATCATAATATTGCCAAGCTCTATCCCATGTTGCCCACCCCCAACAATCATTGAAACGTGAGAAGTAATAACTATAATTTGTTCTTTTACGTCCAAATTGAAAATTGTCACCAGAGATAGCCATAATTCGCTTATCATCGCGATATTTTTCCAGTAATTCTTGGCAAAATGGAAAGAATGTGGAATCAGGTAAACAGTCATCTTCAAGTATGATTGCTTCATCTACTAGACTAAAAGCCCAATCTAAACCACTAGAAACCCTTTTTCTACAACCTAAATTAACATCAGAGTAATTTTTAAGCACTTCACAATCCCAATCAACTGTATCAATTATGGCACGCACCGCAGCACATTTTTCTGCTTCTCCTTCTTTATCAGAACGTGCCCCATCTGCAACTACTAATAGCTTCTTAGGCTTGGCTTGGCGGATGGCTTCAAAGACTTTGGCGGTGGTGTCTGGTCGGTTGAATATTATAAAAATAACTGGTGTTTCTAAGTGGTGATTATTCATTTTACAGAAAAAATATTTCTTAATTATAAGTAAGAGTAATTAAGTTATTACTGTGTAAATAGTAATTGTTTCATATATTCTTTACCCATAACGAATTTTAACATTATAGCAATATAGACAACTTTTAGCTTCTTAAAACTTCCCAGAATTTCAGATGATATAAAAATAATAAAAATTTTTTCAATAGGAGGACTCATATATTTAAGCCCTCGCAAAAACTTTAGAAAAAAAGCGCGATCGCGATTCAAGTCATAAACTCCTATTGCAATTCTTTTAGATTTATTTAAAGCATCTTCTAAAGATGATCGAGCTGGATGATCTACACAAGCATTTTCAGCGTATATTTGTCTATATCCTGTTGCAAAAACTCGCTGTCCCCATTCTAAGTCTCCTCTGGATTGAAGTTTTTCATTAAATTTTCCTACAGTTTCAATGACAGATTTATAAGTAAATAGATTAGCAGTTGCACCGAATTGAAAACGCTTAATATATTTTTCTTGAGGAAATGCTGTTACTTTTTCATAAATTTCAAAATCTGTAGGAAAACTAGAATTTTTATAAAATATGTTAATTTTTCCAGCAACTAAACCACAATTTAAGGTACTAACTAATTGGAAAACTCCTTGTTCAAGCCAATTTTGATCGGGAATACAGTCAGAGTCAGTGAATGCTATAATTTCCCCTCTAGAATTTTTAATCCCTTTATTCCGAGCGGCATAACTTCCTAATTTTGGCTCTTTGAATAATCGTACATTATTTTTTTCAATTTTATAAGGAGGCTCATCTTCAGGACTATTATTCACAACAATAATCTCGAAATTCTCTATCTGATAAGTCTGATTGGAAAGTGCTTCTAAACAAATTTTTAATCGTTCCCAATCGTGATAGGTAGGAATAATCACAGATACAAAAGGTGTTTTTTCAGTATCAGCTATCATGGATAATTAACCTCATAATCATTATTCAGGCGAGTAGCTTCATAAATCCGAGCTGAGGAAGTTGTAGTATCTGCCGAATTATTGAGCATCAAATTTTTAGTTTTATGATCGTAAGTTTTTTCCACTTGAGTAGTTATCCATTTTTGGCAGTAATCCTTACCTAGATCGAATGCTTCCCCACAAAATGCTAGTTCCAATCCTGGCGGATTATAGGGCCAGCTGTAATCACTTTGGTCTAATTGGGTTCTAAAGATAGGTTCTTTAGTAATGTCCAGCATTTTTTGCATTTTGCTGGATGACCAAAACTTATGCTTCGGAAAGTGTTTTTTTAGAATTGCAAAGGCATAAAGGTTAAAGCTGTGGTAACCAACTGATTTGCTATACAGAGAGCGACGATTGCGCTTACTTTTCACGATTCTTTTGATTGCCATAGTAATGTTACTGAGAGAGTTGAGGTCTTTCAATTTAGTTTTACCTAGTGGTGAATTATGGAAAATTACACCATTCTGATAATTGTCTACATTAGTACCAATTTGATCAAGAAATTGATATACCTTATCAGTTGCTTCTTGATCTCTTAGTTCAGCTCCAATAGCAGCAAACCAAAGCTGATGATTAAATGTTCTATCAGGGGTTAGATAGTTTCCCTCAGCGGCAACTCGTTGCCAAATAGCTCGATTTTCTAGAAAAGGATGGAGTTCAAATACTTCCTTGGCAGTTGTATAGGCATCTTCCCGCTTTAAGGTACGAGCAGCACAAATAAGCCCTTCTATAGCCCAAGCCTGTCCTATCAGTCCATTACAGGAATCTTTTTTAGGATTTTTGCGACAAAAAAAGCTAGCTTCTTGAGGTCGCGCTTCAGCACTTAATAGATAATTGGTTGCTTTATTAGCGGCATGAAACAAACGCTGGTCTTGGGTTTGCTCATAGATATGACAGAAGGTGACGAGCCAGTGAGCTGTATTACGAACAGGTGTTTCTGGATCATGGTATGGACCATTATGCCCTGAGGGCATAGAACCATCAGGTTGCTGAATTTCTAGTGCCTGAAGTGCGCTAGCTTCTAATACTTGAATTAGAGAAGGCATACAATCATTAAAAATATTTCAATTGAAATTAACTATTTTTATATTTATATATAGCATTTCCTAAGCTGGTAAGCTACAAGGTTATTAGTTTAGGAAATAGGAGACAGGGAACACAGCGTGTAGTTAATGGGAGTGAAAAATGCTATAAATTATGCTACTAAATAGCTATTAGCCCCATTGACATTAGAGATAAATAACTAACATAGATGTTTTCATTAAGAACTATAATTGCTATTGACAATTTTTTTTATAGTAGATTGAATCCGATCTACATGGATATCCCACGAGTTTAAATCGTACCATTTTGTATTATCTATAATAACTTGACCAGGTGAAAAATTATTATTTAATCGTTTCATCATTCGGTTCAATGCTGAAACAGCAGATTCAATATTTCCAGGCTCATAAACCTCATACCATTCCCAGCCTTTAGCTTGTTCTTGAAAATTTCCTAAATTTGGAAAAACTACAGGTTTTCCATAAGATATTCCAAGAGCAAGTACTCCAGAATTGATTCCATCTAAATGACCCAAAAAAACTACGTCAGATGCGGCCATTATTTCAGGAATTTCGGAAGGAAGTATGGATTTGTGAAAAATTCTCTTATTTTCAGAAGCAAAAAACTTCTGCTTTAAAATACTATAATTTTGGTAAAGTGTTGGAGTAGCTTTCTCAGTTTTTTCTTCAAATTTAGCTAATATATTTTTGTGTTGAGATGGTCCAACTGAGAAAAAACAATGTTGCTTATTTTTAAAATTTTGAAATACGCTTCCAGCAAAATTTACTCCTTTATTTTTTCGCATTCTACCAAAAAATAGGAATGAAAATTTTTGATTCGGGATTTTGTATTTTTGTCTAGCACCTTGGCTAGAATAAGGAATTTTAGTATATGGCCCATGGGGACAAATTATATGTTTTGATTTTGTTGTTGCTGGAAATTCTTCTTTAATAAGTTTAATTGAGTTTTCTCCATGGTGAACAATTATGTCGGCTTCTCCATATATAAGTTCATAAGCTCTCTGATCAAATTTTGATGGATTTGAATGTGGTAATTTATTATGAAATGTACAAACAATTGGAACCTTATTCGTTTTGT
This sequence comes from Euhalothece natronophila Z-M001, assembly GCF_007904085.1. Taxonomy (GTDB): domain Bacteria; phylum Cyanobacteriota; class Cyanobacteriia; order Cyanobacteriales; family Rubidibacteraceae; genus Halothece; species Halothece natronophila. Next base: position 2,575,984 of record NZ_CP042326.1, read on the forward strand.
AATATTCCAACCTTTCAGATAAGAGTGTAAGCGTACACTCCTCCATAGGAAGCTTGTGTCGCCATTTATAAATAGCCTCTGGCCACTGAATATGCAAAAAGGTTGGAAGGAAATCAGAAAATAAAAAGTTCTGTACATCTAAAATCACACTATAACCTTTACGCGAGTAGGCTTTAGCTAAAAGCTCTACATATTCATTTGCAGAATTATTAATCCGTGCGCTAAATAGTTAACATGGGAAAGTGAAGTACGGCAGTTTTCTATATGCAATTAAAAGACGCTCGGAGTTTACCCCCTCAAGCTCAACAAGCAATCCGTAAAAGGGCGGTCATGGCAGTGATTGAGAACAAACGTTCTCAAGGAGAAGTGGCCCAAGAGTTTGGAGTTACTCGTACAGCAGTTAATCAGTGGGTGCAACGTTACCGTCGTGGGGGTGAGACAGCTCTCAAAGCTTGTAAACAAGGTCGTCGTGAGCATCCTACCTTGGCGCGATCGCAGGTAACGACAATTACTCGTCTCATTCGGGATTACAGCCCAGAACAACTACAACTGCCATTTACTCTCTGGACTCGACAAGCCGTATCTCAGCTCATTGAACAATGTTGGGGAATTACTCTTTCTCAAACGACGATTGGTCGTTATCTGCGTCGTTGGGGACTGTCTCCACAAAAGCCTGCCAAATGCGCTCGTGAGCAATGTCCTCACCAGCTTCAGCATTGGTTAACTCATGAATATCCAGCGATTCACAAGCGAGCACAGCAGGAAGGAGCTGAGATTCATTGGGGTGATGAAATGGGATTGCGTTCGGACCATCAAGCAGGGACTTGTTGGTCTGAGGTAGGGAAAACGCCAATTGTAGAAGGAACTGGGCAACGTTTCAGTTGCAACTTAATTTCCGCCCTGACCAATCGAGGAACCCTACGCTTTCAAGTATTTCAAGGGGGATTTAATAGCGATGTCTTTTTGGAATTTTTACGCCGATTAATTCGCTCCAGGGAAAACAAAGTTTTTTTGATTGTAGATCGCCACCCAGTACATCGCTCCCGTAAAGTTCAACAATGGGTAGCTCAACATCAGGATGAATTGGAACTGTTTTATCTTCCCCCCTACAGCCCAGAACGAAATCCCGATGAATTTCTCAATCAGGACATTAAAAGCAATGCTATGAGACGACAAAGACCCCGTAATCGTAATGAACTCATGAAAAGGGTTCGCTCTTATTTATACAGTCTTCAGAAATGTCCCGAACGTATTAGTCGTTATTTTTGGGCTCAGCCAGTTCAATATGCTGGCCTTTAGGTGTTAACTATTTCCTGCACGGATTAATAATGTAGATTTACCAGCTGCAACCTCACCATCTAACTCAATAGTGATTTTGTTCATCATTATTTAACTTGTTTTGATTAAGTAGCGTGATTGGACTCCGTCCATGCTTCACGAAGTTAATTTAGACTCCTTGCCATCCTCATAAACTCCTCATTCCGATCGTGCAACTCCTCATAAGTTCCCTCATCGACCACCTTCCCTCGCTCCATAAAGTATAAACAATCACAATTTTTAACCGTTGTCAAGCGATAAGCAATCATAATCAACGTTTTCTTCCCTCTTGACACTTGATTTTTAGGTAGTTGTCACAAAGTTTCTAAATACTGAAACTTGATGATTTACCATGCTAATAATTATCCATTAAAGGTTTAACGTACCCAAGCAAAAATTTCTGTGGGGGAAGAGTTAGTGCCATAGAAGTAGGAGTACACTTTTATCGACCCGAAAAATGCCTAAGGCGCGATCGCACTTCCTCATTTAGTTCTGTTTTAACCAAGTTTCTAAATCTTGCACAGTCGAAAAGTCTAGCAATTCCTCGGCTAGAGCTTCCAGTTGTTCCACTGATAACCTTTGAATTTGCTGTTGAAGACCTTTATCTAAAACTCCAAAACGACGCTTTAACAAGCGTAAAACTAATTGTACTTCTCCTTCTTGTCGTCCTCCTTGTATCCCTTCTTTCAGAATTTGCTGATACCAAGGAGACTCTCTTAAGACTGCCATATCCCACCTCATAATTTGCTGTATTACTGGTAGTTCTAACACAAACGAAGCAAAAAATGATAACAATGGTTCCGCCCCCTCTCATTTTCCCTCATATTGAGCCAGAGAGCTGAGTGGTACATTAGTTAGGGCTTGCTGAAAAAAGCGCGATCAGTGCGCCTTCAAAATATTGCCCTTAGGCTTCGGGATCAATTCCTAAAGCTCTTAATTGTTCCGCTAAACGTTCGGCCCGTTGAGACTCCTGTTGCGCCCGTTGAGACTCCTGTTCGGCACGTTGGGACTCCTCTTCAGCTTGTTGAAAGGCTCGCTGGCGTTCTTGTTCTAGCTCTAGAGAAGATAGAAACCTTCTGCCATCAGGACGATAAATTTTTAGTGTTTCTGAGGTGAGAGTAAATTGAATCCCTAAACGGGGGCTAATCCAGTTATTGATTTCTTCGACTAACTGCAAACTTCCGTCTTGTCGTTGTAGCCCTTCTAATTCATTACTATCAGGATCATAAATATAATATTCTTCTACCCCATAGCGTTCATAAAACTGTAACTTGCGAGTCATTTCCTTAACTCGGTTTCCTGGGGAGAGAATTTCAAATACCACTTGTGGCGCAATATTGTCTTCTTCCCATTGCCGATAAGAACCTCGGTCTCCTTTTGGTCGCCCAAACACCACCATCGCATCAGGGGCAACTCGAATTTCAGGGTGACCTTCTACTGGATACCATAGCAAATCACCAGCCACAAACACATCTGGATTATCAGCAAATAGCAGTTCCAAATTTTCCTTGATTAAGACAATCCAACGGAACTGCTTCGTATTGTCTGCCATGGGTTGACCATCACTGTCAGGGTAAATAATTTTTTGGCTAGTTGAAACACTCATCTCATCAAGTCTCCTTTTTAAATTGTTCAAGGTAACCAGTTTTGTTTCCAACACCCAAAGATGATAATCGGTTTCATAAAGTTGTTTTGGCTTTTCCTGTGATTCTGTTAACATTTTTAGTTTGAAAAGGAAAACTTTATCAATTTTTGCGGGTTAACCTGAGCTTAGGGTTTTATGGCAATCTGATCCCATTTTTAAAATGTAGCTTAATTTGGGATCTCCTTGAAACACAGCTAAAGCGCGATCGGGCTTCCTCATTTAGTTCTGTTTTAACCAAGTTTCTAGATCTTGCAAAGTGGAAAAGTCTAGCAATTCCTCGGCTAGAGTTTCCAGTTTTTCCACTGATAACCTTTGAATTTGCTGTTGGAGACCTTCATCTAACACTCCAAAACGACGCTTTAACAAGCGTAAAACTAATTGTATTTCTCCTTCTTGTCGTCCTTCTTGTATCCCTTCTTTTAGAATTTGCTGATACCAAGGAGACTCTCTTAAGACTGCCATATCCCACCTCTGTTTCAGCCTAGTTTGAGTGCCAGTTTCTCCTTTAATAAAGTCGCTGATCACACAAGTATCTAATAAGTATCGCATTAAAATAGATTGGGTTCACTCGGGGAAAGCAGGTCTTCACGGTAGGATTCAAAGGAGGGAAAATCAGGAATTCCTTCATGGGATAAAATAATATCTGACCATTGGGAACTATCACTATCAGAGGGAGATTGAGCTAGCTGACGCAGGGCTTGCAGCACTAGAGTTTGCAGGGGAATGTTGGATTGCGCTGCCTGATGGATTAAGTCTTGTTCTAAATCGGGAGGTAATTCGATTGTGATTTGCATTTTTTCCGATTAATACTAGATTCTTAGCTCTGTTTTCAAGTTTTTTTCTATTATATTTCATAGCAAGAAACCGCACTAATATTGTGATTCTAGCTCAAATCTAAGCGCAATCGCTGCGCCTCCTACTCCTGCATTTCTCACAAAAAGCGCGATCGCGCATCCCTTTAAGTAACCTGACTGGATTGACTTTCTGATTGTAAACGCCAATAGTCTAAATACTTACCCCCTTGATTTAATAAGGCTTCATGGCTTCCCTGTTCCATCACTTCCCCATTCTCTAAGACAATAATTTGATCAGCATTGACAATTGTTGATAACCGATGAGCAATCACTAATACTGTTCGATCGCGCTGAAATTCCTTTAATGCTTCCTGTACTAGGTATTCCGAATGACTGTCTAAGGCACTGGTAGCCTCATCTAAAATTAAAATATCTGGTTCTTTGAGTATGGCACGGGCTAAGGCAATTCGCTGTCGCTGTCCCCCTGAGAGACGATATCCTCGCTCACCCACCACAGTATCATATCCTTGCGGAAACTCTCGAATAAACTGATCCGCTTGCGCCGCGATCGCGCTTTTTCTTACTTCTTCTTCCGTGGCACTAGGTTTACCATACCGAATATTATTCCCAATTGTGGTATTAAAAATAAATGTATCTTGACTCACCACACCAAGGCGCGATCGCGCCTCCCCTAGAGTGTACCCAACGATCTCCACTGAGATAACATTTGCTGTAATTAGCGAGATCAGCGAGGCTCTACGGCTCGATCTCCAATCTACGCGCTTTTCCTTACATCTTACCCAGTCAAGCAGCGATCGCGCAGAGGCAAAACTCCAATTGAGGCTATTTTTGGCAAACCCAGTCCTTGTGCTGTCTGTCTCCCAGCGCGATCGTCTGTTTTTCTTCTTTTCTTGCCTTTTTAGATAACAACCGAAGCGCGATTGCCTCTGGCAGCGAGCTTCGCTCGATCGGCTGGTAAATAACTTAAAGAGCGCGATCGCGCTTCTTTTCTTACTTTACCCATCTCTTGCCCCTTACCCAACACGGCTAACCAACCTTGTAAAATCAATCTTAGAACCTTCCCCACATCATCCGAGCGGTTAACCCTTATGACGACTACCACCCTCAACCTCAACCCCATCATCAAGTTAAGCAAAGAGCAATTTTACACCCTATGTGCAACCAATCCTGACACGAAGTTAGAACTTAACGCCAACGGAGAATTAATTGTTATGTCTCCTACCGGTGGAGAAACCAGTGCTTGGAATGCTGAACTAATCATTGATTTAGGTGTATGGAATCGCCAAACTGGCTTAGGAAAAACCTTTGATTCTTCTGGTGGATTTTCTTTGCCCAATGGTGCACAGCGTTCTCCTGATGCCGCTTGGATTCGGTTAGAAAAATGGAATGCTCTAACCTCAGAGGAAAAAAAGGGATTTTTACCATTATGCCCCGATTTTGTCATCGAACTGCTTTCACCCTCCGATTCTTGGAAACAAGGAACTGAGAAAATGGAAGAATATAAGGAAAATGGTTGTCGCTTAGGTTGGTTACTTGAACCACGAAACAAGCGTGTTGCCATCTACCGTGCTAAACAAGCTGTAGAAATTTTAGAAGCTCCCAATTTTCTTTCTGGGGAAGATGTCTTGAAGGGATTTAACTTAAATCTAGCCAAAATCTGGCGGTAAAAGTAAATTAAAAAAACTAAGGTACACAGATAATTCCTAAACCTGACATTTGATAGATATGTTTGTCAAAAGTGAAAACTTCAAAAACTTGTAGTCGATGAGCCATCACTAATAAAGAACAATCTGTATAACTCCATTTCTTATCATCATATTTGCAAAAAGTTTTCCAAATATTTTCCTCATCCTGATCTGAAATATGAACGTAGTGGTGTTCTGTTCTCAAAACTTTACCTACTTCAACTGATGATTGGCTAGAAACACGAGTCCGAATCCAAGTAACTGTTTCATTAAATACCGTTTCTAAAATAATCCATTTTTGGTGAGGATGCTTAAAGATATAGTTTTTAGCAGTTTGATGATGAGTTTCAGAGCTTACTAAAAAAGCAATTAATGCTGATGTATCAATAATGATTTCTGATCCTGCCATTTTTAGTAGATATCTTGATCAATATTTTCAGCATAGTTTGTCTCACTTGTATCATAATCACTCACTTTTAAACTACCACATAATTCCCATGTTTTACTTTTAACAAGTTCTTTTTGTTCCAAATAGTTATTGATTGCCTCAACTAATACTTTTTCTAAAGGTTCCCCCTGCTGATTAATTTTATGAAGAATTTCATTTGGTATTTCTAAATTAATTTTAGTCATCGTTTTTTCCACAAATTAAAAAGCAAACATTAAGGCTATAAAAGCATTTCAAGGTGAGCTATAATCGTCACTAGAATGCTCGATACCATGCTAGCACTTCTCTAACACAATAATCTGATCCGCATTGATAATCGTTGATAACCGATGAGCAATCACTAGAACCGTCCGATCGCGCTGAAATTCCTTTAACGCCTCTTTTACTAAATGCTCAGAATGACTGTCTAAGGCGCTGGTGGCTTCATCCAAAATCAGAATTTTCGGTTGCTTCAGAATTGATCAAGCTAACGCCAAACGCTGACGTTGACCGCCAGAAAGCCGATAAACCCGTTCGCCCACAACTGTATGATAACCATGAGGTAGGTTTTGAATAAACTGATCTGCTTGCGCCGCCACTGCGCTTTCTCTCACTTCCGCCTCCGTTGCATCCAGTTTCCCATAGCGAATGTTTTCGAGGATATTTTCATTAAAGATAAATGTATCTTGGCTAACCACACCGAGGCGCGATTATCCCCTCATTTGATTCACTGAACCCGTAGTTCGATCGCGCTTCCTCATTAAGTAACCTGACTGGATTGACTTTCTGATTGTAAACGCCAATAGTCTAAATACTTACCCCCTTGATTTAATAAGGCTTCATGGCTTCCCTGTTCCATCACTTCCCCATTCTCTAAGACAATAATTTGATCAGCATTGACAATTGTTGATAACCGATGAGCAATCACTAATACCGTTCGATCGCGCTGAAATTCCTTTAATGCTTCCTGTACTAGGTATTCCGAATGACTATCTAAGGCACTGGTAGCTTCATCTAAAATTAAAATTTCTGGTTCTTTGAGGATAGCACGGGCTAAGGCAATTCGCTGCCGCTGTCCCCCTGAGAGACGATACCCTCGCTCACCCACCACAGTATCATATCCTTGGGGAAACTCTCGAATAAACTGATCCGCTTGCGCCGCGATCGCGCTTTTTCTTACTTCTTCTTCCGTGGCACTAGGTTTACCATACCGAATATTATTCCCAATTGTGGTATTAAAAATAAATGTATCTTGACTCACCACACCAAGGCGCGATCGCCAGCTGGTCATATTATACTCATTTAAATCTTCCCCATCGACTAAAATTACTCCTGAAGTTGGTTGATATAATCCCACCAACAAATCAGCAATTGAGGATTTTCCTGCTCCTGAACCTCCCACTAAAGCCGTTACCTTCCCCTTTTCTAACACAAAAGAAACATCTTTAAGAGCCAGTTTTTGTTCTTCTGAATATTGCAAGGAAATATGATCAAACTTAATTTCCTTCTTAAGCCCATTAAATACTTTCCCCCCAACGCGACTAAATTCTTTTCCTTCTGGCTCTAAAATTTCTCTTAAGCGATTAAAATCTCCTGCATTTTCTGCTAATCGATTATTTTTTTCAGTTACTCCATTTAAGTGCATTGAAAGACGATTCAGCACGGCTAAAAATGTAACAAGTGAAGGTAATACGGCAGCAGAGTCTCTCAACATGAAATACCCAATAATGAGTAAAGTAGCAATAGTTATTAGCGTTAATGTATTTCCTAATGGCTTGGTTAATCTAGACAAACGGCTTTGATATTCTAGCTTGGGGACTAAGTGTCTTTGTAACTCATGTACCTGTTGACGAGCTTCCAATTGCCGACCAAAGATATGAATAACTCGTAACGCTTGTAAACTTTCAACAATTTGTTTATAAACATTGGCACGTACTTGGGCAACTTGTTTAGCCGTTCGTTTAATTCTAGGAATTAGTGATTTTTGAAGGAGTAAAGCAATGGCGCAAATAATTATAGTAACTCCTGATAAACCTGGAGAAATGGTAAACAATACGACTGCTTGAGCAATAATAGTTAAAATAGTAACGAAAATAATATCAATATAATAAATTTGTCTTTGAATGGTATAAGCAGTTTGATTAATATAAGTCACTAAATCTCCAACTTTATAACTACTCGCACAGGAAAAAGTAAAAGACATAATCTGTGCAAATATACGTTCTACCATCTGGGCTTGAATACGAGCAGATAAATAATCAGAACTAACTGCCCCAATATATTCAAAACTATGGCGAAGAAACTGCATGAAAACTGCTAATACAATTAATCCAATAAAGAGTTGCCCTTGTGTGAATTCGTGTAAGAAACTTGATAAGAAAGTATTAGCAATAATCGGATGATTGAGAAGAGAATCAACTTGATCATCTTGTAATACTTGCAGAGCTAGATAAATACTGCCAAATGTCGTTCCCTCAAAGGCAGCAGCTAATAAATTGGCATGGATATTAAGAAGGATTAATAGACGATGGTGATTAATGGTGGCAAAAATTACTCGATAGGCAGGATTTTCTAGGAAGGAGGAAAAGTATTTTTTCCATCTGGCTTTGAAATTAGTCAGTTGACGTTGCATAATAATTGGGAATGATCCCTTTCCTTGCTAGCTACTGCAAAAACAGCGTTTCTGCTCAATCCAATTTTGAGATCAGGGTAAAAAAATGTACTCTTCTACAGTGTACCCGCTAATATGTCTTAATCAGGCAAGTAGGAAAACAAATAGAAGAAGGACTACTGCAAGCTCTGACAAAACTTCTTCGATATCCCTTGCACTAACAGCACCATGTTAATCTCCTCTTTATCGCCTTATTCTTCATGTTTCGATAATAAAGCTCTAATTACTTGATCGGAGATGCGGAAATTTGTTTCTAAAATTTGATCAATAATTGGCTTGAGTTCATTCAGATATCCTTCAGCCCTAGCTTTACTAATGACACCTAATGTTCCTGTAAAAACAAGATTGAACTTTCTAGCCACTTTGCGAGCCTTTAAATCATCTAAGATCATCAGGGAATCAGGATATTCCATTGCTAGAGCAATACTAGAAGCCTCTCCCGTATCTAATTCCCCTTCCAGAAACTTCTGTTGTTCTTGGTTGCTCGCATTTTCCACTCGAACCCAAGCTGGTAAAGTTTCACCATATTCAGATTCAACTTCTGAAGTAATCGTAATTTCACTATAAACAAATTGTAAAAGCTCCAGTCTTCCAATTTTTTTGAAAACAATCAGGGAACTGGTATCAGCAATGACAAATTCAGGCGTTTTCAATGTCCAATTCTAACTCTTCAACGGATGTACTAAAGAGGGAAATCTGATAATCACCTAGAATTTCAATAAATTCTCGCTTGCTTAACCCTGCCACTGCTGCTGCTTGACCTGAGCTTAGGGTGCCATTCTCGTATAACTTAGCCGCAATTAGCAATCGCAGTTCTTCATCAGTTTCTTCAATTGTATTAGGAATATTTAATTCTAAAGTTCGCATAGTTAGGTGTTCCTACACTTTGATCGGCTTTACCCCTTATTATAGTGATACGATCGCGCTAACCAAAAAGCCTTCTACTCCTCTCAAGCACTCATTCTTTCTGGCTCTAATTAATAATCCTTCCTAGCCATACTGACTCTACTGAGCGCGATCGGAAGGCTAAACTTCATCAGGATCAACTCCCAACTCCCGCAACTTTGCAGCTAAACGTTCCGTTCTTTCTTGCTCCTGTTGTTTCTGTTCAGTCAGTGTGGGTAGCCAATTTCCATCTCGATCAAACCAACGTAACCATTGGCGATTAATCCCTTGATACATTCCTTGCCATAACCCGAAACCTAGCTCAATGCTGTCAATCCAAAAACAAGACGCTTCTAGTGTCTGTTCTGCATAACGATCACCTTGAAGCATAAAAACTCGGAGATGGTCAGTATAGCGGTCAAAAACTGCGTAATAGGGAACTTTCAAAATTCGCTCATAAACTTCCCACTTCGTTGGCGGTTGATTCACCTCCCGTAACGTCTGACCTAAATCTTCCTTTTCAGTTCCTGGAGATAATAACTCAACGACAATAAACGGATCAACGCCTTCCTGCCACAGCACATAGCTCAGACGCAAATCTTGCTCTTCATATAATTGTGAGACCCCTAAGACCGCAAACCAATCAGGACGCTTATACCATTGCGGATTGTGGGGATCATAATACACATTCAAATCAGTCCCCATGAAAATCTGATCAGGGGGATAACCAACTGGATGAAACGTTTCTTCTAACAATCGAGGCTGATAAATATGAAATTGGTCAGAGCCTCCCAGTTCCTCAGGATCTTCGCTAGGGAGATCATACATTGTCGGGAGCACTTCTTTCGGGGGTCTAGGGGGATCAGTTTGATACATAACAAATTAGTTTAACGCTTCTTATATCTTAAAGACTAAATAATTTTCTCACTTCTGTCTCTGATACTTTGGGAAGCAATCTCTAAAGCGCGATCGCGCTCTACTTCTACAATGCCAGCTAAAGCAATAAAATGAGTTTCAAAATTAAATTCTTTTGCTTTCCATTCTAAATAGTGTGGATCAATAGGAATGCAATGTCCGCCTACCCCTGGACCGGGTAGAAATGGCATAATCCCAAAAGGTTTCGTGTGAGCAGCTTCTAATACTTCCCAAACATTTAATTCAGCGCGATCGCAGAGTAACGCCAACTCATTTACTAAAGCAATATTAACTGCTCGAAAAGTATTTTCAAAAACTTCGACTAATTCAGCCGCTTTAGCACTACTAACAGGGACGATTTCTTGAATTGTTTGTTTGTAAAAAAAGTGGCAATTTCTAAACCTAAAATTTAATTCTGCTCTGTTTTAATATACTCTAGAGCCGTTGCTAAAACTTTCTGAGAGTCAATTTTATCAGCAATTTCAGCTTCTGTACACTGCCCTTCAAATGCTTCTAAGGCTGCTTTTTTGATAGCGGTATCAAAGGCATCGGCTAAAGTTTCTTTTAATTCGGTATCATTGGCATAGTAACCTCCAGATTGGCGACGTTTATTCACTCGCCGAATTTCTTTGCTTGCATTATAAATGGAAAAGTCCCAAGAACGAGTGCTTCTTTCTTCTGCTGCTTGTTTAATCAGATGAAGGAGGAGAATAACGGCATAGCTATAAATTTTATTGAGTTTATCTTCTTTAGACATCTCCTCCATTTCTGCAATTAATTCTAGAGCTTTATTATAGTTTTGTTCTTGAATATATTGTCGTAAAGTTAATAATTCTTCCATCTTTAGTTGACTCGTTTTTTTATCTCTTCTTATTTACACTTTTAATTCAATTAGAGGAAGGGTCAAGTCCTTACTTAAATTTGAATTTAATTTTGTCTTACTATTTTAGAAGACTTTGCTAACCTGAGATAAGTTGACTAAAATTAATTGTTATGCCTCCTATCAGTAGCGAAACCAGTGCAAGGCGAAATAGCGTTCTGTGTAAGGCGCAGGGGTAGGGAAAATTGAAACAAAAAATTATTAAAACTCTTGTGAGTATTACTAGCTATAAAAATGCTTGTGATTGGATTGAAACTTGGGTAAACAATCAAACGTCTTGTTATATTATCGCAGCTAATGTTCATGTGGTGATGACAGGATTTTGGCAACCTAGTTATCAAACCATTATTAATCAAGCTGCCTTAGTTACCCCTGATGGAATGCCCCTTGTTTGGGCAATGCGTTGGTTGGGGGTGAAAGAGCAAACTCGGGTTTATGGTCCTGATTTAATGTTAGCTTGCTGCGATCGCGCTACCTACAAGCAGATTCCCATTTATCTTTACGGAAGCACTCAATCTACTTTAGAACAACTCCAGCATCAACTGCAACAAAAGTTTCCTAATTTAATCATAGCAGGAAGCCATGCTCCACCCTTTCGCCGCTTAACAGAGGCTGAAGAAACAGAAGATAGACAGCGCATTCAGGCTTCTGGTGCAAAAATTGTTTTTGTTAGTTTAGGTTGCCCAAAACAAGAACAATGGATGGCAAGACAACAAGGGAAATTAAAGGCAGTGATGATAGGAGTAGGAGCAGCGTTTAGTTTTCACAGTGGGGAAGTGTCTCAAGCACCGCGTTGGATGATGAAGTTAGGATTAGAATGGCTTTATCGGTTGACTCAAGAACCGCAACGATTATGGAAACGCTACTTTATTAATAATCCTACCTTTTTAGTTTTACTTGCCCGACAAGTTTTCTTGGAGAAAAAATCAAATTAATTGTTACTTCATATCATCATTGTGGGAACAATAAATCTAGGCTCTTTGGTGAGGAGAATAGATACTCCTTCGGATATAAGGTATGGATGAGATTGTGAGTAATCAAAACCGTCGTTGGGGAAAAACAACTGATATTCGCGCTCCAGAAAAGCTCAAACTTTCTAAACTTCTAGAATGGTCATGGTCGCGGATATTGGCTTTATTAATCAGTGACTTATTGGCGATCGCGATCGCGTGGCAGTTTGCCCGTTACTTCAATCAATTTTACTCTCCGATACCATCACAATTAGTCTGGTGGACATGGTTAGGAATACCGAGTCCATTTTGGCTTTTTTTCGCCGTTACTATTTTATGCTTTACCCAAGCAGGCTTATATAGTTCCTCGACAGAGTGGAAAAATTACTGGAAAGTGGGACAAATTACCACCTTAATTTACTTGGGAACTTTAGTTTTAAGCTATTTTTATGATCCCCAACTCAATCCACCGCGATCGCTGTTTGTAACAGCCTGGTTTAGCAGTGTTTTTCTCCTTGTCGGATTACGGCTGATCACAACTTTAATCCTCAAACAATGTCAAGCCACCACCTCACCCACGCCAATTTTTCTCATTGCTGATTCCCAAGCCAGAAACCGCCTCTCACAAAGCATTCCCCAACGCTCTCCCTATCAAATTATAGGAGTTGCTGATACCAGCAGCATTAACAAACCTGAAACCTTCAAAGCCATTATTAAAACAAACCCAAAAGAAGTTTTAGTGGCTGATTTACCTGAAAGCGAGTTAGCCTCAAGGTTATATTGGAAGCTACGTCGTCGGGGGATTGCCTTACGTTTAATTCCCTCCAGTCGTGAAACCCTTTATCGCCGTGGTGTTCCTGAAATTTTTGCAGGGATTCCGACTCTCAGGGTAGAACCGCCCACTATGGGAGGCTGGGAATATCGTTTAAAACGCTATCTCGACATAATTGGTGCTTCATTGGGACTGATCATGTTGTCTCCCCTATTCATCAGTTGCGCGATCGCGATTTACCTCTCTTCACCTGGAAATCCCTTTTTTCGCCAGAAACGAGTGGGACTTCATGGCAAAACTTTCTATATGTGGAAATTCCGCACCATGGTTCCCAACGCGGAAGCCTTACAACCCCAATTAGAACAGCAAAACCAAACCGACGGGGTTTTATTTAAAGTTCAAGACGATCCTCGTATTATTCCCATTGGGAAATTTTTACGTCGCACCAGCATTGATGAATTACCCCAACTGTTCAATGTTTTAAGCGGAGAAATGAGTTTAGTGGGACCGCGTCCTCTTCCCTTAAGAGATGTGAAAAAATTTAACTCTTGGCATCACACCCGTCATAATGTTGTTCCTGGCATTACAGGATTATGGCAAATTTCAGGGCGATCTGATCTCGAAGAATTTAATGATATTGCCCGTCTTGATCTGTACTACATTGATAATTGGTCAATCAACTTAGATTTAGAAATTTTAGTCGAAACCTTTAGAATTGTCTTATTTGCGAAAGGGGCTTATTAAATGCCATGACAGAATTAGAATCCTCTTCCCAGCGTTCAGCCGGTCAACTGTTGGCGTTACTGACTGCTGCTTTTTACACCCTTTTTACGCTCCTTCCCGATAGCCATAGCCTAATGGTGGCTTGGCCCTGGGTTTTAATTTGGCAAGTCGCCCTAATTTGTCCCATTTTATGGTTACTTGCCATACTCTTCAATACCAAACAATTTCCACAGTTGGGAAACAAAATTGATTTTTGGGTCGGGTTAGTCGTCATTGCTTTAATTATTAGCACGTTAGGGGCTGAACTTCCTAATCAAGCCCGATGGTACAGTTGGGCAGCTTTTGGATTTATAGCAGCTTTATATGCCCTGAATGATTGGTTAGCCTTGCCACAACGATGGTATCGCTTATTAGTGTTTCAGGGGGGTCTCGCTGTTGCATTCATTCTGGTCAGTCTTTCTCTCTGGAGTTTTCAAACCTTATTACCCGAATTAGATCGCCTTGCTGCGTTAAGTGATTATGGGGTAGAGGGAGGATTTGATTTTTCGGTATTAGAGTTACGGAATTGGGCCCCTTTCGGACATCAAAATTATGTCGCAGGATATTTGGTGTTAACTTTGCCCCTATTGATGAGTTTGGCAATCGTTGAATCAGGTTGGCGACGGTGGCTATGGTTCGGCAGTTTTGCCGTAGGATTAGTTGATCTATATACCACGAGTTCTCGCGCAGGTTGGTTGGGCTTATTTGTGGTTGGTTTAGTGGCTTTAGCAGTAGGGTTCATCCGTAGTTCTCTGCCCAAATTGTGGTTATTGCTAAGTGCTGCGACCATGATGGGATTATTTTTGTTGCTCATTTTGACCAATAATCGCCTACGCGGTTTTTTTATTGGAATTTTCACTGGAGAAGGAGGGGGGCAACTTTCTTATCGCGTCATTACCATGACAACAGGTTGGGAAATGGGAATTGCTCATTGGTTAACAGGCGTTGGGTTAGGAAATGTTCCCTTTTTGTATCAGGAGTATCTTCCCCCTTGGGCTGGCACAGAAGCAGAAATGATTTATCAGTTGCACAGTACCCCTGCCCAACTTTGGGCTGAGTTAGGGCTTTGGGGAATTATGATCCAAGTGGGGGCAATTTTCGTTTGGGGAATTCTCTGCTGGCGAGTTTTGACTCAGGAATTAGCAAGGAAAGACTTTATTCTTGCTGTAGGAATGCTGTGTGCTGTTGGCGGTTATTTTGCCGTTAGTGTAACGGATTATCAGTTAGATAATATGGGGATTAGTGGAATATTGGTCATTTATTTCGCGATCCTAGCAACGATTTTCCGCCAGCAAGCCTTTATTTCGTTACGAATGGCTAAAGGTTTGGCATGGGGGGGATTTGCTTTTTTAATGGCAGTTGTTGTCTGGTTGATTCCGATTCATCGTGCTTGGCAAGTTTCCACAGAAGGATTTATGGCTTTAGCGGAGGAAGAAGTAGATATATTTCAAGAAAAACTGACTCAAGCCTATGAATTAACTCCTTGGAATCCTTATTATGCTTATCAATTGGGTTGGAATTTAGGAGATTTGGGATTACGTTCCCAGCAAGAGGAATTATTGCAAGAAGGGATCACTTGGTTTGAGCGAGGATTAGAAGTAGGGCGCGATCGCGAATTTGGTTATAGTAATCTAGGTTGGTTACAGTTTTATTCGGGAGATGTTACCGCTGCCAGTGAGTCTTTTACCCAAGCAGCAGAATTACTCCCTGCTAAAAAAGGGGTGTTTTATGGATTAGGGTATAGTTTATTACGGCAAGATCAACGCGAGGCGGCGATTAGGGCTTTAACTTTAGAAGTGTTACGGCATCCCATTTTCATCACTAGCCCAGTTTGGGAATTGTCTGATTTACAGTCAGTGTATCCTGACGTGTTAGAAAGCGCGATCGCGCAGTGTGATGAATTCTTAGACAACAATTCCCTCTCCAATTATTGTCATCGCACTCGTGGCATTTTATTGTGGTGGCAAGGAGATTTTGACGTAGCCAAGGAAGATTTAAGGGAATATGGTAATGCTTTAAGCCAACTGGTTTTAGAGATTAGCCTCGGAAAAGACATCGCTGCCGTACAAGATGAGGCTTCCTCACCAGAGATAAAGCAACTGCTTTCAGCTTGGTTAAATCAGGATCAACGTCCACAACTCTTACAAGAAGCCTTTGTCATTGCTAGGGAAGAATTTCCCCAACAACAACACTTAGAAAACTTAATTAACACAATGGCAACCTCAGAAAATTTTGTACAATGGCTGAAAGACAATGCCCCTACTTGGCAATATCGTCACCAAAGATCAGGATTTTCGGTTAATCTGCGACAAATGGGGGGAGCCGTTCCCTCAGACTACTATCGCGTTTATGAGAACATTCCGATCAATGTTTGGTTTTCTTCCTTGTTTCCCAGTTCCTCCTATTTTCCCGAATTAGATTCAAAGTTAAATCAAAAACGTTTCTGACTTGTTTGCCTACTGATTGATGCGCGATCGCGCCTCCCCCCTTATACCAAATCCGATTAGGCTCCGCCTATGCTTCGCAAACGCGCTTTCCCTCTCATCCCAAAAACCCCGATTGCCGTAGGAAAGTAGCTTTGCTACATCGTGCTTCCCTCCTCACGGGGTGACAATCGTGTTGTAATCGCCTCAAGCGCTGACGTAGATAGCCTTTTATAATAAACAGATCAGGCTGCGCGATCACGCTAACTGTGCGATCGCAGAAACCAAAATGAACTTAAAAAATGCTACCAAAATTATATCGCAATCACCTTGCTAATCGACTCACTCGTGCCCAATTATTAAGCCTAGAAATCTGGGTATGGCTGTTACAAGTTCATAAAAATGTGAAAATCGAAAAACTAGCTGCGTACTATCCTTTACCGATTAAGTATGAAAGTCGTCGCCGTCGTCTTCAAAGATTTCTAGTGCTTCCTTCCCTGTCCATGGCCCTAATTTGGTTTCCAATCATTAAAGAAATTATTAAACTCATTCACCCAAGTAATCAACCTCTTTACTTAGCTTTAGACAGAACGCAGTGGCAAGATAAAAACTTGTTTGTTGTCGCCTTCATTCATCAGAAACGAGCTCTTCCCATTTATTGGCAATTTTTATCAAAGAAAGGAGCCAGTAATTTAAAAGAACAAAAAGCTTTACTCAAACCGATTTTGAAACTTCTGAGAGGTTATCGATTAATCATTTTAGGAGACCGTGAATTTCATAGCATCGAGCTGGCTAAATGGTTACGGAGAGAGAAAGTGGGCTTTGTTCTGCGTCAGAAAAAAGACCGAAACATTCAAGTCAAAGGAAAAGATTGTCAATCTCTTAGTTGCTTCGACTTTCAACCAGGAGACTCTCATTTCTTTCCTAATATAAAAGTGGGTAAAAACGGATTCGGTCAATTTTCTGTTGCCGTTAAATGGAAAAAGAAATACCGAGGAAGTGTCGAAAAAGAGCCTTGGTATCTTCTGACTAATCTTCCCGATCTCGACTCGGCAATCAAAGCTTATCAAAAGCGTATGGGAATCGAAGCCATGTTTAAGGATTGTAAGATCGGAGGTTATAATTTAGAAGGCTCTAAGGCTTCAGTCAAAAGACTAAGTAATTTGGTTTTGTTGTGCGCGATCGCGTACACGGTCTCCAGTTTAAAGGGGCAATCCATTCGGTTCAAAGGTCAACAAGAATATCTTGGTCGTCTGAGAACAGTGAAGCAAAAAATGACGAAAAATAGTAATTTCTTAATCGGCTTATATGGTCAAACTTGGATCATCACTCAGATTTTTGTCAAAGATTGGGTAGAAGAATTGATGAGTCTTAATCGCAATAAGTTTCCCTTTTATCAGAAAGGGTTAAGAGCTATGGAACTTATACAGCAAGGGGCTTAAGCCAGTCGTCACCCCTTGAGGCTTCCCTCCCCATATCTTCCAAAACAGCGATTGTTCCTTATCTTGATGCGATGTTTTCCCATGGATTGATTTCGATATAATATGAAAAGGCAGAGGTTTATGCCGATATTATCGTTAATCGACAACAAAAAGGAAAACCAATTGAAGTAATGGATGCTATGATTGCTTCCATTGCGCTGCTTAAAACAGCAATCAAAACTCTTGCGCTAACATTCTTCAGTTACAATTAATTTAAGCTGAGGCAATAAAACCTATGGGCAGAGACTGAGTTTCTAGACGGTTTAAATCAACAACTTGACTAGCGTGATCGATGTCGATCCCGACTAAGTTTCCATCTTCATCAAAGTCTAAAACAATATTTTGGGAGGCTTCTTGGGAATTGGCACTAGGACGATTTGATAAATTAATATAAAGAGAATCTGTGTCAGGGTAATAATTAAATTGCATACTCATTTACTCCTTAAAATTGCGGTCGGGGAAAGCGTTATTAATGGTTTCTCCGTCATCTAAAGTAACTACTCGCAAGTATTTGTCTAACTCAGGTATATATTGCCAGTAGCGGATTCTTCCATTCTCTTGTATTTTTTTTTTTAGCAAAACTTGCTCTTCAAAATAAGGAGTCGTTTTCACTTGAATGGATTTTTTATCGCTACTTTAAATTTATCACATTATTTAATCTGATTTGCCTCTCTCCCTCACCCAAACACCCGTTTGCGAAGCATAGGCGGTAGCCTAATCGCGCCTTCCCCTCTCATCCCAAAAACACTCGATCGCGCTTTCTTCCCCATCCCCAACCCCCGATCGCGCTTCCCCCTTCATCCCAAAACAGCGATTGCCGTAGGCAAGTAGCTTCGCTACATCGCGCTACTTCCTCCCTCATCCCAAAAACAGCGATTCTTATGAAGTGATCATCTTCTTGGAGACCCTACTTTAAATCAAATACTTTGACTAAAGTTTGGTTAAGAAGATTGAGTTGTTGTTCGCCTAATTTTCCTAAGCGTCGCCTTAATAATTTCCGTTCAAGGGTTATAATTTTTGAAACTTTAACTTTTGAGGTGAGTTTGAGTCCTGTTAGAGAAAATTCTGGATCGTTTGAATTGATAACAAATTCATCGTCACTGGTTTCGGAAAGAGATTGAGAGGAAATAAAGCAAAGCGTTACGTCCTGTCCTTTAAAATCAACCCATAAAATTACTGCAGGTCGGAGTTTAGTTTGAGTAAAGTCAGAAAAAGGAAAAGGGACAAGCACAATATCACCTTTACTCAGTTGCATTGATAGGTTCTCCGTCCTCAGAGGTATATATGTCGGGTTCTTCTGCTAGAAAGTCTAAACTATTACTATAAAGACTTAATGCAATTAAATCATTGGTTGAAGGGTAAGTATCTTCAAAAAAAAGCTTTTCTTCTAGCATTGCTTGTTCCTCTTGAGACAGTGAACGAATAGCTTGAATAAGAGATTCAATAAGTTGGGTGTTCATTAGTCATTGCTTAATTGTTTCAACTTGATGATGTGCTTTGCTATCTACTTTAACAAAAGACTAATCGCGCTTCCCCCTTCATCCCCAAAACAGCGATTGCCGTAGGCAAGTAGCTTCGCTACATCGCGCTACTTTCTCTCATCCCAAACCCTAATCGCGCCTCCTTCTCATTCCAAGTAGCAATTAACTTCATTATGACTAAAGGTGTGATAACCTAAAACGATAATTAACTGCTACTAAATCCAAGAAGTTGAAGACAGACAGCCTTTTTTACCACCTCTTCCAGATACGGCCACAATTATTTTTTGAACTTCTTTCTGACTCATCTCAAGCTGCTTGCAATTATCAGTTTACCTCGGTAGAAGTTAAGCAATTAGCGTTTCGCATTGACGGTATCTTTTTTCCTAGCAGTGGCAACAAAAAAGACCCATTTTATGTGGTAGAAGTGCAGTTTCAACCTGATGAGCAACTTTATTCTCGCATTTTTTCTGAACTTTTTCTATATATCAAACAATATCAGCCTGTGCATCCTTGGCGAGTGGTAGTGATTGATCCGACTCGCAGTGTAGAAAGAAATAGTGAGCCTCATTTCCAGCCGTTGTTAAATTTAGAGCAAGTGAGGCGAATTTATCTTGATGAATTAGAGGAAGGGAAAAATAGTCCTTTGGGGGTGCGCTTAGTGAAATTAATTACTTCAAAAGAAACGGAAGTTTCACAACAAGCGCAAAGCCTATTAGAGTCAGTTTCTAGAGAGGTAGAGGAGACCAAACTTAGAAATGATATCATAGACCTAATCGAGAG
The DNA here is from genome assembly GCF_007904085.1 of Euhalothece natronophila Z-M001. Lineage (GTDB taxonomy): Bacteria > Cyanobacteriota > Cyanobacteriia > Cyanobacteriales > Rubidibacteraceae > Halothece > Halothece natronophila. The sequence continues at coordinate 2,595,873 of NZ_CP042326.1, forward strand.
TATTATGGTTTAGTGCGACCTGAACTGGTCGGTTAAAACGGTGTAACCTTTACACCACAGGGTTTTCCACCCCTGTCCTTCGTGGAAAGCTCTCCTCATTTGGAGAGTGGCGACGCTCTTAGTAAGTAATGAACGGAGTGGAATGCACGCCCCTAACGCAACGGTTGCTGGCAGGGATTAACTGGTTTCCGTGCTAGAAGGAGAATTGGAAGGATGAACATAGTCTAAGCTGATGATTAAACTGCGTTATAGAACAAACAGCCAAATTATCCCTGACAGGCTGTGACCAAAAGGTAAGAAGGGGGTCTGTACGTTTAATCCTCGTATAGACGTGGAAACAAACCCCTTCCGCAGAAAAGTCAGCCATCCTAACCAATTCGTATGTTTAGCCGATACAACAGGGTAAGCCCTACTAGGTCTTCAAGAAGGTCGGTTCTTGGAGTAGGGAGGAGGTAACAAATCCACAATTCCTAGGAGGGTAAAAGATGAGGCAAAAAGCGAGTGCGTAATTCTGGGGTTTCCCCAGAATGTAAGACGCACTCAAGACGCGAATGCCAATCTGTAATGGGTTGGATAGAGGTTGAAACATTACCTCTGAGCGAAAGCAATAGCCGACTTGCCTTGGGTCTTATACGAAAGAGAAGTTTACAAGGGTAACGAACCCAAGAAGAAGTTAGATGTCAAATCCAAGTTTGACAAATGGACTAAGGGGACAGATTACAGATTGGGGTCAGATCAACTGGCGTAAGGTCAAAAGGTTCTAAATACGAGCAAGTAGCCAAGATGCAAAAGCATAAATGTCCTATCTGTGGTGATAGCCTCTATAACGGAGAAGAAATCGAAACCCACCACATAGTACCTGTGAAGGAAGGTGGCTCAGACGACGTTGAGAATCTAGTCCACTTGCACAAAGCGTGCCATAAACAGGTACACAGTACGAAAACCAAGACAAAGGCTGGAAGTAAGAGCCTCAGCGGTATGATTGGAAACAGTCACGTACCGTTCTTAGGGGAGGGGAGAGAGGCGACTCTCGAACCTTACCCGATTAAGTTTCCACAGATGAGTCGGAAGGAGATTGCTGCCATGTTAGGGGTTGATGATTTAAAACAAACAAGATTTTATCAAGAAGTATTTACGGAAGGGAAACAGGAAGGAAAACTAGAAGGGAAACAGGAAGGAAAACTAGAGGCAGTATCAAGAATGCTAGACTCTGGTGTTGATTTAAATACGATCGCGCAGTGGTTGGATTTACCTCTAGAGATGGTAAAAAAGAGCGATCAAACAAACTAGCAATAACTCAGTTAAAATAATTTAAGTGACCACAAAACGGGTAAAAAATTGGGGTATAGATTGTATTTAGATGTTTGTTGTCTAAACCGCCCTTTTGATAATTGGCAACAAGAGCGAATCAGGCTAGAAGGAGAGGTTATCTTAACGATCATTGATCGGTTTCGTCTTCAACAGTGGCAATTGGTTACTAGTGAAGCCGTAGAAGTAGAATTAGAAAAACTCAATGATATGGATAAACGGAAAAAGTTTTGAGGCTTTTAGAATTGAGTACAATTCAAGTCAACTTGAACGTTCCCAAGAGTTAGAAAAATTAGGTTTTGGGTTATACGATTCTTTTCACATCGCTTGTGCAGAAGTAGCTGAAGCGGATTTCTTACTAACTACTGACGACCGTTTGCTTAAAAGAGCCATTAGCTATAAGAGCCGTTTAAATGTCGTTGTGGATAATCCAGTAACTTGGTTAATGAAAGTGTTTCAGCAAAAAGGAGAAACTTAAAATGATACCAACTGAACTTAGACAACAAGGATATCAAGCCCTCATTGATCGCTTAGGTGCAGTCAATGCCATTCGGTTTCTACAAGATGTTGGTGGAGGAAGTGGTGACTATAGTGAATGGTACTATCGACTAAATCAAAGATTGTAGTCGTAGCTTCTTTTGATCCTTTAACCAGACCAAAACCGCCATTCTCGGTTGAATCTAGGGACTTTTGCCATAGATCCACTGGAGATGATTTCTCTCCCCAGTCAAACTGTCGTACTAGCCAATCAAAGTGGAAGTCGTACAGATACTCTAATTATAGCACACTACTGGTCTCGCTAACTACCGACCAAATCGGATATTGTGGTCGTAGGATGCGCGAGACCCTTACTCAAACAGTGATTACTACTTATTCAGTACCATCTTTGCCCATCGGTTGATTACCGATATAATATGAAAAGAATGAAGATTAATTAAAGACCAAACTAATGTCTAATTTAAGCCTGAGTAATCTTGACCCTGATTTAGAGAAGCGACTTCAAATTATAGCATCTCATCATGGTCGTTCGATTGAGGAAGAAGTAAAAGTAATTTTAGAAGAGATGCTTATGGCGAGAGATCAGGTTGATAATCTTGCTGACTTAGCAAGGTATTGGTTTGGAAACGATGGTGTTGAATTGGAGACACATCCGTCAGTGTTTCCTCAAACAGAAGCAGAATTAGACTGTGATTATTTTAGACACTAATGTTATTTCTGAGATGATGCGTCCTCAGCCAAATTTTCAGGTAATGTCTTGGTTAAGAGGATTTCCTGTGGAAGAGTTAGCAATTACTGCGGTTAGTATAGCTGAAATTTCTTATGGTTTAAAACGTTTACCAGAAGGTCGTCGCCGTGATTCCCTTCAATGGCGATTTCAGATGTTTATCGCTCAAGGATTTAGTAATCGTATTTTTCCTTTTGATGAAAAGGCGGCAGAGGTTTATGCCGATATTATCGTTAATCGACAACAAAAAGGAAAACCAATTGAAGTAATGGATGCTATGATTGCTTCCATTGCGCTGCTTAAAACAGCAACTTTGGCAACTCGTAATGTTTCTGATTTTCAAAACTGTGGTTTAGAATTGATCAATCCGTGGGAATCTTCCAGTGAAATTTAATCTTGATCGCGCTTCCCTCACCCAAAACCCGATCGCGCCTCCTCCCTCATCTCAAAACCCCGATCGCGCCTCCCTCCCTCACCCTAAACCCGTTTGCGTAGCATAGGCGGTAGTCTAATCGCGCTTTAAGAATCACTAATTTGGTAAAATTTACACAATAAATTGAGAAAAATTGAATTATGTCCACCTCTAACCCCAAAATTAAATCAGAAATTCTTTTTGAAGTGACTCTTTCTTTTAAAGATGCCATTTCCGAATTATAAAATTTACTTAGATGCCTGCTGTTTGAACCGCCCTTTTGATGATTTCAGACAAACTCGAATTTATCTAGAAGCAGAAGCAGTAATGATAATTCTACAAGAATGTCAACTGGGAAAATGGCAGCTCATTAATAGTACAGCTCTCAATGCTGAATTGAATCAAATTCGTGATTTAGAGAAGTTAAAAGCAATTCAAAAAATTTTGGAAATTGCTACAATCCAAGTAACTCATGATAATCAAATTTATCAGAGAGCTTTCCAATTTCAAGAAATGGGATTCACAGCCTATGATGCGTTTCATTTGGCTAGTGCAGAAAGCAGTAAAGCTGATATATTTTTAAGCACGGATGATCGATTAATTAAGAAAGCAAGAAGATACACTCAAAAGATACAGGTTGCAGTTGACAACCCTACACAATGGTTAAGTCAAGTTATGCAAAAGGAGCAAAATAATAATGATGAAAACTAAAGAAGAAATCCTTCGAGAAGGTTATAGTGCTTTAATAGGGTCTCTAGGTGCAACTGATGCGATACGTTTCCTTCAGCATTTTCGTTCTGGTCAAGGGGATTATACAAAAGAACGCCGCCAATGGTTGGATAATAAGTCTTTAATGGAAGTTTGGGAGGAAATGGAACAAGTTTCCAATGAGCCAAAATAATTGCGCTTCCCCCCTTACCTCAAAAACCCGATCGCGCTTTCCCCCTATCCCAAAACCCGATCGCGCTTTCCCCCTATCCCAAAACAGCAAGTCTGATCCCCCCCTTCAAAAAAAGGGGGGTTAGGGGGGATCTAACCCATCGCGCCTCCCCCTTCATCCCAATAGCGCAAAAAATTTTCCCAAGGGTGATCACTTTCTTGATCAATCTGGGTAAGTTACCACTAACGAGATAAATAACATCCCTCGAAACAAGACATTAGGGACTTGCGAAAAAATGAATTACCCAGGAAACTAGAAGAGATGATATTGGTAAAAAGAGGATGCAAGAGTTAAACGAACAGTTCAAAAGAACTCTTAAAGATGCAGCGAGAAAATTAACAGGAGAGAAAAAACGAGTGTTTGTCGCTCAGGTGTGCCTTGACTACTTTCAAGGTTCAGCCCGTCGGACAGAAAGGCAAATGGGTTGGGGGAGAGTGTGTGTTCAAAGAGGTCTTGACCATCTGGAAAGGGGAATCTCCTATCAGGACAAGTATCAGGAGCGGGGTCGGAAAAAAAGCGAAGAAAACTTGCCCAATTTAGGAAAGGAGATTCGCGACCTAGTAGAGGAACAATCTCAAGCCGACCCAAAATTCCAAACCACATTTCAGTATAGCCGCATGAGTGCTCAAGCGGTGAGAAATGCTCTGATTAGGGAAAAAGGATACAGCGATGAACAATTACCAACCCGACAAACAATTGGAGCAATGTTAAATCGCCTCGGCTACCGTTTAAAAAAACCTTAAAAACCAAGCCATTGAAGAAAATCCCTGAAACTGATGCTATTTTTGAACAAGTGGCAACAGCTAATCAAGCGGCCGATGATGACCCAACCGTCTTACGCATCTCAATTGACTCGAAAGCCAAAGTCAAACTAGGAAACCTCTCACGGGGTGGGAAAGACCGTCGCCAAGCTCCCCCTCAAGCCGATGACCATGATACTCAATGGCACACGACTCTACTTCCCTTTGGGATTCTTAACCTCCGTACAGACAACTTAGCTCTTTACATGAGTGAGTCCCCTGAAACCTCAGATTTCATTGTTGATTGTCTAGAGCACTGGTGGAAAAGCAATCAAGGAAACTTTCCCGAGGTTAACACCTTAGCCATTAACTTGGATGGCGGCAGTGCTACCCGTTCCAATCGCACTCAGTTCATCAAAAGGATTGTAGAATTTTCTCGTCATTACCAGCTCCAGATTCGCTTAATTTACTATCCTCCCTATCATAGTAAATACAATCCCATTGAGCGTTGTTGGGCTGCCCTTGAACAATTCTGGAACGGAGCGATTCTGGACTCTATTGACACGGCTCTGAGATGGGCAAGTAAGATGAGTTGGAAAGGTTCTCAGCCTGTGGTTCACCATGTCACTAAGCTTTATCAAACTGGTGTCAAAGTTGACCCTGAGTCTTTAGCAGACTATCGGGTTGATTGGTATCCTTCAGAATCTCTGCCCAAATGGTCAGTTACTGTTGGTTCGTTCTGATGGGTATTCTTTTTTCTTGCAAGTCCCTTAACGCTCATCAAGAGGAAATTTGCTATGAAAACGAACTTACAAACAAAACTTCTGCAACTTCTTAACCAGAAAAATCGCCAGAAAGGTTTTACCCTCATTGAACTCCTAGTTGTCATCATTATTATTGGTGTTCTTTCTGCAGTTGCTCTCCCCACCTTCTTAGACCAAGCTGGACGAGCCAGACGAGCTGGCGCTGAATCTATCATTGGTGCAGTTAACCGTGCTCAACAAGCCTATCGGGTTGAAAACACAACATTTGCAGGGGCGTTTAGTGATTTAGAACTAGGTTATGATAGTGATAACCCCCCAGAAGCTGAAGGCTATGAAGGGTTTGGTATAACTGGTGATACGGATGCCGGAGGGGTTATCGCAGTAAGCGCCAGTGTAGCTGATCAGCGTAGCGTCTGTGGTGTTGCTACTACTACAACTACAGCTATTTTCACTTGTGGCGATACTGATGATGCCGGCGACACTGGTAATCCCCCTAATTCACTACCTACTGAGGATAGTTGAAACTAATTAAAAATTAGCTAATTGCTTAGGAAATATGTAGAAGCAGGGCTTTTTCGCACCCTGCTTTTTAAGTAATATGATTTCATTTTAACTCTAGGATTGAGATATATAGCAAGATCAAGATAGAAGCTAAGAGAACTAATCGCCATGAAATTCAAATTACTGTATCTAACTGGCATCAGTCATTCTCAGCAAAATAAAGGGCTTACCATAATTGAGCTTTTAGTTGTTATTATTATGATGAGCATTATCTCCGCACTAGCTTGGCCGATTTATCTGTCCCAAGCTGGTAGAGCAAGAGAGTCAGCAGCGCGAAGTCTCATCGGTAAAGTTAATCGTTCCCAACAAGCTTACCGTCTCGTTAATGGCACTTTCACAGAAGACTATTCTCAATTAGAAGATTTTGAAACCCTTCCTGATCCTGACGGTTATTCTTTTGCTGAAACTATGGAAGTAACAAATGATCAAGCAATTGTCGAGGTAGAAAGCAATGATACAGCTTCTCAACCTCATCTATGTGGAATTGCTACTTTTACGAGTACAGAAATTCAAGAAAATAGTACATTTGGTAATGGAAACTGCCCTTAAAAATAACAGGGTCGTTTCATTTTCCTCAAATTACAGTCAGGTGGCGAGATGGGGAGACAAAAGCCCTTTCCAGCTTAGTTTACGCTTCGTTCTAGACTTTAGGAAAAGAAAGCAATTTCGCAGTTTTTTTTATAACATTTTGATAAATTATTGCTAATATACGATCCCCCCAACCCCCCTTAGTAAAGGGGGGCGAAGGGGGGATCTACTGTAACCTAACTTTTTGAAAATGGTATTACTAAGGGGAAGCCTTCGGCACGGCTTTCAGCCTACGCAAGTTCAGTTCCCTTTTACAAAGGATATCGTATTGCCGTATTGCTATAATTAATACAGAATAAACCAAAAATTATTTGTAAAATGTTTTAACTAATATGGTGAGTCTGTCTAAACAAGTTATTAATAGCACAGTCACAATAACCATCGCTACGTTTTCTTTTTTAGGGGTTATTTTCTTACAACTTAACTTATTAAGAAATGGAGAAACGGATCAAACCACCCTCAGCTATTCTCAACAAGAAGACTGGGAAAGAACGCAATTAAGGGACTTGCGAAAAAATGAATTACCCAGGAAACTAGAAGAGATGATATTGGTAAAAAGAGGATGCAAGAGTTAAACGAACAGTTCAAAAGAACTCTTAAAGATGCAGCGAGAAAATTAACAGGAGAGAAAAAACGAGTGTTTGTCGCTCAGGTGTGCCTTGACTACTTTCAAGGTTCAGCCCGTCGGACAGAAAGGCAAATGGGTTGGGGGAGAGTGTGTGTTCAAAGAGGTCTTGACCATCTGGAAAGGGGAATCTCCTATCAGGACAAGTATCAGGAGCGGGGTCGGAAAAAAAGCGAAGAAAACTTGCCCAATTTAGGAAAGGAGATTCGCGACCTAGTAGAGGAACAATCTCAAGCCGACCCAAAATTCCAAACCACATTTCAGTATAGCCGCATGAGTGCTCAAGCGGTGAGAAATGCTCTGATTAGGGAAAAAGGATACAGCGATGAACAATTACCAACCCGACAAACAATTGGAGCAATGTTAAATCGCCTCGGCTACCGTTTAAAAAAACCTTAAAAACCAAGCCATTGAAGAAAATCCCTGAAACTGATGCTATTTTTGAACAAGTGGCAACAGCTAATCAAGCGGCCGATGATGACCCAACCGTCTTACGCATCTCAATTGACTCGAAAGCCAAAGTCAAACTAGGAAACCTCTCACGGGGTGGGAAAGACCGTCGCCAAGCTCCCCCTCAAGCCGATGACCATGATACTCAATGGCACACGACTCTACTTCCCTTTGGGATTCTTAACCTCCGTACAGACAACTTAGCTCTTTACATGAGTGAGTCCCCTGAAACCTCAGATTTCATTGTTGATTGTCTAGAGCACTGGTGGAAAAGCAATCAAGGAAACTTTCCCGAGGTTAACACCTTAGCCATTAACTTGGATGGCGGCAGTGCTACCCGTTCCAATCGCACTCAGTTCATCAAAAGGATTGTAGAATTTTCTCGTCATTACCAGCTCCAGATTCGCTTAATTTACTATCCTCCCTATCATAGTAAATACAATCCCATTGAGCGTTGTTGGGCTGCCCTTGAACAATTCTGGAACGGAGCGATTCTGGACTCTATTGACACGGCTCTGAGATGGGCAAGTAAGATGAGTTGGAAAGGTTCTCAGCCTGTGGTTCACCATGTCACTAAGCTTTATCAAACTGGTGTCAAAGTTGACCCTGAGTCTTTAGCAGACTATCGGGTTGATTGGTATCCTTCAGAATCTCTGCCCAAATGGTCAGTTACTGTTGGTTCGTTCTGATGGGTATTCTTTTTTCTTGCAAGTCCCTAAACACTCTTGCTAACGCTCCGACTTTTGGGTTTGATAATATGGTTGCTAACTGGGCTTATTTACGCTCTCTACAATACTTTGGAGATAAGCCAGCACGACGTGAAACAGGATACTCCTTATTACCAAAATATCTAGAAGTAATTGCCAAACAAGACCCCCAATTTATACAAGCCTATCGTTTTATTGCCCCCGTTAGCTCAATTTATGCAGGTCGTCCCCAAGAAACTATACACTGGTTAGAGCGTGCCCTAGAAGAAATGTCTCCAGAAGCTCCCTTAGCTTATGTGGTATGGGTTCATAAAGCCCACGATGAACTCTTATTCCTTGGAGATGCTCAAGCTGCATCTAAATCCTACAAAATGGCTGCGGAATGGGCTAGCAAGAATCCTGATACTGAAAGAAATGCAAATAGTCTCCGCCGAACTGCTGAATTTATAGAAGAAAACCCAACCAGTCCCATTCCAAAAATCGGCTCTTGGGGGATGGTGTTAAGACATACCCCTGATCAAGAAGTACAAGAAATTGCAATTGAAAATATCCAAGAGTTAGGAGGTGATGTGATAGTGGATGAGCAAGGAAGAGTGCAAATTGAGTTTCCTGAAGAAGATTAAAATAATTAGTAATATAGCAATATGATCTCATTAGTAAAAAGTAGTTTAACTTGCGTAGGCTGAAAGCCGTGCCGAAGGCTTCCCCCCTAACCCCCCTTAGTAAGGGGGGAATTAAAGGGGGAATCCCAACTAAAAATTTACAACTATAGTCGTTCCAATTCAGTTCCGTAGTGCAGCCATCTTGGCTGCTACTAGGGAGCAAGATGCTCCCACTACTTTTAAGCTGCTGTTTTTTATTTGGAATCACTATAATTTAGGATTGCTATAGCATTTTTAATAAGTAAAATGGTGTTATCCTTCTGCTAAAGCGTTACAAATTTTTTCAGCATCTTCAATTACTTGCTCTTTATAACTTGCTAACCATTTTTCTGCTTTCTCTTCAGAAACTTCTTTATTAAGCAAATAGTTTTTGAGATTTGTTAATTGTAATGGTAAGTTTTTATTAACACTAAATTTGCCTAAACGTTCAAGTTTTTGCGTCAAGAACTTTTGAAGCAATAACTGCAAATCAACAGGCATCAAATCTTCGCGATCAGGAAACTGATTTCTAAACCATTGAGTATATAAATTATTCATTTTTGTTCCTAATTCGTTATTAGGATCATTGGCACCATAATAAAGTAAATAATATAAATCTAGAAAAATATAATTTTTCTCAGACCATTCCCAATCAACAATAACGATTTCTCCTTCATCAGTTATTAGACAATTCTCTAAGCCCATATCTCCATGAATCCAAGACACAGGAAGGAGTAATTGGCTATTATAGATCATTTTAGTTGTGTTTAATATAATTTCAGCTTCTGATTTCGACCATCCATGAGAGACCAATATATCTTCTGTTAAATTAGCAAAATGGGAAATAAAACGAGCTGGCGTTTCTAACTCCACTCCATTAGCATCATACCAAGATAATAACGGTTCAAATAGATCAGCACTTCTATCTTCTCCCACTTTTGGCTTTTTTCCTATAATTTGCTCATACCACACCACTGGCGTATCTGAAATAGGACTATCATTAGAATGATCAACAATAATTTTAGGAACTCGAAATAAATTTAGTTTTTCTGCTTGTCGGATGGCTACCACTTCATTTTCAACAAGAGTTTTACCTTGTTGTTTATAATAAATTTTACAAATAACCTTCTCTTCTGGATAAAAAGCCAGAATATTATAGGAAATCCTAATTTGGTCAACAAAGGCTTTAGCTTGCCCAATGGGAAGTAAGTGGTTGACTACGGTATCTAGAGAATATTTACCTTTCACTACTTGCGGATAGTATTCCCAATTCTTAACTCTTGAAAAGAAACTACAAATTTTAATCCAACGATAATTACTAAGAAAATAAGAATCAACAAAAATCGACTTCTGTTGGCGATTCTTAGAATCAAATAATCCTGATGCGTCTTCGCACTTTTCTAAATCTTGTAAAACTTGTCCTAAGGTAACATCTGGAATTTGTGATAAGGGTTCTGATAAAGGAGATACAGGTTCAGTCATCGTTTTTACTTAATTTTAACCGTTTAATTAACTTGATTGTACCTGTATAAGGAATTGAACGCAATTACAGCGTGATCCCCCCCTTAACAAAAGCAGGGTCGTTTCATTTTAATTATCACATTTGTGAAAAATTTATTACCAAAAAATCTTGAAATTGATCACTTTTTAGATTAATTTTGGTGAGTTACTACTAAGAGAGATTAATAAAATCGCTCGCCATAACTATATTGAAATAACTATAGATTTTATTATTCTGATAAAGCGTTACAAATTTTTTTAGCATCTGCAATGACCTTTTCTTGATAAGTTGCTAATAATTCTTGCGCTTGTTCTTCAGTAATTTTCTCAGTTACTTGTTGATTGAGTAAATGAGTTTTGAGATTTTTTAATCTTAAGGGCAAGTCTGTATTTTTTAATCCTACCCAAGTTTGTAAATTTTCTACTATAAACTGTTGAAGCCTCAACTGTAAGTCAAGAGACATTGTATTTTCTTCCTCAGGAAACTTATCTTTAAACCATTTGGTATATAAATTAGTCATTGCTATTTCTGCATTAAAAGCAGGATCATTACCCCCATAAGAAAGTAAAGAATATAAATCTAGAAAAATATAATTTTTTCCATACCATTCCCAATCAATAATAACGATTTCCCCTTCGTCCGTTACTAAACAATTTGATAATCCCATATCTCCATGAATCCAAGAAACAGGAAGTAAGAGCTGACAATTTTGAATTTTATTAATTGTCGTTAAAATAATTTCTGCTTCTGATTTCGACCACCCCTGAGAGACTAATATATCTTCTGTTAAATCAGCAAAAGGGGCAATAAAACGAGCTGGCGTTTCTAACTCCACCCCGTGAGCATCATACCAAGATAATAACTTTTCAAATACCTCAATACTTTTATTTTCTCCCGCTCTTTGTGTTTTCCCTGAAATTTGCTCATACCACACCACTGGCGTATCTGAAATAGGACTATCATTAGAATGATCAACAATAATTTTAGGAACTCGAAATAAATTTAGTTTTTCTGCCTGTCGGATAGCTACTACTTCATTTTTAGCATAAATTTTACCTTTTCTTCGATAATAAATTTTACAAACAACCTTCTCTCTTGGATAAAATGCCAAAATATTATAGGAAATCCTAATTTGATCAACAAAGGATTTAGCTCGCCCAATCGGAAGTAAATAGTCAATTACTTGATCTAGGGAATATTTACCTTTTATTACTTGGAGATAGTATTCCCAATTCTTAAGTCTTGAAAAAAAACTGCAAATTTTTATCAAGCGATAAGCATCTACTGCATAAGAATCAACAAAAATCGACTTCTGTTGGCGCTTTTTAGAATCAAATAACCCTGATGCGTCTTCACACTTTTCTAAATCCTGTAAAACTTGTCCTAAGCTAGCTTGGGGAATTTTTGATAAGGGTTCTGATAAGGGAGATACAGGCTCAGTCATGGTTGTTATTTAATTTTAACCGTTTAATTAACTTGATTTTACCCGTATCAAGAATTGAACGCAATTACAGCGTGATCCCCCCTTAACAAAAGCAGGGTCGTTTCATTCTCCTGAAATTCCCCTCAGGTGGGGAGATGGGGTGATAGGGAGATGAGGAGATGGGGAGATGAGGAGATGGGGAGATGGGGAGATGGGGTGATAGGGAGATAGGAGATGAGAAGGAAGCGCGATCGGTGTTTTGGGGATTGGGAAGGCGCGATCGGTCTTTTGGGATGAGGGGAAGGCGCGATCGGGTGTTTTTGGGGTGGGGAAGGAAGCTCGATCGGGTGTTCCGAAAAAAGGGATCAATTCTTGATCCGCGAGATCGCTTTTTCATAAGCTGGATCATGTTCAGCAAAACTAATTACTAACACTCGTCGCGGAGAAGGCTTTTCATAAATGCGATAAACCAGACGATAAGCAACACCCTCCCAATCAATTTCTAAAGCGCGGTATCCTCTTAATTTCCCTTTCAAAGCATGATTAGGTACTCCACGCCTTTGATAAGGATCTCTAGCTATTGCTAGCTGATACCCTGAAAAATCATTTTGCAATTGAGCAGGTAAACTAGGAATATCTTCTGTTCTTACAGCAGGATGAACTTGAACCTGATATTTAGACTTTGTACCCACGCTCTTTTAACCATTGATCTAATGCTTCATCATCAATTTCCTGACCTTCTTCCACAACAGTAATCCATTGCGTGGGATCATCAAGATCGACAGAATCAATCCGTTGTAAGGCTTTTCCTTCGGCAGAGTCTGGATTGAGGTACGTCATTTCTCCTTCAATTTCAAAAGGGATCAAGTTTTCTGTTTTGGGATTAGACATAGAGATCATCACCGAATTATTTAAGACTTAATTGCTATTTTAGCGCGATGTTCGTAGAGGGATGACTTGGCCACATCGGGGTTTAGGATGAGAGGGAAGGCGCGATGTAGCGAAGCTACTTGCCTGCGGCAATCGCTGTTGGGGGATGAGAGGGAAGGCGCGATCGGGTTATAGCTGTAACTAACTTTCCCACTTAGCCACACTGGCAAAACCTTCTCCCCCCTTGGAAAAATCTTGTTACATTCAGGAGATTTGAGGATCTACTGTCCAATCTTCTATCCTTAAATCAGGAATTTTATTAAAATCGGCAACATTTCGAGTTAGTAAAAAACTGAAATGATCGGTATCGAGCAGATATTTCACCACTATTAACTCTCTTCCTCTTTCGGCTGATCTTGCTGACGGAAAAAACGCCCATACTCCAGAGCTTCCAAAAATGCTACTTCATCAGAAATTGAACCAATCAATTGTTCCAATCCCTCTTTAGAGGAGGGTTGGCTTTCTACCTTTTGTTGCAGCTCGGAAACGGTTTGCTCAAGTTTTACTAAACGTTGTTCTAGGTTTTTCTGGTCTAACATAGGCTTTTTGAGAGTTTCTTGTCGCCTTTTCATCTAGTTTAATCGATTATCAAAGAGTAGGGAAAAGTATTGGGGAGCGTGATGTCGCGAAGCTACTTGCCACAGGCGATCGCTGTTTTTGGGATAGGGGGAAAGCGCGATCGGGTATTGGGATAGGGAAGGAAGCGCGATTAGGCTACCGCCTATGCTTCGCAAACGGGTTTTTGAGGATGGGAGTAGCGCGATCGGGGGTTGGAAGGAGAGGGAAAGCGCGATCAAGTGTTTTGGAGATGGGGAAGGAGGCGCGCGATCGGGGGTTTTTGGGATGAGGCGCGATCGGGTGTTTTTGGAAGGAGAGGGAAAGCGCGATATTTATTTCAACGAATTTATATCTTGTAAATTTCCCGACGATGTCCAACTTTTTCAATAATAATTGTTTTTGAATTTTGATCAAAACTATAGATTACTCGATAATCACCCACTCTTAATTTATAAAATCCTGATAAATTTCCAGATAAAGGAAAAAAGTTAACTTGTTCAAAATTTTCTGCTAACCAGTTAATTTTCTTAATAATTCGCTTTCCTAATTTTGGTGGTAGCTTTTTCAATTCAGCTACGGCTTGGGTATCATATTGAACTGTATAAGCCATTATTCAATTCCCAATTCTTTCATTACCTCTTGGGAACTAACTAACTTGCTTTCTCCAGTTTGACGGGAATGTTGTCTTTTTTGTAACTCTTTTTGAATCTCAGGTCTAATTAATTTTCCCTCATCAGAATCAACTGATACTTCTTCAAGAACCTCATCTATTACTTCTCGAATTAATTCTTTTAATTCCTGAACTGTTAAATCTTTAACTTGCATCGTTCACTCCTTTTTTTCTACACTTCTAGGGCAAGAAAGCCATTTTGTCTTAATTCTCCTATTTATTTTAACTGATTTAAAAATTGGAGGAAGGCGCGATGTCAGTGTGAGACTTGCCTACGGCAATCGGGTTTTGGGGTGAGAGGGAAGGCGCGATTAGGCTACCGCCTATGCTACGCAAACGGGTTTTGGATGAAGGGGGAAGCGCGATGTAGCGAAGCTACTTGCCTACGGCAATCGCTGTTTTGGAATGAGTGGGAAAGCGCGATTAGGCTACCGCCTATGCTACGCAAACGGGGGTTGGGATGAAGGGGGAAGCGCGATCGGGGTTTGGGATGAGTTGGGAGGCGCGATCGCTGATCAGTTTTCAAAAATAGGGCTGAAAATGATAAAATTAATAGAATGGAGTTTGATTTATCTAAACACGCTCAAGAAGAACTAACGAAACGAAAAATTCCTTTGCGAGTTTTAGAGTTAATTTTAAATCATCCTAGTTAAATTATTGAGGAAGATAAACTAACAATTTATCAAGGTTTATTTACTGGTAATAATGGTAAGAAATATCTACTAAGAGTCTTTCTGAACACTACTGCGAAACCAGTAAAAGTAATTACAGTCTATAAAACTAGCAAAATCAGTAAGTATTGGAGGAACTTATGAAAATAAAATATGATGCCGAAGTTGATGTTTTGCGAGTTCATTGGTCAAATGATTCTATTGAGGAAAGTGACGAAACTGAACCTGGTGTAATTCTAGATTATAACGAGAAAGGAATAGTGATTGGTGTGGAAGTTTTAAACGCTTCTCAAACCGTAGAAAACTGGCAAAAAATACAAGAAATAAAGCTTGAAAGTTGTTAATTCAATGCACAAGTGAAGCCTAATCGTTGTTTTTTGGGAATGAGAGGGAGTAGCGCGATTGGGTGTTGGGGTGAGAGGGGAAGCGCGATCGGGGTTTGGAATGGGGAAGGAAGCGCGATTAGGCTACCGCCTATGCTTCGCAAACGGGTTTTGGGGTGAGGGGGAGTAGCGCGATTTTGGGGATGGGAAGGAAAGCGCGATCATTCTCCAGCTCTTGCTTTTAACAAACTAATCACTTCTTCCGATAGCCATAAACCAGAATCTTGTAAGGCTTTTAATCTTGGTGTCACTGAGGAAATTAAGCCTTTGCGCTTGGCTAAAACAATCATTGCGCCTGTTCCTAATGTAGGAATATTAAAAGTTTTTGCACATTTTCTTGCTGCCATATCATCTACCATTGCTGTATAGTCAAGGTGAGTGAGAGCGTAGCTAAGAACCTGTGATTCTCCAACACCTAAATCCCATGCTTCTATCTTCCGATGAACTCTTTCGAGTTTTCTATAATTAATCCATTTCGTTTTCGGTAACATCTGTGCTGCATCATCTAATTGTCCAGGGATAACAATTTCGTCCCAAACGCCTTGTGGAATAACAATTTCTTGAAACAGTTGAGGTAAAAGTTCTGCTTGATTGCTTTTAAATAAGGTGATCAACGGTGAAGCATTAACAACCACTTTAGCTATTGCCACTGATTTAACTCCTCAGTTAATTCAGCTTCAGTGTATTGAAAAACAGAAACTTTGTATCGATTTAAAGCGTTGATAAAATCTGCTCTTGTTAAACCAGCAACTTCAGCACCTTTCCCTTGTGAAATTTCTCCTAATTCGTACCATTTGACAGCAGCAGCTACTCGCATTTCTTGGACAAATTCATTGGGTGCTTTGCGAAGGGCTGAAAATGCTGTTTCTGGTAGCTCTACTTCAACTTTTGCCATTTTTTCAGTGATTTGACTAGATTGATGACTCTTAACTGAATGTTAGCGTAAAAGACAAATATTGTTAGTTTTTATCTTGATGCGATGAGAAGATGCTCACGCTTTGCTCCGCCCCATTATACCGTCAGGTTAATGGGAGATGAATCGTCGCCCAAAAAAATAAAGTCCGACAGGACAACCTTAAATCTTTTGTGTTAGCATTAATTTAACCACAAAGTTTAGCATAAGATGTTTGTTTTAGAGTTTAAGGTCAAAGCCAAAAAAACTCAATATCAAGCCATTGACGAAGCAATTCGGACGACTCAATTCGTACGAAATAAGTGCATTCGTTACTGGATGGATAATCAAGGCGTTAATAAATACGCTTTGAATAAGCTCTGTAAACAATTAGCAGAGGAGTTTCCTTGGGCTAAAGAACTAAACTCTATGGCTAGACAGTCCGCTGCTGAACGGGCTTGGTCTGCAATTAGTCGGTTCTACGATAACTGTAAAAAAGGGATTAAAGGTAAAAAGCGAGTGCTTAATTCGGAGGTCTCCTCCGAATGTAAGAAGCACTCAAGAGGATATCCTCAGTTCCAGAAAAACAACCGCAGTGTCGAGTATAAAACTTGTGGTTGGAAACTGGACTTAAACACCCGAAAGCATATAACTTTCACTGACAAAAAAGGCATTGGTCGGGTGAAATTAGTTGGAACTAGAGACCTCCATTTCTATCATCCTGATGAAATTAAACGAATTCGATTAGTTCGTCGTGCTGATGGATATTACTGCCAATTCCTCATCAATACAGAAGTCAAAGAACAATTAGAACCAACTAAAAGAACCATAGGATTAGATGTTGGTTTAGAATCTTTCTACACTGACTCTGATGGTCATAAAGAGCCTAATCCTCGTTTCTTTAGAGAGGGGGAACAGAAATTAAAACGGCTTCAACGCCGTCTTTCTAAGAAACAGAAAGGATCATCTAATCGAAGAAAAGCTAGACAGAAGTTAGGGAAAGCACATTTAAGAATAAGTAGGCAACGTAAAGAACATGGGAGTGCGACTCGTTGGATGGTGAAGTGGCAGGGGTTTCATACCTCTTTTCGAGCCATCCCAGACGAAAACTCCCCTTGGAGTCCGTCTGAACTCTATCTCCTTATTGGTGAGGCTCATCTGCCAAGTCCAATCATTCCAGTGTGCGGAATGACATCGCTACCCTTATCAAAGCGTTGGTTACGTGAAGATAAAGCAGGGTAGTTAAATGTGGGATAAGTCCAAACTCTAGGACGACCTCCTGCTAGAACGTGACTATGACTAGGAGACGAACTTACGCCTGAACCATAGTAATCTTTACCCTGAGAAAGGAGTTGACACTCAGGACACAAAAAGTGAAAACGGTTGGATTTAAGCATTGGCGTTCTTAAATCGCACATCAAAGTAACCGTCGGTGGATAGTAAGGGTCTAAGGTCACAAACAAAGGAAATAGGGAACGAGTTAACCCTTCAGATATCTCTCAGTCAAGGTCGATAGACTGAGTAGCCAAACCAAAGGCGCAAAAATCTGGGTCATCTGTCAGGATACCGAAGGGTGGGATTGAGTTAGAAGCGAACGCCCTCTATAAAAAGAGGGATATGCTGACGAACTCACTGTAAGACAAAAGATAGAGGTACTCAGTAGAGTTGATAAGTTATGAGACAGTCCTCTGGGCTAGTTACTAAATATAGACGATGGTTTTGGCTTTCCTTCTTAACCTTCCGAATGAATGACCAGACGTGGTTATGGCGGAATATAAACTGGAAGAAAGTTGAAGTCAAAGTTTTTAAGCTCCAAAAGCGCATCTATCAAGCGTCCCAATGTGGTGATGTCAAAAAGGTTCGTAAACTCCAAAGATTGTTGTCAAAGTCCTTTTACGCAAAGCTGTTCGCAGTGAGAACCGTATCGCAGGACAACCAAGGAAAAAGAACGGCTGGTGTGGATGGTGTTAAATCGTTAACCCCTCCCGAAAGGTTGACCTTGGCTGGTTCACTTCAATTTGCAAATAAATCAAAGCCTGCTCGAAGAGTGTGGATACCAAAGCCCGATGGTTCTAAACGCGGATTAGGGATTCCGACTCTTTATGAACGGGCAAAGCAAGCTGTACTAAAAATGGCTCTAGAGCCAGAATGGGAAGCAAAGTTTGAACCTAACTCTTATGGATTCAGAAAAGGACGGGCTTGTCACGATGCCATAGAAACAATATGGAATGGATTAAGGATTAAGGGCAAATACGTCCTAGATGCAGATACATCCAAATGTTTCGACCGTATCAACCATGATTACTTACTACAAAAATTGAATACATCTCCGACCTTCGCTCGTCAAATCAGAGCGTGGTTAAAAGCAGGGGTCGTGGATGGTGGGTCGTTATTCCCCACAGAAGAGGGGACTCCACAAGGCGGGGTCATTTCTCCGTTATTAGCAAATATAGCCCTTCATAGCCCTTCATGGGCTAGAAACCGCAGTCAGGGAATACATTGTCAACCAACCTCCCGAAAAGGTGGGGATAAAAGGTAAACGGGACAAATTGAGAACCCTTGACTTTGTAAGATACGCAGATGATTTTGTGTTAATGCACTGGAATCGGGAAATTATGGAGGAATGTAATATGAAATATCTAAATGTTTGCTACAGATAAAGCATTGAGAATAAAGTCCCATCCAGTGATCTGAGTAATCACTTGAGAACTTAATTTTGATAAGATTTTGGAAAGTCGCTTTCTTAAATCATCTAAATCGGGAAAGAATTCCCATTTCAAAGGTTTCTTAATTTCTTGCCATAATCGTTCAATGGGATTAACTTCTGGGGAATAAGGTGGTTGGAAAATTAAAATGACATTATCAGGAAGTTGTAACTCTAACCAAGTATGGCAACGACTGTTATCAACTTGTATTAAGTGTAAATCGTCAGGATATTCTTGAGCAAACCAGCTTAAATACTGCTCAAAGCAAAGACCATCAAGATGAGAAAATTCTCTGAAAAAATTCTCTCCCGTTCTCGGTTCCACTAAACCGTACAACCATAAATAATCAAACTTCCACTGTTTTTTTCCTGTCGGTTGAATTCCTTTACCTGTAATTTTTGTATCGTGAAGTGTGATTAACCCGATTCGAGATTCATCTTGGCACCAATATCTAATGTTTTGATATCGTTTAACCTTTTCTGAATTAGCTTCTAGTTGGGTTGTAACAATTTCACTTAGTTTTTTTTAAAAGCTTCCGGTGCTCCCAATTCCTGTTTGCTATGAACTGGACGTGGCACTTTCAGTTTTCCTTCTAAACCATAGCGGACTCGTTTATGAACAGCACTATAACTAATATCAATATCTTGAATTAACTGAAGCCATGTTTGAATTTCCTTATAACTAGAAAATCCTTCTGGATCTTCTAGTTCTTGGATTAATTTTTTTTCTACTGATGGCGTGATTTTAGGGACTCGCCCAGGACTTTTCTTAACTTCTAAAAGACCTTTGAGACCTCCTTTGCGATATTTACTGAGCCATCTTGATACTGTCGTTCGGTGTTTTCCGATTAGGGAGGCGAGCGCGCCGGTACTTCTGACTTGGTTCGTTTTCAGCCAATACAAGACTTGGATTCGTTCTTTGACTTCACTGTTTTGGGAGAAGTTGAGCTGTTTTTTAAGCTCTTGAGCTGACTCGGCAATCTCAATTTTAATGACACCTGCCATAGCTAATCTCGATTACTAACAATCTCTCCCTCTATTTGTAGCATACACAGTTCCATTTCATATAACCCTCTTTTGTCATTTTCCGAGATAAAATGATAAGAAAGGAAAAGTAAGAATAAAGAGGGAAGCGACTGCTCATGATGGATGTAGCTTTACAGATTCGTCAACACCTACCGCGAGACCCAGAACCTACTAGCGCGATCGTAGACAACTATTGTGGTTACTATCAAGACCTGTTTCAAGATGTGAGAAATTATGAATGCTTTAAATTTTTACATTTAGGACTCATCGCACCGATTAAACGAAAATCTCTACCAGAAATTGCCAAAGTCGTCGGGATTACTTCTGCACAATCTCTACATCACTTCCTTGCTAACTCACCTTGGTCAGTAGAACAATTAAGAGAAAGAAGATTACAAAAAACTAAAGAAGCCTTAAAGGGAAAAGCAATCACCGTCATTATTGATGAAACTGGAGATAGAAAGAAGGGAAATCGTACCGATTATGTCGCTAGACAATACTTAGGAAGTTTGGGCAAAATTGACCAAGGAATCGTCTCGGTCAATGCTTATGGAGTGTATCAAGATATCACTTTCCCCTTAAAGTTTAAGGTATTTAAGCCCAAAGGAACTCTCAAACCAGGGGATAAATACCAAACCAAGATTGAATTAGCCATAGAACTGATTCAAGAGTTAATTGATTTTGGCTTTAACATTGACCTAGTTTTAGCAGATAGCTTGTATGGAGAAAGTAGCAATTTCATCAATACTTTAACTCACTATCAGCTCTCCTATGTAGTAGCAATTAGAAGTAATCATAGTGTCCTACTGCCCCCAGGACAAAGGGTAAGAGCCAATAAATGGTGTCAATTTACTCGCACCTTTAGTGATAACAGTTCCGAAACCAGATACATTCGAGAAATTGTTTATGGCAAGAGACGAAAAATCACTTATTGGGATCTCACCACTGACCCAGAAACTTTGCCCAGTAATGGGACCTCTTTTGTTATGACCAATCTTCAAGGGAAGGTCAAGAAAAAACTAGGAGACCTTTACGGTTTAAGAACTTGGGTGGAATATGGATTTCGCCAATGTAAGCAAGAATTGGGTTGGAAAGATTATCGTTTCACCAAGTTTTCTGAGATCGAGAAGTGGTGGGAAATCATTTACTGTGTTTATTTAATGGTGAGCTTACAAACGCCAGGTTTTAGCTCTTTTGAGCAAGATGAAGACAGTGATGATAAGACACAACCATCAACAAGTAATAATTCTCCTCAACATCCCAATTGGAGGAAGGGAAATAGCTGGAAAGATGCCTTACATAACCTACGTTTAGTTATGGAACCATGGTTCTTATTTTGGTTAGTTGTCCCTTGGCTAGAGATGTTTAATAATGACCACTTATTATTGGGGTTTCAGCATTTATTTTCTTCTGTTCATCAAGTTAAAATAGGTTTTTAAGAGTTGATTAGAACTCATTATTTTTTACTTCTTGCTTCGGAAAGTGACAAAAGAGGGATAAAGTAATAATTGAGGATTTTCTCTCTAAAATTGGTTGTGAACTGAAACCATCGAAAACACGCCTTTGCCATACCGCCAAAACTGTAGAAGATGATACAGTGGGTTTCGACTTTTTGGGATTCACAATACGACAGTATGAGGTAGGAAAACATCAGCATGGCAAGAAAAAATCTAATTTAATGACAATAATCAAGCCCTCGGACGAAAAGGTGAAGCTACATTATCAAAAGCTGGCTGATACCATCGACCGTCATCAAGCATCAAAACAGATAGATTTAATTAAAGAATTAAATCCTATCATCAAAGGATGGTCTAATTATTACTCAGCCTGCTGTAGTTTTGAAACCTTTACAGACCTAGACTATAAAATATGGTCAAAACTTCGTCGATGGGCAAAACGCCGACACCCCAATAAAGACTGGGAATGGGTAACTAAGAAATACTGGAGACAAGCTGTTGAAGGTAGGAAAGATAAATGGGTCTTCTCGTTAACAGATGGACTCTACCTAGAAAAGCATAGCTGGACACCACATAAAGATTACGTGAAAGTGAAAGGAGATGCTTCACCGTTCAATGGGGACTGGCGTTATTGGAGTTCCAAAATGGGTTCATATCCTGACGTAAAGGTTGAAGTTGCAAAACTTCTTAAAACCCAAAAAGGAAAGTGTGCAATTTGCGGACTACACTTCCAAGATGGAGACTTGTGGGAGGTTGACCATATAACGCCTCGTAGTAAAAAGGGTAAGAACACCCTAAGCAATAAACAACTTCTCCATCGACACTGCCATGATGTAAAATCTCGTAATGATGGTAGTTACGAGGGATGTGCCTAATGACAATAGGTTGTCTTAGAGAGGAGCGAAGTGAAGGGAAACTTTCATGCTTCGTTCTGAAGACCAGTAGGGAGGGCGACTTCCCTGCTGAGTTTAACTGAGACTGGCGCGTTGCGTAGTGAAGTCTAACGACCTCATCGCCTATGAAAACTTAAGTGTGTCTAACATGGTTAAGAACCACTGTCTCGCTAAGTCAATCTCAGATGTAGGCTGGTATCAATTCCGAGTCTGGTTAGAGTATTTTGCACAAAAGTTTGGGAAAGTAGCGGTGGCTGTTCCTCCTCACTACACTTCTCAAGAATGCTCTAACTGTGGTCGAATTGTGAAAAAGTCTCTATCAACTAGAACCCATGCTTGTCAGTGTGGGACTAAATTGGATAGAGATGAAAATGCCGCGATTAACATTCTGAGAGAAGGACTCCGTACAGTCGGGCGGACTGGAACGGCCCCCTCTCTTTCTCCCCCAGTGGGGGAGATGTAAGAGGGGGAAACGCTTGTGGAGAGACCCGCCTCTACTTCAGTTGTTTCCGAACAATTGGGGCAAGCGGACTCGTCTGCTGGAAACCTAGTTTCTAGTAGTTAGAAGCAAGAATCTCCCACTATAATCTCTGATTTAGTGGGAGAGCGTCAACCTCGTTACCTGAATCCGCAAAAAGATGATCACTTGATAATAATCGCTGTTTTGGGATGAGGAGGGAAGCGCGATTAGGCTATCGCCTATGCTACGCAAACGGGGTTTGGGATGAGAAGGAAAGCGCGATCGGGGTTTGGATGAAGGGGGAAGCGCGATCGGGATTTTGGATGATGAAGGGAGTAGCGCGATCGCTATTTTTGGGGGATGGGGAAGGAAGCGCGATCGGGTTTTGGGATGAGATGAGGAGCGCGATGTAGCGAAGCTACTTGCCTACGGCAATCGGGTTAAGATTGTTTTTTCTTGTTAGCCTCCTTTTTTACCATCTCTAGAGGTAAATCCAACCACTGCGCGATCGTATTTAACTCAACACCAGAGTCTAGCATTCTTGATACTGCCTCTAGCTTCCCTTCCTGTTTCCCTTCTAGTTTTCCTTCCTGTTTCCCTTCTAGTTTCCCTTCCTGTTTCCCTTCCGTAAACACTTCTTGATAAAATCTTGTCTGTTTTAAATCATCAACCCCTAACATGGCAGCAATCTCCTTCCGACTCATTTTTGGAAACTTATAAACCATAATACTCTCGATTAAGTCTATAATATCATTTCTGAGTTTTGTCTCCTTTACTTCTCTAGAAACTGACTCTAATAGCCTTTGCGCTTGTTGTGAAACTTCCGTTTCTTTTGAAGTAATTAATTTCACTAAGCGCACTCCCAAAGGACAATTTTCTCCTTCCTCTAATTCATCAAGATAAATTCGCCTCACTTGCTCCAAATTTAACAACGGTTGGAAATGAGGTTCACTATTTCTTTCTATAGTGCGAGTCGGATAAATCACTACTACTTGCCAAGGATGCACAGGCTGATATTGTTTGATATATAGAAAAAGTTCAGAAAAAATGCGAGAATAAAGTTGCTCATCAGGTTGGAACTGCACTTCTACCACATAAAATGGGTCTTTTTTGTTGCCACTGCTAGGAAAAAAGATACCGTCAATGCGAAACGCTAATTGCTTAACTTCTACCGAGGTAAACTGATAATTGCAATCAGCTTGAGATGAACCAGAAAGAAGTTCAAAAAATAATTGCGGTCGTATTTGGAATAATCGGTAAAAAAGGCTGTCTGTCTTCAACTTCTTGGATTTAGTAGCAGTTAATTATCGTTTTAGGTTATCACACCTTTAGTCATAATGAAGTTAATCGCTACTTGGAAGGAGGGGGAAAGCGCGTTTGCGAAGCATAGGCGGAGCCTAATCGGTGTTTAGGGTGAGGGAGGGAGTAGCGCGATCGAGAATAACGTCAAAAGATTAAGTGAGCTGTTGCAAATTGGTAAATCCTTGTACAATAACAAAGAATTGATTTTCGGTATATACTAGAAATGAAGTTTGAATGGGATGAGAACAAAGCGAAATCCAATGTTGTTAAGCATGGTATTACCTTCTTAGAAGCAGTAACAATTTTTGCTGATCCTTATCTGTTATTTACCGAAGACTCTCAGCACTCTCAAAAAGAAGAAAGAGAATGGGCAATTGGAGAAACAGAGAACGGTTCACTAATTGTTGTTGTATTTACAATTCGTGATGAAAAAATTAGGATTATAAGTGCAAGGAAAGCAAGTAGAACTGAGCGAAAGCAATATGAACAAGGAATCTGAATTCCCCTTTGAAAGAGCAAGACGAGTTACTTCACAAGAACACGAACAATTTAAAGAAGCAATTTCATCTCAATTTGGAATTAACTTAAAAAATAGAGGACGACCCCCTAAAAATCAAGAAGAAAAATATGAGCCAATTTCGATTAGAATCCACCCGAAAGTGCTGGCTTGGGCAAAAGAAGAAGCAAGCAGGAGAGGAATTGGTTATCAAACGATTATTAATGAAATTCTGCTAAAGCAAATTCGTGAATAGTTTTAAAGCTTATCCTTAGCCACTTGCGATCGGGGTTTGGATGAAGGGGAAAGCGCGATCGGTTTTGGAGATGGGGAAGTAGCGCGATTAGGCTACCGCCTATGCTACGCCAACGGGTTTTGGGATGAGTACAATGAGCAAAAGTTAGGCTGCAAATTGTCGAACTTCTAACTGTGTTCCGTGCGCGATCGCGTTTTCTGCCTGTTCTAACAATAAATCAGTTGTCTGCTCACTTAAGTAATACTCACCACAATTTTCACAGACTTCAGCAGGGACATTTTTAAAAATTAAAATAACTCCCTCCCTTTCTAAAGGAACTGTCACTTTACCCTGCTTAATTTCTCCTTGCTGGCAAATTGAACATTTCATGTTTTCTTTCTCCTCTTATAATCTAATTCCCAGAGTTCAGAATTGGGTTGATAAGTTGTAATAATGTAAGCTCTTCTTGTTTTAAAGTCGAAGCCCACCACCACATGAATGGGATGATCAGAAACGAAACCTAAAAATAAGTAACTTGGATAAGGAGAGTCATCAAGATATGCTCTAATTACTTCCCCTGCTGAAAGAACTGTTTTTACTTCAGCTTTGCTAATTTTCCGAGAAAACATTTGCTTAATCGCATGGCTAGAAAAAATTAACTGCTCATATTCCATGCTGTCTTAATATCTTCTTGTTTCCCTCACCCTTATTGTCGTTAATTATTTTAGCAGAAGGGCTGAGAATCCTACGACTACAACTCGCGCGTTCCTTTGCGCCGTACGACGGCGCAGGGTCACTCGTCAATTTTAATTTAGTCGGTAGACGGGGCGTATAAACCTCCGACCCAACTTGAATCGAATTCAAGTTGGAATGCACCTAGTGCATTCCGCACATCTGGGGAGACCCCAGATAACAGCCCCTCATGAATAGCAATTAGCTTACACCAACCGCAGTCCGTTCACTGTGTTCTACTTTCGTGCCTAGTACCTCTAAAAACTTTTTCAGCCACTGGGGATGCGCTGGCCAAGCGGGTGCAGTGACTAAGTTACCATCCACCATTGCTTCTTCCACAGGAATAGAAACATATTCTCCCCCTGCTTGCTTAACATCTGGACCACAAGCGGGATAAGCGGTGCAACGTTTTCCTTGCAGTACCCCAGCAGCAGTTAGCACTAATAGCCCATGGCATAGAGTAGCAATGGGTTTATTCGCTTGGTCAAAGTGACGAGTGATTTCTAAAACACGCTCATTTAGACGGATATATTCTGGGGCACGCCCTCCAGGAATAACTAACGCATCGTAATCGTTAGGATTAATGTCATCAAAGTTGGCATTAAGGGTAAAATGGTGACCTGGTTTTTCAGTATAGGTTTGATCTCCTTCAAAATCGTGAACTGCCGTTTTCACATTCTCTTCTGCTTTTTTATCGGGGCAAACCGCATGAACCGTATGACCAACAGTTTGTAGAGTTTGGAAAGGCACCATCACTTCGTAATCTTCGACAAAGTCACCCACTAGCATTAAGATTTTTTTGCCTTCCATAGCACTATGGCTCCTATTTAACTCTATTTTTCATCATTTTGCCACAAACTTAAACTATTCCCACTCAATCGTACCGGGGGGCTTAGAAGTGACATCATAAACCACACGATTCACCCCTTTTACCTCATTCACAATGCGATTAGAAATACTTTCTAATAAGTCATAAGGAACTCGTGACCAATCGGCAGTCATGCCATCTTCACTGGAAATTAACCGTAAAACCACAGGATGGGCATAAGTTCGTTTATCTCCCATCACCCCAACACTGCGAATGGGAAGTAGAACCGCAAAGGCTTGCCAGAAATCTTGATAGCATTTTTGCTTTTTAATTTCATCTCGCACCACAAAGTCTGCATCACGAAGAATATTTAATCGTTCAGCAGTGACCTCCCCAATAATGCGAATCGCTAATCCCGGACCTGGGAAGGGATGCCGTTGGATAATTTCTTCTGGTAAGCCCAGAGAACGTCCTACTTTACGAACTTCATCCTTAAACAGTTTTCGTAGGGGTTCTACTAGCTTAAAGCGTAAGTCTTCTGGTAAACCGCCTACATTGTGATGACTTTTAATTTTAACGGCAACTCGTTCTCCAGTTTTAGGGTCAATATTAGTATCAGCGGACTCAATGACATCTGGATAGAGGGTTCCTTGGGCAAGATAGTCAAATGGCCCCAATTCACGAGATTTTTCTTCAAAAACTTGAATAAATTCGCCTCCGATACGGCGACGCTTTTCTTCAGGATCACTTACTCCTTCTAATTGGGCTAAAAACCGATCGCGCGCATTCACATATTCAACAGGGATATGAAAACGATCCTTAAAAATTTCAATCAGGCGTTCTGGTTCCCCTTTCCGCATGAAACCTTGATCAATAAACATACAAACTAATTGATCCCCAATGGCTTTATGCAGGAGAAAAGCAAGGGTGGAAGAATCGACCCCACCAGAGAGAGCCAGTAAAACCCGTTTATCTCCTACTCGTCCTCTCACTTCTCGGACTGCTTCTTCTACAAAGGCTTCTGGAGTCCAACTGGGTTCACATTGACAAACTTTATAGACAAAGTTTCGGATCAAAACTGCTCCGCCAACGGAATGGACAACTTCTGGGTGAAATTGCACCCCGTACTGTTTTTTCTCAGGATTCGCGATCGCGGCACAGGGGGTATTATCCGTATGGGCTAAAATTTCAAATCCCTCTGGAAGTTCCAAACAAGAGTCACCATGACTCATCCACATCGTTGCCCCATCTTCTACCCCCGGAAATAAAATCTCTTCGTTATCAATATGGAGAGATGCTTTTCCATATTCGGCTCTTTCAGCACGTTTGACAGTTCCTCCCAGTTGTTGAACCATCACCTGCATCCCATAGCAAACCCCAATTACAGGAATGCCTAATTCCCAGATTTTGGGATCAATCGTGGGTGCGCCTTCATCATAAACGGAACTCGGGCCCCCAGAGAGAATAATGCCATGGGGGTTTAGGTGTTGCAGTTGTTCGGCAGTGGTGCGATAAGGAAGAACTTCCGAATAAACTTGTGTCTCGCGGATACGACGAGCGATTAATTCTGAATATTGCGAGCCAAAATCCAGGATCGCGATCATTTGGCGGTTGATGCTGCCTGTAATTTCGGCTTGTTCAATGGCTGCGCTTTTTGGAGAAGAGTCAGTTGAGGTAGTCACGGTAATTGCAGAAACGTCTTAGAAGTTATGCCGATGAGAGGAGGTAGTGAAGGTTAAGTAACTATAGCTTGCACAACAAGAGCCACTACTATAATTACCTAATTATCACCACCAGTAAAAGGGTATTCCTACATTGTAACAAGAAACACCTCGTAATAATTCTTAAAACTTTCCTAAACTTAACAAATTAGAGCAGACTGAGACAACTCATCCGTACTCCCAAACTGAATTTAGGAGCCTGCGGATGACCGTTGCTCAACTACTGCAAGTGTTGTTTAATTGATTGACTTGTGAGTTACCGGCTGTCCTAACTCTTCTAGAGAGGGATCAATTCCATCAGGATTTCCGACAATTAAAGTCGTCATTTCCTCTGGTTTTAAGTAAGTTTGAGCCACTCGTTGCACATCTTCTTTGCTGGTTTCTCTGATGCCTTCTTGAAGTTGGAAAATAAAGTCATCAGGATAGTCATAGTAGTTATAGCGCATTAGCCGAGAGAGGGTTTGCTCGTTACTCTCAAAGTTAAAGATAAAGGAATTGAGAATAGACTCTTTGGCATACGCTAACTGATCCTCAGATAGGAGATCCTCTTGAACTTTGGTAATTTCATTTTGGATGGATTGAATAAAGGGAACGGTGGTTTCAGAACTGGTTTGCCCCCCTGCAACAAAATAACCTGGGTAGTCGTAATTCGCTCGCCAAACGCCATAAACAGAATAAGCTAATCCTTGGCGCGATCGGACTTCATTATATAACGTGCCACCAAAGCCATTTAATGCACCATTTATGACTCTGAGAGTGGGATAGTCGGGGTTATCTAAAGTGCCAGCCAAATGTCCCATTTCCACATAAGATTGGCTTAATTGCGGTTTTTCTACCAGATGAACGCCGCCAGTGGTTGCTTGTTCTACGTCTGCAAGTTCATAGTTAGGGGTGGGAGTCGTAACTTCCCAATTACCAAAGGCTTCTTGAGCGCGATCGCGCATTTCCTCACTGTCAAAATCTCCCACAATCCCTAAAATCATCTCTTCTGGGCGAAAATAGCTTTCATAAAAGGCGATCACATCTTCACGGGAAATATTATCTAAGGTTTCATACTCCTCTGTGCGAGCATAGGGACTGTCTTCCCCATAAACTAATTTTTTAAATTCTCGATCTGCAACATCTCCGGGATCATCATCTCGTCGGGAAATTCTCCCTTCTGCTTGTTGTTTGGCTAAAGCAAATTGTTGCTCATCAAAAGCAGGGCTTTTAATTACCTCAGCAAATAAATCAAAGACTTGGTCTAAATCTCCCGTTAAACAATCAAATTCTGCACTTCCTGAAGTGGTATTAATGGAAGTTTCAATAGAAGCTGCCCGTTGCTCTAATATTTGATTTAACTCATTAGGAGAATAATTTTCTGTACCACCCTGACGCATTAAACTCCCAGTGAGTGAAGCTAGTCCCACTTTATCGGCTGGTTCTAAGCGCGATCCAGTCCGAAAAATCGCTGTTCCTGTTACGAGGGGAAAGTCATGATCTTCAATTAAATAAAGGGTTAAACCATTATCTAGTTGAGTGGTCGTATAATCAGGTAATCTTATCTCTGGTGGCGGTGAAAATTCTAAGTCTGTGTAGTGTTTTGGCTCTTTTGAGGCAGCATTAGCAAACAAATCACTATTGCAAATAATGACAAATAGTGAGACAAAAATTGCTATCATTAACCATTTTAATTGTTTCATTTTTTCCTTCGTCATATTAGTTATTTTCTGATAAAATCCGTCCAATGGTGCGATTATTTTCGGTAAACGTATCTTCAGCAACTCGCTGGATATCTTCAACGGTAACGTTAGCAATGGCTTCTAATTCAGCAAAAAGATTTTCCCAATCTCCTGTTTTCCCTTCATATTCTGCTAGCTGTCTTGCCATTCCTTGATTAGAATCTAAATCGCGTAATAAATTTGCCTGTAATTGTGTTTTCACGCGCTCCAATTCTTCTTCTGAAACCAATTCAGTTTTTAATTTTTCAATTTCAACTGTTAATGCTTCAGACACTTCCTCTAAGCTCGTATTAGGGGCAGTTAAGGCATAAAATAAGACTAAATTAGGAAACTTATTACCTGGAAAACTGCTTAAACCCTGAGCCGAAAGAGCGACCTGTTTTTCTTCAACTAAAGACTGATACAATCGGGAAGTTCGACCTGCACTTAAAAGGCGACCAATTACTTCATAAACCACATGATCCTCATGATCAATGGCAGGGCGGTGATATCCTTCAAAATACCAAGGTTGCGAAGGTAGCGTAACATCAACTTCCCGTACTTCTGTTTGCGGCGGCTCTTCAGTGGTTACTTCTGGAGGAGATGGGCGACTGGGAAAGCGACCAAAATAAACATCTGCTAATTCTTTTACTTCTTCAGGATCAACATCACCTACGATCGCGATCGTTAATTTTTGCGGAACATAGTAAAGATCAAAAAAATCTTGAATATCTTGACGGGTGGTACTGCGGATATCTTCTTCGTAACCAATCACTGGATGTTGATAAGGGTGAGTGGTAAAGGCTGTACCTAAAAAATTCTCTACCATTTTACCAACAGGAGAATTATCAGTTCGTACTCGTCTTTCTTCTAAAACTACTTGTTGTTCACTAAAAAAGTCTCTAAAAACAGGGTCTAAAAATCGTTCTGACTCCAAAGACATCCAGAGTTCTAACTTATTCGCTGGAAACCGAGAAAAATAAACCGTATAATCCGCAGCAGTGGCAGCATTTAAGCCCACTCCTCCTTCTCGTTGAACAATTTGACCAAATTCATTGGGCTTGACATATTGTTCTGCTTCAGCTTTTAATTCTTCGAGTGAGGCTTCTAACTCAGCAATTTTTTCTTCATCCCCCTCATTTTGAGCTGTTTGCAATTGCTGATGAACCTGATCTAACTCTTGGAGAACCTCTTGTTCTTCCTCATAATTGGTCGTTCCGATTTTACTAGTTCCTTTGAAGGCTAAATGTTCTAGAAAATGGGCAACTCCCGTTTTGGTGTTTTCCTCATTAGCACTTCCCACATCAACATAAGTGACAAAGGAAATAACTGGGGCTTCTGAGTCTGGAAGAATTACAAATGTCATGCCATTATCTAGTTCATATTCCGTTACGCGATCTTTGACTCGTTCTAAATAAGGCTGAATATCTGTAGGATTACCCACAGCTTGCGCTGGATTAAGTCCCCATCCTTGCCAAGTGATTAAAATAGACAGTAGGGTTGCAATTATTCGTTTCACAATTGTTTTGTTACCTCCGAAGGGATTGATGAACATAGCGGTGATTACGAAGCACAGATTAGAGTTGAATTACTAGAAACACTGACGAGTTTTCTGTTCGCTCTATCCATGATAAGTCACTAATAATGCTCTGAAAACTATTGTTACACGGTGATTCCTTCATGACAGCTTCCTGATTATGTTGAACCTTATACCAGTTAAAGCGCGATCAAAGGAAAAAGAGTTTAATTTAGCCAATTTTGTAGCTTGAGTAATCTGCTGAAATTGACTAAGATTAATGAGATTAAATAACTAACCGATCAACTAATTGCTAATTAATCTTATTAGTCGTTTATATCGACTTCTGTTAAAGTAGATTCAAACTCTGTAACGTTCTTTATCTCTATCAATGAGAAACCATAAATAACCGACTTATGCAAGCGTTCCGTCAGCAAATTGCCCAACTTACTCAATCCCATAGTTCAGAAGAAACTGTGCGCGATCGCGTCTTAAAAACAGCTCAGCGTCTATTTGCCAACAAAGGCTATGAAGCAACTACCACAAAAGATTTAGCAGCTCAAGCTGGAATTTCCGAGGGGACGCTATTTCGGCATTTTGAAAATAAAAAAGCGATCCTTGTGGAAGTGGCCACCGAAGGCTGGGTAGAAATTCTCACTGACTTACTCACTGAGTTAAGTGAAATGGGGAGTTACAAAGCCGTCGCCCAAGTAATGAAACGGCGAATGTTTCGACTCCATGAAAATGGAGAATTATTGCGAGTATGTTTCTTTGAAGCTCAATTTCATCCTGAATTGAGAGAACGTATTCAATCAGAAGTAATCGCCAAAATGACTGATGTGACAGAAGCCTTTTTTGAAACCGCTATGGAACGAGGCATTTATCGCCGTATGAATCCTCGTGTTGTTGCCCAAGTCTTTTTGGGAATGTTTACCATTGCTGGCTTTTCTAATGATACGATCATCGAATCTGATGCGCCGCCTCAGGCAATGAAAGAAATGGCAGAAGGAATTGCTGATATCTTTCTCAATGGAGTCTTGGCAGAACCTGAATATTAATTACTTTTTCTTCAAAATGTGCTATAAGTAATAAAAAAGGATTTAAAGTCAGCTACGGTTCTTTTAGGACTAGGGAGCAAACATCTGGGCAGGGCAAAATTAGAAAATACTCTTTCCAAAGAATAATCAACCCAACTTTCCGCTCAAAGCCCCCTAAAGATAACCATGTTCAGCCAGAAAAGAAAGGCTAATATCAGTTTCAGTCGTCTCACCTGAGCGATGATTGAGTAATTTATTCACATATTTCCCTAAGATATCACTTTCGAGATTTACCCAATTCCCTTCTTGCAGACTGGAAAGATTTGTTTCTTGATAGGTTAGCGGAATCACTGCACATTGAAACCAACTGCCATTCGGATCACAATCAGCAATGGTTAAACTAATGCCATTAATCGCAATACTCCCTTTTGGGATTAAATAACGGGCAATATTATTATTCCAAACTTCAGACAAACCACTAACAGCACTAAAAGTCATTTCCCAACTGCGTTCAGTTGCCACAGATTGAATTAAACGCCCCACTCCATCCACATGACCGGTGACAAAATGTCCTCCTAACTTTGCCCCTACTTGCAGTGACGGTTCTAAATTGACATAAGCGCTACTCTCACTACGAAAACCTAAAGTTGTACGCTGGAGAGTTTCTGGGGAAGCTGTCGCTACAAAACCATCAGGTAAAAGACTTTCTACCGTGAGACACACCCCATCAACCGCAATGCTATCGCCCATAATTAAGTTTTCTAATAGGGAATGCGCTTGGGCTGGGGGAATACTAATTTTAAATTGATCACGCCCGAGAGACTGTATAATACCTTGTGCTTGAATTAATCCTGTAAACACAGCTTGATCCTTAAAGAATGGGATTTAACGACTAAAAAAGAAAAATTAACGCCGATTTTGGCTAAAGACAGAAGTAGGAGGAAAACAACCGAGAAAGTACAATAGAGGATGATCGGTGCTTAAACTTAGTGTACCGTATCACTCAATTAATCAACATCAATGCTGACAGCAATCAAAAAGAGGCGAAGCTGATGATCGAAATGAAAGTTGCCGGAATTGCCTTAGATGCCGTAACGCGAAGTCCGATCGCGCTTTTAAAAGATAGTTCTGAGCGTCGTGCGCTCCCCATTTACATCGGACAAGATCAAGCTAAGGCGATTATGGCAGCCATAGAAAACCAAACTCCCCCCCGCCCTCTCACCCATGATCTAATGGTCAATATTTTTGACAGTTGGGAAATGACTGTGACTCGGGTGATTGTCCATGCTCTACAGGATAATACCTTTTATGCTCTTTTGTGTCTGCAACAAGGAGAAAATACCCGAGAAATTGATTGTCGTCCCAGTGACGCGATCGCGATCGCAGTCCGCACCGATGCTACGATCTGGGTAATGGAGGAAGTCATTGCAGAAGCATCTATCCCCGTTGATCGAGATGCCGACGAAGAAGAGAAAAAAGCCTTTCGAGAGTTTATATCTAACCTCAGTCCTGAAGACTTCATCCGTGGCAGTTCATCAAAAAACAACGAAGAATCAACTTAATCATGGAATATCGGCGGTTCGGAAAAACCAATCTTCCCATTTCCGTTTTTTCTCTGGGAACGATGCGTGGCTTAAATGATCCCTCCTCATTCACTGCTGTTCTAGAAAAAGCCCTGCAATCGGGAATTAACCACCTTGAAACCGCTGCTGCCTACGGAAAAAGTGAAGAATACATAGGTCAAGCCCTTAAACACTTTAATATTCCTAGACAAGATTTCTACCTAACAACTAAATTTTCTCCCACCCCTGACCCCGAAAAAATCGCAACACAACTAGAAAATAGCCTCGAAAAACTACAAGTCGATTACATTGATAACATCGCCCTTCATGGCATCAACACCGAAGAACACCTACGCTGGGTCACTCAAGAGAATAGTTGTTTACGTCCCCTACAACAAGCCCAGAAAGAAGGCAAAATTGGCAATATTGGCTTCTCTACCCATGCCCCCTTAGAGGTCATTCTCAAAACCCTTAACACCAATTTATTTTCTTTCGTTAACCTTCATTATTACTACTTTTGGCAACGCAATGATCCCGCCGTTTCCCTCGCCCATGAAAAAGATATCGGGGTTTTTATTATTTCCCCTACCGACAAAGGGGGGCAACTTTATGCACCACCTGAGAAACTAAAACAATTATGCACTCCTTTTTCCCCGCAATGGCTAAATTATCGCTTTCTCCTCAGTGATCCTCGTGTGAGTACCTTAAGCCTTGGGGCTGCCTTTCCTGATGAATTATACCCGGCACTAGAAGTCGGGAATGATCTCTCTCCTCTCCAAACCGAAGAAAAAGCTGCATTTAATCGCCTCGAACAGGAACTAGAAACCACCTTAGGAGAGAATAAATGTAGTCAGTGTTATGAATGCTTACCCTGTCCAGAAGAAATTAACATTCCTGAAGTATTGCGACTCCGCAACTTAGCCGTTGCCTATGATATGACAGGCTTTGGTCAATATCGTTATGGAATGTTTGAAAACGCTGGTCATTGGTTTCCAGGGAGAAAAGGTAACCGTTGCACCGAATGTGGCGAGTGTCTCCCTCGTTGTCCCGAAAACTTAGATATTCCGAATTTACTTCAAGATACTCATCAGAGACTTAATGGTTCTCCCCGCAGAAGACTATGGGAAGAATAATTGACCAGTGAACTACGCACTCTGATCTGTTTAAGGATAAATCCCTCAGGAATCGGACGGGAAAGAACTAACTTTAGCAAGATGGGCGAGAATCCCCCATCTACATTGCCTGCGATTAGGTGGGGATGAATCGCCATCAATCGAGGGGGTTCAATACCCCTGAGATTGATAACTTCCTGATCTGTTCTCTTATTACTTCATTTTGGCTTCTTCCCTTATGTTTGCAGTAAGAGAGAAGCTGTTGATGTTCTTCTTCAGTACATCTTAAAGTCATTTTTTTCATAGTGTTGTCGAGATGGTGGCATTATGTTATAACCAATTTATCACAGAAAAGACAGATACCGCAATGCGATTTTCCTATCAGTATCGCCTAAAACCTGACAAAGAGCAAATAGCCAAGATTGAGAAATGGCTAGAATTATTAAGGTGTCAATACAACTACCTGTTAGGTCAACGCTTTGATTGGTGGAAAACTCATAGAACGGCTGTCAATTCTTGTCCTTTAATCTGTCATCTTCCAGAATTATCTGACCGTCCCACCTATTTCTCTCAAAAACAAAGTCTAACTCAGCTTAAAAAAGATAGACCTTGGTATTGCCAAATCCAGTCACAAGTCCTTCAAGACTGTGTTAAAAGAGTTGATTTGGCTTTTCAACGTTGGCTTAGGGGGGATAAGAGTGGGAAGAAATCAGGAAAACCTAGATTCAAAGGAAAAGGACGTTATCGGACTATACTTTTTCCGCAAGTTAAAGCTAATTGTGTCCAAGATAATCAGATTAATTTACCTAAATTTGGGACAGTTAAGTTCATTAAGCACCGCCCGATTCCTGATGGTTTTAAGATTAAAACAGCACAAATAACTAGGAAAGCTGATGGCTATTACTTGACACTTTCTCTCGAAGATACAAACGTACCAGAATCAACTATAGATATAACTCCCACCTCAGAGAATACGCTAGGTATTGATATGGGCTTAAAAGATTTTTTGGTAACTTCTGAAGGTGAAAAAGTAGAAATCCCTCAGTTTTATCGAAAAGGACAAGAAAGACTCAAAAAGCTACAGCAGAAGGTATCTCGTCGTCAGAAAGGAAGTAAACGCTATCAAAAAGCAGTCAAGCAACTTGGAAAACATCATCAAAAAGTTGCTAGACAGAGAAAAGATTTCCACTTTAACACTATTAAATTAATTCTTAATCAAGGAGATGTCATTGCCCATGAAAAACTCAACATTAAGGGACTTGCTAAAACTAGACTAAGCAAATCAATCTATGATGCTGGTTGGGGAAATTTTCTGAGTAGATTAGCTGTCAAAGCCGAAAATGCTGGACAGTTAACGATAGAAGTTAACCCCAAAAATACATCACAGAATTGTTCAGGTTGTGGCAAGAAAGTTCCGAAAAAGCTATCGGAAAGAATCCATAACTGTCCTCATTGTGGGTTATCAATGGATAGAGATCAAAACGCAGCTAGAAATATAAGAAATTTGGCGGTAGGGATGAACGCCAGTAGTAAAGCTCAGTTACGAACCGAAGCGCAAGAGAAAGGTGCTGCTGAGAAGCCAAGGGGCTGTCGTCTGGACGCAGCGACGCAGGAGCGAAGCGACGAGGAAGTGAGGATTTCCCCAGACGTTTATACGCCCCGTCCAACCACATCACGAAGTGATTGGTTGTGGGTAATTCACTGATAGTTGAGACTAAGCATTTTGGAAATCAACCGTTATTTGTAATATATAGCACTATATGATTGAGGATATCCTCTCGGACTTCTATTTTTGGTGACGATTCATGATAGGCTGTCGTCTGGACGCAGCGACGCAGGAGCAAAGCGACAAAAAAGTGAGGATGCCCCCGGACATGAGGAATGCACCTAGTGCATTCCCACTTGAATTAAATTCAAGTTGGGTCGGAGGTTTATACGCCCCGTCCCTCATTAACCTTATCGCTATAATAATGAGGGCATTCTCGTCACATTAAAGGTAAAAAATACAATTTATTAGAATTATGGCAGACACTGATCTCTCAAAAGTCATGAAGCAGGAAGTCGGAAAAGCGGCTGCTGATCGGGTACAATCCAACACAATTGTCGGATTAGGAACCGGTTCTACCACTGCTTTTGCGATTCAGTTTATCGGGGAAAGATTACAACGGGGAGAACTACAAAATATTCAGGGGATTCCCACCTCGTTTCAAGCAGAAGTCTTATCTAAACAGTATGGCATTCCGTTAACCACCTTAGATGCAGTGGATCATATTGATGTTGCCATTGATGGCGCTGATGAAGTTGATCCCAATAAGAATTTAATTAAAGGCGGTGGCGCAGCCCATACCCGAGAAAAAGTGGTTGACTCTCTCGCTAATCAGTTTATTGTCGTGGTGGATAGTGGCAAATTAGTGGATAAACTTGGTTCTACTTTCTTATTACCCGTAGAAGTTATCCCCATGGCTATTACCCCTGTCATGCGAAAATTAGGGCAATTAGGCGGTAAACCAGAATTACGCATGGGCGTGAAAAAAGCCGGCCCTGTGGTGACAGATCAAGGCAATTTAGTGGTTGATGTCAAGTTTGATGACATTGCCAATCCAGGAGAATTAGAGAAGGAAATTAATAACATTCCAGGGGTTTTAGAAAATGGCTTATTTGTCGGCGTAGCTGATGTGGTTTTAGTAGGAGAAGTAAAAGGCGATCAAACGAATATTCGCGAATTTTAATCAGTTATGGAGAGGGGGATTAATATTAATTGTTTGTCCTTTGTCCTTCGTCCTTTGTTGTTTGTAAACTAATGACCAATAACTAATGACTAATGACTAATGACTAATGATCGAAAGTGTACTTAGAACAACTGCATCTGACTCGCTTCCGAAATTATTTTAATTGTTCTGTAGCATTTGAAGCACAGACAATTATTTTATTGGGAAATAATGCCCAAGGGAAATCAAATCTCTTAGAAGCAGTGGAATTATTAGCCACCTTAAAAAGCCATCGTACCAGTAAAGATCAGGATTTAATTTTCCAAAATGAAGCTATTGCCCAAATCGAAGCAGTAGTTAAACGCTTATATCGAGAGAATACGTTAACATTAACCTTACGTCAAAAAGGAAGGCGAACAGTTGCCCTTGATCGAGAAAAGCTACGGCGAAAAACTGATTTTTTAGGTGCTTTAAATGCAGTACAATTTTCGAGCTTAGATTTAGATTTAGTTCGCGGTTCTCCTGATAAACGTCGTAATTGGTTAGATGCTTTATTAATACAAATTGAACCGATTTATGCCTATATTTTACAAGAATATAATCGAGTTTTACGACAACGAAATGCCTTATTAAAAACAATCCGAAAATCTCTTTATGAAGTAAGTGAAAGTAATCAGGTTGACAATTCCACTTGGGAACAATTAGCCTTATGGGATGCCCAACTCGCTGCGAATGGATCACGAGTAATGCGAAGACGGGCAAGAGTTTTAGAAAGATTAACTCCGATCGCGCAAAAATGGCATAATCAAATTAGTGATCATACCGAACAATTAAATCTCATTTATACCGCCAATGTTACTTGGTCAGAAGATGATCCTCAACAAGTCCAACAAGCCATATTAGATCGGATCAAACTTCGTCAAGCCGCCGAACAAAATTTGGGAACCACCGTAGTTGGGCCCCATCGCGATGAAGTAGAATTTAATATTAATGAAACCCCAGCCCGAAGTTATGGTTCACAAGGGCAACAAAGAACCCTCGTATTAGCCCTAAAATTAGCGGAATTAGAACTAATTGAAACAGTGGTAGGAGAACCCCCCTTATTACTGTTAGATGACGTTTTAGCGGAATTAGACTTGCAACGCCAAAATCAACTTCTAAGCGCGATCGCGAATCGGTTTCAAACCATTATTACCACCACTCATCTCAACTCATTTGATCAGCAATGGCTAAAATCCTCACAAGTGTTAACCGTTGACAATGGAAGTTTATCCTAATGCAACGAGAAAATCCCCACTCCTGTAAACCCAATATAATCTTTGATTTACGAAAGTGATCATGTTGATCCTACCCTATCCAAGCCAGGGTCAGCCGAAAAAGGCTTTTGTCGATTAGGAAGATTCATCAAATAGATTGAGAGTTCTTATCCAGATTAATTGTCACTTGCTTAATATTTTGTTACAACAGAGAGAACAAGGGCGGTTAAAAGCCGACTTTGACTGGGCTGACACTTGGCACAATTAACGTCAAGAAACAGTTTATCCTTTACTACTGTACAGAGGATTAGTGACTTCTGTACAATTAAGTTTCATTAATGGAGGTTTAAATGATTGGTGGCTTAACCAGTTTTCAAGGTAAGGGTAGTGATTGGGGAGAGAATCTTCTTAATAGTGTTGCTAGTAATACTCTTCGCCACCTATTTACTCAATGTGATCAGTTGGAAGTAAAAGTCAGCTGTCACCCCTCTAGCAAATTACTACAGGGTAGCATCGATAGCTTCAACATGAGTGGGAAAGGTTTAGTAATTCGCAAAGCCTTTCGCACTGAGGAAATGTGGTTTGAAACTGATGCTGTTGCGATTGACTTTAGTTCAGCATTAAAAGGTAAAATTACACTCAAACAGCCTACTCAAGCGATCGCGCAAGTTAAACTGCTCGAAGAAGATATTAATCAAGCCTTTAAAGCCCAGTTAGTAAGAAAACGCCTTGAAAATCTTACTGCCCCTACCTTAACTGAACTTTCTGGCGGTGATCCAGTTTCTTTTACTGACATCAATTTAACATTATTGCCCAATAACCAAATTCAAATAGACGCTAAGGCAGATTTAGGTCAAGCAGGTGTTATCCCCGTTAGTCTAACTTGTACTTTAGGTGTAGAAAGACGAAGACGATTATTATATAAAAATGTAACATTTCAAGCGGACAATGTCCCGAAGGAACACCAAGTAGTTAGTGAAAAGTTAACTGAGGTTTTAGGTGATATTCTCAATAATATGGTAGATTTAGACCGTTTTAACCTTGATGGAGTCAAAATGCGGATCAACCGCTTAGAAACCCAAGGTAAAACTCTTGTTTTTAGTGGCTATGCTCAAATTAATCATATTCCTCGTCAAGGATAAGCTCACTCAACTGGGCTGATTCATGTAACTGGGGGGACACAGCTAAACGAGGAAGTGAAGCTCTCCTCAGATATGCGGAATCCTAAGGCGCATACGCCCTATTTCCCCACTAAATGAAAGATTGTATTCGTAGGATTCTCAGCCTGCTCGCTAAACAGGAACAACTTCTATTTAGAAATGAAAGCGGGTGATGGGATTCGAACCCACGGCATTCACCTTGGCAAGGTGACGCTCTACCGCTGAGCTACACCCGCGTCATAAGCCCAACACT
Source organism: Euhalothece natronophila Z-M001 (assembly GCF_007904085.1). Taxonomy (GTDB): domain Bacteria; phylum Cyanobacteriota; class Cyanobacteriia; order Cyanobacteriales; family Rubidibacteraceae; genus Halothece; species Halothece natronophila. Next base: position 2,636,000 of record NZ_CP042326.1, read on the forward strand.
CTACCTATCATCTCACAAGCAAATCCTTTTTGTCAAGCCTAATTTTTTAATTATTTGATTTCCGGATGAGTTTCTACAGCAGGGGGAACTGATATAGAAAAGCTATTAAGCCGTCGAATTAGCCTATACAAGCGTCCTAAATCTCGTTGATTAAAATGGAAGACTAAACGTGGCAGTTGCTCAGTTCCATCGCCATTTTCTTCGTGTAGAGGGGCACTTTTTCTAATTTCTCCTTCCACTACAATGTCGCTAAATTCTTGATTTAACCATGCTACCTGTGCATCTGTGGGTTCACCATTTAAGCGGATCACCAGCAAGTTACCCACATAACGACTAGAATGATAAACCCGATAAAAATCCTCGATCGCGCGACAGGCAACCTCTAAATCATCAGTAATGGTATAAATGCAATTATCATCAGGGCTCACTAATCCTTCTTTAATTAAATGTTTGCAAATATAGTTATCCCAAGCCTTCCAATAGTCACCCCCAGGTTCATCAATCAACACTAGAGGAACTGGAGACTGTTTTCCCGTTTGACATAAAGTTAAACATTCAAAGGCTTCATCCTGCGTACCATACCCTCCCGGAAAAAGCGCGATCGCGTCACTTTCTCGTAAAAAAAACAACTTGCGGGTAAAGAAATACTTAAAGTTCAGTAACTTATCCGGCTCAATGTAAGGATTAGCTCCTTGTTCAAAGGGGAGATTAATATTTAAGCCAAACGAGCGTTCACGCCCAGCTCCTTCATTCCCAGCAGCCATAATTCCACCGCCAGCCCCAGTCATCACCATAAATCCTTCTCTAGCCAGATTATGGGCAAATTGTTTTGCTAGTTGATAAATTTTTCTATCTTCTGCAATCCTAGCAGAACCAAAAATGGTTACTTTGCGAATATGGCGATAAGGCTGAAAAACGTTAAATCCTTTTTCTAAGTCTTTAAGGGTAGTGGCAATAATTTTCCAATCTGCACTTGCAATGTCTTCTTCTGCAAGACGAACTAAAACTTCAATTGCCTCTTTAATCCAACCCCCTTTTGCGGTAGGCGGAAGAGTCTTTACCAACTTGTCAATTGCACTCGCGATCGCGTCAGAATTATTTTGATGGAGATATCCAGGCATATAAAAATAATCACTATAAAAAAGGAGAACCCCTGAGCCTTCTTCTCAGCTTATTCTCCTATAAAGAGGGTCGTCGGTAGAATGATTAATACTCTATACCGCTAAACCGAACATCATAGTTTTTAACAGAGAAAGCGTGGGTTCCTCTCCCTCTACCTTAAAAATTTGAGAGGGAGTCCCCATCGCCACATTTTAAATCGAATTACATTATAGATATTTTTCTAAAGTATTAGCTAGGGTTGTTTTTGGAACTGCCCCAACAACCATATCCACCCGCTGCCCATCCTTAAATATCATCAAGGTGGGGATGCTACGAATGCCATATTGACTAGCAACGTTGGGATTTTCATCGGTATTAACCTTAACCACCTTAACTTGACCAGCATATTGTTCTGAGATTTCCTCTACCACAGGGGCGACCATGCGACAAGGACCGCACCAGGGAGCCCAAAAATCAACCAGTACAGTTTGATCGCTTTCTAGAACTTCCTGTTGGAAGCTACTATCGGTGACTTCTGCAGTTGCTACCATTTTCTATATCCTTATTTCAATCAGCTTTTCTAATCAGATACTGAGGTTGATGCTTCAATCCTCATACAATTTTATTTTATCAGTTATAGTTCCATTGTTCAGTGCTGAGACCTGTTGTGAGAAAATATCTTAACGTTAATTGTTATTTCTAATTATTTATCTCTTTCCTTTTATCGATTTCATTTGTTATAATAAGCGAATAATTTTCCTTGAAGGCTTAAATTGTGGTGCAACTGGCGAGGAGTAAAGTAAGTCCAATCAAGGAAGCCGCCCGAAACTCTGTTCGGACGGAGTGTGGTGTGAGGAGTGAACGGAAACTTTGTCTCCGCTCTTTCTATTGTAAGCAACAAAGCTGGCTTTTGTCGTGGGGTATTTAAAAAATTGCTAAATTCTACTAATGTAGCACAAAATTTTCTAAATTTTCTACTGAGCAGTGTTTGCTACAAAGAGCCAAGGGATAGTCTCTTTATTTCTCGTTACAGTTAACTCTTAGAGAGAGCGGTAATCATGCCCCAGTTTTTCATCGCTAGGATGGAAAGATAAGCTTATTTATTATGCTTTGTTCAACCAGTTAACTCTAGATTCATGTTAGAAGGATTTATATTTGCCACAGTTCTATGTGGTTTTTTCGGGCTTTTCCTCAAAAAAAATCTCATGATGAAAATCCTAGCCATGGATGTCATGACTACTGGGGTAGTAGCTTACTATGTTTTAGTTGCCTCTCGAGGAGGAGTGCAGACTCCCATTGCTAATGAAGCAGAAACAACTAGCTATGCGGATCCTGTGCCACAAGCCGTAATTTTAACGGTGATTGTGATTGGGTTTTCAACGCAAGCATTAATGTTAGTCGGGGCAATGAAACTCAGCCAAGATCACCCCACATTGGAAAGCACTGAAATTGAGAGAAATCATCTGCCATGACCACAATAACTATCATTTGGCTACTCTCCCCTCTTTTGTTTGGAATCGGTCTTTATTTAGTCCCTAAACTGGCACAGTATATTGCCTTAACCATCTCGCTACTATCAATGGGGTATGCTTTAGCACTTATGATCACTCCTGAGTGGTACGGGTCATGGCAATTATTAGATAGTTTTGGCATTACTTTTGTCACCGATGCGTTAAGTAGCTATTTCATCTTAACCAATGCCTTAGTGACAATTGCAGTTGTCCTTTTTTCTTGGCAAAGTGGCAAAACTGCTTTTTTTTATGTGCAATTGATGATTGTTCATGCCAGTGTTAATACTGTTTTCATCTGTGCTGATTTTATTACTTTATATGTAGCGCTAGAACTTCTTGGGATTGCCGTTTTCCTATTAATTGCTTATCCCCGAACAGAACGCTCAATTTGGTTAGCGCTACGGTATCTCTTTGTAAGCAGTGCTGCTATGCTGTTTTATTTAATTGGGGCAATTTTAGTTTATCAAAGCAGTAACTCATTTGCCTTTGAGGGGTTAGATCAGGGTTCGAGTGAAGCAGTTGTACTGATTTTACTAGGTCTTCTCACAAAAGGAGGAATCTTTATTTTAGGATTTTGGTCTCCTTTAACCAACTCAGAATCTGAAACCTCTGTATCTGCATTACTATCAGGCATTGTTGAAAAGGGGGCTGTATTTCCACTAGTCCGTTTGACGCTCATGCTAGATGACCTGAATTGGATCATTATTTTATTTGGCGTTGGCACGGTTTATTTAGGGGTTACTTATGCCATCTTTGAAGAAGATACTAAGGGGACGTTAGCTTTTAGTACCTTTTCTCAGCTGGGTTGGATTTTAGTTGCCCCGACGGTAGGAGGATTCTACGCCCTAGCCCACGGACTGGCTAAAGCTGCCATCTTTTTTATCACCGATCTATTACCCAGCCGGAATTTTAATACGCTTCAAAATAAATCCGTTCAAACGGGGGTTTGGGTTGCTTTAGTTATTCCCTGTCTTTCCATTTCAGGATTTCCTTTAGTTACTGGGTTTGGAGCGAAGATGTTGACCCTAGATAATTTACTGCCTCCTTTGCCAACAGTTGTGATGGATGTGGCAGCAATTGGAACTGCAGTGGTTTATGCCAAGTTTATTTTTCTTCCTCGGGGAGGTCAGACTCCGATTAAAACTAGCATTTTAATTTCTCTTGTCTTTTTAATGGGGGGGCTGATCATTGGTAATTACTTAGTTTATGAAGCTTACACTCTCTTTAATGTTGGGAAAGCAATTATCATTGTTTTAAGTGGTTGGTTAGGATATTTCTTGATTAAGCAATGGTTAGGATTTGGTTTGCCTCGGAATTTAGAAAATTTTGAACATCTCATTGGCATTATGAGTTTAACGGTTGTTGGGTTGTTGGGGATAGTTTTGGCATGATAGAAAGTTTTAACTTTGTCTTACGTTTAGCGATTTGGTTTTTATTAACAGCCGAGTTAAGTGCGATTAATATCCTATTTGGCGTTGCAGTGGCTTTGTTGCTTCCGCAACCTCGCAGGCGACGGGTTATGATTCGAGATTGGTTAAAAGTTCTTGGGGAGATTGCGATAGCAATTCCTAAGGCCTACATAGAAGCATTTGAGCTGATTCTATTTCCTCACACTCAAGAAGAGATTACTATGGAAAGGGTTAAACCTAATCGGACGCCTGGTCTAATTTTTCTTGATATTTTTTTGATCACGTTTACCCCGAAAACAATTGTTTCTCAGTATCATCAACGGGGTTGGTATGAAGTTCATCGAGTAAAACGGAAAACGAGGAAATGACTTGGCTTGCGATCACGATGAGTTTGGCTTTACTAATTCCTGTCTATGAGGCTTGGCAGGATGATAATATTTGGCAGAAAATGCTTGCTTTTGCCAGTATTGAAACAAAAACGTCAATTTTGATTTTACTAATTTCAGTGATGCGAGACGATTGGATGATTGGGATTGTCGGGGTTTTGATTTTAAGTGTTGGTAATGCTTCGTTGATGTTACTGGCTCATGTAATTAGACGCTTGAACGAACGATGATTATTGATATTTTAAGCTATGGTTTGATGGGATTGGGGGTGTTTTTTTGGTTTTGGGGCACCTTTCCGTTACTAGGGAATCGTTCAGTTTTATTTAAACTGCATACGCTTTCTGTGTCGGATACATTAGGGTCAATTAATATTCTGGTAGGGCTCTTATTACGAATTCCAGAACAATGGCCGTTAATTTTACTGGCTTTGATTACACTAGCAATCTGGAATACGGTTTTGGGCTATGTTTTAGCTTACTGTTCAAGTCATGAGAAGCGCAATGGCTGATAATTTATATATTGTAATTCTAACGGCATTACTTCCTGTTACTGCTTGCATTTTACTGTTTCAGGTTAACCCTTATTACGCGCTAATTATTCGAGGGATTTTAGGAGAAGTAGCGGCTTTGGTTTATGTCCTATTTGGGGCGGCGGAAGTGGCTTTAACCGAGGCGTTTGTGGGAACAATGTTAGCGATTACCCTTTACGCGATCGCGGTTCGTTCTTCTTTAAGAATGCGTCTGGGGGTTCTAGAAAATCATTTGGAAAAAACCACTGATGAAGGAGAATCGTTATTATCAGCACTACGGCAGATGCTAAATAAGTATCATATGCGGCTAGAAGTTGTGACTTATGGAAATTCACAAGAGCTAAACTCAGCGCTAGAGACAAAAGATGTGCATACCATTTGCATTTCCCCGAGAGAGGATGCTGATTCCTTTTATCACTTGCACACTCGAATCCAACGTCTCTATCACATTATGCAATCAGATTTACCTGAAAATATCGCAACTCTAAGCTATACTGAGCCGACGCAAATTTCAGAAGAAAAAATCATTGATCAAGTAGGACAAAAATAGATGAAATGGATCTATATTGCAGCGGGAATTGCTTTCTACATTAAAATGATTATCTTATCCCCAGCGTTGGAATTTGAGGAACTACCAATTGTGGATTTGATTGTTGAGGATACTGGCATTCCCAATGCAGTTTCAGGGATTCTCTTTCGGAACCGACTTTTTGACACCATTTTTGAAGTGGTTGTTTTCACAATGGCAATCATGGGTGTTCAATTTCTTTTATCTAATGAAAAACCTTCACGCACCATTTACCAATTCAGTGATCACCCATCAATTATTTTAGCCCAACTAGGGGCAACGATCGCGGCTTTAATTGGGATTGAACTGACGATTTCTGGTCACTTAAGCCCTGGCGGAGGGTTTGCGGCTGGGGTAATTGGGGGAACAGCGATCGGTTTAATTACGGTTACGTCCTCATCGCAATGGATAGAGTTCCTTTACCAACGGTTTCGCGCTGCCCTTTGGGAAAAGGTTTTAGTATTGAACTTTATTATCGTTGCTGCTTTCACATTAGTGGGATTAGAACTCCCTCATGGTGAATATGGGACAATCTTTAGTGGTAGCTGGATTCCCATTCTCAATATTTTAGTGGCGATGAAGGTAGCTCTAGGCTCTTGGACAGCAGTTTTGGTATTTATTCTCTATCGAGGATTATTATAAGCCACAGTTACTGGTTTGGTGTCAGTCATCCGTACTCCCGAACTGAATTCGGGAGCCTGCGGATGACCGTTGCTCAAAAAAAGCCCGAGCCAGATAGTAGCTAGTAATTGATTTGGCATCTAGTTTGATCTCCTCGGTGTGAATAAGTTTTTCCAGTTCTTCTGGAGTATAGAGAGCAATATTAATGTCTTCATCCTCATCTTGCTCTGGGGGAATGTCTAGCTTTTCTAAGTCTGTGGCGAGAAAGGCATAGATATATTCATCAGAATAACCTGGGGCGAGGGGAAAGTTTCCTAAAGTTTTCCATTGCTTAGCATGATAGCCAGTTTCTTCCTCAATTTCGCGCTTGATAGTTTCTGCTGGTTCTTCGTAGGGTTCAACTGTACCTGCGGGAAACTCTAATAAGCGCTGTTTAACGGCAAAACGATATTGATCCACTAATACTAATTTACCATCAGTGGTCATAGGAACCGCTAATGCACCACCAAGGTGACGGATACATTCCCATTCCCCTTCTGCGCCGTTGGGGAGACGAAGATAGTTAACTTCAAAGCTGAATTTTCGCCCTTCGTAATAGAGACGTTCTTTTAAGATTTTAGGAGTATTACTGGACATTGATTAAAGTTTTTTAAGGACACTAGAACAGTCTATCGCGTCTTTTAACTGCGCGATCGCGCTTTCGGTAATTGGTTCGATCCAATCAGAGGCAATTTCTGCTAAGGGAACCAAAACAAAGGCACGTTCTCTCATGCGGGGATGTGGCAGTTCTAATCTTGGAGTCTCTAAAACCAAATCGTCATATAATAGTAAATCTAAGTCAAGGGTTCGCGCTCCCCACGATTCGCGACGCACTCGCCCAAAATGATTTTCTATGCTTAATAAATTATCTAATAATTCTAAGGGTAATAAGGTAGTCGTTAGTAGCGCACAGCCATTGAAATAATTCGGTTGCACTGGCCCCACAGGGAGGGTTTCATACCAGTGAGAAACCTTATTAACACTAATTTCAGGAATTTGCTCTAACTTGTTAATCGCTTGTTCTAGAGTCTGTCGGGAATTTCCTAAATTACTTCCAAGCGCGATCGCGCAGTGGGCTTTTTTTAAATGATGATCCATATTTTCAGTACACACTCCGAGGAACTGAGTGAGTCTGAATTTATCATGAAATCCTAACTTCTGCGTCTCATAGAGAGAAGTTAAGGCATTACTTCGCCGTGAAATTCTCTCATTAACTAATAAGGATTGCCCAAAAGACAATCCACTGCTAAAATCAATTAAATCTATTTTTAAAAACTGCTTGCTCTCTTAAGCGGCACCAACCATCACATTTTCATTGTTATCTAAACTAACTTCTCCCTCCTCTTCTGAGGAGGTTTTGCTTTCTATGTTCTCTTTCACTACTAGGCGAGAACAAGAGATTTGATCAGATAATATAGAGCTTGCCATCATTCCAGTATGAATTTCTAATATTGCCTCTGGTAACGCTTCAAATACTAAACGTTGCCCAGGAAATACGACTCTCTCAAAGTACCAATTCGGAACATTGGTAATACGAGCAACTTGAATGGAGCTTGTGGCATTGAGATAACAGCATACAATGTGATCTGAAGAGGGTGTCGGGATGGGATCAAGGAGTTGAGCCATGATAAATGTTAAGTTAATTTTCTAAATGTTACACCCTCAAGTTAGCACTACCTGATCCCGAGTAGCTGTTAAGCCTAATACAATTTTCCAAATCAAAGCAGTTTCTCCACCCATTGGCGTAGAAACGAAGTTTTAAATTTTATTTTTGCTTGATGAAGTTAAATCACGAGTCTTAACCTATCACAGCCAATTAATGAACGCTAAGTTAAGATATATGAAAATAATGAGATTAGGGAATAGAACTACTCATTAAATTTTCCGTAAAAAGCATTCAAAAAAAGCATAATGCTTAATATAGCATCCTTTAAACGCATTTCGTCAAATATTGACGATTGATCACCTCCTTACTATCAACACTTAAGCCCAGACATTCAATCATGACACAAAAAATTCTCTATGTTCGGCTTCCCTGTAACCCCATTTTCCCCATTGGTGTAGTTTACATAGCGGATCATATTCACAAACTTTTCCCTGACATTGAGCAACGCATTTTTGACATGGGAACTGTTGCCCCCCTTGACTTTGGGCGTTCTTTAGAAAATTGCATTGATGAATATCAACCCACACTATTAGTTTTTTCTTGGCGTGATATTCAAATTTATGCCCCAGTAGGCGGACGTGGTGGCAACCCCTTACAGTACGCCTTTGAATTTTACTATGCTAAGAATCCTTTAAGAAAACTTCATGGGGCATTAGGGGGAATGCGAGTTACCGCCGCTTATTATGGAGAACTCTGGCGCAATATGGGGTTAATTAAACGCGGTTTAAAACGAGCGCAAAAGTATAACCCCCAAGCCCGAACCATTATCGGCGGTGGTGCGGTTAGTGTCTTTTATGAACAACTCGAAAATAAACTCCCTAAAGGCACTATTGTTTCTGTGGGAGAAGGAGAACTCCTCCTAGAAAAATTATTACGGGGAGAAAACTTCCAAGATGAACGCTGCTATGTGGTGGGAGAAACCAAGCCTCGTGAAAATATGATTCATGAAGCCCCAACGCCACTGGAAAAAACCGCCTGTGATTATGATTATATTGAGCGGATGTGGCCCGAGTTTAAGTATTATCTGCAAGAGAATGACTTTTATATTGGGGTGCAAACCAAGCGTGGCTGTCCACACAATTGCTATTACTGCATTTACACAGTGGTAGAAGGAAAACAGGTTCGTGTGAACCCTGCTGATGAAGTGGTGGCAGAAATGCGCCAACTTTACGATCGCGGCATTCGCAATTTCTGGTTTACAGATGCCCAATTTATTCCAGCGAAAAAATATATTCCTGATGCCATAGAACTACTGCAAAAAATCTATGATTCAGGAATGAATGATATTCATTGGGCAGCGTATATTCGGGCAGATAACCTAACCCCAGAATTATGCGACCTAATGGTAAAAACAGGAATGAACTACTTTGAAATTGGCATTAGTAGCGGTTCTCAAGAATTAGTTCGTAAAATGCGGATGGGATATAATCTGCGAGTGGTTCTACAAAATTGCCGCGATCTCAAAAATGCAGGTTATGATGAATTGGTTTCAGTAAATTACTCCTTTAACGTTCTTGATGAGCGCATTGAAACCATCCGTCAAACCATTGCTTACCACCGCGCTTTAGAAGAAATTTTTGGGGAAGATAAAGTTGAACCTGCCATCTTCTTTATTGGTTTACAGCCTCATACCCATTTAGAGGAGTATGCCCTAGAAAATGGTATTCTCAACTCAGATTATAATCCCATGAGCTTGATGCCTTGGACAGCGAAAAAACTGCTTTGGAATCCTGAACCATTAGGGAGTTTATTTGGGGAAGTATGTCTGCAAGCATGGGAAAATAATCCCAATGACTTTGGACGCGAGGTAATGGCAATTTTAGAACAACGCTTTGGTCGCGCTGATCTAGAAGAAGCTCTCAATGCTCCGATGAAAGAGGCATCTCAGCCTCAGTTAAGTTCTGTTAGTTAATTAATACAATGGGTGAGGGGGAAACCAATAATAAATAATAAATAACAAGATGCTCAAGGGATCAATTTTAGAAAAACTCTATACCGCCCATCAAACGAATCATCAAACGCTTAATTTAGGAGTTTACTATAAAAATACGTTAGTGGCGCTTTGTCATGCTTTAGAGGATTTTATTCTCAATACGAAAAGCTCTCCTTTAGTGATTACTGCCTTTCAACAGGGGAAATGGTATTTGCAAGAGGCAGATCGTTATGGGGAAATTGCTAACCATGCTCGCAAAATTGCCATTATGGCAGCCCCAGGAACAGGATTTGCAGAACACCCCACCAGTCAACGAGAGAATGTGGCGTTAGTCAGCTTAAATCCAGATAGCGATCCTGTAGCGCAAGAATGGCATTTAATTATTTGTTCTCCGAGTTATACTGCGATGGTGCTGTGTCAGGAACTTTCTGAAGCGGATTATGGTAAGAATGGCTTGCCAGAGCATGATTTAGAACGGAAATTCTACGGGTTTTGGACATTTGAACCGCATTTAGTCCAAGAAACAGTTGAAATCGCGATCGCGCATATTGAGCAATACAATCAGTCTCTCGCCACCGAACTCAATCAACATTATCAAAACATTAGCCAAGAATTTGGGCAAGTGGAATCAGAAGATACAGGGGTAGTGGTGTCGCAAGTGGTGGATTATCTGCAACATTCCCAAGCGGAACTCCTCAACCAACAAGCCCTCGCTGATAGTGAGGCTTCCTATTTACCCCAATCGCAAGCCCTCGATGATAATTTATTATCCAATGAGATGCAAGCCTTTCTCCGCATGGCACAACTCATTGATCAAGCTGATCTAGACAACCCTATGGCAGCATCGGAAGTTACCGCTCTCGCCGAAACCATGGGACAAGTTTTAGACTTACCTGCCTGGCAACAAAAACGCCTCCGTTTAGCTGGTTTACTCCATCGCTTAGTTCCGACACTAGCGCAAACGCCGCCAGAAGAAAATGAAGAAAAAGCCCCTGCTTGTGACTTAATTCCCAGTGTAGAAGCCCTGCGAGCCATGCCTAGAATGAGCGCGATCGCGCGGATCATTACCCACCAAACAGAAAACTGGGATGGAAGTGGCACTCCCGGTGGACTTGCCCATGATAGTATTCCCTTAGAGTCAAGAATCTTAGCCCTTGTCAGCTATTTTCAACGACGAGTTAATGATCTACGCACTAAAGAAAAAACCAATAGCCGAGAAGAAACTCTTAGCCAAGCTCTTTCTGAGTGTCAAGAGCAAGCCAACACCCGTTTTGATCCCAAGCTCACAGAAGCCTTAGGATTATTAGTAATGGGAATGCAACAAGGCATGAGCCTCGAAACCTCTCAACCAAAATTGCAGCAGGAATGTGGCTATTAGAAGACGAACAATTAACCGTTAACAATTAGAGACTTAAATGGACATTGAAGCAATCCGCAATGGGAAAATTTCTGAGCTTGTTGGAGCAGATCTCGAAGACGAAATTTTAACTGAAGCTGATCTGGAAAAAGCTAACCTTCGGGGAGCCAATTTAGTAGGCGTTGATCTGTCTCAGGCTAATTTACAAGGGGCTTATCTTGATGGGGCAAACCTTTTAGGGGCAACGCTCATTCGTTGTGATCTGCGTGGTAGTTTGTTAGGCGTGAATCTGACTCAAGCTAATTTACAAGGGGCTGATTTACGAGGAAGTAACTTGCGTGGTGCAAATTTAATGGGCGCAATCTTATTACGAGTTAGTTTAGCAGGAGCCTTTCTGAGTGGAGCTAATTTCGGTGATGCTGATATTCAGGGTGGAGATTTAAGAGCCAGTGAATTACACGGGGTCAACTTTCAGGGCGCGAACTTGAAAGGCGCAAATTTAGCCCAAGCCCAATTACAGGGAGCGAATTTATCCAAGGTAAATTTAGAAGAAGCAGACTTACGGGGAGCCAATTTATCAGGGGCGAATTTATCAGGGGCAAACTTACTGTGTTCAGAGTTAGAAGCGATTAACTTAAAGGGGGCAAATTTAGAGAATACTTGTTTAGTGGGGACACAATATGACTTAAATTCTTAATCTAGCAATGGCAAAAGGATTTTTGATAAGAATCGCTTACCGAAGATTCATCATAACCCCTTAAAATAGAATTAGTTATTAGTGGAAGGGGAATCAATTGCAATGCAAAAATTACATTTATTAACTTTCTTTTTAATTGTGAGTTTTTTCTTAGGGGGTTGTGATTTACTACCATTCGGGGGAGAAACTGAGCCTGATGATGAAATAACAGAAACCACGACTCCTGCTCCAGAGAATGATGATGAAGATGATGAAGTAACAGAAATTGAGCGTCCAGTTGCGAATGTTAGAGGCTTACAAGGAGCCACTGATCCAGAAGACTTTGTTAGGGAACGAGGGGAATCTCCAGGAGAACAACGTCAAGATCCATTTGCTTTTTTCCCTGTTTCTCCTGAAAATGTAACCAGAGCGCAACCCGAAGAACAACCTGCTGAAGAACCCGAAGAACAACCTGCTGAAGAAACAGTTGAAGAACCTGTTGAAGAAATTAAACCAGAGCTAGCACAGGCAGTAGAAGTTCAGGGAGCCGTAAGAATTGGTAATGAAACCAAGATTATTGTTAAAGCTCCCAATGAACCGACGAGTCGTCATGTCAGAACAGGAGAACTCATTGCTCAGGATCAGGTATTAGTAAAAGATATCAATATTGATGCTCGACCGAACCCGATTGTCGTATTAGAAGAGTTGGGAGTGGGTGAAGAAGTAGTTAAAGAAATCACTGGAGAATTCAGTTAATTATTACTTAAGGCGGGAATAATCTAGTGGCTTGCCATTCTTGCTCCTGCGAAACCTTGAGCCACTGACTCCAACCGTAAACCAGCAGTTGCTCCCATAACAAACAGGGGGGCATTCTCCTGAAATTGCCCTCAGGTGGGAAGATAGGCGGATGGTGAAACAACACCTTAAGAAGAAATTATAGTCGTTCCAATTCAGTTCCGTAGTGCAGCCATCTTGGCTGCTACTAGGGAGCAAGATGCTCCCACTACTTTTAGGTTGCTGTTTTTTATTTGGAATCACTATAAATCAGAAAAAATAATCGCGATTGCCCTACTATGTAAGTGGTTCAGGCGATTACTTTCATTTTTAACCCTGAGAATGAAACAACCTTGCCCCTAACAAAAAAGTTCACACCCTTGCCAGCCTAAGAAAACGAGGATTATTATCTATTTTCTGCCTAAAAGGACATAAAAATATCTGAGTGTTTTTATTGGCTATTTTAATGGAAAAGGATGTAAAAAAAAAGCCTATGCTGTCAAGTCAAACTCAATCGCAACTTTCCCTAGAAGAGTTCCTTAAACTTCCAGAAACTAAACCAGCACAGGAATATATTGATGGTAAAATTTATCAGAAGTCCATGCCAAACGGAAAGCATAGTCGCTTACAAACTCGTTTAGCAACTGAAATTAATCAAGTTGCCGAGGGACAAGGTTTAGCAAGTGCTTTTACTGAATTGCGTTGTACCTTTAGCGGGCGATCAATTGTTCCTGATATTACAGTTTTTACTTGGGATAAAATTCCCATCAATGAAGCAGGAGAAATTGAAAATACATTTAATATTGCCCCAAATTGGACAATTGAAATTCTATCTCCTGAGCAAAGTTCTACTCGGGTTATTAATAACATTTTATTTTGTTTAGATCAAGGCTCAGAATTGGGATGGCTAATTGATCCTGATGAAAAATTAGTTATGACTTTTTTCCCAGAACAGCAACCTAAAGCATATCAAAATCATAATGATATTTTACCATATTTAAGCATATTGCCTGAATTTAAACTATCTGTTGAAACCATTTTTAGCTATTTAAAATTAAAATAAAAGAATTGAATCATTAGCCACTTTGTAACTATTAGAACTTTAATATGGGCATTGTCGAAATACAACAGCTAACGCGACGCTTTAAAAGTGCAGTTGCCGTTGATTCTCTTAATTTAGTTGTAGAAGCTGGAGAAATTTTTGGTTTACTGGGCCCTAATGGTGCAGGGAAAAGTACCACCATTAAAATGCTTACTACACTACTCCCTGTTACCTCCGGAGAGGTTAAAATTAAACATTGCAATTTAACCCAAAATCCTGCTCAAGTCCGACAACTGATTGGCTATGTTCCCCAATCTTTATCGGTGGATGGTAGCCTCACTGGCTATGAAAACCTATTGATGGTGGCTAAACTTTATAATGTTCCTCGTCAGCAACAAAAGACTCGTATTGGTGAAGCCCTTGCTTATGTTGCCTTAGAAGATGCTTCCCGACAACTGGTAAAACGTTATTCTGGTGGGATGATTCGACGGTTAGAAATTGCTCAGGCTTTGCTGCATCAGCCAGCAGTGCTTTTTATGGATGAACCTACTGTGGGATTAGATCCTGTCGCCAGAAATGCCTTATGGGAATTATTAAAGAAAATTCGCACTCAATTAGGAACAACAATTTTTCTAACGACCCATTTTATGGAAGAAGCCGATTATCTCTGCGATCGCGTTGGCATTATGCACTATGGTCGTCTAGTGGCTATGGGTTCTCCTAATGAGCTAAAAGCCTCTATTTCTGAACCTGAAGCAACCCTCGATCGCGTTTTTATTCATTATACAGGAGACAATTTAGAAGCTAGAGGTAATTATCGTGACATTTCCCAAACGAGAAGCACGGCCCGCCGACTGGGCTAAAAGATCGATTCATTCTATTGGTGAGTTTTTGGAAAAAACCCTTGTGGTTACTGAAATTGAAGCCCGTAAAATTCGCCATGATCCCAAACAGTTATTTACTCGCGCCGCCCAGCCCATTGTTTGGCTAGGGGTTTTTGGGCAAGTATTTTCTCGTTTTGAAGCAATCCCTACTGGAGAGTTTTCTTATCTCGACTATCTTACCCCCGGAATTGTCGGGCAGAGTTTGCTATTTCTAACCATCTTTAGTGGTTTAATCATTCTTTCGGAACGGGATTTAGGATTATTGCAAAAATTATTAGTGAGTCCCACGCCACGGCTATCTCTCGTCATTGGTAAAGGGGTAGGAAATACCCTTCGCACCCTTGTCCAGTCTTTCATTATCTATGCTCTGGCAATTCCTTTAGGTGTTACCCTCAATTGGAATCCTCTAGCCTTGATCGGGGTTGTTATAACGATTTTACTAGCAACAGTTCTATTTTCTACCTTTTCCCTTTTAGTTGTCTGTATTGGTAAAACGCAGGAGGGATTTCTTGGGATTGCTCAATTTTTAACTCTACCCCTCTTTTTTACCAGTAATGCCATTTATCCCCTTGAAATGATGCCCCCTTGGCTACAAGCATTTGCCCTCATTAATCCCCTGACTTACACTATTGATGCCCTACGAGGCTTAATGTTAGTTGGAGAAGCCAATAGTTATCCCTTACTTTTAAACTGGGGAATCCTTTTAGGGGTTATTGTCATTTTGGGGGCTTTAGGGCGCTGGCAATATCCGACGCTTGTTAATTAATAGCATCATCACTGTGATCTTTCCTTTAAAAAAACAGCCTGCCTAGAAGACAGACTGTGGAGAGAGCGGTTAAGAGAAGCAGGGAGGGGCTTACATCATGCCCATACCTCCCATGCCTCCCATACCGCCCATACCGCCCATGCCGCCCATGCCGCCCATGCCGCCAGATGGGTCAGCAGCGGCTTCTTCTTCTTGGGGTTCTTCTACCACGAGGGCTTCAGTGGTAATGATCATGCCAGCAATGGAACCAGCATTTTGCACGGCAGAACGAACCACTTTTGCAGGGTCAATGATACCGGCAGCAATCATGTCTTGATATTCACCAGTAAGGGCATTGTAGCCAGTGTTAAATTCAGCATCGCGGACATTTTCAACGATGACAGATCCTTCAACACCAGCATTAGTTGCCATTTGAGACAAGGGAGCTTCTAAGGCTTTAGCAACAAGGGAGGCCCCAATTTGTTCTTCGGGGTGGCTTAATTGGTTTCTGAATTCAGAGACTTTTTTCGCTAAGTGGATCAACGTTGTTCCACCGCCTGGAACAATTCCTTCTTCTACCGCAGCTTGGGTGGCATTCAGTGCGTCTTCAATGCGTAGCTTGCGTTCTTTCAGTTCAGTTTCGGTGGCTGCACCGACTTTAATTACACCAACGCCACCAGCAAGTTTGGCAATGCGTTCTTGGAGTTTTTCTTTGTCGTATTCAGAATCGGTTTCTGCAAGTTGTTTGCGAAGTTGGGCAACTCGTTTTTCAATATCTCCCTTGTTCCCATCTTTTTCAGCAACAATGATGGTGTTGTCTTTGCTAATGGAGACGCGACGGGCAGTTCCCAACATATCGAGAGAAACTGAGTCGATAGTTAAGCCCACATCTTCGGAAATGAGTTGTCCACCAGTGAGAACGGCGATATCTTGTAGCATTTGTTTGCGACGCTCGCCGAAACCGGGGGCTTTAATCGCAGAAACATTGAGAACGCCCCGTGCTTTATTCACAACGAGGGTGGCAAGGGCTTCCCCTTCAATATCTTCGGCAATAATTAAAAAGGGCTGTCCTTCTTTAGAAACTTGTTCCAAGATGGGGACTAATTCTTGGATGGAACTAATTTTCTTATCGGTGATGAGAATTCGGGGATTTTCAAACTCGACCATTTGCCGTTCTTGGTCGGTGATAAAGTAGGGAGAAAGATAGCCGCGATCAATTTCCATCCCTTCGACAATATCCACTTCTGTGGCGAGGGAGGTGGATTCTTCAACGGTGATTACCCCGTCTTTGGTCACTTTTTCCATGGCTTCGGCAATCATTTTACCGACTTCTTCATCGTTACCTGCCGAAACCGTTGCTACTTGCGCGATCGCGTCTCCTTCTACGGGTTTAGCAACATTGGCAATTTCTTCTACTAAATAGTTAACAGTTTTTTCGATACCACGACGCACGGCTACAGGGTTGGAACCAGCTGCTACATTTTTCAGTCCTTCCCGAATCATGGCTTGGGCAAGAACTGTGGCAGTGGTTGTGCCATCCCCTGCAATATCGTTGGTTTTAGAGGCAACTTCTTGAATGAGGCGTGCGCCTGTATTTTCTAAGGGATCTTCTAGTTCAATTTCTTTAACAGCAGTTACCCCATCATTAACAATTTGGGGTGCGCCATATTGCTTTTCTAATAAAACATTGCGTCCTTTTGGACCAAGGGTAATCCGAATCGCATCAGCGACAGCATCAACGCCCTTTTCTAGAGAACGTCTTGCTTTTTCGTTAAAAGATACAATTTTAGGCATTGTGGTAATTCTTAATTGTCGTCGTCCATCAATAGACAATTTAGCACTCTCTTTTCCTGAGTGCTAAGTCTTGACTAAGTAGGGATATCCGAACGTTGCTTGTTTGTCCCTTGTCCTCTGTCCTTCATTGTTTGTAAACCAAGACTAATGACTAATGACTAATCAAACGGTATTAAGATAGAGGCAATATCAAAAATTTTAAGTGCTATTCAAAAACATTTATGCCCCTACTAATTTTATTAGCGGAAGATGATCCTGGGATTCAAATGGCTGTACGAGACTATTTACAGCTTTCGGGGTATCATGTAGTTACAGCCAAAAATGGGGAAGAAGCGCTAGAGAAATTAAAAGCATATCATCCTCACTTAATTGTTGCTGATATTAAGATGCCTCGTAAAGATGGCTATGAGTTAATTCAGGAGGTGAGAGAACGTCCTGAGTTTCACTTAATTCCAGTCATCTTTTTAACCCAACGGGGAAGCACGGCTGATCGGATTCAAGGCTATCAAGCTGGCTGCGATGTTTATTTACCAAAGCCTTTTGAAATGGAAGAGTTAGGGGCAGTGATTCATAATTTATTAGCGCGATCGCAGCTAGTCCAATCCGAACAGCAAGATCAGACCACAACGGCTTCTATGCCTTCAGAACAAGAGGAAGATTACCACTTTACGCAACGAGAAAAGGAAGTATTAGAATTGCTTACCCAAGGACTGTCTAATACAGAAATGGGAGAGAAACTTTATCTTAGTTCTCGTACTGTGGAAAAATATGTGAGTAGTCTCTTACGCAAAACTGATACCAATAACCGTGCTGAGTTAGTGAGTTTTGCCCTAAAACATCATCTGATTTCTTCTTCTTATTAATACAGTTTCTACCAAATGATGAAAAAGCAGTAGTAATTGGTCATTGGTTGACAAAGGACAAAACACTTTACTATTAAAATATCATAGTTCCCTAGAACCACCTTTATTAAATGAGTTCACCCCTAGTTTATCCCTATCCTTCACGAATTCAAGGAACATTAATTAAACGCTACAAACGGTTTTTAGCTGACATTAAATTGGCTTCAGGAGAAGTGATTACAGCCCATTGTCCCAATACCGGCCCAATGACAGGAGTCTGTACGCCGGGTAGTCCTGTGCTAGTTTCTTATAGTGAGAATAAAAAGCGAAAACATCCTTATACTTGGGAAGCAATTGAGGTAAATGATACCATTCCTACTTGGGTGGGAATTAATACTAATTTGCCCAATCGGGTGATTAAGTGGGCTTTAGAAAATCATCTGTTGCCTGATTTAGCTCATTGTTATGAGACTGTTCGTCCAGAAGTTCGTTATGGAAGTGATAATAAAAGTCGCATTGATTTTTTATTAACAGGTGTAGAAGAAAAACCGATTTACTTAGAAGTAAAAAATGTCACTTGGGCGCAAGGAACAACCGCTTTATTTCCAGATACCGTAACAACCCGAGGACAAAAACATCTACGGGAACTAATTAGTCTCTTACCCGTCGCTCAACCCATGATGCTTTATTTTATTAATCGTAGCGATTGTATGAGTTTTGCCCCAGGAGAAAGTGCTGATCCTCAATACGCCCAGTTATTTGATCAAGCTAAAGCCGAAGGAGTGGCGATACTCCCCTATCGTTTTGAGACCAATTCAGAGGGAATTAAGTTTCTGGGGAAAGCGAGCATTAGTAAGGAGAAGCAATAGATCAATGAAGAAAAAATGGTAGAATCTTGCTACAGAAAATAAATTTGAGAAAGAACTATGGTTATAAAATCAATGCTTAAGCGCTTACTGACGTTAACATTAGTGGCAGTAATTAGTGTGGTTGGGATAGCAGGATGTAGTGGTGCCGATACAGGTTTAACTGGCAATTATCGTCAAGATACCTTAACGGTAATAGAAACCTTACGGACTACGCTCAATACCCCGGTAGATGCTCCTGATAGAGAGGAAATTCGTAAACAAGCGCGTAAGCAAATTAATGACTATGCTGCTCGATATCGTCGGGATGAAAGCGTTGCTGGTTCGCGTTCTTTTACCACAATGCAAACAGTGTTAAATGCCCTAGCTAATTACTATACATCTGCTTATGCCACTCGTCCCATTCCTGAAAAAGTTAAAGAACGAGTTTCACAAGAGTTTGAGCAAGTGGAACGGGCTTTACGACGAGAAGATGTTTAAGTGGTTGCCTTAAAAAATTGGCTACAATATCTGGCAGGGCAGTTAAGGAAAAATACATTTGTTTAAGTTCTATATTTTTGAATTGATATGAAGATTAAAGTGTTCAAAGGTTTTGCTTTCTTAACTTCCCTGTCTGGTTTTCTAAAATTAACTATTATTGCTGTTTTAACAACAGGATTAATTGTTGGTAGTAATGCCTATTTTTCTCCTGCGAGTGCAGCGCAAAGAAATAATTACTGTCGGTTTGAAGAAAGCGCGATCGCGCAAAAAGAGGAACTTAGAGAAAAGGCTTTTAATGGCGATAATCAAGCCCTAGAAGAGTATCAAGAAATTGTCCAAAAACACGCGGAAGAATTAACTCGCTGTCGAGAAGAAACTTGGCCCCAAAAGCAAACACTTTGGCTGAGACTTTACCCTTGTGATACTAAGTCTGGTCGCTTAGAACAGGTGTTAGATCAGATTGTTGATTCAGGGTATAACCAAGTTTATGTGGAAACGTTTTATAACAGTCAAGTTTTACTCCCTCAAAGTGAAAATAATACGGTTTGGCGTTCAGTTTTGAGATCGCCCTCGGTAGAAGAGACTGATTTACTAGCAGAAGTAATTGAAAAGGGACATGAACGTAACTTAAAAGTATATGCTTGGCTATTTGGCATGAACTTTGGCTATTCTTATGGTCAAAGGAACAGTAACTCTTCTGTATTAGTGGAAAATGGCTTTGGTGAAAATAGTCTCTCTGAAAGTGGAGAAACCTCGCAAGCCTTCATTGATCCTTATAATCGGCAAGCAAAGCAACAATATTCCCAAATGCTTTCCGAGGTCTTAAAACGGCAACCAGATGGGGTATTATTTGACTATATTCGTTATCCCCGTAGCACAGGAGCGCGATCAGTAGTAAGTGGGGTTAAAAATCTCTGGATTTACAGCGATGCCTCTTTCAATACTTTGTTAGATCGAGCCTCTAACGAACAAGGACGCTTTCTCATTCAACGTTATCTCGGCAATGGTTATATTAGCCGTAATGATGTGGAGAGGGTAGATGACATGGGTGATGACTTCCCTCTTTGGCAAGGACGTAATGTTGATGAAGAAGCCGAAAAAAATATGAGTGTTGATGCTCGTCGAAATTTATGGCAACAACAGTTATGGTATCTCAGTGTGGCTCATGCCGCCCAAGGAGTATTAGAGTTTGTCTCTGATGCAGTTGATCAGGTAGAAGCAGAAGGGATTCCTACAGGGGCTGTATTTTTTGCCGATGCCAATCAAGTAGTGGGGCAACAAGGATTTGATTCTCGCTTACAACCTTGGACTCAATTTAGAGATGTCACACAATGGCATCCTATGGCTTATGCCACCTGTAATCAAACTAATTGTATTGTCGATTTAGTGAAACGGACTCGCAATTCTCTGCCGAATAATATGGAACTGATCCCTGCTTTAGCTGGAGATTGGGGAACTTCAAGGCGCGATCGTCCGCCCTTAGAAGCCCAAATGGAGGCAATTCGTCGCCAAGTCCCACAAGTAACAGGAATTAGTCATTTTGCTTATTCTTGGCAATTTCCTGAAGTGGAACGAGAACGAAAATTCTGTTCTTTACCCTAACTAGCGAGCAATGAGAACTCATGGTCACTTAGAGAACTACTACTATTGTTGAAGTTATGCTAAAAATAAATTCTCCCTTAAATAAAACAGGACTCTATACACGTTGCTTTAGCCTTAGTATCTGCACATCTCCTTTGATTGGGTCTTATTTTTTTGGTTACACTGAAGCCAGTTCTCCCTTCAAATGTCTGTTTCTTGCCACCACAGGAATTCCCTGTCCAAGTTGTGGGTTAACACGCTCTTTTATATCAGTTGCTCATAATAATATTCAACAAGCTCTTGATTACCATTTATTTGGTTTAATTTTATTTTTAGCATTAATTCTCGTTTGCCTTCATCTGATTTTAGAATTACTCTTGCGCCGTCGTGTAACAACATTTTATACTAAGTTATTATCCAAGCGTCGCTTTCAATTTACTTTCATTGGCGCTGTTTTAGCATATCATTCTGTTCGCTTATATAGCTTATGGCAGTCTGGAGAATTAGCTATTAGCTTTTCCCAATCGCCCCTAGGGCAAATATTTTGAATGCTTGGTTATTGGTAAAAAATGAAAAGAGGTTGAAACTATGACTAATTCTAGTGATGCTAGTAGCAAAAAAGTCGCTGCTGGAGTCTTAGGAATTGTACTTGGGGGCTTAGGGATCCATAAGTTTATTCTTGGCTATAATACAGAAGGAATTATTACACTAGTGATCAGTTTTTTAACTTGTGGTATTGGGTTTATTGTCTTTGAAATTATTGGTTTAGTGGAAGGCATTATTTACTTGACGAAAACTGACGAAGAGTTTAAGCAAATTTATATTGATAATCGCAAAGCATGGTTTTAAAGGTAACAGAATACTTATCTCTTGCTTGCATTAAAGTTTTATGTCGCGATCACAAATAAGTCTTGAAAAATTTTTAGTGAGGATTTATAATAATTTACTAATCTTGTAACATCGTTGTTTAGTATATCTTAATAGGAAGGAGTAATAATGACCAACTCAAGTGATATCAGCAGTAAAAAAATTGCAGCGGGGATTTTAGGAATTTTATTAGGTTCATTAGGGGTTCATAAATTTTTACTGGGCTACAATACAGAGGGAATTATTATGTTAGTAGTTACTCTGGTTACTTGTGGTTTTGGTGGAATTGTCATGGGAGTAATTGGTTTAGTGGAAGGAATTATGTATTTAATTAAAAGCGATCAAGAATTTCAGGAAACCTACATTGATAACAAAAAAGGATGGTTGTAGTAAGGGATGAAAGACTTAAATATCCTAGGAAAAACTGTATCTAGGAAGCAACAAAAAACTTTTTTAATGGTTTTATGTGCGTTAGGTGGCGCAACTTACTTTACCACATTCTCTCAACTAAATTTCCCGATGGTAGTTAGGGGGTATCTGATGATTATCCCTTTGCAAATATTAGCCCTAATGTATGTCCTTTATGTCAAAACTGTAGCCTCTTATTCTTCATCTAAGTAGTTAGGGAACAAAGTCTGTTCTTACCTGTCCCCCTTGGCTTCTCAGTAGCACCTTACTCTTGCGCTTCGGTTTCTAAATTTTTATCAAGTTTCTTTAATTAATGATTATGATTACAATTTTTAATTACCAAAATATTCTATCCATGTTATGCCTAAGGTAGTTCAACTTCCATAAGGAGCAATCCCATGCCTTTTAGTATCGAGTCTGCTCGTGGCATTTTCCCAGAAACTCGCACTGCTGATGCAGTTCCCGCAACGATCGCGCGTTTTAATCAACTCAATGCCGAAGATCAACTAGCCCTGATTTGGTTTGCTTACAAGGAGATGGGTAAAACGATTACTATTGCAGCTCCTGGGGCGGCAAACATGATGTTCGCCGAAAGAACTCTTGACCAAATTAAGAAGATGAGTTTCTTGGAACAAACCCAAGCCATGTGCGACTTAGTTAACCGTGCTGATACAGAAATTAGTCGTGCTTATGGCACTTGGAGTCCTAATGTTAAGTTAGGCTTCTGGTATCAGCTAGGGGAATGGATGGAACAAGGAATTGTAGCACCGATTCCCAAAGACTATAAAATGTCAGCTAATGCTTCTTCTGTTTTACAAGATATTCGTAACTTAGAAAGTGGACAGCAAATTACTGTTTTGCGGAATGCTGTGCTTGATATGGGGGTAGATGCCAGTAAACTAGGCAATTATACCCGTGTCACTGAACCCGTAGAACCACCAAAAGAAATGTCAGAACGGACAGAAGTCAGCATTAATGGGGTTACAAATGCCACGATTCTCAATTATATGAATTACCTGAATGCCAATGACTTTGATGCCCTCATCGAACTTTTTGAAGAAGAGGGAGCATTACAACCACCGTTCCGACGACCCATTATTGGTAAAAATAACATTTACCGTTTCTTCCGAGAAGAATGCCAAAATCTGAAATTATTACCAGAACAAGGGGTATCAGAACCTGCCGATGAAGGTTACACTCAAGTTAAGGTAACAGGAAAAGTGCAAACACCTTGGTTTGGGGCAAATGTAGGCATGAATATTGCTTGGCGATTCTTACTCAGTCCTCAAAATAAAATCTTCTTTGTGGCGATTGATCTCCTTGCGTCTCCAAAAGAGTTAATGAATCTTTCTCGCTAGAACTTTTAAGCATTGACCGAAAATGGGGTCTGGGTACTTCCCAGTAGGTCAACCGCAAGGAAGATACATATCCCCAGTGAGTATAGGACAGCTTAAAAAGCGAATGCCGTCTGCTGATTCGAGCGGTTTCCCTTGGATACCCTTTCAAAGGGGATAGTTGACAGAATGTTGTCGCGCCCTTATCGGAATTAACCGATGAACCCAAGGGAGTAACTAGCAAGACCTGTGAAAGCAAAAGGAAAGCCCTTCGGGGTATAACTTGGCGGATAGGGGTTCAAAATTTGCCCCACTCGAAAGAGGAGCTAACTTAAGCACGGGTGAACCAGTAACTTGAACGGTTAATCGGAAAGCCTTCAATGTCGCGTTAAAAGTTAAATACCTTACGGTAAACGTAAGCGTGAGAGGTCTAACCTCGGCAAGTACGAAGACAGCCTAATATGGTCTGTGTTTGCTTGAGCCGTATGCGGTGAAAGTCGCACGTACGGTTCTGAGGGGGGAGGGGGAGAGCAATCTCCCTGACCTACCCGACAATTCAACGTCAAAAATGTTTGTCCTAGAGTTCAAATTAAAAGGTAATAAAACTCAATATCATGCTATAGACGAGGCTATTCGTACTTCTCAGTTCGTGCGAAATAAATGTCTTCGCTATTGGATGGATCATTATGGCGTTGGACAAAAAGACCTTTATAGATTTAATACTCATCTTCGTTCAGAACATAAGTTTGTTAAAGAACTTAATTCCCATGCTTGTCAGACAGCAGTAGAAAGAGCTTGGACATCCATTGTTCGTTTTTACGACAACTGTCAAAAAGGTAAGTCTGGGAAAAAGGGTTATCCTAAGTTCAAAAAGAATCTCCGTTCATTAACTTATAAAACCAGTGGTTGGAAAATATCTAAAAACCGCAAGCGAATTAAGTTTACAGACAAAAAAGGGATTGGTTCTCTGAAGATGAAGGGTGGTTGGGATTTACATCGTATTGATCTAGAACAAATCAAACGAGTTCATCTAGTCCGCCGTGCAGATGGTTATTACGTTCAGTTTGTTGTCAAAGAAGACTTATCGAATTTGGTATTAACTGAATTACCGCCAACCAAACACAACATTGGGCTAGATGTTGGTTTGAAATACTTTTATGTTAATTCGGATGGCAATCAAGTTGAGATTCCACAATACTATCGTAAGTCGGAAAAACAACTAAACCGTCTCAACCGTCGTAAATCCAAGAAATTTCGTAAAGGTCAACAGCAATCTAATAACTACCTTAAGGCAAGGAATCGGTACGCACGAAAACATTTAAGAGTAAGTAGGCAGCGAAAAGAGTTCTGTAAAGAGACAGCACTCCGTGTTATCCAATCTAGCGATTTGGTCGCCTATGAAGACTTGAATGTGAGTGGTCTTGTGCGAAACGGGAAACTTGCTAAGAGTATTAATGATGCAGCTTGGTCTTCTTTCCGTCGTTGGTTAGAGTATTTTGGTAACAAATACGGAAAGGTAACAATAGCAGTACCCCCACACTATACTTCACAAAAATGTTCTAACTGTGGACAAATTGTCAAAAAGTCTTTGTCAGAACGGACTCATCGTTGTCAATGTGGTGTGGTATTGTGTCGAGATCAAAATGCTGCCATCAATATCCTAAGAAAAGGATTAGCTACCGTAGGGCATACGGGAAGTTTAGAGCTAGACTCTATAAACGCTTGGGGAGATTGCCCCTCTACTTTGGCTGATGGTGAAAACTGTTTGTCAAAGCAAGGGCGGTCGTCTTATGAACTAGGTTTATAAGTTAGAACCAAGAATCCCCCTCCTTCTAGGAGGGCGGAGTGTCAAAGGGGTAGCTATGGAACAAAGTCTGTTCTTACTTGTTCCCCTTGTCTTCCTCGCACTGACATATTTTCCTTGCTTAAATTGCCACTGGCTTGTTCACCACGGCTAGTAATAGGAGGATCATTTTGTTCATAAACCACATTTCCTTGCGCTTCCATTTCTTGGGTAGGAAGATTCCAAGTTAACCGATTAGCAGAGAGTTTCGCTTGATTGGCTTCGCTAACGCCACGGACATTCCCTTCAAATTCTGCAATTTCGGTGTCTAAATTAATTTCCCCTTGATTACCACTTAGTCTCATCCGATCC